>NZ_JBWKJU010000005.1:0-178676 GCF_056432025.1 Streptomyces sp. NPDC045695
CGAGTACGTCCCGTACACGGGCGCCCCTCCGCCTTGCGATGCACGGCACCGGACACCGCGGGCCTGACCGGCGCTACTTTGACGACAGCGCCTAGACCGCGGTGAGGATCCGCGGGCCGTCGGCGGTGATCGCGACCGTGTGCTCCGCGTGAGCGGCACGGCTGCCGTCGACGGTCCGCAGGGTCCAGCCGTCGTCGTCGCACCGGTAGTCGTCCGTACCGCCCGCGGTCAGCATGGGCTCGATGGCGAGGACCATGCCGGGGCGCAGCTTCATGCCGCGTCCCGGCGGGCCCTCGTTGGGCACGCCCGGGTCCTCGTGCATGGCGCGGCCGATGCCGTGGCCGCCGAAGCCGTCGGGGACCCCGTACCCGGCGGCGCGGCAGACCGTACCGATGGCGTGGGCGATGTCCCCGATCCTGTTGCCCGGCACGGCGGCGGCGATCCCGGCGGCGAGCGCCGCCTCGGCGGTCCCGATCAGCCGGAGGTCGGCGGGGAGGGCCCGGCCGACGGTGAAGCTGACCGCCGCGTCCCCGACCCAGCCGTCGAGCTTCGCCCCGCAGTCGATGCTGACCAGGTCGCCGTCCCGCAAGCGGTAGGCGTCCGGGATGCCGTGCACGATCGCGTCGTTGACCGAGGCGCACACCACGGCGGGGAAGGGCACCGGGGCGAACCGCGGCCGGTAGCCCAGGAAGGGTGAGCTCGCCCCGGCCTCCCGGAGCACTCCCCGCGCCACCCCGTCCAGCTCCAGCAGGGACATCCCCACGCGGGCGGCCGCCCGTACGGCGGCCAGCGCCTGGGCCACCACCCGGCCCGCGGCGCGCATCTCGTCGATCTCTCGGTCCGTCTTCAGTTCCACCATGCCAATAACTATACCGGTATAAGAATAACGGGATAGTTATTGGCGTGCCGGGTAGGATGAGGGCATGGTTCGTACTCCTCTCACCCCCGAAGAGCGCGAGCGCGGCGAGCGGCTGGGCGCGCTGCTGCGCGAGGCCCGGGGCAGCCGCAGCATGGTCGAGGTCGCGGCCGGCGCCGGGCTCTCCGCCGAGACGCTCCGCAAGATCGAGACGGGCCGGGCGCCCACCCCCGCCTTCTTCACGGTCGCCGCCCTCGCCGAGACGCTCGGGCTCTCCCTGGACGACCTGCTCAGGCGCAGCGCCGCGGTCCCCGTCTGACCGGCTGCTCTGGGCCTCTGCTCTGGGCCTCTGCTCTGGTCGGCGGATCTGCCGTTCGGGCGGGCCCGCAGGCCGATCGGCCCAATCGCGGTGGGACCGCCGGAGCGCGGGGGAAGCGTGAATGCGTGTCAGCCACGAACGCATCCCAGCGACTCGGTTTCGGCCTCGTCGGCGCCCTCCTCGCGGGCGGCCTGCTGCTCGCGGCCTGCGCCGCCCCGGACGGCCCGCCGCGCTCCGGTGACGTGCTCGTCCACCACCCGGGCGTCGTCGCCGGCCACACCGAGCTCCAGCGCGCGACGCCGTGAGGATCACGGACGCAAGTCCGCCCGGTCCGCGTCATCCGGGGGGCGCGGACCGCCGGGCACCCACACGGCCCCGCCCGCTTAGGGTCTCGGTATGGATCTCGAAGAGCTCGGCAGGGCGCGGTACGTCAGTCTGACCACCTTCCGCAAGGACGGCACGGCCGTGGCCACGCCGGTGTGGGCGGCGGCCGACGGCGGTGAGCTGTACGTGTGGACGCGCAGCGATTCGTGGAAGGTCAAGCGCATCAGGAACAGCGGCCGGGTCACCGTCACCGCGTGCGACGTGCGCGGGCGCGTCGTGGAGGGCGCGCCCGTGCGGGAGGGCGAGGCCCGGCTGCTCGACGAGGCGGGGCTGCGGCGGGTGCGGAAGCTGCTGTCGCGCAAGTACACGTGGCAGTTCTGGATGGTGGACGTACCCGCCACCCTGGCGCGGCGGGGGAAGCGCCCGCACACCGCGATCGCCGTCAAGCTTTGAGGCTCCCGTAGCCCGCCCGTAACACAGGTGGGGTCCAATGCGGTCATGGAGAGCGCGACTTCGCCGGCGATCAGTCAACTCTGCGCGTACTTGCGGGGGTTGACGCAGAGGCTGGATCCCGGGGCAGGCTGGTACGGGGAGTTCCTGCGCCGGGATCCGGAGGGGATGCGGGCCTGTCTCGACGGGGCCGCGATGCCGCCCTGGGACGTGGTGGAATCGCTGCTGCGGGACCTGGCGGTGGCGCGGGGCGCGGAGTTCGCGGCGCGCGAGAGCGCACACGCGGCGCGGCTGCGGGCCGCGGCCGTCACCGTGTGGGACCGGCTGCCGGGCGGCGAGGCGGAGCTCCGGACCCTGCTCGCGGCGTCCGCCTCCCAGCGGGCCGAGTCCGAGGCGGCCCTGCGGAGCCTGACGGCGCGTCTCGGCACGACCACCGACCGGGCCGGGGCCGACGCCCTGTCCCGGGAGCTCTCCTGGACCCAGGACGACGCGGCCCGCGCGGCCGCCCGCTACGAGGACCTCGCGGCCCGCCTGACGGCCCTGCAAGCCGACGCACTGGGACCGGCCCCGTCGCCACAACCCCCACCCGCAGCCCCGCCGACGGCCCACCCGACCCCCCCGGTCCCCCCACCGCCCGGACGAACCAACCCCGGCCCACCGCCGGCCCCACACGCCGGGCGCGGTAAGGCTGGGGCGGCGCCCGACGTGCGGGCCGTGCACGACGGGGAGTCGGGGTGGGGTGGAGGGTCCGGGCCGGCTGACGCCGGAACCGCGGTGGCGGCCGAAGGGCCGGTGGGGCGGGCCGAGGGGCGGTGGCTGCGGGGTGGGCGGCGAGCCGGGGGTGCCCGGTACGCCGGCTCGGCCGCCCCCGCGGCCCCGGCGTTCACCGCCCCGCCGGGCCACCCGGGCGGTACCGGCCCGGAGCCCGGGCCCGAGCCCGGCGGCCTTCCCGCCCCGCGCGGCGCCCGCTTCGGCACCCCGCAGGATCCCGCGCCCCGCGGCACCCGCTTCGGCAGGCGCGAAGGGCGGGCCCCCGAATCCGCCGCCCCGGGCGCCCCCGGGTCCCGGCCGGAGCCGGTGTCCGCCGACGCCCTGGTCGAACCGCCCGCGGGGGCCGGGGAGCGCCCCGGTTACCCCCGGGCGGGTGAAGAGCGCCGCGCGGAGGCCCTCGCCGCCGAGCTCCTCGCGCTGCGCGCGCAAGGGCGGAGCGGGGAGGCGCACGCGCTGCTGTGCGAGGCCGCGGCCTGGCCCGCAGGGCGGTTGCCCGCACTGGCCACCGCACTGGCCCGCGCCGGGCTCGCGGCGGACTGGGACACCCTGCTCTGGGAGGCGGCCTCGCTCCCGCCCGGGCACCTCGCGGCCACCGCCGCCGCCCTCGGGGACGCCGGCCGGCGAGCCGACTGTGACCGCCTGCTGCGCCAGGGCGCGGCCCGTCCGGCCGCCGAGGTCGCGGCCGCGGCGCTCGCCCTCGACGGGGCCGGCCGGATCCGGGAGGCCGAGGCACTCCTCGGCGCCTTCGTCCGGGTCCGCACCGCCGAGGAGGCGGCCGGGCTGGCCCGCCGCGACCCGCAGTGGTTCGCCCCGCGCCTGCTCGGGGCGGCCCGCGCCCTGGCCGGGTCCCACCACCGCGACCTCGCCCACGCCTTACGCGTAGCAGGCCTCGTCACCCCCTGAGTCGAGACGTAACCCGCCCGCCTGCTGACCGCAATCGACCGAGGGGCGACGTAACGTGATCGACTACTCCAACTGTGCAAGGCGGTCTTGCCCCGGGCTGTGACGAGGCCTACGTTCTACTCCCTACGTACTCCGTCTACGTGCGTAGAACCCGGCGTTCCCGTTCGCGAGGAGCAGCTCATGGCCCAAGTCGTCCGCGCCGCGCTGGTCCAGGCCACCTGGACCGGAGACACCGAATCGATGATCGCCAAACACGAGGCGCACGCCCGCCGGGCCGCCGCCCAGGGCGCACAGATCATCGGCTTCCAGGAAGTGTTCAACGCCCCCTACTTCTGCCAGGTCCAGGAGCCCGAGCACTACCGCTGGGCCGAGCCCGTCCCCGACGGCCCGACGGTCCGCCGCATGCAGGACCTCGCCCGCGAGACCGGCATGGTGATCGTCGTACCGGTCTTCGAGCTGGAGAGCGCGGGCTTCTACTACAACACCGCCGCCGTCATCGACTCCGACGGCAGCTACCTCGGCAAGTACCGCAAGCACCACATCCCCCAGGTCAGGGGGTTCTGGGAGAAGTACTACTTCCGCCCCGGAAACCTCGGCTGGCCGGTCTTCGACACCGCCGTCGGCAAGGTCGGCGTCTACATCTGCTACGACCGCCACTTCCCCGAGGGCTGGCGGCAACTGGGCCTTGCCGGAGCTCAGCTGGTCTACAACCCGTCCGCGACCCACCGCGGCCTCTCCTCGCACCTGTGGCAGCTGGAACAGCCCGCCTCCGCCGTCGCCAACGAGTACTTCATCGCCGCCATCAACCGGGTCGGCCAGGAGGAGTACGGCGACAACGACTTCTACGGCACCAGCTACTTCGTCGACCCGCGCGGCCGGTTCGTCGGCGAGGTCGCCAGCGACAAGGAAGAGGAACTCCTCGTCCGCGACCTCGACTTCGGCCTCATCGAAGAGGTCCGCACCCAGTGGGCCTTCTACCGCGACCGCCGCCCCGACGCCTACGGAGGACTCGTACAGCCGTGACCAACCCGATCCCGCTCCACAGTCGCCACCGCACCGTCCTGCCCGACTGGCTCGCGCTCTACTACAAGCAGCCCATCGAGCTCACCCACGGCGAGGGCCGCCACGTCTGGGACGCCGACGGCAACCGCTACCTCGACTTCTTCGGCGGCATCCTCACCACGATGACCGCGCACGCCCTGCCCGAGGTCACCAAGGCCGTCTCCGAACAGGCCGGGCGGATCATCCACTCCTCCACGCTCTACCTCAACCGGCCGATGATCGAGCTGGCCGAGCGGGTCGCCGCCCTGTCCGGCATCCCCGACGCCCGCGTCTTCTTCACCACGTCCGGCACCGAGGCCAACGACACCGCCCTGCTGCTCGCGACCACGTACCGCCGCTCCAACCAGATCCTGGCGATGCGCAACAGCTACCATGGCCGGTCCTTCTCCACCGTCTCGATCACCGGCAACCGGGGCTGGTCCCCGACCAGCCTCTCGCCGCTCCAGACGTACTACGTGCACGGCGCGGTCCGCTCCCGCGGCCCCTTCGCCCACCTCGACGACGCCGCCTTCACCGCGGCCGCCGTCGCGGACCTGGACGACGTACTGGGCCAGGCCCGCGGGGGAGTGGCCGCACTCATCGCCGAACCCATCCAGGGCGTCGGCGGGTTCACCTCCCCGCCCGACGGCCTGTACGGGGCCTTCCGCGAGGTCCTGGACCGCCACGGCATCCTGTGGATCAGCGACGAGGTGCAGACCGGCTGGGGCCGCACCGGCGACCACTTCTGGGGCTGGCAGGCCCACGCTCAGAACGGCCCGCCGGACATCCTCACCTTCGCCAAGGGCATCGGCAACGGCATGTCCATCGGCGGAGTCGTGGCCCGCGCCGAGGTGATGAACTGCCTCGACTCCAACTCCATCTCCACCTTCGGCGGTTCACCCGTCACCATGGCCGCCGGCGTCGCCAACCTCGCGTACCTGCTCGAACACGACCTCCAGGGCAACGCCCGCCGTGTCGGCGGCCTGCTCCTGGAGCGGCTGCGCGCCATCGCCGCGCACGTGCCCGCCGTACGGGAGGTCCGCGGCCGGGGCCTGATGGCCGGCCTGGAACTGACGAAGCCCGGTACTGACGAGGCCGACCCGGACGCGGCCGCCGCCGTACTGGAGGCGGCCCGCGAAGGCGGCCTGCTGCTGGGCAAGGGCGGCGGTCACAACACCAGCGTCCTGCGCATCGCCCCGCCGCTCTCCCTCACCGTCTCCGAGGCGGAAGAGGGCGCCGAGATCCTCGAACAGGCTTTGCGCAGCATCCAGTAGGGGGACTCACCCATGAGCATCCGCACCCTGATCCGCGGCGGCCTCGTCGTCACCGCCGCCGACGAACTGCACGCGGACGTCCTGATCGAGGACGGCCGCGTGGCCGCCCTCGCCGCGCACGGCTCGGCCGCCGCCGCGGCCTGGACGGCCGACCGCACGATCGACGCGACCGGGAAGTACGTCATCCCGGGCGGGGTCGACGCGCACACCCACATGGAGCTGCCCTTCGGCGGCACCTCCGCCTCGGACACCTTCGAGACCGGCACCCGGGCCGCGGCCTGGGGCGGCACCACCACCATCGTCGACTTCGCGGTGCAGAGCGTGGGCCACGCCCTGCGCGAGGGGCTCGACGCCTGGTACGCCAAGGCCGACGGGCAGTGCGCGATCGACTACGCCTTCCACATGATCCTCTCGGACGTCAACGAGCACACGCTGAAGGAGATGGACCTCCTCGTCGAGGAGGGAGTCACCTCCTTCAAGCTGTTCATGGCCTATCCGGGCGTCTTCTACAGCGACGACGGACAGATCCTGCGCGCCATGCAGCGGGCCTCCGGCAACGGCGGGCTGATCATGATGCACGCCGAGAACGGCATCGCGATCGACGTCCTCGTCGAACAGGCCCTGGCGCGCGGGGAGACCGATCCCCGCCACCACGGCGAGGTCCGCAAGGTGCTCCTCGAAGCGGAGGCCACCCACCGGGCGATCCAGCTCGCCCGGGTCGCCGGATCGCCCCTGTACGTGGTCCACGTCTCCGCGGAGGAGGCGGTGGCCGAGCTGGCCGCGGCCCGCGACAAGGGCCTGCCCGTCTTCGGGGAGACCTGTCCGCAGTACCTCTTCCTGTCCACCGACAACCTGGCGGAGCCCGACTTCCAGGGCGCCAAGTACGTCTGCTCCACCCCGCTGAGGCCGCGCGAGCACCAGGCGGCCCTGTGGCGGGGGCTGCGGACGAACGACCTCCAGGTGGTCTCCACGGACCACTGCCCGTTCTGTTTCCGGGGCCAGAAGGAGCTGGGCCGCGGCGACTTCTCCAAGATCCCCAACGGGCTGCCGGGGGTGGAGAACCGCATGGACCTCCTCCACCAGGCGGTCCTGGACGGGCACATCAGCCGCCGCCGCTGGATCGAGATCGCCTGTGCGACCCCGGCCCGGATGTTCGGCCTCTACCCGCAGAAGGGCACCATCGCGCCGGGCTCCGACGCCGACATCGTCCTCTACGATCCGCACGCCGAGCAGGTCATCTCCGCCGAGACCCACCACATGAACGTGGACTACTCGGCGTACGAGGGCAAGCGGATCACCGGACGCGTCGACACCGTGCTCTCGCGCGGGGAACTCGTCATCGACCAACGCGAATTCACCGGCCGGGCGGGACACGGGGTCTTCATCCCCCGCTCCACCTGCCAGTACCTGTAAAGCTCAAGGAGCCGCCCCATGGACTTCGGCCTCGTCCTGCAGACCGACCCGCCCGCCGCGCAGGTGGTCAGCCTCATGCGCCGTGCCGAGCGCAACGGCTTCCGCTACGGCTGGACCTTCGACTCGGCCGTGCTGTGGCAGGAGCCGTTCGTCATCTACAGCCAGATCCTGGAGCACACCCGCAAGCTGCACGTCGGGCCCATGGTCACCAACCCCGGGACCCGCACCTGGGAGGTGACCGCCTCCACCTTCGCCACCCTCAACGACATGTACGGCAACCGCACCGTCTGCGGGATCGGGCGCGGGGACTCCGCGATGCGGGTCGCCGGGCGCAAGCCCAACACCCTGGCCCGGCTCGGCGAGGCCATCGACGTCATCCGCGACCTGGCCGAGGGCCGTGAGGCGGTCGTCGACGGCAACCCGGTCCGCATCCCGTGGATCCGGGACGGGAAACTCCCGGTGTGGATGGCCGCGTACGGACCCAAGGCCCTGGCCCTGGCCGGGCAGAAGGCCGACGGGTTCATCCTCCAGCTCGCCGACCTCTACCTCACCGAGTGGATGGTGAAATCGGTGCGGGACGCCGCGGTAGAGGCCGGCCGCGACCCGTCCGCGATCACCATCTGCGTGGCGGCGCCGGCGTACGTGAGCGCGGACCTGGCGCACGCCCGCGACCAGTGCCGCTGGTTCGGCGGCATGGTCGGCAACCACGTCGCCGACCTCGTCGGCCGCTACGGCGAGCACTCCTCGATGATCCCCGACGAGCTCACCGAGTACATCAAGGCCCGCGAGGGCTACGACTACAGCCACCACGGCCGCACCGGAAACCCCTCCACCGACTTCGTCCCCGACGAGATCGTCGACCGCTTCTGCCTGCTCGGCCCGGTGGAGGCCCACATCGAGAAGCTCCGGGCCCTGCGCGACCTCGGCGTCGACCAGTTCGCGGTGTACGACATGCACGACGCGAGGGAGGCCACGATCGACGCGTACGGACAGCACGTCATCCCGGCGCTGCGCGACTGATCCCCGCCGCCTCCGGTGACCTGCCTGTTCGGTGATCTTCCTGCGTCGTCGGCCGTCGGCTCGTAGCGTCTGGTGTGGAGCGGTTGTTCGAGCCGCCGCCGAAGGAGCGCAGGGAGGAAACCGACCATGTCGGAAGTGATCGAGAGCCTCGCACACGAGGGTGGCACCGTGCTCGTCACCGCGTTGGCCACCGGGCTGGTGGGCGCCGCGCAGAGGCTGCCGAGGCTTTGGCGCCGTGAGGGCGCCGAGGAGCGGATGGCGGCGGAGTTGGAGCGTTCGGCCCGGGAACTCGCCGACGCGCAGCCCGAGAACCCCGATGTCGGGGCGCGCGTGGCGGTGGTATGGGAGACCCGGTTGCGCGACCTGCTGCTGACCGATCCGGCAGCCCGCGGCGAACTGGAGCAGCTCCTGGCCGAGATGCGGCGCGAACACCCGCAGGTGACGACGACCACCACCCAGCACATCACGGCGAGCGCTCCGAACTCGACGGCGCAGGGCGTGATCGGAGGCAGCATCCACAACCATGCCCCCGCCGCCCCGCCCGGTCCCGGCGCGCTCCCGTCGTCGGACACCCAGGCATGACGGTGCCCGGGTCACCCGGTGGGGAGGGGCCCGCAGAGGCGTTGCGGGGCGACGGCTCCGCGGGCGCCAGGATCGTCCAGAACGTCTACGCCTTCGACGGCTTCGCGTACGGGGCGATCAACGCGGACGTCCACATCCACGGTGACGGCCGGCCCGTGTACGTACTCGCCGAGCACGAACCCCCGGACGGCGATCCGGACCCGGCCTGGATCGAGCAGCCCAGCCGACTGCTCAACGCGGGCAACGCGGTCGTGCCGTTCACCGGGCGCGAGGCCGAGGTGGACGAGTTGATCCGGTGGCGCGGCCCGGGTGCGGGCGGCCACAGCCCTGCCGGAGGCCGGAGCACCGGCCACGACGGTCGCGCCCTGGCCGTCCGTTGGCTGCACGGCCCGGGCGGCTGCGGCAAGACCCGGCTGGCCGATCACTTCGCCGCGCGGTCCGTCCGTCAGGGGTGGAAGACGATCGTCGTCCGGCACGGCGGGACGGTCCTGCCCGAGTCCGCGGGCAGTCACGACGCCCGCGCCGGCCACCTCCGGGGGCTGCTCGTCCTGGTGGACTACGCCGACCGGTGGCCCCTGCGGGACCTGGCCTGGCTGTTCGCCAACAGCATGTTCGACGGTGGCCCGCGCGGCGGCGACCAAGGGGCGCGGGTTCCGGTACGGGTCCTGCTGATGGCCCGTACGCCGCACGCGTGGCCGGCGGTGAAGTCCATGATCGGTGCACGGGCCGATGCCTCCGAGTGCGAGCTGGCACCACTGGCGGCGGAACCGGGTGACCGGGAGCGCATGTTCACCACCGCGCGCACCGAGTTCGCGGAACTGTACGGGCGACCCGACGCGGCATCGGCCCCCTCCGCGGTGTCGCTGGCGGACCCCGCCTTCGGGCTCACGCTCACCGTGCACATGGCAGCCCTCGTCGCCGTGGACGCGCACGTCCACGGGCGCACGGCCCCTCGGGACCCGGCCGGGATGTCGGCCTACCTGTTGGAGCGGGAGCACGAGAACTGGCGGAGGCTGTACGAGAACGGCGCGGCCGGCCTGGACTTCCGTACCCCACCGGACGACATGGCGAGCGTCGCGTTCGTCGCCACCCTGACCGGCGCTTCCACCTGGGAGGCGGCCGCGACGGCCCTGGAACGGGCAGGCGTGGCCGACGGACCCGGGGCCCAGAGGTCCCTCCTGCGCGACCACGCCCGGGTCTACCCGCCGCTGGACCCGCGCACCGTACTCGAACCGCTCTACCCCGACCGGCTGGCCGAGGACTTCCTGGCACTGACCGTGCCCGGGCACACGGTCACCGGCTACCGCGCCGACGCGTGGGCGGTGGGGGTCCCGAAGGCACTGCTGACGGCGCCCGGCGCCGCCGCCGTCGCCCCGCGCGCCGTGACCCTCCTGGCCTCGGCGGCCGACCGATGGCCCCACCTCGCCGAACAGGTCCTGCACCCCCTGCTGCGGGACCACCCCGACATCGCGCTCGACGCGGGCAGCGCCGCCCTGGTGGCCATCAGCGCCATCGACGGGACCGGCCCGGAGATCCTCGAAGCCATCGAACGGGCCGCGTTCCGGAGGCTGGGCGGCATGCCGCACGTGGACCTCGACACCGGCCTGGCCGCGGTCGCCGTACGCTTGGCCGCCCTCGTCGAACCCGGCGCCTCCGATGCCGGACGGGCCGGGCTGTACCGGCACCTCGCGCTGCGCCTGGGCCGCGCGGGGCGGTGGGCGGAGGCACTCACGTACGCGCGGCGGACCGTGGACCTCCACGGTCACCCCGAGGCCCCGGCACAGGAGCGGGCCGGGGCGTTGTCCTCGCTGGCGGTCGCCCTGGCGCACGCAGGGAAGCACGCGGAGGCCATGGAGCGGTCCCGGCAGGCCGTGGACCTCTACGAGGCCCTGGTGCGGGCCGACCCCGAGGCCCATGCGGTGCTGCTCGCGGAGGCGCTGGGGAACCACGCCAACCGGCTGGCAAAGGCCGGACAGCGGCGCGCGGCCCTGGAGTGTTCCGCCCGTTCGGTCGAGCTGATCGGATCGTCGCTGCCCGACTCCATTCCGTTGCCCCGCGTCCAGTCGCTCTCGGCGGGCATGGCGTTGGCCAACCACGCCAGCCTGCTGTACGAGGAGGGACGGCACGAGGAGGCGCGCGACCACTACCGCCGTGCCACGGAGCAGTTGCGTGGCCTGGGCGAGGTCGACCACGCCTTCGTCCGCCCCATGGAGGCACGTCTGTCGCTCAACCAGTCGCTCCTGGACGCCGCAGCGGGGGACCTGGTGGGGGCGGTGGCCGGTTCCGCGGTGGCGGTCGAGCACTTGACGGAACTGGCTGAGATCAATCCGGGAAGCCACCTGCCGGAACTCGCCGAGGCCCTGGCCACGCACACCGGACAACTGTGGACGTTCGGACTCCGCGAAGAGGCCCTGGAGCGGTCCCGGCAGGCGATCACGGCCTGGGACAAACTGACCGACCAGAACTCCGGCGCGCACCGGGCGGGCCTGGCCGCGGCGCTGCGCAACCACGCCGGGTTCCTCGCGCAGACCGGCCGGCGCGAGGACGCCCTCGACTGCTCGCGCTTGGCCCTGGGGCTGGCGCAGGAGCTGAGCGGGGAATCGGACGGCGAGTCGAACACATCCGACTCCGGGTCCTGCCTCCCGGAGCTGGCGCGTGCCCAGTGGGCGTACGCGTTCGTCAGGTCCGTACTGGACACCGATCTCGACGACGGACTCGTCGTGGCGGCCCGGGCCGTCCTTGTCTTTCGTGATCTGGCGGAACGGGACCCGCAGGCGTACGCCGCTGACCTCCTGGGCGGATACGCACTCCTCGCCGACCTGCTGGAGCGCCTCGGCCGGGGCGAAGAGGCCGCCGACGTGCGCCTCACGGCCGCCCGGCGGCGCGCGGAGACGGCCACCGCCGGACCCGACGGACCCGACGGACCCGACGGACCCGACGGTCCCCACGGACCTGACGCACACGACGCACACGACGCGAAGGACCAGCTGGAACGTGCCTACCGGGCGGAAGCCGAGGCGGGCCACATACCCGCGATGATCCACCTCGGCCGTCTGCTGGAACAGGCGGACCGGATGGACGAGGCCGAACCATGGCTGCGGCGCGCCGCCGAGACCGGCCAGCCCACGGCCATCGTGCTGTTGGCCGGCGCCCTGCTCACCCGGGGCCGGGGCGCCGAGGCCGAACCCTGGCTGGAGCAGTCCGCCCGCAGCGGCGACGTCACCGCCATGAGCCTGCTCGGCGAGCGACTGGTCAGAACGGGCCGCGGATCCCAGGCGGAGCCGTGGCTGCGCAAGGCCGCCGAGGCGGGCAACACCACCGCCCTCTACGAATTCGGAGTCCTCCTGATGACCACCGGGCGGGCGGAGGAAGCCGAACTCCCGTTACGCCAGGCCGTGGGGGCGGCCCATCCACGGGCCGCCGGCACCCTTGGCATCCTCCTGTACGACAGCGGCCGGGCACGGGAAGCGGAACCATTCCTGCGGCAGGCAGCCGACGCCGGCAACGCGAGTGCGATGAGCAACCTCGGAACGCTCCTCTACAAGGCGGGCCGGACGCGGGAGGCGGAGGACGCCTACCGGCGCGCGGTGGCCGCCGGATTCGACCGCGCCCAGTACGACCTCGGCGTACTCATGGAGAACACCGGGCGGCCCGCCGAGGCCGAAGAGTGGTTCCGCCGGGCTGCCGAGTCCGGACACCTGCTTGCCGTCACCGCCCTGGCCATCCGCCTGTGCGAGGCCGGCAAGCTGGGCGAGGCCGAACCATGGCTCCGGCGCGCGAGCGATGAGGGAGACCTGGGCTCGATGGTCAACCTGGGGCTCCTGCTCGGGCGCACCGGCCGGGTCCCGGAGGCGGAACGGTGGCTTACGCGTGCCGCCGAGCGCGGCGAGGTCGGGGCGATGGGGCCGCTCGGGAGCCTGCTCTGCGAGCTCGGCAGGTGGCGCGAAGCCGAGCCGTGGCTTCGGCGCGCGGGCGACGCCGGCGATGTCACATCCATGGTCAACATGGGGTACCTGCTCTTCCACAGCGGGCACAGGGCGGAAGCCGAACAGTGGTACAGGCGGGCCGCAGCGGCGGGCGACGCGACGGCCGCGAAGCTGCTGAGCGGTCGACTGTTCAGGGGAGCCAGGGAGAAGCCCCGGCGCCGCTGGGGCTTCCGCGCACCCGACTGACCCTCCGCCACCGCCGCGCCCGCGCGGCCTTCCCCCGAGTCAGGTGAGTGCCGTGTCTCCCCGCCGGATGGACAGCGGGGGGACACGTCGTTCGTCTGGCGAGGCAGGCTACTTCTTCGGGCAGGTCACCGTTCCTACGACGACGAATCCCTCAGCTCGACGACCATCCGTCGGGTCGAACCGACGGAATCCACTTGAGGGCACTGAGCCTGTTTCATCGAATGGCCCCCTCTCCGCTCGCCGGCGGTCTATCAAGCAAGCGGCTTGCGGTAACGGACGTACTCGTTCTGCCGCCGGAACCCCACACTCTCGTAAAGGTCGTAGGACCGGTGCGGATTTGCCGTGCCCGTGAACAGCCGAGCGGTCGTTGCACCCTGCTCGCGAAGGCTCCGCAGCCCGTCCAGCAGCAGGACCCGGCCGATTCCGAGGCGTCGCTGGTCCGTCCGGACACTCAGCTCTTCCACCTCGCCCACGGTGTGGTCGTGACGGTGGATGGAGCAGAGGGCGACGCCGACCATGTCCTGCCCGTTCCAGGCAGCCCTCCAGCATGCCGGGTCGGCGGTGTCGACGAAGTCCTGGAAAGGCCATCTCTGAGTGAAACCGGGGTCCACGTACGAATCGACGACCGTCCTCCAGGCTGCACGGTAGTGGCTCGTCCCGATCGGCCCTGTCCGTATCCCGGCTGGCAGCTCGCTGCCCGGCTCGGGCACCTGCTGCAGATCGCCCAGCTCCAGCTCGACCAGGCTGAAGACACGTCGGTAGCCGGCTGCGCGCAGAAGGGCCGTGGCGTCCTGCTCGGAGGCCATGGCGTTCGCGCCGATCACTGCTGTCCGCGCCGTTCCATGCTGTTCGACGAGCTGGCGGATCCGCTCTTCGGACCACCTCAGCATGGCTGAGCCGATGCCCTGGCCGCGATGCTCGGGCAAGAGGTAGCCGCGGTGCAGGTACAGCCACGTATCGTCCCGCTCTTGCCACCACCGGATCGTCGAGTAGCCGACGACGCTCCCGTCGAGCACCACCAGGATCTGGTTCTTGGACGGCTCCTCCAACTTGGCAGAAGCTTCGGCGATCTCGGGCGCCGTCGGGAGCCCTTCCACTACCGAATGGACATCGACCCGGTCCCGTTCAACACACCCCAGCCGCACCGCGGCCATGGCGCCGTGGTCTTCGTCGCCGCGATACGGCCGGAACCCGAAGCCGACCGGAAGGTCCTGTCCTGCCGTGCCATCCAACATGACCGGATGATCTCGAACTTCGAGGCAGGTCCGCCACCTTATTCACGCCGCGGTCGTCTGCGGCCGTTCAACGAGCTGGCCGCGTTCAAAGCGGGCCCCCGCGCGGGCGAGGGCAACGAGGTGGGGTGCATTCACGGCTCGCCAGCGGGCCTGGGCGGGCTCGACGAGCTTGAAGACCATCGCCAGGGCGGCGGCCCGGGATCCGGCGTCCTTGGCAACCTTGGTCCGCAGACGGACGGTCGCAAAGGTCGACTCGACGGAGAACCGCTTGCGCTCGCCGGTTGCCTCGTCGATGCGCTTGTCGTTGATGCGTGGCGCCGGACTGGGCACGCCATGGTCGGGATGACGGTCAAGGGCCACCGGCCCGCGATGGCCCTGCTCGTGGACCGAGTAGATCTCTTCCGCTGCTCCCGCGCGTTCCTGCGCTCCGGCCTGTGGAAGACGCACACCTGGGACCACGAGGCCCCACCGTCCCGTGCACACATCTCCAAGAGCCTGGCTCCGCATAAGGTCCGGGGCCGGATGCAAGAACTGAGAGGTGTGGTGGGCATGAGGATGCATCGTCCGGGACGGCCGGAGGACCTGCCGGAGGCGTTGTGGGCGCGCTGGACGGCGTTCGCCGTGGCGACCTGGGACGCCCAGGAGGAGAAGAAGCGCTTCCGGTACGGGTACTGGCTCGACCGCGGCGACGGCGGCAGCCGTTTGCGCTACGACGACGGTGCGTGCAGCCGGTGGACGATGACCCGGGCCGACGCCGGCCGGGCCGTTCTCTTCGGGCGGGACGATTCCGGCACCACCGGGCGGTACGAGCCGCCGATCGACCTCCTCGCCGGGGCGCCCGACTGGGTGCGCCATGAGCTCGGCAACGACCTTCCGGAGCGGGGACGGGTCGAATGCGTCTACTGGTTCGAGGGCGGTTCCTGGCACCGCGCGCCGTACCCCGACGACCTCGCCGACGACGGGCTCGACTGCGGAGTCGGTCATCTGACCTCGCGCGCCCACGCCGTCGACGCGCTCTGTGCGCGGTTCGAGTTCGACGACGACTGCGAGGGCGCCGCGGAGGCGTGCGAGAGGTTCATCGAGCACGCGGAGCGGGGCACGGTCACCGAGGCGGCCGTTCGCTCCTTCGCCGATGAGGTCTTCCGCATCCAGACCGCGTACGAACTGCTCTGGCCCCGGACCCCGGCCCCCAGGCAGGAGACGGACCTTGCCGCGATGACAGCCCTGGCCCGGTCGGTCTGAGGAGGATCGCGGAAGGTTCAGCGGTGACCGAGGAGTTGGACCAGTCCGACCGGGAGGAACGCGGGCCGGTGGGGCTGTCCGATCTGGTACGGCACGAAGCCCAGCGAGGCCGCCACCTCGACCTCCTCGGCCGTCTCCGCCTGGAAGACGAGCCGGCAGTGCCCTGACTCGGTCTGCGCGCGCTGCCAGAGGACGGGAGCCGGTTTGCGTTCCGCCTCGGTGCGGGGGGTGAGGATCCGGCCGCCGAAGTCCTCCCAGGCGAAGGGCACAGAGCCCTTCCACTTGGCGTCGACCTCCTTCTTCAGTCTGGCGGCCCGCTCGGCGTCGGTCGTGCCCCAGGAGGGCGGCACGTTGGTGATCAGGCCGATCGTGATGCGGCGCTCGCGCAGGGCGCGCAGATAGGAGGCCGCTCCGGACCGGTAGGCGATGCTGCCGTCCTCGGCGGTGTGCACGAGGGTCTCGCCCAGGTCGAAGTACACGAGGGGGCAGCCGCGCTCGCCGGCCGGGCGCGCGGCCAAGTCCCTGCCCGCGCCCCCGCTCGCGGTCCCGGGCGCCGCCGCACTCACGGTGGTGCAGAGCACGACCGACGCCAGAGCCGCACCGAGCACGAGGCCCACCCGGGTCGAACCCCTGGAGGCTGATCTGTTCATGGTGGCGTAGCCCCTCTCCCTGTCCACCGCAAGGATGCACGAATGGCCCGTCCATGACATACGGGTGCGGCGGGGGTTTTTCTGAGAGCCCGTCGGCGGCCCCCGCGCGTGAGGGATGCGTCAAGGGTGCTCGGCGATCCCCGGGGCATACGGGGCAGGAAGCGGTGCGGCGGCCGCCCCGGGTGCAGGCCCGGGCTCGGGCGGCCCCATACTCGGTGATCGTCGCGCGGCCCCGGGCCCAGCGGCCCTCGCGCACGCAATGCCACGTAGGTCAGGAAGGGTTGATGGGGGACATGAAGGAAACGAGCCAGCGGGTGATGCCGGAGGTGGTGGACAGCCCCGCCGCCGCGGAGCAGCCGTCCGGCGCACTGGCGCGGTGGATGCTGCGCCACCGGGTCCAGCCGGTGGGGCCGGCGGCCGGTGAAGGCCATACCGAGCCGCAGGCGTGGTGGAAGGTGATGTGCCTGACGGGCGTGGACTACTTCTCCAGCCTGGCGTACGTGCCGGCGATCGCCGCGCTCGCCGCCGGGGCGGTCTCCCCCCTGGCGACGCTGCTGCTCGTGGCGCTGACCCTGCTGGGGATGCTGCCGATGTACCGGCGGGTGGCGAAGGAGAGCCCCAACGGGGCCGGGTCGGTGGCGATGCTGGAGGACCTGCTGCCGTTCTGGTGGGGCAAGCTGTTCGTGCTGGTCCTGCTCGGGTTCGTGGCGACCTCGTGGATCATCACGATCACCCTGTCCACGGCCGACGCATCCGTGCACGTGGTGGAGAACCCCTTCTTCCCCGCCGTGCTGCACGGCCACGAGGTCGCCCTGACGGTCGTGCTGCTGCTGGTCCTGGGCGGGGTGTTCCTGCTCGGGTTCAGCGAAGCCGTCAGCGTGGCCATCCCGCTGGTCGCGGTCTTCCTGGCGCTGAACGCCGTCGTCATCGGCGTCGGCCTGGTCCACGTCTTCACCACCCCCGGCGCCTGGTCGCAGTGGACGGACGCCCTCTTCGACGGCGGAGGGGGCTTCGGGCAGCTGATGGGTCCCGCGCTCCTGGCCTTCCCCCTTCTCGTGCTGGGCCTGTCGGGCTTCGAAACCGGCGTGAGCATGATGCCCCTCATCGCCGCCGGCGGCGAAGACCCCGAACAGCGGCTTCGCTCGCGGGTCCGCAACGCCCGCCGCCTGCTGACCACCGCCGCCCTCGTGATGAGCGTCTACCTGCTCGCGGCCAGCTTCGTCACCACCCTCCTCATCCCCCACGAGGCGTTCGAACCGGGAGGCGCTGCCAACGGCCGGGCCCTGGCGTGGCTCGCCCACGAACACGTCGGGGAGGCGTTCGGCACCGTCTACGACATCAGCACCATCCTCATCCTCTGGTTCGCCGGGGCCTCCGCCATGGCCGGGCTGGTCAACATCGTCCCGCGCTACCTCCCCGACTACGGCATGGCCCCCGAATGGGGACGCGCCGTACGCCCCGTCGTGATCGTCTACACCGCCCTGTGCATCCTCATCACGATCGCCTTCGACGCCGACGTCGACAAGCAGGCCGGCGCCTACGCCACCGGCATCCTGGCGATGATGGTCTCCGGCGCGTTCGCCGTCACCGTCTCCGTCGCCCGCCGACGCCGGCGCGCCACCACCGTCGGCTTCGGTCTGCTCACCGCGGTCCTGCTCTACGCCCTGGTCGCCAACATCGTCGACAAGCCCGACGGCATCGCCATCTCCGCCTTCTTCATCGCCGGGATCATCGTCGTCTCGCTGGTCTCCCGCGTCTCGCGCACCACCGAACTGCGCGCCGACCGCATCGTCTTCGAAGAGGACGCACGCCGCTTCATCGACGACACCCTCGCCCATGACGGGGCCATCAACATCATCGCCAACCGCCGCCAGGGCGGCGACCACGCCGAGTACAGCGCCAAGGAGCGCGAACAGCGCGGCGTCAATCCGGTACCCGGGCAGGCGGACGTCCTCTTCCTGGAGATCGACGTCGTCGACCCCTCCGACTTCAGTGACACCCTCACGGTCCGCGGCGTCGAAGTGGACGGCCACCGGATCCTGCGCGCCGACGCCCCGGCCGCCCCGAACGCCATCGCCGCCATCCTGCTGGCCCTGCGCGACGTCACCGAGGTCCAGCCGCACTGCTACTTCGCCTGGGCCGAGGGCAGCCCACTGGTCCACATGGTCCGCTACTTCCTCCTCGGCCGCGGCGACACCGCCCCGGTCACCCGCGAGATCATCCGCAGCAACGAACCCGACCCCGACCGCCGCCCCGGCATCCATGTCGGTGGCTGACCCGACTCCAGGGCCGCGCCTCGGCTGCCGAGCCGCCGTCACCGAGAGGGACTTCGGCCCGTTCTGCCCGTATTGACTCGTTCGACCTTTCCCCGCAGGGCCCGCTGTGCGTATATTTGCCGTAGAGCAACTATTGCCATGCATCAACTCTTGCTGCCGACGGGGGCGCGCGGGCAGCCAGTGAAGGGAGACCCGCGTGGTCAGCAGTGCGGCCGGTACGGCCGATGTCCGACGTCTCGTACTGGAGTCGCTGAAGGGCCGGGCCGACGACATAGCTGACCGCTGGGTCCTGCTCCAGATGGAGCGGGCCCCCATGGATCCCGCGAACAGCGAGCGCGACCTGCGTTACGAAGCGGACGTGCTGGCCTCCGCGCTCCTGAGCGGTCTGGACAGCGCGCTGCCGGTGGAGCAGGTGGCCGCCGAGCACCGCGAACTGTGCGAGGTGGTCCGGGACCTGTCGCTGCGCCGGGCGCGGGCCGGGGCGGCGCCGACCGCGACCTCGCTGTCCGTACTGGCCGTCAAGGAGGTCCTGCTCGGGATCGTCCAGGAGAGCATCGACGACACCCACGCGCTGCTCGCCGCGGCGCTGCTGATCAACCGGCTCCTCGACGCGGCCGGCGCGCTGTCCTTCGCCACCTACGTGGAAGGCCGCGAGGACATCATCCGGCGGCAGAGCCGTCAGTTGCTGGAGGTCTCGACGCCGGTCGTCCGGCTGTGGCGGCAGGTCGTCGCGGTGCCCCTGATCGGCACCCTCGACACCGCGCGCACCCAGGTGGTGATGGAGAACCTGCTCCAAGCCATCCAGGACGAGGACGCCCAGGTCGCGATCATCGACATCACCGGGGTCCCGACCGTCGACACGGCCGTCGCCCAGCACCTGATGCAGACCGTGCGGGCGGTGCGCCTGATGGGTGCGGACTGCGTCATCAGCGGGATCCGTCCCACCATCGCCCAGACCATCGCGCAGTTGGGCATCGACCTCTTCGGCATCCTCACCCGGGCCACGCTCGCCGAGGCCCTGTCCGAAGCCATGAAGATCACCGGCGGTTCCGCGCCGGCTCCCTGTGCTCCGGTCATCCGGTGACGGCGCCCTCCTCGGCCGTGCCGATCCTGCGTCTCGGCGACGTGCTGGTCACCGGGCTGCTCGACGAGCTGGACGACAAGTCGGCCGTCGCCTTCGCGCGGGAGCTCACCGAGCGGATCTCCGCCGATCGGGCAGGGGGTGTCCTCATCGACATCTCCCGCCTGGAGATCATCGACTCGTTCGTGGCACGGAACCTGATGGAGGTCACGAGCATGGCCCGCTTGCTGGGAGCCAGGGTGATCGTCGCGGGGATGCGCCCTCCGGTGGCCATCACCCTCGTGGAGCTGGGGATCGAACTGACCGGCGTGGAAACGGCGTTGCACGCCGAACAGGGCATGGCCGCGCTGGGCTGGACCCGGACGGCGCCGCCCCGGGAAGGGGCGCCACATGAGGCCACTGGCTGACGGCAGGCACACCAGGGACGGTGACCGTCCGGACGCCCCGCAGCCGGCCGGCCACGGCGACGGACCCCTCCGGATCCCGTTGACCACGGAGGACGACCTGCTCATGGTCCGGCACGCCGTCCGTTCGGCCTCGGTCGCGGCCGGGTTCTCCATCATCGACCAGACCCGCGTCATCACCGCGGCCAGCGAACTGGCGCGCAACGCCTACGTCCACGGCGGCGGCGGGAACCTGACGATCCACTCCGCGCGGGACGAAGGACGCACCGGGCTGCGCCTGACGATCAGTGACCACGGACCGGGCATCCCCGATCTGGCGGCCGCCCTGACCGACGGCTACAGCACCGGGGTGGGCCTGGGCCACGGACTGGGCGGAGCGCGCCGCCTGATGGACGAGTTCGAAGTGCGCACGGAGCCGGGCGCCGGTACGACGATCATCACCACGCGGTGGCGGCGTTGACCTCCCGCAGTGTGTCGTCGGTGGCGCCTCCGGGCGCGGGAAGAGCGGTGCAGGACGCGCCGCGCGCCGCGGGGCGGCTCTCCCCGGGCGTCCAACTCCCCCTGCGGAGCCCCCCGAAGGCGCTGTCCGCGCTTCCGGGCCACCCGGAGGATGCAGGCGGGGCGGCGGCGGTAGCGGCTCGGACCCCGCGACCATGAGCCGGCTGTTCTGGTCTCTGCCCCCGCTGCGCGAAGAGGTGCGCGACCTGGCCGCGGTCTACCGGCTGCCCGCCGACCTGCGGGGGCGTCTCGTCCTGTCCGTCACCGACATGGCCGCCCCCGAATTCGAGGCCGGGCATCCGGTCAGGCTGACCGCCGTCCGTGACGCGTCGGGCACGGGCGCCCACCTGGCCGTCACCCTGACCGCTCCCCGGGCAGGGTCCCCCTTGCAGGCCGGCGGGCTCGCCCTGACGGCGCTGGCCGCCTCCGCCACCTCGGTGACCTGGAACATCACCCTGCCGGCCCCGGAATCCACGCTCCCCGGCGGAACGCGGCGCGCCGACCGGCCCGAGCACGGCCCCGGCGCACCGGCCGACCACACGGGAGCGGCTGACGAGGAACTGCGCGCCGCCCTCGCCCTCGCGGACGGGCTCGCGGCCGAACGCCGGCGGCTCAAACACGAACTGGCCGAGACCAACGCCGGGGTCCTGGCCCTGTACGTCCACCTGGAAGAGCGGGAGGAGGAGGCCGGCCAGGCGCACGGACGGGTGCTGCGGGAACTGGAGGACGCGCTGCGCCCCGAGCCGCTGGAGGTCGAGGGGGTGGAGCTGGCCGTGCACTTCGCGCCTGCCGACCCCGGCGCCCCGACCGGCGGCGACCTGTACGACTGGTTCACCCTGCCGGACGGCACGGTACACATCACCGTGGTCGACGCCCTGGGCCACGGCGTGCGCGGCATCCGGACCGCCATCACCGTCACCCACGCGGTGCGCACGCTGGCCCTGGAAGGGCATTCGCTGGACTCCGTCCTGGCCCGCAGCCACCACATCCTCATGTCCTTCGATGCCGATCTGATGGCGACGGTGCTCCTGGCCCGGCTCGATGTCGTCACGGGGGAACTTCAGATCGCCAACGGCGGCCATCCCGCGCCGGTCCTGGTGCGGACGAGCGGAACCGCACGGTGCCTCGCATCACGGGGAAGGGGCATCGGTCACCCCGGCTCGGGCAGTGAGGGAGTACGCAGGGAGCGCCTGGACCCCGGTGACCTGCTCCTGCTGTACACCGACGGACTCCTGGAAGGCCGCAAGGATCCGGCCGAAGGTGAGCGCAGGCTCATCGCGTCGGCCCGGACGCACGCCGACCGCCCTCTGCGCGAAGTCCCTCCCGCCATCGCCGCGGACATGCACTCCGTCGTCCCGCACGCGGACGACACCCTCGCCCTGGCCGTCCGGATCACACCCCGCATACCGCCGTCGGCGCCGCCTCGGCCTTGGTGACCGGAGCACCTCCGCGGCCGCTCACCGCCCAGGGGCACGGTCGGGTGGAGCGCTGTCGGGTGGAGCGCTGTCCGGGGGGTGTGCGGCGCGGGTGAAAGCGCGCAGGCCGGCCAGGAGGGCGTCCCGTTCCCCGTCGGGCACGTGCCGCAGGACGTCGCGCAGGTCCTCCGCGCGCCGTTCGGACAGGGACAGGAGGGCGTCCGCGCCGTCCTTGGTCAGGGAGAGGCCGATCTCGCGGCGGTCCGTGGCGGCGCGGTCGCGGCGCAGGAGGCCTGCGGCCTCGAGCCGGTCGCACAGTCTGCTCGCTGCCGGAACCGATGCGCCGACCATCTCCGCCAACCGGGAGAGGTTGGCTCCCGGTACGCGCCGTACGGCCACCAGGGCCCGGACCTGAAGGGCCGAAAGGCGGGGTGAGGAGTTCTGGCCCGCGCGGTTCCAGCAGTCGACCAACGCCTCGGCGGCGTCCGCGACCTCACGGGACGCCTCGTACAGAGGATCGTCGGCCGGTTCCGCGCGGTTCATTGTGGCGGTCGCCTCCATGAGCAGGTGCAATGCCCCCAGAAGCCGCCGGCATCCGCCACCGCCTCCGCGCGGGGTCTCCCGCGTCTGCCCTCTCTGGCGAAAGTATGCCCTCTGCAACGGCCGCATCCGCCCGTATCCCGACGACACCACGAGCAACTCCTGCCCCGGTGACCGGCGGATGCGGGTCCGGCTTCCCTTCGGCGGGCCGTCCATCCTATAGTTGTCCCAGGGCAACAGTTACCGCTCGGCAAATACCCGGCCCTGCGGACGGCCCCGGCCCCCTAGCCGAAAGGCGCCCTCGTGATCAGCAGAGCGGTCCGTACCCGCCCACGCGCAGAGCGCCGGCTGGAGGGGCGGACGGCTTACGGGGCCATTGACCGGACCGGTGAACACGACAGGTGGACGCACTGATGGCCGGCTCTCCCTCGCCGGCGACCCGCCGGGTACGGATCGACCACCACAGCGCCGTGCACGACGCCGCCGAAACCGCCCGGTCCCTCGCGCGGGAATGCGGGCTGCCCGGTGCCATGCCGGACCAGGCGGCGGTCCTCGCCTCCGAGCTCGCCGGAAACCTCGACAAGCACGCCGTCGACGGCAGCCTCTACCTCCAGCCGCTGCCGCTGGGCGGCGGCCTGGAGATCCTGGCCGCGGACCGCGGGCCGGGCATGGCCGAACTCGAACGCTGCCTCACCGACGGCTACACCACCAAGGGCACCCTCGGCGCGGGGCTCGGCGCCGTCCGCCGCATCGCCACGGACCTCACCATCAGCACGCGGGCCGGCACCGGAACCCTGATCTGCGCCCGGCTCACCCTTCCCGAGGCACGCGAGGCGGCCCGGGAGGCGGTAGGACTCCTCAGCCTGCCCGCGGCGAACGAGGACGAGTGCGGGGACGCCGCAGCGGTCACCGACCTCACCGGTCTGCGCACCGCCGCCGTGGTGGACGGCCTCGGGCACGGCCCCGACGCTTCCGAGGCCGCACAGGCGGCGGTGCGCACCTTCCGGACCCACGCCGAACGGCCGCTCACGGAGATCATGACCGCCATGCACCGGACCCTGCGCCACACCCGCGGCGCCGCCGTCGGCCTGCTGCGGCTCGCCGCCGGAGAGGCCGAGTACTGCGGCGTGGGAAACGTCCGGGCCGTGGCCATAGGCCCGGACGAGGTCCACCACCGGCTGACCGGCCAGCCCGGTACGGTCGGCTGGCGGATGCCGGCGCCCCGGACGCACGGCTTCCCCCTCGCCGGCGCCTCCACCGTCGTCCTCCACAGCGACGGCATCGACCTCCGCTGGGCCCACACCCCACCGCCCCATCTGCTGCGTCTGCCGGCCTCCCTGCTCGCCGCCGCCCTCGTACACGGCTACCACCGCACCCGTGACGACGCCACCGTGGTCGCGGCCCAGCCCCGCAGCTCACGATGACGAACGGTGAGACCTTCCGCGACGTGACGGCCCTGCGCCGGGCCGTACGCGCCCTCGCCCGCCACCACCGGCTGCCCGCCGAGGTGCGCGGCCGTCTGGTCCTGTCCGTCACGGAACTGGCCACGGGGCAGTTCGAGGCCGGACATCACGTCGAGCTCGCCGCCGCCTGCGACAGGGGCGCCGGAGACGACGGCGACCAGCTCGTCGTCACCCTGACCGCCCCGCAAGCGGCCGCGGCCCTGCCCTGCGACGGCTTGGCGCTGCCCGCCCCCACCACCACGGCGAACTCCGCCACCTGGCGGACCCCCCTCACGCACTCCGCCGGCCTGCTCCCCCCGCCCCGACAGCAGATGTCCCCGGGGCGGTGTACCGACGCCCAGGCCGACGCGGACGCCCAGGCCGACGCCGAGGAGGAGATGCGCGCCGCACTCGCGCTCGCGGACTCGCTCGCGGCCGACCACCGGCTCCTCAAGCACGAACTGGCCGAGACCAACGCGGGCGTCCTGGCCCTCTACGTACAGCTCGAAGAGCAGGAAGAGCAGCTGCGCAGCGCCCACGGCCGGGTGCTGCGCGAACTCGAGGACGCACTGCGCCCCCCACCACCGCAAGTCGACGGCCTCGAACTCGCCGTCCACTACGCACCGGCCGACCCGGCCGCCCCCACCGGCGGAGACCTGTACGACTGGTTCGTGCTGCCCGACGGGACGGTCCACGTCACCGTCGTCGACGCGCTGGGCCATGGCGTCACCAGCACCCGCAGTGCCATCACCGTCACCCACGCCGTGCGGGCGCTGGCACTGGAGGGACACTCCCTGCAGTCGCTCCTGGCCCGGACGCACGAGCTCCTGAAACCCATCGACGCGGACCTGATGGCCACCGTGCTCCTGGGCCGGCTCGACCCGGCCACCGGGGAACTGCACCTGGCCAACGGCGGCCATCCGCCCGCCCTGCTCCTGCGGGCCGACGGCACGGCGCACTACCTGGAGGTGAGGGGCCGAGGCATCGGCTTCCCCTCCCCGGGCAGCGACACGGTCCTGACCGTCCACATCGCACTGGGGGACCTGCTGCTTTTGTACACCGACGGGCTCACCGAGAGCCGCCGGGACATGATCGAAGGCGAGCGCAGGCTGATCCGGGCACTGCGCGACCACGCCCACCTGCCGATGGCCGAGATTCCCGGCGCCGTCGCAGCCGACATGCACACCATCGTCTGCCACGCCGACGACACCCTGGCCCTGGCCTTCAGAATGAGGGGACCGAACAGATGAGCCGGACCGGCATCCCGACCGGGCAGCACCCCGTGTGCCGCGGATGGGCACACGCGAGCGGGCTGGCGAACGCCCGCAGGGGTGACTAGATTAGTGCGATGCCGTACGCCTTCCCGTTGCCGTCCCCCCACCCTGAACAGGTGGGTCTCCAGGCGTCCGCTCTTCTGGAGATGCTGGACCTGCTCTGGGGCCGCGGTCAGGAAGCCATGACCGCCGTGCCGCCGTCCCAGCTGCGCGCGCTCACCGTGATCGACGAGCGGGAGGGCATGAACCTGCGGGACCTCGGCGAAGTGCTCGGTTCGACGCCCCCGTCCGTCAGCCGGCTGTGCGACCGGCTGGAAGCCGCCGGCCTCATCCACCGCTCCCGTGCCACGTCCAACCGGCGGGAACTGGAAGTGCGGCTCAGCCGCGGGGGACGCGCCGTCCTCGCGTCCGTACGCGCCGCCCGGGCGGGCGAGCTCCAGGCAGTCCTCACCCGCATGTCGCCCGCGCAGCAGCGAGCCCTCTTCGAGGGCATGACCGCGTTCCACAGTGCCGCCCTGGAACACATGGGCGTCACCGGAGAAGCTCCCGCCGCGAACGACATCTGCGACATCGCCTGATCGACGGATGCCGCCGGGCGGGGGGCCGGGGGCCCTCAGCCCGTGGCTGCGCGGCCGAACCAGTCCATGCACAGCACCAGGGCGTCGTCCTCGGCGTCCGCGCCACGGTGCGCGGCCAGTTCCTGGAGGATGCCGCGCGGCACCGCGGCGGCGGGCAGCAGCCGGGTGGCCTGGATGGCCCGGGCCAGCGCCCGCTCGCTGTACACCTCGCCGCCCGCGGAAGCGGCCGCGTACACACCGTCACTGACGAAGACCAGCCGGTCGCCGGGCAGCGCAGCGAAGTCCTGCGTCACATAAGGGGTCTCCTCGAACATGCCCAAGGGGAGCTGCGCCTCGAACTCGACGCGCTCCACCGTCTTGTCCCGCAGCCTCCACAGCTGCGGAGAGCCGGCGTCCACGACGTGCCCGCGCCCCGTGGCCAGCTCGACGGACAGCAGGAGCGTGGAGACGTACTCCGTGCCCCGGTAACGGGCGTAGATGGCCTGGTCGGCCAGGGCAGCCTGATCGGCGATCCCGATGCCCGCCCGACGGGCGTTGCGGAGGGCGTTGATCGCGAGGTTCGTCAGCAGTGACGCCTCGATCCCCTGGCCCATGCCGTTGGTGACGGTCAGGGTGAGGGTCTCTCCGGTGGTCGACCAGTCGAAGTTGTCGCCGTGGATGTCGTAAGCGGGCTCCAACTGGGCGCCGATCGCGTACTCCGGGCGGGCGCAGGAGCGAGCGGGCAGCATCTGCCACTGCATCTCCGCGGCCAGAGTGAGCCGGGAGGCCCGGCGCGCCTGGAGGTACAGGTCGGTGTCGCGTTCGGCCACGATGATCTCGTGCCCCAACAGCTCTGCCAGTTCCCTCAGTTCGCCGACGGCCTCGGACGTGCATCTGTGCTCGGGAAGGCGCACCGTCAAGATCCCCAACCGGTCACCCCGTACCGTGACGGGCAGATGCAGATCGACGGCGTCGTTCTCGGCCGCGTCCTGCCGGTACGGCTCCTGACTGGCGAACGCCCTGCCCTGGGGGGTGCTCTGTACGGGGAGCGGCTCCGCGGTGTGAGGCAGGAAGGTCACGGGCTGCAGGCACGTGAGGCTGTAATCCGCCAAGAGCAGCTCCACCGCGGTCGCCTGGAAGTGCTCGACCAGCGCGTCGCGGAGCGTACGCAGGAGATCGTCCGGGGCTGCCGTGCGGACAGCGCGCTCCACGGCCAGGAAGTTCGTCATGGTGAGGGCCATTCTGTCGAGACGTTACGAAGGAGGACGAGACCTGCGGTGAGCGGGCGCACCGATGAGCCGTACGCGGCCGGCGGTGTCCGCACGACCACCATGTCGAGCGGGTCTCGCAGCCGTCGGGGCAGTCAGCCACCTTCATAGTTGTCATGTGACAATTATGAAGGCTAACCGGCCCCGTGATGAAGGCTCGCCGACGGGGAGCCGCCGGCCGGCGGCCGGCGCCGCGTCACTTACTCCGCGGCATCGCCAGAGGGGGACGGTACGGCCCTGCGCCCGCGCGCCGACGGGACCGGATGGCGCGCCATGCGGGCGCGGACGGTCTTTCCGCTGTGCCCTTCGCGGGTCACCGTGACCGCGTTCGCCAGACGGTGCACCAAGGGCAGTCCGAACCCGCCCGTCTCACCGCTCAGGTCGGGGGGACGTATGAGCGGGAGACGGGAGCTGGTGTCGCGCACACAGACGTCGACATGGGCTTCGGCGGCCGCCAGCTCGAAGGAGCACGTGCCGCCTGTGTGGCGCAGTGCGTTGGTGACCAGCTCGGAGACGACCAGCACGACCGCGTCGCCCACGCCCTCCTCGACGGCCGGGTCCAGACCCCGCAGGAACCCCCGTGCTCGCCTGCGCGCCTCCGCGACGGCTCCGGGCCGGCGTGCCGAGAGGCAGACGACTTCCTGTGCTGACACGACGGCTGTGCTCTTCTCCCAGCGGTTCACGCGGCTCACCTCGGCTTCTGGCCTTCCGGTTGCGATGGCTTTCCACCTCGAAGCAATTGCCCGGAATAACAGGTGCGTAACGCCGCCTGTCGCACCGTGTCGGTAGCCCGCACCCCGGAGCGGTGAAGGTGATCGCCCTCTGGCGTGGGATGCGTGGAAACTCTCGGGCGTTCGTGCGGGCGGACACTCGCGCCTTTGTCCGTCGTCGGCCGGCGTCAGGCGCTCGCCCTGCGGCAGGTACGCGTGTGCGTCGCGAATACTCTCCAATCTCTCACCCGCCGGATTCCTTCATTTCGAAAAGAAATTCGTCATTCAGGTCGAGGGCTTGACCTGAAATGCTGCGTCGGGCTGCGGTATGAGCAGGCGATCAGCCGTCGATGCGGCGCTTGGCGAACCAGTCGGCCATGGCCGGGTCGCGGTGGTCGAAGAACAGCGACTTTCCGGTGTCGAGGGTGGCGATGGCCGCCATCTGGTCGTCCGTGAGCGCGAAGTCGAAGACGTCGAAGTTCTCCGCCATGCGCTCGGGACGGACCGACTTGGGGATGGCGACGACGTCGCGCTGGATCAGCCAGCGGAGCACGACCTGGGCGACGGACTTTCCGTGCCGGGCGCCGATCTCGCTGAGCAGCGGATGGGTGAACAGGTCGTTCCTCCCCTCGGCGAATCCGCCCCAGGACTGGATCTGCACGCCCCGCGCCCGCATGAGTTCCTGGTCGGCCGTGCGCTGGAAGAACGGGTGGGTCTCGATCTGGTTCACCGCGGGCGTGATCTCGTTGTTGAGGATCAGGTCGACGAGCCGGTCGGGGTAGAAGTTGGCGACGCCGATCGCCTTGGCGAGGCCCTCCCGGTTCAGTTCCTCCATGGCGCGCCACTGGCCGTAGACGTCGCCGTAGGGCTGGTGCATCAGATACAGGTCGACGTGGTCCAGGCCGAGCCGGGCCAGCGACCTCTCGAAGGCCCGCCGGGCGTTCTGCTCGGCGGGGGTGTCCTGGATCCACAGCTTCGTGGTGACGCACAGTTCCTCGCGCGGGATGCCGCTCTTCTTGATCGCCCGGCCGACGGCCTCCTCGTTCCCGTATGCGGCGGCCGTGTCCAGCAGCCGGTAGCCGGCGGCGAGGGCCGCGGTGACGGCCTGCTCGGTCTCCTCGGCCGGGATCTGGTACACGCCGAAGCCGAGGATCGGGATCTCGACGCCGTTGTTCAGCGTGACGTTCCGCATGGGGTCTTCCTTCGACGAGGTCAGTGGGTGGGGGTGGAAGCCTTCCGCGCAGAGCCGGGTAGGCGTCGTCGGATGCGTGAGCCGCCGAGCGGACCAACGGGGGCCACAGCGGTGAGTTACTCCGCTCCGCCCCCTTGTCCATCGGACGGGCGCGCGCTGCGGAGCCGGACCAGCCGTCGTACACGCGGTCGCCCCGTCGGGTGTCAGTGGCGGGTACGAGGATGTGACCGTACCGCTCAACCGGCGCCATCCAGGGGGATCCTCATGTCCGCACCCGTACCCGTACCCGCACCAGCACCCGTACCCGCGCCCGCGTCCTTCCGTTTCCCCACCGGATGGTGCGCCACCGACCTCGGCTCCCACCGGCCGTGCGAGTTCACCTACGAGGTCTACCCGCTGGAGAGCCTGCCCTCCCTGGACTCCGTCCGCCTCGACGGCGGCTTCGGGTGGCTGGGGCCGGAGTCGGGGCCGGAGCCAGGTCACGGGGAGCGCCTCGCGGCCGTGGAGGCCGAGTTGGCGCCCCTCGGCCTGCGCCTTCCGGCCGACTTCCGCACCTTCTACGGCAGCGGCAGCCTCTGCCGCGCCTTCGACGAGGTGTCGGTGACCGCCTGCTGGAGCGATCTGTCCGGAGCGCTGCGGAGTCCGGTCGAGGAGGGCGCACGCCTCGTACGGTTCCTCCGGGATCAGCAGGACTGCGTCATCTGGTACTTGTACCTGCGTCCCTCGGGGGAGACGTTCGTGGTCTGCTCGCACATGGACCTGGAGCTCGCCCCCGACATGGCGCTCGCCGAGCAGGAGCCGGTCGCGGCGCAGGCGGCCGATTTCCGTGCCGCGGCGGCGGAGTCGCTGGTGCGGTGCGCCTCGACCTTCGAGGAGTTCGCCTACCGTTTCGTGGTGGAGAACGAGCTGTGGATGCACCTGAACACCACGAACCCGGGCGTCGCGTTGGCCCCCCACCTCCAGGAGTACCTCGACCACTACGCCGCCTCCGTGGGATCCGCGGCGAATAGTGGGTAGTCCCACAGTATGAGCGAGCAGAATCCGAGCAAGGACGTAGAGGAATGGGTGACTGGAGACGAGCCCGCGACCGGACCCCAGCTGAGTTACCTGCACACCCTTGCCAGGGAAACGAGCGAAGAGGTCCCTGCGAACCTCACGAAGGCTGAAGCCTCCAAGATGATCGACCGGCTACAGGAGGCCTCGCCCAGGACCGGCGGCTCGGCCGACACCGGCAGGGAAGGCAGCGGGCCCGGCGCCGCATCGGCTCCGTAGGCACGGCGTCTCCGTAGGCGGCGGGCCGGGGTGGCAGGGCCGGTCGCGGCCGCCCGCGATGGTGACGGGCACGCTGGGTACGTTACGGGTGAAGGGGAGACAGAAGGGACGTTCCGCTCGCGGGAGGCCGACGATGTCCCGCACGCATCGCTTCCACGTGGATCTGGAGGGGCACTCCGTCACGGTGCTCCTCGAATGGCCCGGGCATGAGACCGAGGTCCTGGTCGACGGGAAGGTCGTGGCCTACCGCCGTAGGCCGGAGAAGCGCGGCACGGTGCTGCACGCGGAGCTCCCCACGGACCCGCCGAAGCCCCTCACCCTCCTCGTCGAGGACATGGGTGACACCCCCTTCTGCTCCCTGATGACCCCCGACGCCCGCTACCGCCGCTTCCTCATGCCCGAGGTGCCCTTCCCGACGCGCGCGTCGGGTGGGTGGCGGCCCGCGAGGACGTTTCGGCGACTGGTCCGGCAACTGCTTCGAAGACCGCCCTGTGCCCTGCGCCGCCTCCTGCGCCGTGTGCCCGGGTGAGGGCGGCGGAGGCCGCCCTCACGCCATCCGCGCCCGTCGCGATCATCAGGGCCGGGGCCGCGTGGTGGCGAGCCGGGCGACGGCGTGCCGAGCGTGACCTCGTGCCGCTGCTGCCACGGGATCCGGTCGATCCTGGCGGCCGTCACCAGCCCCCACCGGCGAGGAACTCCTCGATCGTCGTCCCGGCCGCCACGGTCACCGGATCGGGGGTCATGACACGGCCCACGGACACTCCCGCGAGGCGTGGCACACATGCGCCTGCTGGCCCTCGGCGGTGGCGGTGGCGATCATGAATCTCTGCGGACCTTCGCGTCGGACGGAAGCCCCTGTCCTTCACCTACCCGGACCAGCCGCCGGGACCCGGGACCCGCCGAAACCCCGCGATCGATCGGATTCCCTTCACCGCAAATGGGTAAATTCCGGTAAAAGTACGGTCGAACCGTCCGCTTCTTCGTTCCGCCCCCGTGACGTGAGGAGGGGCTGGCATGGAACCGTGGTTGATGTGGCTGATCGCCGCGGCGGTGCTCGCCGTCGCGGAGGTCTTCACCCTCACCGCCGCGCTGGGCCTGCTGGCGGCCGCCGCGTCGGTCACCGCCGGCTGCGCCGCCCTCGGCCTTGCGCTGCCGTTGCAGTTCTTGGTGTTCACCCTGGTCGCGACGCTCAGCGTGCTGTTCGTACGCCCCTTCGCCCTGCGCCACCTCCTCCCGCTGCAAGAGGCGCGGTTCGGCGTGGACGCGCTGGTCGGCAAGGCCGCCTACGTCGTCACCGAGGTCTCGGGGCGGGGCGGCAGGGTGCGCATCGACGGCGAGGAGTGGAGTGCCCGCGCCTATGACGACACGCTGGTGATCCCTCCCGGAACGACCGTCGACGTCATGGAGATCAGCGGCAGCACCGCACTCGTATACCCCCGGGAGTGAACCATGGAAGCTTCGGCGTTCCTCGTCGTCGGCCTCATTGCCGCGGTCTTCGCCGTCTTCACCGTGGTGCGGGCGGTACGCATCGTCCCCCAGGCGCGCGCCCGCAACGTCGAACGGCTGGGTCGCTACCTCCGCACGCTGAAACCCGGCCTCAACGTCGTGATCCCCTACATCGACCGCGTCCATCCCGTGATCGACCTGCGGGAACAGGTGGTCTCCTTCAAACCGCAACCGGTCATCACCGAGGACAACCTCGTCGTCGAGATCGACACGGTCCTGTACTTCCAGGTCACCGACCCGCGGGCGGCCGCCTACGAGATCGCGAACTTCCTGCAGGCGGTCGAGCAGCTCACGGTCACCACGCTGCGCAACGTCGTCGGCTCCATGGACCTGGAGAAGACCCTCACGTCGCGCGACACCATCAACAGCCAGCTCCGTGGCGTCCTGGACGAGGCCACGGGCAAGTGGGGGCTGCGCGTCAACCGCGTGGAGATCAAGGCCATCGATCCGCCGCAGTCGATCAAGGACGCGATGCAGAAGCAGATGCGGGCGGAGCGGGACAAGCGGGCCGCGATCCTGGCGGCCGAGGGACAGCGGCAGTCGCAGATACTCACCGCCGAAGGGGACAAGCAGTCCGCCGTGCTGCGCGCGGAGGGTGCCCGGACGGCCGCGATCCTCAAGGCGGAGGGCCAGTCCCGCGCGATCGACGAAGTGTTCCAGGCCGTGCACCGCAACGACCCGGACCCCAAGCTGCTCGCCTACCAGTACCTCCAGGTGCTGCCCCAGCTCGCCCAGGGAGCGGGCAGTACCTTCTGGGTGATCCCCGGCGAGGTCACCTCCGCGCTCCAGGCCGTGTCCCGCGCCTTCGGCGAGGTGCTCCCGCAGTCGCCCGCCACGCGCGCGTCCTCCTCGGAGGACAGGGCGGCCCAGGCCGCGGACGACGCGGCCCAAGCCGCGCAGGCCGCCGCCCAGGCCCTCGCGGACGCGGCGAAAGCCGACCCCACCTCAGGGCCGCTGCCGTAACGGGCCCGGCCGCCCGTCCGGCGGAGCTACGGAGCTGGGCGCGTCACTCGTCTTCGTCGTCGAAGTCGTAGGGCGGGATGGTCCACCGCATCACCATCCCTCCCGCCTCGTCGGCTTCGAGCGTGACCGGATAGACCTGGCCGGCGTCCCGCTCACCGCGGTGCCTGATCGAGTGGTCGCCTGGGTCCCACGCGATCCCGAGCACCTGGCAGCCGCCCACCTCGATCGCGCCGACGCGGAGAGGGTGGTGCCGTCCGGCTCGCCGGAAGCGGTGGAAGTCGGTGTGCTTGTCGATCGAGACCATGAGGCCCTTGCCATGAAGGCGGTCGCACCAGGCGGTGAGTTCAGCCGCGCGTGCGGCCGCCTCGGACAGCGGGAGGTCGAGCCAGCCGTGCGGTCCGTCGACGCCGTACTGCCCGATCCGCTCACCGCTGAACCGGGCGTAGGCCTCCTCCTCGTAGCGACCCCAGTAGGTGACATCTGCGAGCCCGTCGGCCGGCTCGTCGTCCATTCCCGTCCACGCGTCCAGCCCTGCGGCGTCGCCGATGGCCATGCCGCACCGGTCGACGGGAAGGTCTCCCAGCCGGACCGGCACCGATCGGTCCGCGGTCCCAGGCCAGGGGAGTCCGAGACTGATCTCCAAGGTTGCGATGGTCGGTTCCTCGTCGAACGGGGAGCGCGAGGTGCTCGCCCGCACGGACAAAGGCCGGTCGCCGGCCGCAGGAACCGCGACTGCCTCACACAGCCACTCCCGAAGGTGACCTCCTCCCGACGACGCTACTGCCTTGGCGCGCTCGGACAGGGGCCGGCCCAGTTCCCGCCAGTGGTCGAGCCACCCGGCCATGCCCAGCACCAGCACGCCGAACGGTGCGGTGACGGATCCCAGCTCGACGAAGGTTTCATGCATACGCTGATTGTGGGCAGACGGGTGCGGCAAGTGACCACCGCCCCGGCGAGTAACCACAAGGGGTAGCAGCGGCTCAAAGCCTGCTGACGTCATGACGGGCGGGCTGCGATCTGCCTACGGGCTGCGTCCCAGACCTCCTCGAACTCGTCGCAGGTCAGCTGCTCCGGTTCGTGGCCTTCCCACTCGGAGACGGGCAGTTCTGCTGTGATCCCGAACCGGTCGTCGTACTCGACGAGGCGGCCCGTGTCGTGGGCGTGCTGCCATTCGGCGAGGGAGGCGGCTGCGATCGGCCTCAGCTCAGGCCCTTGGAGCTCGATTTGCCGGGTCACCCAACTGTCGACGTCGACCTCGAAGTAGAACCAGATGTCTTCCTCGTCCCAGTAGCAGCGCATCCATGTCGTCACCAACCCATGATGACGGGCGCCTCAGAGCCTCGTGACACTTCACGGCCACGAAACGGCGCTCTTGGGCCGGCGGCCGCAGCGTGCAGCTACCCCCTGGGATCGATCAGCTGGTGTCGGGGGGAGGGCACGAGCCCTGAGGACGCGGCGAGACTTCGGCCAGCAGCCGGGACGCCTGACCGTCGGCGAACGTGACACCCGGGGCCTGGTGGGGGCCCCGTCACGGCCCGGGCCCCGCCCCCGCCCCGGCCGGGGGGACTGGACTCAGGACGTCGTGCGGCGCAGGCCGAGGCCCACCAGGAGCGCCGCCGCGAGCAGGATCACCGCGTCGACCACCAGGACCGTACGCACCCCGTCGAAGAGCGAGGCCTGCGTGGTGGCCAGGACACCGAGCAGCGGGATGCCGATCGTCAGGCCCACCTGCTGCGTGGTGGTCACCAGGCCGGTCGCCAGGCCCTGTTCCCCGTCCGGTACGCCACTCGTCACCACCAGCCCGTACGAGATGATCGCGCCGAGGTGGCACATGCTGGCCAGCGACACGGCCGCGGTCGCCACCCACACGCCCGACTCCGCTCCCACGGTGAGCAGCGCGGCGGTCAGTACGCCCTGGCCGAGCAGGGAGCCGACCAGTGTGCGGCGGGCGCCGAAGCGGCCGATGACCTTCGGGGCGTAGGACCCGGCGAGGACGGAGGCGGCGCCCTGGACGCCGAAGACCAGACCCGTCAGGAAGGAGGACAGCTCCAGCGTCTCCTGGAGGTAGAGCGTCAGCACGAAGACGACCGTCGACATCATCGAGAACGTCACCAGGCCGCCGAAATTGCCCCAGGCGACCGTGCGCCGCTTCAGCATCGGCAACGAGACCAGCGGAGCGGGGGACTTCGACTCCACCGCCACGAACGCGGTGAGCAGGACGAGTCCGAGCACCAGCGTGCCCCACACGTCCAGGTCGCCGAAGCCGCGGCGCGCCGCCGTCGACAGGGCGTAGATCAGCGCGAGCAGACCGCCGGTGACGGTGACGGCGCCGGGGACGTCCGGGCGGGGCCGCTCGGTGGTGCGGGACTCCGGCAGCAGCCCCGGGGCGAGGGCCAGTACGACCACCGCGGCGACCGAGAGCAGCCCCATGGTGGAGCGCCAGCCCAGGGTGTCGGTCATGACGCCGCCGAGGACCATGCCGATGGTGAAGCCGAGGGACAGCAGGGTGCCGGAGATGCCGAGCGCCCTGTCCCGCAGCGGGCCCTCGGGGAAGGTCGTCGTGAGCAGTGACATGCCCGTGGGCACGATGACGGCCGCGCCCAGGCCCTGCAGCGCGCGCCCGGCCAGGAAGGACGCCGGGTCCCAGGCGAGGGTCGCGAGCAGGGAGGCCGCGCCGAAGACCAGGAGTCCGGTCAGGAAGAGCTTCTTGCGGCCGTACAGGTCGGCGATCCGGCCGAAGAGGAGCAGGAAGCCGCCGGACGGCAGCGCGAACGCGGTGACCGCCCACTGGAGGGCGGACTGGCTGAGCCCGAGGTCCTTGCCGAGCACCGGCAGGGCCACGTTCAGCACGGAGAAGTCGAGCGCCACCATGAACTGGGCGGCGCAGAGTACGAAGAGGACGAGCCGGGCGCGGCCGGAGAGCCGGCCGTCCCCGGGAGCCGGGGGAGCCCCGGGAGCCGGAGGGGCCGGGGGAGTCGAGGGGGCCGCGGGAGCCCCAGGAGTCGGGGGAACCGCCGGGTGCGGCCCGCTGGTTGTCGTCTGTGTGTCGATCGCCATGGCCACCACCTTCGTGGCCCGGGAACGTCCGTGGAGAGGAGGAACTTATCCTGGTGTCGCCGCCACCAGGCAGCTGACAGGGGGGACTCAGTGGCCACACCGATCGACGCACACCGACGGAGCGAACTCCGCGAGTTCCTGATGAGCCGGCGGGCCAGGATCACCCCGGCGCAGGCCGGCCTCCCCGACGGCGGGGCCCGCCGCCGCACCCCGGGCCTGCGCCGCGAGGAGGTCGCCGTACTCGCGGGGGTGGGGGTCTCCTGGTACCAATGGCTGGAGCAGGGCCGCGACATCACGGTGTCCGCGCAGGTCCTGGACGCGGTGGGCCGGGTACTGAAGCTGACCAGCGCCGAGCGCCGGCACCTGTACGTGCTCGCCGGACTCAATCCGCCGGCCCTGGAAGTCGCCCCCGACGACCGGGACATGTGCGCGGGCCTGAAGCGGCTGATCGAGGCATGGATGCCCTTCCCCGCGCACATCATGGACGCCTACTGGAACACCGTGTTGTACAACGACGCCGCCGCGCTGGTGTTCGGGATGCGGCCGGAGATCGTCCAGAACTGTCTGATCGCCTTCTTCACCGACCCCATCTACCGTTCCCGCTCCCCGCATTGGGAGGAAGTCGCCAAGGCGGTGGTGGCGCAGTACCGGGCCGCCTGCTCGGAGAGTCCCCACGACGAGGGGTTCCGTGCCGTCGTCGAGGAGGCGCGCGAGCTCAGCCCGGAGTTCGCCGAGCTGTGGGACCGGCGGGACGTGCGGCCGGGCGGGCAGACGCAGAAGCAGATGGAGCATCCGCTGGTCGGCACCCTGCACGTGGAGTCGACGCAGCTGCGCGTACCGGCCCGCCCCGACCTGGCGATCGTGCTCCACACCCCGCTGCCGGAAACCGGAACGGCCGAGAAGCTGCAGTGGCTGGCCTCGCCGGAGGGCCGGCGGGGGGCGATGTTCCCCCTGGCCGGCTGAAGCGGCGCCGTTCACCCGGCGGCCACGGGGTGGACGGCCGCCCGTTCGGGCTCGGCGGTGGGGTTTGTCGGCCGGGCGTGCTTTGCTGGAGACATGATCGATGAGTTCCTGGCCCATGGCCTGTCCGATGTGGAAGAGGCCGTCCGCAAGGCGGCGGCGATCGAGATCATGCCGAGGTTCAGGCAGCTGGCCGAGCACGAGGTCGTCCAGAAGAGCGGTCCCCACGACCTGGTGACCGTCGCCGACCGCAAGGCGGAGGAGCACCTCACGGCCTCCCTGACCCGACTGCTGCCCGGTTCGGCCGTGGTCGGCGAGGAGGCCGTGCACGCCGACCCGACGGTGTACGGGGCGCTGCGCGCGGACGCGCCCGTGTGGATCGTCGACCCCGTGGACGGCACCCGGCAGTTCGTCAACGGCGAACCCGCCTTCTGCACCCTCGTCGCGCTGGCCCACCGCGGGGAGATCCTCGCCTCCTGGACCTTCGCCCCGGCGCTGGAGGAGCTGGCGACCGCCGTGCGCGGGCAGGGCGCGTACGTCAACGGCGAGCGGATCCACAGCGGTTCGCCGGAGCCGGGCGCCGACCTGCGGGTCGCCGTCGCCCACCCGCTCTACACCTCAGAGGCGGACAAGCGGACGCTGGGCCGGCTGGACGTGCCCGGGGTGGCGGCCAGGCCGTGCGGTTCGGCGGGCCTGGAGTACCTGAAGGTGGCCCGCGGCGAGGTGGACGGCCTGGCCTTCACGTGGCCCTCGGCCTGGGACCACGCGGCGGGGCTGCTGCTGGTCGACGAGGCCGGCGGCTCCCAGAACACCGTCGAGGGGGTCCCCTTCCGAGTGGACCGGGACAACGCGCTGCCGTTCGCGGTCGGCCGCGACGAGGCCACGACCGCCCGCATCCTGGCGCTGCTCCGGGGAGCCTAAGGGCGCCTGAGGTGCCCGGAGCCCGCCGCGGGTTCGTGTTCCCGGAGTCACGGGTGTGCACCCCGCCGTGTCCGGCGCCATATCCTGAGGGTGCAGGCGCCGCCGGAGACGAAGGAGTCGCAAGTGCCGTCGATTCTCGATGCGGTCGTGGTGGGGGCGGGGCCCAACGGGCTGACCGCCGCCGTCGAACTGGCCCGGCGCGGCTTCTCGGTGGCCGTCTTCGAAGCCGCGGACACGGTCGGGGGCGGAGCCCGCACCGAGGAGCTGACCCTGCCCGGCTTCCGGCACGACCCCTGCTCGGCGGTGCACCCGCTCGGCGCCGGCTCGCCGGTCTTCGCCACGATGCCGCTGAAGCAGTACGGGCTGGAATGGCTGCACGCCCCGCTGCCCATGGCGCACCCCTTCGACGACGGTACGGCCGCCGTCCTGTCGCGCTCGGTAGCGCAGACGGCGGCGTCGTTCGGCCCGCGCGACGCGGGCGCCTACCGGCGTCTCGTCGGGCCGTTCCTCGGCAAGTGGGACACCCTGGCGCGCGACTTCATGTCCCTGCCGAACACCGCGCTGCCCCGCGATCCCCTCACCCTCGCCCGCTTCGGGCTCGCCGGGCTGCCGCCCTCCACCTGGCTCCTGCGCCGCTTCCGCGACGAGAAGGCGCGTGCCCTGTTCGCGGGGCTCGTGGCCCACGTCATCGCACCGCTGGGCGGGATCGCCACCGGCGCCGTCGGCCTGACCTTCGCCCTGGCCGCGCACGCGAACGGCTGGCCGATGGCGCGCGGCGGGTCGCAGTCCCTCTCCGACGCGCTCGCCGGATACCTCCGCGACCTCGGCGGCACCGTCCACACCGGCACCGAGGTCAAGCGCCTCGACGAGCTCCCGCCCGCCCGGGCCTACGTCTTCGACACGTCGCCCACAGCACTGGCCCGGATCGCCCGCCTAGGCCGCGTCTACGACGGCTACCGGTACGGCGCCTCCGTGTTCAAGCTCGACTACGCGCTGGACGGCCCGGTCCCCTGGACCGCCGAGGCGCCGCGCCGCGCCGGCACCGTCCAGATCGGACCGCGCACCCGCGACATCGACGCCGCGCTGCAACTCGCCTCGGGCGGCCGGGCCCCCCGTAACCCCTTCCTGATCACGGCGCAGCCCAGCCTGGCCGACCCCGGCCGGGCGCCGGCGGGAAAGCACGTGTTCTGGGCGTACGGGCACGTCCCCGCCGGCTGGGACGGCGACCTCACCGACGCCGTCGAACGCCAACTGGAGCGCTTCGCCCCGGGCTTCCGCGACCTGGTCCTGGCCCGCGCCACTGCCGGACCGCCCCAGCTCGCCGCCCGCAACCCCAACTACGTCGGCGGGGACATCGCCTGCGGAGCCGCCTCGGGACTCCAGCTCCTGCTGCGGCCGAAGCTCACCCTCTCCCCGTACACGACGGCGCACCCGGCGGTCTTCCTCTGCTCCTCGGCGACCCCGCCGGGCCCGGGCGTGCACGGCATGTCCGGCCACAACGCGGCCAAGGCGGTCTGGCGCCACCTGCGCAGGCTCCCCTGACCGTGTACGCCCCGCAGTACGCCCCGTACCCGGGGGCCGGGCCCGGCGTGCACACGTCTACGAGGGGGCCCGGGTGGCCGGTCGGACCGCTGTGGCCGTGTCGACGTCGGCGTGCATGGGGAAGACGTGGTCGAGGCCGACGATGCGCAGGACGCGGGCCGTGCCCGCGGGGACCGCGGCCAGGGCGATGTCCGCCCGGGCGGCCACGGCGCGGTTGCGGGCGAGGATGAGGGCGGCGATGCCGCTGGAGTCGCAGAACCGCAGGCGGGAGAGGTCCAGGACGAGCCGCTGGCCCGGTTGGAGGCTGAGGGCGTCCAGAGTCCGGCGTAGGCGCGGCGCCTGGTCGAAGTCGAGGTCGCCCGCGATCTCCAGGACGGGACCGGTCGTGGCGTCTCTGGTGGTGATCGTCAGGGAGCTCATGTCACCTCGTGTCCTCGCGGAACGGCAGGGGGGTGCGGCACGCCGAGGGCGAGGAGGGCGGTGTCGTCGTCCAGTCCCTCGCCGAAGCCGGCGAGGAGCCCTGTGAGGGCGGTGATCAGCTCGTGCGCCCCGCCGTGAGCGCAGTCGGCGGCGAAGGAGCGCAGGGCTTCCTCCCCGTAGAGCTCGCGGTTTGGGCCGATACGGGCTTCCGTGAGGCCGTCGGTGTAGAGGAGGAGGGTGTCGCCGGGGCCCAGTGTGGTCTCGGCGGAGGTGAAAGGGGGATCGGGCAGGACACCGACGAGGAGACCGCCGGGGGTGGGGAGGTAGTCGGCCCGTCCCTCGGCACGCAGGACGAGAGCGGGGGGATGGCCGCCGGACGCGAGGCGCACGGCTGTCGTGCCGGCGGTGGCGTCGTGTTCCATCACGCCGAAGATCGCGGTGCAGTAGCGCGGGTCCCCACTCGTGAACTGCTCGTGGAGCACGGTGTTCAGGGTGGTCAGCGCGGCGGCGGGGGCGGGGTCGTGGAGGGCCGCGGCGCGCAGGGTGTGCCGGGTCAGGGAGGTCACGGCTGCGGCCTGGGGGCCTTTGCCGCAGACGTCTCCGAGGAAGAACGCCCAGCGCTTGTCGTCCAGCGGGAAGAGGTCGTAGAAGTCCCCGCCGAGCCGGTCGACGGAGGCCGTGTGGTAGTAGGAGGCCGCCGCCATGCCCGGTACCGCGGGCAGGGCGGCGGGCAGCAGGCTCTGTTGCAGGACCGCGAGTGCTTCCCGTAGCCGTTCCCGGTCCGCTTCGGCCTGGCGGCGTGCCTCTTCCGCCGCGCGGCGCTCGCGGAGCAGTTCGTTCTCGTAGGCGCGTCGCTGCCGTGCGTCGAAGACGGTGGTGCGGATGAGCATCGGCTCGCCGTCGCCGCTCGTCTTCACCGTTGAGGAGATCAGGACCGGGAGCCGTCTTCCGCCGGAACCCTTGAGCTCCAGCGCGATCTCGCTGATCTTTCCCTGCATGCGCAGCAGTGGCGCGAAATGCGTCTCGTGGTACAGCTTGCCGCCGACGGTGAGCAGGTCGGTGAAGCGCTTGCGGCCCACGACCTCCTCGCGCGTGAGGCCGAGCCACTCCAGGAGCGTCGCGTTGACCTTGGCGATGGTGCCGTCCATCAGGGTGGACAGGTAGCCGCAGGGCGCGGACTCGTAGAGTTCGTCGGCGGTGTCCTCCAGCAGGGTGGAGAACGCGGCATCGGTGGCGGCCTTCTCGCCCTCCGGTCGCTGCGGGTCGTGCGCGGTGCGGCACATCACCGCAGGCTCCGGACGAACGACCTGATGGCCGACGTGGTGGCCTCGGGGGCGCTGAGCTGGGGGCAGTGGCCCGTCGCGTCAAGGGTGATCAGGCGGCTTCCGGGGATGGCCGCGTGGACGTAGGCGCCGACCTCTCGCGGTGCGATCACGTCCTCGGAGCATTCCAGCACCAGCGTCGGCACGCCCACCGACTTCAGGTCGCCGCGGCTGTCGGAGAGGAACGTGGTGCGGGCGAAGACGCGGGCCATGGCCGGATCGGTGGCGCAGAAGCTGTTGGTCAGCTCCTCTCCCAGTTCCGGACGCTCCGGGTTGCCCATGATCACCGGCGCCATGGCGGCCGACCAGCCGAGGTAGTTGGACTCGAGCGACTCCAGCAGCTCGTCGATGTCCTCGGCGCTGAAGCCGCCGCGGTAGGTGTCGTCGTCGATGTAGCACGGTGAAGGGCCGACCATGACCAGCGAGGAGAGGCGCTCGGGGGCGGCGGCCGCCGCGAGGACGCCGATCATCGCGCTGACCGAATGCCCGACGAAGGTCACGTCTCGCAGGTCCAGGGCCTCGCAGACCTCGATCACGTCGCGGGCGTACCCGTCCAGCGACCCGTACCGCTCGTCGTTCCAAGCGGACGGATCGGAGCCGCCCGAACCCACGTAGTCGAACATGACCACCCGGAATTCCCCGGCCAGCGCGGGCGCCACCAGGCGCCACATGTTCTGGTCGCAGCCGAACCCGTGGGCCAGCATGACCACGGGGCTGCCGGGTGAACCACTGACCTTGACGTTGTTCCTCCGCATGGTGTCCATCGCGCCATCCTGTCATCCGGAACACAAGCGGTCTCCCGGCCGCCCTGTGCTTCCATGATCATGGCCTGGTGGGGGGCGCGCCCCCGCAGGCCCGACCCCGAAGGGAATCCGATGGTCCGCATCACCCTGGTCCTGGGCGACATCACCGCCGAGGCGGCCGACGCCATCGTGAACGCCGCGAACTCCTCGCTGCTCGGCGGCGGCGGGGTCGACGGGGCCATCCACCGGCGCGGCGGGCCGGAGATCCTCGCGGCCTGCCAGGACCTGCGCCGCTCGCACTACGGCAAGGGCCTGCCGACGGGCCGGGCCGTCGCCACCACGGCCGGCCGGCTCCCCGCCCGGCACGTGATCCACACGGTGGGCCCGGTCTGGTCGCGCGAGGAGGACCGCTCGGAGCTGCTGGCCTCCTGCTACCGGGAATCGCTGCGGGTCGCCGACGAGCTGGGCGCCCGCACGGTCGCCTTCCCGGCCATCTCCACCGGGATCTACGGCTGGCCCATGGACGACGGGGCGCGGATCGCGGTGCGGACCGTACGGGCGGCCCGGACCGAGGTGGAGGAGGTGCGGTTCGTCCTCTTCGACGCGGCCGCCTACGCCGCCTTCGAAGAGGCGGCCGGGGACGCCGGGTAGGACCTCCCCGCGGCTACCCGCGGGGCCGGGGGCGGGGGTACGTACGGGACTGCTTGACGCTGCCGTACGCGAAGCTCGACTCGATGGAGGCGATGCCCGGGATCGCGTGGATCCGGTGGCGCACCAGGGCCTCGTACGCTTCGAGGTCCTCGATGACCACGCGGAGCAGGTAATCGCTGCTGCCCGCCATGAGGTAGCAGTCCTGGATGTGCTCGATGAGCGCGACGTGCTCCTCGAACACCCGGACCGCCTGCGCCGTGTGGCGTTCCAGGCGGATCCGGACGAAGACGGTGACCGGCAGACCGAAGGCGACCTGGTCGACCATGGCCGTGTAGCCGCGGATGAGGCCCGCCTCCTCCAGGCGCCGGACCCGGCGCAGGCACGGCGACGGGGACAGGCGTACGCGGTCGGCGAGGTCCTGGTTGGACAGGCGCCCGTCGGCCTGCAACTCCCGGATGATCTGCAGATCGACTGCGTCCATGGCTCTCCTTGGCAGATCCTGCCCCAAACGTATGTCCGAGGAGCAGAACTGGCAATCGGCTGCCCCGCCCCACGCCCTAACGTTGCCCGGGACGGGCCGGACCGGCCCGGTCCCAGAGGCTGGAGCAATTCCCTTGGTCGCGACGAACACCTCCCCGGCGGCCGCGCCTCCCGATGCGGCGGGCCCGCAGGCCGGACACCCCGGCCGGCGCGGGCTCTCCCCTCACGCCGAGGGCATGCTGGCCCTGCTGGTGACCGTGGCCATCTGGGCGGCCTTCGCTCTCAGTGCCCGCGCCCTGAGCGCCTCCTCCCTGCTGCCCGCCGACGCCGCACTGCTGCGGTTCGGGGTGCCCCTCGTCGTCCTGTTCCCCGCTCTGTGGCGGCGCCGCCGTCGCATCGCGGCGGTGCGGCTGGGCGCCGCCGCCAAGATCATCTGCGGTGCCGGGGTGCCCTTCTTCCTGGCGGCGATGCACGGCGGCGCCCTGACCTCCGCCGCGTTCGTCGGCTCGATCGTCCCCGGGATGGTCCCGCTCTTCGTCTCCGCGATCATGATCCGGCGCGGGCACGGTGTCCCGCGAGGGACACAGGCGGCCGGTCTCGCGCTGATCGCGGCCGGTGTGGCCGCCCTCGTCTGGCGCTACGTCGTCCCCGTGGACACCGACGTACTCGCCGGCTCCGGCATCCTGCTGGTGGCCAGCGGACTGTGGGCGCTCTACACGGTGGGCCTGCGCGAAGTCGACCTCGACCCCGTCGGGTCGATCGGACTGCTCTGCCTGCCCTCCTTCGCGGTGATCGGGCTCCTCGCCCTGACCGGCGTGCTCCCGACGGGCATCGCCCACGCGGCGGGCGGCGACATCGCGCTGTTCCTCGTGGTGCAGGGGCTCGGGGTCGGACTGTGCGCCGGCCTGCTGTACGCCTTCGCCATCCGCAGGCTGGGCGCCGAGCGCAGCTCCGTCGTCGGCAGCCTCAGCCCCGTCGCCGTCGTCCTGCTCGCCGTCCCCCTGCTCGGCGAGTCACCGACCCTCGCCGTGCTCGTCGGCGTCCCCCTCATCACCGCCGGCGTCGTCCTCGCCAACCGCCGCCCCCGAACCAAGGTTCCCGCAGATGCTTGAGCTCCTTCCCCCGCCGCCCACCGACCCGCTGTGGGACCTGACGTACGAGTTCGGTGACGACGAGCGGCCCGAGCGCCTGAACCTCGTCCTCGGCGTCTACCGCGACCAGACGGGCACCACGCCCGTCATGGCCGCCGTACGCGAGGCCGAGCTCCGCCTGGCCCAGCGCTCCGAGTCCAAGGAGTACCGCGGGCTCTCCGGCAACGCCGCCTTCAACCGCTCCCTGCTGGACCTGGTCCTGGGCACCGCCCCCGGCGGACGGGCCCCCCGGGCTGCGGCCGTGCAGACCGTCGCGGGCTCCGGCGCGCTGCGGCTGCTGGCCGATCTGATCTGCCGGACCCGCCCGGGCACCACCGTGTGGATCAGCGACCCGGCCTACGTCAACCACCGGCCCATCCTGGAGGCCGCCGGGCTGAAGGTGCGTACCTTCGGCTGGCGCGACCGGGAGGGCGGATTCGACACCGCCGGCGTGCTGCGGGACCTGCGCGACGCCCGGCGCGACGACGTCGTCCTGCTCCAGGGCTGCTGCCACAACCCCACCGGCGTGGACCCGCTGCTCGACGACTGGGAGGCGCTGGCCGAGTCGGCCGTCCGCGGTGGCTGGGTGCCCTTCGTCGACCTCGCCTACCACGGGCTCGGCGACGGCCTGGAGGCCGACCTGCTGGCCACGCGGCTGCTGGCGGCGCGCGTGCCGGAGATGCTGATCGCCGTCAGCTGCTCGAAGAACTTCGGCCTCTACAGCGACCGCGTGGGCTGCGCCATCGTGCTCGGCGCCACGGAGCGGTCCGTACGCAACGCCGAGACGGCCCTGCAGAACGCCGCCAGGACGCTGTACTCGATGCCGCCCGAGCACGGCGCGGCCGTCGTGACCACGATCCTCCAGGACGAGGGGCTGCGGGCCGCCTGGCGGGCGGAGCTGGACGTCATGCGGGACCGGATCACGGCCAACCGGGCCGACCTGACCGCCCACCTGGGCAATCTGGGCTGCGAGGAGCAGGCGCGGACCCTCGCCCGGCAGAAGGGCATGTTCTCGATGCTGCCGCTGACCCCGCACGACATGCTCCGCCTGCGCAGGCAGTTCGCGATCTACGGCACGACCTCGGGGCGGATCAACATCGCGGGCATCCCGGCGCACCGGATCCCCTGCCTGGCGCAGGGCATCGCGGGGGTCCTCGGCGCGGCGGACGCGCCCCGGCCGGTCATCCTCTGAAGGGGCGTCCGCTCACCTGTCGGGGGGCCGGTCGGCCGGACAAGACAGTCCCCGGCAGTCCGTCGTTTCCATGAGCCATCTGCCGTCGCCGATGGCTCCCCTGGTCGACAAGACCTGCCGGGGGCCTGGCCAGAGCCTGGACTAGGGTCACGCGAGCCTCAGGACGTCTCCTGAGGGAGGTGCGGCTCTATCCGGTGATCCGGTGTATTCATGAGTTTCCTCCCTATTTGTCCGTAGTCAAGACTTTGCCGGACGTGCGCTGGAGGAAAAGCTGAAGGAAGAGCCGAAGGAAATCCGCGTCGGGCGCGCGAGCGGCGACCGCTCGGCGCCGATCGAACCGGCCCAGGGCCGATCGCCGTACACGGAGCCCCGCGCCCAGGCCTCGGATAGGGTGAATCGGTAGGAATCAGGCCCCCCGGGGTGAGGTCGGTGCATTGGACGCTTACCAGTCGACGAGCGAGGTGCCCGACCAGCCCGTGGCGGCTGTCGGGTACGCCGGCGTGCTCCGCGAGCTGCTGCCCATCGCCCTGTGGCGGGAGGACGCCGACGGCCGCATCGTGGAGTGGTCGCTGGCCGCCCGGGACCTGCTCGGGCACCGCCCCGAGGACATCCTCGGCCGCCCCGGCACCTCCGTCCTCGTCCCCGAGGCCAATCGCGAGCTCGCCCACCAGCTCACCCGGCGCGTCCAGGCCGGGGAGACCGTGGTCGGGACCCTGCCCGTCCGCCACCGCGACGGCCACCGCGTCCGGATGGAGATGTGGATCGTCCCCGCCGTCGACCCGCAGGGCCGTACGGGGGCCATGCTCATCGCCGTGGAGACCTCCGAGGTCCTGCACATGCGGGACTCGCTCGCGGCCCTGCAGAGCCTCTTCACCCAGTCGCCCATCGGCCTCGCCACCCTCGGCCCCGACCTGCGGTTCCTGCGGGTCAACGACGCCCTGGCCCGGATGAACGGCGTCTCGGCCGCGGCGCACCTCGGCAAGCGCCTGACCGAGGTGGTGCCCGGGGTCAACGCCACCGCGCTGGAGGCGACGATGCGCCAGGTGCTCGACCAGGGCACCGCCGTCGTCGACGTCCGCCGCACCGGGCGCACCCCCGCCGACCCCGAGCACGACCGGACCTGGTCCTGCTCCTACGCCCCGCTGCTGGACGGCTCCGGCCGGCGCCTGGGCCTGATCGCCTCCCTCATCGACATCACCGAGGGCCAGCGGGCCCAGGCCGAGGCCGAACGGGCCCAGCACCGCTTCGCCCTGCTGGCGGAGGCGGGCACCCGCATCGGTACGACCCTGGACCTCCACCAGACCGCCCAGGAGATCGTGGAGGTGCTGGTACCGCAGCTCGCGGACTCGGCCGACGTCCAGCTGCTGGAAGCGGTCCTGGGTCCCGACGAGGGCGGGGGGACCGCGGGCTCCACGGCCGGTGTCATGCGCCGTCTGGCGGCCCACTTCCCCGACCCGTCGGCCCCGACCGCGCAACTGGCCGCGGGCCAGACCTTCCAGATCCCCCCGGGCACCGTCTACGAGCAGGTCATCGCCGAGGGACGGCCCATGAACCTCTACGCCTCCGACATCCCGGCGCTGATCACCTCCCCGCGCGCCCAGGCCCTGCGCGCCTACCTCGCCACCCTCGGCTCGGCCCGCCTGGTCCCGCTGGTCGCCCGCGGCACCGTGCTCGGCGCCGTCGCGGTGACGCGGACGCGCGAGCGGGAGCCCTTCGACGAACAGGACTGCGTGCTCGTCGACGAGCTGGTCGCCCGCGCGGCACTGAACATCGACAACGCGCGGATGTACACCCGCCAGCGCCACGCCGCCCTGACCCTCCAGCGCAGCCTCACCAACAGCGCCCTGCCCGAGGTCCCCGGCCTCGAACTCACCGGGCGCTACCTGCCGGCCAGCGACCACGACGTCGGCGGCGACTGGTTCGACGCCATCCCGCTGCCCGGCGGCCGCACCGGACTGGTCATCGGGGACGTGATGGGGCACGGGATCCACGCGGCGGCGGTCATGGGGCAGCTGCGCACCTCGGTACGGACCCTCGCGCGCCACGACGTGCCCCCGGCGCAGATGCTCCGCTCGCTCGACGCCGTGGTGGCCGACCTGGGCGAGGACGAGATGGCGACCTGCGTGTACGCCGTGCACGACCCGGCGACGGGCGGCTGCGTGGTCGCCCGCGCGGGCCACCCCCCGCCGGCCGTGGTCGCGACCGACGGGAGCATCACCTTCCTCGACGGGCCGCCCGGGACCCCGCTGGGCACCGGCGGCCAGGACTTCCGCACCGAGGAGGTGCGGCTGCCCACCGGGAGCCTGCTCGTGCTCTACACCGACGGCCTGATCGAGGCCCGGGACCGGGACCTCGACGAGGGCATGGCCCAGCTGGCGCAGGCCCTGCGCGGGGCCCGGCAGCCGCTGGAGGAGCTGTGCGACGGGATCCTGGAGCGGCTGCTGCCGCACGCCCAGCAGGACGACGTGGCGATGCTGCTGGCCCGGACCCGGCAACAGCCCTGACCCGACAGCGGCCCTGACGCCCTGACGCCCTGACGCCCTGACGCCCCGACTTCCCGTGCCGGGAGGCACAGGTCACCAGGCCATGTCCTCCAGTGCGTCCAGGTCCAGCGGGGCCGGCGCCTGCGGCTCCGCGCCCCCGGTCAGCGGCAGCTCGGCCCAGATGACCTTCCCGCGCTCGGTGTAGCGGGTGCCCCACCGGTCGGCGTACTGGGCGACCAGGAACAGCCCGCGCCCGCCCTCGTCGGTGGTGGCCGCGTACCGCAGGTGCGGGGAGGTGCTGCTGCCGTCGGAGACCTCGCAGATGAGGTTGCGGTCGCGCAGCAGACGCACCCGGACGGGCGCGCTCCCGTACCGGATGGCGTTGGTGACCAGCTCGCTGAGGATCAGTTCGGTGGTGAAGGAGACGTCCTCCAGGCCCCATGCGGCGAGCTGCGCCGAGCCGGCGTTGCGCACCCGCGAGACGGCCGAGGGCTCGCCCGGCACCTCCCACTCGGCGATCCGGTCGGCCTCCAGCCGCCGGGTGTCGGCGATCAGCAGGGCGATGTCGTCGCTCGGCACCGGGAACAGCATCGCCGCGAGCACGTCCGAACAAGCCTGGTCGGGGCTGCGGCCGGGCCGCGACAGCGTGTCGCCCAGCAGGTGCAGGCCGGCGTCGAAGTCCCGGTCGCGGTCCTCCACCAGGCCGTCGGTGAACAGCACCAGCCGGCTTCCCTCGGGCAGCCGGAACGTGGCGGCTTCGAAGGGCATGCCGCCGACGCCGAGCGGCAGCCCGGTGGGCAGCTCCGGGAACTCCACCTGCCCGTCGGGGCGGATCAGCGCGGGCCCGGGGTGTCCGGCGCTGGCCATCGAGCAGTGCCCGGAGACCGGGTCGTAGACCGCGTAGAGACAGGTGGCGCCGGTGATCCCGGCCGGCCCGGCCACCCCGTCGGAGTTGCCCTCCTCCTCGTCCCCGCCGTTGCCGGCCTCGTTCTGGTCGATCCGGTTGATCAGCTCGTCCAGGTGTCCCAGCAGCTCGTCGGGCGGCAGGTCCAGGGTGGAGAAGTTGTGCACGGCGGTCCGCAGCCGGCCCATGGTGGCCGCCGCGTGCACCCCGTGCCCGACGACATCGCCGACGACCAGCGCCACCCGGGCGCCGGGCAGCGGGATCACGTCGAACCAGTCGCCGCCCACCCCCGCCGTCGCGGGTAGGTAGCGGAAGGCCACGTCCACCGCGCTCTGGTCGGGCAGCACCCGGGGCAGCAGGCTGCGCTGGAGCGTCACGGCCATCGCGTGCTCGCGGGTGAAACGGCGGGCGTTGTCGATGGAGACGGCGGCGCGGGCGCCCAGCTCCTCGGCGAAGGAGAGGTCCTCCTCCTCGAAGGGCTCCGGGGTGTCGGCCCGCCAGAAGTTGGCCATGCCGAGGACCACGCCCCGCGCCTGGAGGGGTACGGAGATCAGTGAGTGCAGCCCGTAGTCCAGGGCCGCGCGGGTCCCCTGGGAGTCCTGGGCCCGCCAGCCCATGGCCGCGTGCAGGTCGGCCGCCAGCACCGCGTGCCCGGCGTCCAGGGCCGCCGCCATCGGGGCCGTCGGCACGACGAACCGGATGACGTCGCCGACCGGCTGGAGCGGCGAGTCGGTGCGGATCCCGGAGATGGCCGCCCGGCGCATCTCGGTGTAGACGCCGTTGACCAGCGAGGGCTCGTCACCGCGCAGCACCGGATCCAGCAGTTCCACCGTGACGAAGTCCGCGAAGCGCGGGACGGCGACCTCCGACAGCTCCTCGGCGGTCCGCACCACGTCCAGGGTCGTACCGATCCGCACCCCGGCGTCGTACAGCAGCTGGAGCCGGCCGCGGGCCACCTCGGCCCGGCCGGAGAGCGCCGCGAGCTCGGTGGAGTCCCGCAGGGTCACGACGTGGCCGGTGGGGCGGCCCTTGAACGGCTTGGTGGGCCGTACGTTGACGGCGAGGAGCCGGTCGCCCGCCAGGTGGACGAGGTCCGTCACGATCCGGCCGGAGGCCAGCAGCTCGGTGGTGCGCGGGTCGAGGCCCAGTTCGGCGACGGGCCGCCCCTCGGCCTCGGCCGACAGGTCGAGGAGCCGACGGGCCTCGTCGTTGGCCAGGACCAGCCGCCGGTCGGCGCCGATGATCAGCACGCCCTCGCGCACGGCGTGCAGGACGGCTTCGTGGTGCTCGTTCATCCGGGTCATCTCCGCGGCCCCGAGCCCGCGGGTCTGGCGCCGCAGCCGCCGGCTGACCAGGGCGGCGCCGCCCGTGCCGAGCAGCAGGCCGCCCGCCGCGGCGCCGAGCAGGAGGGGCAGCTGACCCTCGACCACCTGGGAGACGTTGGCCACCTCTATGCCGGTGCCGACCAGGCCGACGACGGCGCCGCTCGCGTCCCGGACGGGGACCACGGCCCGGACGGCGTCGCTCGGCTCCCCGGTGAAGGTCTCGGTGAACGACTCCCCGGCGACGGCGCGGTCGAGGTCGCCGGTGGCCTTCTGGCCGATCAGCTCCGGCCGCGAGTCGGTGTAGCGGACCCCCTCGGTGTTCATCACGGCGATGAAGTCGACGCCCGAGCCCCGCCGGGCCGCCTCGGCCAGCGGCTGGAGCGCGCCGGTCGGATCCGGCGACTTCAGCGCCTCGGGCAGACCGGGCGCGTGCGCGAAGGCCTCGGCGGCCGCGAGCGAGCGGTGACGGGCGTCGCGCTGGCTGTCGTAGCGGGCCTGGACCACCAGCGCCACCGCGGCCGCGGCGATCAGGAGCAGCACGATCACCGCCTGGAGGGCGAAGACCTGACCGGCGACGCTGCGCCCCCACCGGGACAGGCGCGGGAGAAGGCGCGAGCCCCACCCGGTCGGCTGGCGACCAAAACGTCCCGTCATGAGCCCTTTTTAACACTGTCCAGTGAGTTTGGGGCTGGCTGCCCCGGGGCGGCTGCGGCCGCACGGTACGCGCGAGGACCGAGGCCGACGTACGCGGTGAAGTGCTGGCGGAAGGTGACCTCGCTGGCGAATCCGGTCCGGCGGGCCACCTCCCGGACGGGGTGGTCGGTGCGCTCCAGGAGCTTGCGGGCCGCGTCCAGCCGGTGCTCCAGCAGCCAGCGGTGCGGGGTGGTGCCGGTGGCCGCGGTGAAGTGGCGGGCGAAGGAGCGCGCGGACATCCCCGCCCAGCCGGCCAGGGTGGCCACGTCCACCGGCTGGTCCAGGGAGCGCAGGGCGCGTTCCCGTACGGCGGCCAGTGCCTCGGCGGTCCGGTCCGCGGCCGGGACGGGCCGGTCGAGGTACTGGGCGTGGGCCCCCGCACGGAAAGGGCCCGTCACCATGGAACGGGCGATGGAGGCGGCGGCCTCGGCGCCGTGCGCCTCCCGGACCAGGTGCAGGCAGAGGTCGATCCCGGCGGCCACCCCGGCAGAGGTCCACAGCCCGTCGTCCTCCACGTAGAGCGGGGCGTCCTCGACCACGACCGCCGGGTACCGTGCGGCCAGCTGCGGCGCCAGCCACCAATGGGTGACGGCCCGGCGGCCGTCCAGCAGCCCGGCCTCCGCCAGTACGAACGCTCCGGCGCACAGGGCGGCGACGGGCACGCCCCGGGCGTGCGCCGCGCGCAGGGCGGCGAGGACCGGCTCGGGCGTCGGATCGGCGGGCTCGGCCAGTGCCGGTACGACGACCAGGTCGGCCGTGGCCAGCCAGTCCAGCCCCCGGTCGGGGGTCAGGGTCAGGCCGCCGGGCAGGGCGACGGGACCGGGCTCCAGGGCGCAGCGGCGCAGCTCGAAGGCGGGCACGGCGCCGCGGCTGCGGCCGGCACCCCAGACCTCGGTGATGACGGCCAGGTCGAAGCTGCGGATGCCGGGCTGGACGACGATCGCGACGCGGTGCATGCCGGCATCCTGCCAGGGGCGCCCCGTCACGGCTGCCAGGTTGGCAGGATCCCATCGGTTCGGGACATCGGTGGTCCTGTCGGACCGGCCGCGCGGCGGACAGCATGGAGGCATGACAACGAACGCGATCGAGATCGCCCCCGACAGTGCCCTGCTGGTCATCGACGTGCAGAAGGGCTTCGACGACGCGTCCTTCTGGGGGCCCCGCGACAACCCCGCCGCGGAGGACAACATCGCCGCCCTGATGGACGCCTGGCAGGGCGCGGGCCGCCCGGTGGTCCTCGTACAGCACCTCTCCGAGCGCCCCGGTTCCGTCCTGGCCGCGGACCACCCCGGTCACGCCTTCAAGGACCTGGTGGAGAAGCGGCGCGCCGGCGCCCTCGTGATCACCAAGAGCGTGAACTCCGCCTTCTACGGGACGCCGGACCTGGCCGAGTGGCTCACCGCCCGGGGGATCGGCCAGCTGGTCGTGGTCGGCATCCAGACCAACATGTGCGTCGAGACCACCGCACGCATGGCGGGCAACCTCGGCTACGACGTCATCGTGCCGCTCGACGCCACCCACACCTTCGACCTGGCCGGACCGGCGGGGGCGTCCCTGACCGCCGCCCAGCTGGCGACGGCCACGGCGGTCAACCTCCAGGGGGGCGGCTTCGCCCGCGTGGTCACCACGGCGGAGCTCCTCGGCTGAGGCCGCCTGCCCTTCAGCCTCGCCGGCGTTTGAGTGGAGGTCCCCCCGGACGGAGTCCGGGGGAGGGTCCGGGCAGGGCCCGGTGCCCGGCGGAGCCGGGTTTTCTGGGGCTCCGCCCCAGACCCCGCGCCTCAAAAAACGCCGGCGAGGCTGGATGATTCAGAGCACGTCGGCGGCGATGGTGGCCGCGACCCGCTCCAGCAGGGGACCGGCGTTCGGGATGGACTTGGCCGGGTCGGGCTCCAGGTCGGTCAGCGGGTACGCCCGCTGGATCCCGGCCGACCGAAGGGCTTCCTCGCTCAGCAGCAGACGTCCGCACACCGCCACGACCGGCTTGCCCGCCGCGCGGGCGGCCGCGGCCACACCGGCCGGGGCCTTGCCGTGCAGGGTCTGCTCGTCCAGCGAACCCTCCCCGGTGATGACCAGGGTGGCCCGCTCCAGCGCCGGCGCGAAGCCCAGCACCTCCAGCATCAGCTCGATGCCGGGGCGGAACGTCGCGCCGAGCAGCAACGCCCCGTAGCCGATGCCGCCCGCACCCCCCGCACCCGGGAGCACCGCGCACTCGGCGGCCTTCGCTCCGATCGACTTCTCCAGGACCACCGCGAAGTGGGCCAGCGCCGCGTCCAGCGTGGCCACGTCCTCGGGCGAGGCGCCCTTCTGCGGGCCGTAGACAGCCGCGCAGCCCTTCGGGCCGGTCAGCGGGTTGTCCACGTCGCTCGCCAGGACGAAGTCCACGTCGGCGAAGCGCGGGTCGATGCCGGACAGGTCCGCCGAGGCCAGGCCGGCCAGCGCGCCGCCGCCCGGACCGACCGGTTCGCCGTTCGCATCCAGGAACACCGCGCCGAGCGCGGCCAGCATGCCGGCGCCGCCGTCGGTGGTGGCGCTGCCGCCCACGCCGAAGACGATCGAGCGCGCACCGGCGTCCAGCGCGGCCTTCAGCAGCTCGCCCGAGCCGTACGTGGTGGCCGTCAGGGGGGCGAAGGTGCCCGCCGGCAGCAGCTGGAGTCCGGAGGCCTCCGCCATCTCGACCACCGCCGTGCCCTCGCGGAACGCGAAGGCGGCCGTGACCTGGTCACCGAGGGGCCCCGTGACCCGTACCTCCCGGCGTTCAAAACCGGCCGCCACCGCTGCCGCGACCGTCCCGTCGCCGCCGTCCGCCACGGGGAGGGTCTCGATCTCCACGCCCGGGACGGCCTTGCGAAGACCGGCCGTCACCCGCTCCGCGACCTGAACGGCCGTGAGCGAGCCCTTGAATTTGTCCGCGGCGATGAGCACGCGCGCGGCCTCAGTTACTGCTCCGTCCGTCACCTTTGCCATTCCCTTGCTATCGAACAGTGCAGTCGCGCCGCCATGAGCTTATCCGGAGGATCCTCCTATGCCCATGAGTGGCCTGGGCCACACCCGGCGCGCCATGTCCCTAAATCGGGATATACGTCTGCATAGTGGGGCGGCATGAGTACGGAAGCGCGGGAACAGTCACGTCCGGACGTGCGGGCGGGGGCCCGGACGTCACCGCGGACGGTGTCGCGAACCGGTGGACGGCGCTCCCGACCACATGGTCGTCACCGTGGGCCTGATCGCCGTGCTGGCCGTCGTCGCCTGGGCGGCTTTGGCCAAGGGCTCCTTCGACACGGCGTCGCGCACCGCGCTCGCCTGGGTCCTGGAGAACTTCGCCTGGCTCTTCGTGATCGCCGCCGACCTCTTCCTGGTGATGTGCGTCGTGCTCGCCGTCAGCCGCTTCGGCCGGATCCGGCTCGGCCGGGACGACTCCCAGCCCGAGTTCACCAACCTCGCGTGGATCGCGATGATGTTCAGCGCCGGCATGGGCATCGGCCTGATGTTCTTCGGAGTGGGCGAGCCCCTCACCCACTACCTGAACCCGCCCCCCGCCTCCGGCGCAGCCGGGGGTCCCTGCACCCGCCCACCTGGCTCGTCGTCACCTGGGGCGTGCTGATGGCCGCCGTGGCCGCCGTCCTGCTCGTCGCGGGCGGCCTGAAGTCCCTGCAGACCGCCACCATGGTCGCGCTGCCCTTCGTCGTCGTCATGCTGCTGCTGTGCTGGGCCCTGGTGAAGGAGCTCCGCGAGGACCCCGGCGCCGGACCGGCCCGCCACCACCCCCCGCACGGCGCGCGGGACGCCGTCCGGGCCATGGCAGGCGACGCCCTCACCGGGCGGGGCCGGGGCCGGGGCCCGGGCCGCGAGGACGGCCTCGGCCGCCCTGGGTAGGGTGGCGCGGTGACCACCACGGATGACTACGCCACGTACATCGCGAGCCTGCCCCGGGTGCTGGCCGGCGCCGCCGCCCTCTACCGGGACGCCGAGGGCAGGGTCCTGCTCGTCGAGCCCAACTACCGCGAGGGCTGGGCGCTGCCGGGCGGCACCATCGAGTCGGACCAGGGCGAGTCGCCGCGTACGGCCGCCCGCCGCGAGAGCGCCGAGGAGATCGGCATCGACGTGCCGCTCGGCCGGCTGCTCGCCGTCGACTGGACCCTCGGCGCCGCCCGCCCGCCGCTGGTCGCCTACCTCTACGACGGCGGGGTGCTCGATGCGTCCCAGCTCGCCTCGATCACGCTCCAGGAGGAGGAGCTGATCTCGTGGCGGCTGGTCGAGCCGGCCGAACTCACCGCCTACCTGCCGGGATCGCTCGGGCTGCGCACCCAGGAGGCGTACCGCGTCCTGCTGTCGGGCGAGGGCACGGCGGAACTGGAGAACGGCCGGCGCCCGGTCTCCCCGTGAGCCGTGGCCAGTGGCCAGTGGCCAGTGGCCACTGGCCTGCGGTCCTGCCCCGTCCCCTGTAACACCGGGCTTACTTCGACCAGGACAGAATCAGCAGATGATCACGATGTACGCCTGGCCCAGCACCGCCGACGGGCCCGACGCCCTGCCCATGGTCCACTTCACCACCGACCAGCAGGCCGGCGGTGAGGTCACCCCCGAGGGCACTCCCGTCTGGCTGTTCGACACCGCGATACGCGAAGGCGGCTGGGCCCGGTTCACCGATTTCGAGGGCTGGTCCGCGCCCGCCGCCGACTGGCAGGCCTTCTACCGCCGCGAGGACGACCTGCTCGCCGTCACCGGCCCCGGCTCCTGTGAAGGCTGGTACCAGGGCAACCTCGGTGCCGACGCCGACTGGGTGACGGCGGCCGCCACCCAGCAGAGCGTCGTCCTCCTCGCCGCTCCCGTCCAGCACCCCTCGCTCTACAGCTACGCCGTGGAGGCGGGCGCCGCCTTCGCCCTGCTCGTCCCCCTCCTCGTCGTCTGACCCGGCGCGGAGCCCCGCTACACCCTCGCGCTGGCGCCGACCGGGAGCGTTTCCCCGGACTCGAAGGCCAGCAGCTGGACCTTGCGCTCGACCCCGCCGCCGTAGCCGGTCATGGCGCCCGAGGCCCCGATCACCCGGTGGCAGGGCACGATGATGCCCACCGGGTTCTTCCCGTTGGCCAGCCCCACCGCGCGCGAGGCGTTCGGCTTGCCCAGCTCCGCCGCGAGCCGGCCGTACGACCAGGTCTCGCCGTACGGGATCCGTACGAGCTGGTCCCAGACGCTGCGCTGGAAGGCGGTGCCCTCCAGGCGCAGGGGGAGCGCGAACTCGGTGAGCTCCCCGGCGAAGTACGCGGCCAGCTGGCGCACCACTTCGGGGAAGGGTTCCTCGGTCGCGGCGACCCGCTCCCCGAAGGACTCCTCGGCGGGCCGGTGGCGCTGGCCCGTCATGTACAGGCCGCACAGGGCACCGTCCGTGGTGACCAGGGTGAGCGCGCCGTAGGGGCTGTCGACGACGGTGTGCTGCTTGCTGCTCATGGCGTGCTCCTCAGGCGGGCAAGTGGTTGATGGGGTGGGCGTCGGTGGCCCACAGGTACTGGACGGCGTAGGCGCGCCAGGGCCGCCACCCGGCCGCGCGGACGGTCAGCGCGGAGGGGGTGGACGGCAGCCCGAGCCCGCGCGCCGCCCGCCGGACCCCCAGATCGGACGGGAGGAACGCGTCCGGGTCGCCGAGCGCCCGCATCGCGATCACCTCGGTGGTCCACGGACCGAAACCGGGCAGCGCGCCCAGCTGCGCGCGCGCCGCCTCCCAGTCGCTGTCGATGCCGAGCGGCAGTGAGCCGTCGGCGAGCGCCGAGACCAGCGTCGTGAGCGTGGTGCGCCGGCTGCGCGGCAGGGCCAGGGACTGCGGGTCCAGCCCGGCGAGCGCCTGCGGGGACGGGAAGAGGTGCGTGAGCCCGCCCAGCGGGTCCTCGACGCTCTCGCCGTGCGCGCTGACCAGCCGGGCCGCGTGCGTGCGCGCCGCCGCGGTGGAGACCTGCTGGCCGAGGACGGCCCGTACGGCGAACTCCGCCGCGTCGACCGTACGGGGAACCCGGCGCCCGGGTGCCTTGTCCACGAGCGGGGCCAGCAGCGGGTCGGAGCGGAGCTGGCCGTCGACCGCCTCCGGGTCGGCGTCCAGGTCGAGCATCCAGCGGCAGCGGCTGATGGCGATGGTGAGGTCGCGCAGGTCGGTGAGGGCGAGGCGGCAGCCGATGTGGTCGGGCCGCGGGGTCAGGGCGACGACACCCGTGCCGTAGGGGAGCCGCAGGGTGCGGCGGTAGGCGCCGTCCCGCCACTCCTCGACCCCGGGGACGGCGGTCGCGGCGAGGTGCCCGAAGAGGTTGTCGGGGTTGAGGGGGGCCCGGAACGGCAGCCGCAGACTGATCGTCCCGGGGATCTTGGGCGGGGCGTTCTTGTTCAGGCTGGCCTTCACCGCCCTGGCCCGCAGCTCGCTCGGGGACAGGGCGAAGACCTCGCGGACGGTGTCGTTGAAGGTACGGATGGAGGAGAAGCCGGAGGCGAAGGCGAGGTCGCCCATGGGGAGCTCGGAGGTCTCGATGAGCAGCCGGGCCGTCTGGGCGCGCTGGGCCCGTGCCAGGGCGAGGGGTCCGGCCCCCAGCTCGGCGTTGAGCTGCCGCTCGACCTGGCGGGTGGAGTAGCCGAGGCGGGTGGCGAGGCCCGGGACCCCTTCCCGGTCCACCACCCCGTCCTGGATCAGCCGCATCGCCCGTGCGACGGCGTCGGCGCGGGCGTTCCACTCGGGCGAACCGGGACTCGTATCGGGCCGGCACCGCTTGCACGCCCGGAACCCGGCCTGCTGGCAGGCGGCGGCGCTGGGCAGGAAGGTCATGTTCTCGACCTTCGGCGGGACGGCGGGGCAGCTGGGCCGACAGTAGATCCGGGTGGTCAGCACGGCGGTGAAGAACCAGCCGTCGAAGCGGGCGTCCTTCGACTGCACGGCCCTTACGCAGCGCTCGGTGTCGGTGTGCATGGCTCCAGGATCCGGGGCGCGGCCGCCTGCGGCTGGCGGTTTTCCGACATCAAGCGTAGCGGCCGCCGCCGGCTCGACGGGGGGATGCCGCCGCGTCACCGGGCCGCACGTCCCTGCCCCCGGGTACGGCGGGCGGGCCCGGCAACGCGAGAGGGCCCCGGATGCCCATGGCATCCGGGGCCCTCTCACACGGAGGAGCTCAGCGCAGCGTCGCCGCGCGGGCTTCCCGCCGGTTGTGGCGGAACGTGTTCGCGCGACGGGTCGTCGCGAACAGCGGGATGGTCGCCGCCATCGCGATCTGCAGGGCGCAGCCGGTCTGGAGTAGCAGCTGACCGCCCGGGGCGTCGAACGCCCAGGCCGCCAGCAGCCCCATCGCGCTGATGATCCAGCACAGCATCGCCACCGCGAGGACACCCCGCGGCTTCGGGTACTCGACCCGGCTCACCATCAGCCAGGCCACCCCGATGATCGCCAGCAGCGTCGGGACGAACGGCAGCTCCAGCAGCACGATCGAGACGACCGTCAGCGCGCCGAACGGGCTCGGCATGCCCTGGAACATGCCGTCCTTCATCGTCACGCAACTGAATCTCGCGAGTCGCAGCACCACGGCGAGCAGCACCACGATCGCGGCCAGCGCCGACATCTTCTGGTGCGCGTCGACGGCGACCATGCCGTAGACGAGCACGAAGTAGGCCGGAGCCAGGCCGAAGCTGATCAGGTCGGACAGGTTGTCCAGCTCAGCGCCCATCGGCGAGCTGCGCAGCTTGCGGGCCACGATGCCGTCGAAGAGGTCGAAGACCGCGGCGAGCAGCATCAGTATCACTGCCGTCGCGGCGCTGTTGCGGGCCATGCCCGACTCGCCGCTGCCGGTGAGGTGCGGAATGAGGATCCCGGTGGTGGTGAAGTACACCGCCATGAATCCGCACGTCGCGTTACCGAGGGTGAGGGTGTCCGCTATCGACAGCCGCAGCGAGAGCGGCATGTCGTCCTCGGCGGACTCCTCCTCGGCGGGCTCGGGCACCCAGCCGGCGGCGGGAGTCTCAGGGTCAGTCACGGTCAATTCGTGTCACCCCCGCGGTGGTGGCCTGACCGACCTCGACCGCGACCTCGACACCCTCGGGGAGATAGATGTCGACGCGGGAGCCGAAGCGGATCAGACCGATGCGTTCGCCCTGCTCCACCTTGGTGCCGGCCGGCAGGTAGGGGACGATGCGACGGGCGACGGCGCCGGCGATCTGCACCATCTCGATGTCGCCGAGCTCGGTGTCGAAGTGCCAGACAACGCGCTCGTTGTTCTCGCTCTCCTTGTTGAACGCCGGGACGAATCCGCCGGGGATGTGCTCCACGGACGTCACCGTGCCCGCGAGGGGCGCGCGGTTGACGTGGACGTTCAGCGGGCTCATGAAGATCGCGACCCGGGTCCGTCCGTCCTTCCACGGCATGATGCTCTGCACCACACCGTCGGCGGGGGAGATGACACGGCCCTGAGCGATCTCACGCTCGGGGTCGCGGAAGAACCACAGCATGCCCGCGGCGAGCGCGGTTGCGGGCACGGCCGCCGCGGCCCAGCGTCCGGACTTGCGGGCCCGGGTGAGGCTGAGCGCCGCGGTGGCGACGGTCGGCAGAAGCCACGGCGATGCTCCGCGCGCGAGGCGTACGCCAAGGAGGCTGTCGCGAGGTGCAGAGGTTTGGCTGTGGGGCATGGATGACCTTCGTAGCGGGTGATTGCCGCGCCGCAAACAGGGGGACGGGACGGCGGCTTTACTGGAATGCTATCGGTTGCGCGCAACAACTGGGCAAGCCAGAAGCCGAGTCGATGACCGTCAGCCAGTGACTGGTAGTGACCCCCCTGCGGCGAATCCATGGACGATTCGCCGCAAAAGGGACTTTCAGCCCTGGAGTCGGTACTCCTCAAGCAGGCGTCGCCCGATGATCATTTTCTGGATCTCGGCGGTACCTTCACCGATCAGCAACATCGGAGCCTCTCGGTAGAGACGCTCGATCTCGTACTCCTTCGAGAACCCGTATCCGCCGTGGATCCGGAAGGCGTCCTCGACCACTTCCTTGCAGTACTCGGAGGCGAGGTACTTCGCCATCCCTGCTTCGAGGTCGTTTCGTTCCCCGGAGTCCTTTTTGCGTGCTGCGTTCACCATCATGGCATGAGCGGCTTCGACCTTGGTAGCCATTTCGGCCAGCTTGAACTGGATGGCCTGGTGCTGGGCGATCGGCTTGCCGAAAGTGTGACGTTGCTGGGCATAGGAGACACCCAGCTCGAAAGCACGCTGAGCGACGCCGCAGCCACGCGCCGCCACGTTGACGCGGCCGACCTCGACCCCGTCCATCATTTGGTAAAACCCTCGGCCGGTCTCGCCGCCGAGGACCCGATTGGCCGGAATGCGCAGTCCGTCCATGATGAGCTCGGTCGTGTCGACGCCCTTGTAGCCCATCTTGTCGATCTTGCCGGGGATGGTCAGGCCCGGACGGACCTCACCGAAGCCCGGCTCCTTCTCGACGAGGAAGGTCGTCATCGACTTGTGGGGCGCGGTGCCCTCGGGGTGTCCTTCGTCACTGCGCACGAGGACGGCCACCAGGGTGGAGCTGCCGCCGTTCGTCAGCCACATCTTCTGGCCGTTCAGGACGTACTCGTCCCCGTCCTTCACCGCCTTGGACGTGATGGCCGACACGTCCGAGCCGAGGGCCGGCTCGGACATCGAGAACGCGCCGCGCACCTCGCCCAGCGCCATGCGCGGCAGGAAGTAGTCCTTCTGCTCCTGCGTGCCGTGCTGCTTGAGCATGTACGCCACGATGAAGTGCGTGTTGATGATGCCCGAGACGGACATCCAGCCGCGCGCGATCTCCTCGACGCACAGGGCGTAGGTGAGGAGCGACTCACCCAGGCCGCCGTACTCCTCCGGGATCATCAGCCCGAAGAGGCCGAGCTCCTTGAGGCCGTCGACGATCGCCTGCGGGTACTCGTCGCGGTGCTCCAGCTCGGTCGCGACCGGGATGATCTCCTTGTCGACGAACTCCCGGACGGTCTTGAGGATCTCCCGCTGGACGTCCGTGAGCCCGGCGGTCTGGGCGAGTCGGGCCATGGCTACTTCCCCTGTTCCTTCAGCTGCGGGCGGCCGGGCTGCTCGCCGCCGCGCTCCTTGATGTACGTCTCGGTCGGGACCATCACCTTGCGCCGGAAGACGCAGACGAGGGTGCCGTCCTGCTTGTAGCCCTTGGTCTCGACGTAGACGATGCCGCGGTCGTTCTTCGACTTCGACGGGGTCTTGTCGAGGACCGTGGTCTCGCCGTAGATCGTGTCGCCGTGGAAGGTCGGCGCCACGTGCCGCAGGGACTCGATCTCCAGGTTGGCGATGGCCTTCCCGGAGACGTCCGGCACGGACATGCCGAGCAGCAGCGAGTAGATGTAGTTGCCCACGACGACGTTCTTGCCGAAGTCGGTCGTGTTCTCGGCGTAGTTGCTGTCCATGTGGAGCGGGTGGTGATTCATGGTCAGCAGGCAGAAGAGGTGGTCGTCGTACTCCGTGACCGTCTTTCCGGGCCAGTGCTTGTAGACCGCGCCGACCTCGAACTCCTCGTAAGTGCGTCCGAACTGCATGCTCAGGCCTCCGGGATCTCGAACTTGCTGGTGCGCTGCATGCCCGCGGCGCGGCCCTTGCCCGCGATGACCAGGGCCATCTTGCGGCTGGCCTCGTCGATCATCTCGTCGCCCAGCATCGCCGAGCCCTTCTTGCCGCCGGCCTCCGAGGTGCACCAGTCGTACGCGTCGAGGATGAGCTCGGCGTGGTCGTAGTCCTCCTGCGACGGGGAGAAGACCTCGTTGGCCGCGTCGACCTGGCCCGGGTGCAGCACCCACTTGCCGTCGAAGCCCAGCGCCGCCGCCCGGCCGGCCACCTCGCGGTAGGCGTCCACGTCACGGATCTGGAGGAAGGGGCCGTCGATCGCCTGGAGGTTGTGCATGCGGGCCGCCATCAGGATCCGCATGAGGATGTAGTGGTAGGCGTCCGCGCCGTAGCCAGGCGGCTGCATGCCCACGACCAGGGACTTCATGTTGATCGAGGCCATGAAGTCGGCCGGGCCGAAGATGATGGTCTCCAGGCGCGGCGAGGCGGCGGCGATCTCGTCGACGTTCACCAGGCCCTTGGCGTTCTCGATCTGCGCCTCGATGCCGATCTTGCCGACCTCGAAGCCCATGGTCTTCTCGATCTGCGTCAGCAGCAGGTCCAGCGCCACGACCTGCTGGGCGTCCTGGACCTTCGGCAGCATGATGCAGTCGAGGTTCTGGCCGGCGCCCTCGACGACCGTGATGACGTCGCGGTAGGTCCAGTGCGTGGTCCAGTCGTTGACGCGCACGACCCGGGTCTTGCCCGTCCAGTCGCCGTTGTTCAGCGCGTCCACGATGGTGTGGCGGGCGCCTTCCTTGGCGAGCGGCGCGCAGGCGTCCTCCAGGTCCAGGAAGACCTGGTCGGCCGGCAGGCCCTGGGCCTTCTCCAGGAACCGCGGGTTCGAGCCGGGCACCGCGAGGCAGGAGCGACGCGGGCGGAGACGGTTCACCGGGTGGACTGGCGTGGTCATGCGGGGACCTCCGTGCTTGCAAGGATTTCGAGAGGGGCGAGCTTGTTGGCTTTGCGGATCTCGTCGACGATACGGCCGATGATCTCCGTGATGCCGAAGTCCTTCGGCGTGAAGACGGCGGCGACGCCGGCCGCCTTGAGCGTCACGGCATCCGCGTTCGGAATGATGCCTCCGACGATGACGGGGATGTCACCCGCCCCCGCCGCGCGCAGGCGTTCGAGGACGTCCGGGACGAGTGCGCTGTGGGATCCGGACAGGATGGACAGTCCCACGCAGTGCACGTCCTCGGCCAGCGCCGCCGCGGAGATCTCCTCCGGTGTCAGCCTGATGCCCTGGTAGACCACCTCGAAGCCCGCGTCGCGGGCCCGGACGGCGATCTGCTCGGCGCCGTTGGAGTGGCCGTCCAGGCCGGGCTTGCCGACCAGCAGGCGCAGCCGGCCCGAGCCGAGCTCGTCGGCCGTACGGGCCACCTTCTCGCGGACCTCGTGCATCGGCGTGCCGGGCTCGGCGGTGACCGCCACCGGGGCCGAGGAGACCCCGGTCGGGGCGCGGAACTCGCCGAACACCTCGCGCAGCGCGCCCGCCCACTCGCCGGTGGTGACACCGGCCCGGGCGCACTCCAGGGTGGCCTCCATCAGGTTCTCGGTGCCGGCGGCGGCCTCCTTGAGGCGCTCCAGGGCCTGCTGGGTGGTGGGGAAGACGAACGGGTCGCCGTTCCCCTGCCGCTCCGAGGACTCCTGCCGCTCGGCCCGCCAGCGGACGATGCGCTCGACGGTGAGCGCCTCCACCGCGGGGTCCACCGTCATGATGGCGCCGTCCAGGTCGGAGGTGAGCGGGTTCTCCTCCGTCTGCTGGAAGCAGTTGACGCCGACGATCTTGTCCTCGCCGGCCTCGATCCGCGCCCGCCGCTCGGCGTGCGAGGAGACCAGCTGGGACTTGAGGTACCCGGACTCGACGGCCGCCATCGCGCCGCCCATCTCCTGGATCCGGTCGATCTCGGCCAGGCAGTCGGCGACCAGGGAGTCGACTTTGGCTTCGATGACGTGGGATCCGGCGAAGATGTCCTCGTACTCCAGCAGGTCGCTCTCGTGCGCGAGGACCTGCTGGATGCGCAGCGACCACTGCTGGTCCCAGGGCCGGGGCAGGCCCAGCGCCTCGTTCCAGGCGGGCAGCTGCACCGCGCGGGCGCGGGCGTCCTTGGAGAGGGTGACGGCCAGCATCTCCAGCACGATGCGCTGGACGTTGTTCTCCGGCTGCGCCTCGGTCAGGCCCAGGGAGTTGACCTGGACGCCGTACCGGAAGCGGCGCTGCTTCTCGTTCTCGATGCCGTAGCGCTCGCGGGTGACCTTGTCCCAGATGCGGCCGAAGGCGCGCATCTTGCACATCTCCTCGATGAAGCGGACGCCCGCGTTCACGAAGAAGGAGATCCGGGCGACGACCTCGCCGAAGCGCTCCTCAGGCACCTGGCCCGAGTCGCGCACCGAGTCGAGGACGGCGATCGCGGTGGACATCGCGTACGAGATCTCCTGGACCGGGGTGGCCCCGGCCTCCTGGAGGTGGTACGAGCAGATGTTGATCGGGTTCCACTTCGGGATGTGGTTGACCGTGTACGCGATCATGTCCGTCGTCAGGCGGAGCGAGGGCCCGGGCGGGAAGACGTGCGTCCCGCGCGAGAGGTACTCCTTGACGATGTCGTTCTGCGTGGTGCCCTGGAGCTGGGAGATGTCCGCGCCCTGCTCCTCGGCGGCCACCTGATAGAGCGCCAGCAGCCACATGGCCGTGGCGTTGATCGTCATCGAGGTGTTCATCTGCTCCAGGGGGATGTCCTGGAACAGCCGCCGCATGTCGCCCAGATGGGAGACCGGGACCCCGACCCGGCCCACCTCGCCGCGGGCGAGGACGTGGTCGGGGTCGTAGCCGGTCTGCGTCGGCAGGTCGAACGCGACCGACAGGCCGGTCTGGCCCTTGGCGAGGTTGCGGCGGTACAACTCGTTGGACGCCTCGGCCGTGGAGTGGCCGGCGTACGTCCGCATGAGCCACGGACGGTCCTTCTGGCGCTCTGTCATCTCAGGCTGTCCCTTTGGCCTTTGAGGCGTCTCAGACGTTGCGGAAGCGGTTGATGGCGTCGAGGTGCGTCGCGCGCAGCTCGTGGTCGCGCACGCCCAGGCCCTCCTCGGGGGCCAGCGCGAGGACGCCGACCTTGCCCTGGTGGAGGTTGCGGTGGACGTCGTAGGCGGCCTGGCCGGTCTCCTCCAGGGAGTAGACCTTCGACAGGGTGGGGTGGATCTTGCCCTTGGCGATCAGGCGGTTGGCCTCCCACGCCTCGCGGTAGTTGGCGAAGTGCGAGCCGATGATCCGCTTGAGCGACATCCACAGGTAGCGGTTGTCGTACTCGTGCATGTAGCCCGAGGTCGAGGCGCAGGTGGTGATCGTGCCGCCCTTGCGGGTGACGTAGACCGAGGCGCCGAAGGTCTCGCGGCCGGGGTGCTCGAAGACGATGTCGATGTCCTCGCCGCCGGTCAGCTCGCGGATGCGCTTGCCGAAGCGCTTCCACTCCTTCGGGTCCTGGGTGTGCTCGTCCTTCCAGAACTTGTAGCCCTCGGCGTTGCGGTCGATGACCGCCTCCGCGCCCATGGCCCGGCAGATGTCCGCCTTCTCGGGGCTGGAGACCACGCAGATCGGGTTGGCGCCGCCGGCCAGGGCGAACTGGGTGGCGTAGGAGCCCAGGCCGCCGCTGGCGCCCCAGATCAGGACGTTGTCGCCCTGCTTCATGCCGGCGCCGTTGCGGGAGACCAGCTGGCGGTAGGCCGTGGAGTTGACCAGACCGGGGGAGGCGGCCTCCTCCCAGCTCAGGTGGCCGGGCTTCGGCATCAGCTGGTTGGACTTGACGAGCGCGATCTCCGCCAGGCCGCCGAAGTTGGTCTCGAAGCCCCAGATGCGCTGCTCGGGGTCGAGCATCGTGTCGTTGTGGCCGTCGGAGGACTCCAGCTCGACCGAGAGGCAGTGCGCGACGACCTCGTCGCCCGGCTTCCAGGCGTTGACGCCGGGGCCGGTGCGCAGCACGACGCCCGCGAGGTCGGAGCCGATGACGTGGTACGGGAGGTCGTGGCGCTTGGTGAGCTCGGACAGGCGCCCGTAGCGCTCCAGGAAGCTGAAGGTGGACACCGGCTCGAAGATCGAGGTCCACACGGAGTTGTAGTTGACCGACGAGGCCATGACGGCCACCAGGGCCTCGCCCGGGCCGAGCTCCGGCACCGGGACCTGGTCCAGGTGGAGGGACTTGCGCGGGTCCTTCTCGCGTGTCGTCAGCCCCGCGAACATCTCCGCCTCGTCCTTGTGCACGGTGATCGCGCGGTACGAGTCGGGCAGCGGCAGGGCTGCGAAGTCTGCGGCGGTGGCGGACTGCGACTGAATCGCGTCCAGGATGTCCTTCACGGTAGAGCCTCCGGCTAGCGCTGATGAGGGTGCGCTGAGGTGAACGGGGTGCGTGGAGCGGGTGGGGTGTGCCGTCGGTCCGGCGGTGCGGTGGTGCGGGGCGACGCTCGGTGCAGCGTGCGGTGCCTGGTGACGCAGGCAATCCGGGGCGCGTTCCGTGCCGTGTGGGCGTGGGTCGCGGGGACGTCCGGACGAGAATCAACGTATGGCACCCCGTGTCACCCGGCAAGGCACCGCGTGCCAAAACTTTCTCTCATTTGCCGATTGACCTGCGCGGATGAGCGATGATCGATCAGAGTTACCCGTGAGTAGGGGCAAGCCGGACAAACGAAAGCGGCCACCCCCGGTACCAGGAGTGGCCGCTGTGACGCGAACCGCTTCGTGTGTCGCTACGTGTCTCGCTGCGCGGGACTACGTGCCGCGCAGTGCCTCTTCGATGGTCCGCATGACCTCGTCCAGCGGAGCGTCGGTGCGGGCCACCGCCACGAGCACCTCGCCCTGCGTACGCACCGCGGCCGGCGCGGCCGGCGCCGTCGTGAGGGTGCGGCCCGCGCCGATCCCCGTGCCGAAGGTGTTGCGCACGATCGAGAAGGCGTGGTCCAGCTGCGCCTCCACGTCGCCCTGGCCGCCGGCCCGCAGCCAGCGCCGCAGCACGTGGTTGTGGGCGGTGACCACGGCCGAGGCGGCCACCTCGGCCAGCAGCGGGTCGTCGTTGCCGTCGTGGTGGTCGGTCTCGTCGAAGTGGGCCAGCAGGTAGCGGGTGAACAGCCGCTCGTACCGGGCCACCGAGGCGATCTCCCGCTCCCGCAGCGCCGGCACCTCGCGGGTCAGCCGGTAACGCTCCACCGACACCGCGGGCGAGGCCGCGTACATCTTCATGACTTCCTTGATCCCGCGGCACACCGTGTCGAGCGGGTGCTCGTGCGCCGGGGCCACGTCCAGGACGGCCTCGGCGCGGGTCAGGGTGTCGTCGTGGTCCGGGAAGATCGCCTCTTCCTTGGACCGGAAGTGCCTGAAGAAGGTCCGGCGCGCCACCCCCGCCGTCGCGGCGATCTCGTCGACCGTCGTCGCCTCGTACCCCTTGGTCGCGAAGAGCTCCATGGCCGCGGCGGCGAGCTCGCGGCGCATTTTGAGCCGCTGCGCGGCCGCCTTGGTGCCGGCCGGGCTGTCCGGGGTCTCGGAGGCCGTGGCGGTGCGGGGCGAGGTCTTGGCGGGCTGGGACATAGAGCGAAAGTACTTCATTCGTGCAGGGGAGCGCGCCTGCGGGGGGTGGGAGGGGGATGGATGCGGGGGAGAGCCCGCACTGGGCTCGGGAGGGTTAGTCCGCCGTGAGGGTCCGGCGGACCCGAGCAGCCCTCCCCACGCATCCGGCTCGTGGCCCGACCGATTACCGGCGGGCGGCGTACTCACGGAATCCGCGGCCGGTCTTCCGGCCCAGGCAGCCCGCCGCCACCAGGTGCTCCAGCAGCGGGGACGGGGCCAGGCCCGGGTCGCGGAACTCCTTGTGGAGGACCTTCTCGATGGCCAGCGAGACATCGAGGCCGACCACGTCGAGGAGCTCGAACGGCCCCATCGGGTAGCCGCCGCCCAGCTTCATCGCCGCGTCGATCTGGTCGATGCCGGCGTAGTGCTGCTCGACCATCTTGATCGCGTTGTTGAGGTACGGGAACAGCAGCGCGTTCACGATGAAACCGGCACGGTCCCCGCAGTCCACCGGGTGCTTGCGCACCTTCGTGCAGATCTCGCGGACCGTGGCGTGCACGTCGTCGGCGGTCAGGACCGTACGGACCACCTCGACCAGCTTCATCGCGGGAGCCGGGTTGAAGAAGTGCATGCCGATCACGTCCTGCGGGCGCGAGGTCACGCGGGCGATTGCGATCACCGGCAGCGAGGAGGTGGTGGTGGCCAGCACCGCACCCGGCTTGCAGACCTTGTCCAGGGCCGCGAACAGCTCCTGCTTGACCGCGAGGTCCTCGGCGACGGCCTCAACGGCCAGGTCCACGTCGGAGAAGGCGTCCAGCGAACCGGCCGGGGTGATCCGGTCCAGGGTCTGCGCGGCGCCGTCCTGCGTCAGCCGGCCCTTGGACACCGCACGGCCCAAGGACTTGCCGATGGCGGCCTTCGCGGCCTCCGCCTTCCCCTGACTGCGGGCGGCCAGCACCACGTCGAACCCGGCCTGCGCGAAGACCTGGGCGATCCCGCTCGCCATGGTGCCCGAGCCGGCCACGCCGACCGAGCTGACGGGGCGGCCCTCGCCGAGCCGGGCGCCGTCCGCCGGGGTCTGCGCGTCGCGGACGACCGTGGAGCTGCCCGCGGCCTCGTACGTGTAGAAGCCGCGGCCGGCCTTCTGCCCGGTCAGGCCCGCCTCGGCGAGCTGTCCCAGGATCGGGGCCGGGGCGTGCAGACGGTCGCCGGAGGAGGTGTACATCGCCTCCAGGACGGTGCGGGCGGTGTCCACGCCGATCAGGTCGAGCAGGGCCAGCGGGCCCATGGGCAGACCGCAGCCGAGCCGCATCGCCGCGTCGATGTCCTCGCGGGAGGCGTACCGCGCCTCGTACATGGCGGCGGCCTGGTTGAGGTAGCCGAAGAGCAGGCCGTCGGCGACGAAACCGGGCCGGTCGCCGACCGGGACGGGCTCCTTGCCGAGCTCGCGGGCCAGCTCGGTGACCGTCTCCACGGCCGTCGGGGCGGTCAGGACGCTGGAGGCGACCTCGACCAGCTTCATCGCCGGGACCGGGTTGAAGAAGTGCAGACCCACCACGCGCTCCGGGCGCTGCGACTCGGCGGCGAGCCGCGTCACCGACAGGGCGTTCGTTCCGGTGGCCAGGATCGTGTCGGGCCGCACGATCGCGTCGAGCTCGCGGAACACCTGCTGCTTGAGCTCGTACGACTCCGGCACGACCTCGATGACGAGATCGGCCTCGGCGGCGGCGCCCAGGTCGGTGTAGGTGCGGAAGCGGGCGAGGACGTCGGTCCGCTCCTGCTCGGTGAGCCGCTCCTTGGTGACGGAGCGCGCGGTCGCCGCGGCGAGGGAGTCCGCGGCCCGGCGGGCGGCGGTCTGGCTGATGTCGATGCCGATGACCTCGCGGCCGGCCCGGGCGAGGACCTCGGCGATGCCGGTGCCCATCGTGCCGAGTCCGACGACGGCGATGGTCTGGAGGGAGGGCTGACTGGACTGACGGTCCATCGAGGGACTCCAGTGGGAGAGGGTGACGACTGGGGAGCGCGCGGCGCACGGCGCGCGCTGATGCCGTACGACAGAGCCGTGCGGTGAAGAGCCCGGAGAGAGGGCCCGGAGGGGGAGAGCACCCAGGGAGTGACCCAGCGGGTGGAAGCGGCGCGACCCTGTCCCGGGGGGCGCCGTGCACAAACGAACCGACCGGCACGAGGCGGCTGCGTCACCAGGCCGCCCTCGTACGTGTTGTAAGGACAGTAACTCGCTGGTAACTGCTGCGCCAGAGCGCGGAGATGTGACCTGTACCGCCCAAATGTACCGATCATCGATCATCGATCAACCGGCGCCGCTACCCATCCGGGAGAACCCGGCACGGCGCCCCTCGCGTCCCCCTAGGGTGGCCGGGTGAACGACGTGCTGGAACGCCTTCGGGCGGAGGCCGGGCAGTCGCCCGCGTACGAGGCGCTGCGCGCGGCCGGCCCCGACGAACTGGCGGCCTCCCTGACCTCGGCCGGGCTGCCCCTGTGGGCCCGCGAGCTGGCCGCCTACCGGCTGGGCCTCGCCGGAGACCGCCGCGCCTTCGAGTCCCTGGTGCTGCTCCTCAACCACCGCGACCCGCCGCGCTGCGCGGCCGCCGCCGAGGCACTGGCCGTACTGGACGACCCCCGCACCGCCCGCGCGGCGGCGGCCCTCGCCACCAACGCCCTGCGCACGGCCTACGCACTCCAGCCCGTCCGGCTGCTCACCGCGCTGCGCGCCCCGGAGTCCGTACCGGCCCTGCTCGCCACCCTCGCGCGGCTGCTGTCCCCGAACGATCCCTACTGGCGGGTGGCCCTGGCCTGCGTCGAGGGCCTCGGCGCCCTCGCCGACCCCCGCGCCCGCGAGCTGCTCGTGCGCGCCCAGTCCCACCCCCGCCTCGCGGTGGCGGCGACGGCCGCCCTGCGCGGGCTGCCGCCCGGCTGACCCGGCGGACCCGGGTCAGGCCGGTTCGGCCGGGAGGACCGCGAAGGCCTCCACCTCCAGCAGGAGCTCGGGGCGGAAGAGGGCCGCGACCTGGACCGCCGAGGAGGCCGGCAGCCGGTCCGCGGGGATGACGGCGTCGCGGGCCGCCCGTACCGCCGGCAGGTGGGCCACGTCGGTGACGAAGTAGGTCAGCTTCACGACGTCGTCGAAGGTGGCCCCGGCCGCCGCCAGGCACCGGCGCAGGTTCTCGAACACCTGCCGGGCCTGGGCGGCGGCGTCGCCCTCACCGACCACCTCGCCCTTCTCGTCGAAGGCGCACTGACCGGATACGGCGACGAACCGTCCGGTGCCCCAGACGACGTGGCTGTATCCGGTCCCGGGACTGACGCCCTGGGGGGCGTGCACGCGGGTCAGGTGGCTGCGTTCAGGCGTGGTGGTCATGGGCATGATCCTGCCCGGTGAAGATCAGCCGCGGAAGCCCAGCAGACCGTGCAGGGCCGCGCCGCCCGCGGAGGACGGGACGGCGCGTGTCACCGTGGTCGGCTTCGGGGGCGCCTGCGCGGTGCACGTGGCGTCCGCGGCCTGCCCCGTCCTCAGGTACGCCGCCACCTTCTCGTCCAGGCACTTGTTCCCGCTCAGCGCGATGCCGTGGTTGCCGCCGCCCTCCTCGACCACCAGGGCCGAGCCCTTCAGCTTGTCCTGCATGCTGAGCGCCCCCCGGAACGGGGTCGCCGCGTCCTCCGTCGCCTGGAGCAGGAGGGCGGGCGGGAGCTCCGCGTTGGTCACGTCCGGGGCCTGGAGCGGCTCCGTCGGCCAGAACGCGCACGGAGCGTTGTACCAGGCGTTGTTCCAGGTCATGAAGGGCGCGGCGGCGTGCGTGCTCCACATGTCCGCGCGCCATTGGTTCCAGTCCTTCGGCCAGGCCGAGTCCCGGCACTGCACCGCCGTGTAGACGCTGTAGCCGTTGCCCGCGGAGGGCTCCACCGCGCCGAACCGCTCGTACGCCGCCACCAGCGGCTTCGCGTCCCTGCCCACCGCGTACGCGGCGAACGCCTCGGCGAGGTTCGGCCAGTAGCCGTTGTAGTAGCCGCCGGGCATGAAGGTGTCCTCCAGCTCGGCCGCGCCCACCTTGCCGCCCGCCGGCGTCGTGCGCAGCGCGTCCCGCATCGCGTACCAGCGCTCCTCCACCGCCTCGGGGTCGGTGCCGAGCTTGTAGGTGGCGTCGTGCTCCGCCACCCAGGCCAGGAAGGCCTTGTGACGGGCGTCGAAGGCCTTGTCCTGGGCGAGGTTGTCCTCGTACCAGACGCCGTTCGGGTCGACCACGGAGTCCAGGACGAGCCGGTGGACCCGGCCCGGGTGGAGCTTGGCGTACACCGCGCCCAGGTAGGTGCCGTAGGAGTAGCCGAAGTAACTGATCCGCTCCGCGCCGAGGGCCGCGCGCAGCACCTCGATGTCCCGGGCGGCCGACACCGTGCCGATGTGCGGGAGCACGTCCGCGTGCTTGCTCTGGCAGGACTCGGCGAAGGAGCGGACCCGGTCCAGGTTGGCCTGCTCGGTCGCCTCGTCGACGGGTACGGAGTCCGGCCGGACGGGGGCGAAGTGGCCGGGCGCGCAGTCGAGGGCCGGCTCGCTCTTGCCGACGCCCCGGGGATCGAAGCCGATCACGTCGTACTGGCCGGCCACGTCCTTGGGGAGGGCGGAGGCGATGAAACCGGCCAGACTGCGACCGCTGCCGCCCGGGCCGCCGGGGTTGACCAGCAGCGGGCCCTGGGAGGTGGCGGCGGTGTGGGGGACCCGGGTCAGGGCGAGGGTGATCTGACGTCCGTCGGGCCGGTCGTGGTCGAGGGGCACCTTGAGGGACGCGCACTGCAGCGTGGTGTAGCGGGGGGTCGCGCAGCCGGTCCAGCGCAGCGGGGCCTGCTTCGGTGCCGGAGCGGGCGGGGCCGCCGAGGCCGCCGGGGCGGCGGTGACCGGGCCCGCGAGGGCGGCGGCGACGGTGGAGATCGCCAGCAGGACGGCGGCGCGCTTCTTCAAGGGGTGCAGCATGGGGCCTCCCAGCCGAGGGTTCTGGGCGGAATCGTCCCGGAAACCGCGCCCGGAAGGCGGGATTGCGCCGTCCATTGGCCCGATGTGATGACCGTTCAGGGGCCGTCCGAGGTCACCACAGGGTGAGCGGGGTGGGCCCGGCCGCCACCGGCCCGGCCGGGCGCCCGGGCGCGGCGACGGCGCGTGCGGCGCCGCGCCGGGCGGGGCCGATGCCGAAGTGCGCCGCCGGTTCGCGGACTTGGCGGGTGATCCGCCGCTGGTACCAGGTGGGCGCGTACGACCCGGCCGCGTACATCCGCTCGTACCGTGCGACGGGCGGGGGTGGTGCTCGCCCAGCCAGGCCGTGAACCACTCGCGCGCCCCGGGCCGCAGATGGAGTACGGGGGGTGTCACGGAGGTGGCGCCGGACTCGGCGACGGCCCGGACGGTGTCGCGCAGCTGCTCGGGGGCGTCACCGAGGAAGACGTCCGCCTCCGCTGCCGCGTCCGACCCGGATTTGGGCCCCCGCCCCGGAGGTGGTTGGCTTCGCGGTGAGACGCGGACACAACTGCTGGAGGAACAGCTATGGCGCAGGTCGAGGCCACCACGGAGCGGATCATCGCAGCCGACGCGGAGACGGTGTTCGACGCGCTGGCGGACTACACCGGGATCCGGGGGAAGGTGCTGCCCGAGCACTTCAGCGAGTACGAAGTGCGCGAAGGCGGCGACGGCGAGGGCACCCTGGTGCACTGGAAGCTCCAGGCCACCAGCAAGCGCGTGCGGGACTGCCTGCTGGAGGTCACCGAGCCCACCGACGGACAGCTGGTGGAGAAGGACCGCAACTCCTCCATGGTCACCACCTGGCTGGTCACCCCGGCCGGTGAGGGCAAGTCCAAGGTCGTGGTCTCCACCGTGTGGAACGGCGCGGGCGGCATCGGCGGGTTCTTCGAGCGCACCTTCGCGCCCAAGGGACTCGCCCGGATCTACGACACCCTGCTGGCCAACCTGGCCGCCGAAGTCGAGTCCTGAGCCGGGGCGTTGCCCGGCGGAGGCCGCCGGAGGCGGGCCGTGGGCGGCTCACCGGATCGGGTGGATTTCCCGCCCCGGGTGAGCCGCAGGCCCCCGTCGGCTCCCGTTGGTGCGCGCCGACGCGCCCGGGGCGTGGCCCCGGGCCGCCCCGGCGCCGGACGGTTAGGCTGGGCGACGTGCGTGCCGCCCGCGTCGCGCGCGACCGCGCAACCGACCGCCCGGGGGCCCGATGAAGATCCTCATCTCCGCTGACATGGAAGGCGCCACCGGCGTCACCTGGCCCGCCGACGTGATGCCCGGCACCCCGCAGTGGGAGCGCTGCCGGGGGCTGTTCACCTCGGACGTCAACGCCGCCGTCCTCGGCTTCTACGACGGCGGCGCCGCCCAGGTCCTCATCAACGAGGCCCACTCCACCATGCGCAACCTGCTGCTGGAGGACCTCGACGCCCGCGCCGAGATGATCACCGGCCGCCACAAGTCCCTCTCCATGGTCGAGGGCGTCCAGCACGGTGACGTCGACGGGATCGCCTTCGTCGGCTATCACGCCGGCGCAGGCTCCGAGGGCGTCCTGGCCCACACCTACCTCGCCAACTCCATCACCGGCGTCTGGGTCAACGGGGTGCGCGCCAGCGAGGGACTCCTCAACGCCCATGTGGTCGCCGAGTGCGGGGTCCCGGTCATCCTGGTCACCGGCGACGACCTCACCTGTGCGGACGCCGCCGGCTACGCCCCGGACGCGGTGACCGTCGCGGTCAAGGACCACGTCTCGCGGTACGCCGCCGTGTGCCGGACCCCCGCCCGCACCGCCGCCGACATCCGGGCCGCCGCCAAGCAGGCCACCGCCCTGGCCGTGCGGCACGAGCCGGTGCGGGGCGGCCCCTTCACCGTGGAGCTGGAGTTCGACGCCGAGCACCTGGCCATGGCCGCCACGGTGGTTCCGGGCGTCGAGCGGTGCGGGGAGCGCAGGGTCGCCTACACCAGCGAGACGATGTACGAGGGGATCCGCACCTTCAAGGCGGTCACGACGGTCGTGTCGGCGGCCGTGGAGGAGCAGTATGGCTGACATGCACGCAATCAATACCGAGGCCCCCGTCGAACGCGCCGGCGCCGTCGGCGCCGTCGCCGCCGTTGACGAGACGGCCCTCGCCGAGGCCGTCGAGTTCACCTCCGACCTCATCCGGATCGACACCACCAACCGGGGCGGCGGCGACTGCCGCGAACGCCCCGCCGCCGAGTACGTCGCCGAGCGGCTCGCCGCCGCCGGCCTGGAGCCGGTCCTGCTGGAGCGCACCCCGGGCCGCACCAACGTGGTCGCGCGGATCGAGGGGACCGACCCCGGCGCCGAGGCCCTCCTCGTCCACGGCCACCTGGACGTGGTCCCGGCCGAGGCCTCCGACTGGAGCGTGGACCCCTTTTCGGGCGAGGTCCGCGACGGCGTGGTCTGGGGCCGAGGCGCCGTCGACATGAAGAACATGGACGCGATGGTCTTGGCCGTCGTACGGGCCTGGGCGCGCGCCGGAGTGAAGCCGCGCCGGGACATCGTGATCGCCTACACCGCCGACGAGGAGGACAGCGCCGTCGACGGCTCCGGCTTCCTCGCCGACCAGCACCCGCACCTCTTCGAAGGCTGCACGGAGGGCATCAGCGAGTCCGGGGCCTTCACCGTGCACGCCGGACGCGGTCAGGCGCTCTACCCGATCGCGGCGGGGGAACGCGGCACCGCCTGGCTGAAGTTGACCGCGCACGGCACTGCCGGTCACGGCTCCAAGCCCAACCGGGCCAATGCCGTCAGCCGGCTCGCCGCCGCCGTGGCGCGGATCGGCGCGTACGAGTGGCCGGTCCAGCTCACCGACACCGTCACCGCCTGCATCGTCGAACTCGCCGCCGTTCAGGGCCTGTCGGTCGATCCCCGGCTGCCCGGCTTCGACCTCGACGCGGTGCTCGCCAAGCTCGGCCCGGCCGCCGTCCTCGTCGAGGCGACCGCACGCAACAGCGCCAACCCCACCATGCTCAGCGCCGGTTACAAGCTCAACGTGATCCCCGGCGAGGCCACCGGCTACGTGGACGGCCGGATGGTTCCGGGAGGCGAGGCCGCGTTCATCGCCACCCTCGACGAACTCACCGGACCCGACGTGCGGTGGGAGTTCCAGCACCGGGAGGTCGCCCTCCAGGCGCCCGTGGACGGGCGGACGTTCGCCGTCCTGCGCGAGTCGGTCGAACGGTTCGACCCGGACGGGCACGTGGTGCCCTTCTGCATGGCGGGCGGGACCGACGCCAAGCAGTTCTCCCGCCTCGGGATCACCGGCTACGGCTTCTCCCCCCTGAAGCTGCCGCCCGGCTTCGACTACTGGGCGCTCTTCCACGGTGTGGACGAGCGGGTGCCCGTCGAGGCCCTGCACTTCGGTGTCCGCGTCCTCGACCGCGCCCTACGGGCCCTGTGAGGGAGAACCGGTGATGGCGGCGCCGACCCTGCCCTACGGAAGCTGGCCGTCCCCCATCGACGCCGCGCTCGCCGCCTCGCTCGACGGGCGGCCCGAGTACGTGGGCACGGTCGGCCCCGAGGTCTGGTGGACCGAGCCCCGTCCGGCCGAGGGCGGCCGCCGGACCCTCGTCCGCCTGCCCGCCGACGGCGGACCCGCGGTCACGGTGCTGCCCGCGCCGTGGAACGTGCGCAGCCGCCTCACCGAGTACGGCGGCCGGCCCTGGGCCGCGGCGCAGCGGCCCGACGGCGGGCCGCTGCTGGTCTTCGTCCACTTCGCCGACCAGCGGCTGTACGCGTACGCGCCGGACGCGCCCGGGGGCGCCGCGCCGCGGCCCCTCACCCCCGTCTCGGGGACCGGCGGCGGGCTGCGCTGGGCCGACCCGGTGCTGCGCGGCGGTGAGGTCTGGTGCGTGCTGGAGGAGTTCACCGGGCCGGCCCCGACCGATGTGCGCCGGGTGCTGGCCGCCGTTCCGCTGGACGGCTCGGCGGCCGGGAACCGGCGCGCCGTACGGGAGTTGACCGATGACCGGCACCGGTTCACCACGGGGCCGCGGCTCTCCCCGGACGGCCGGCGCGCCGCCTGGCTGGTCTGGGACCATCCCCGGATGCCCTGGGACGGCACCGAACTGAAGCTGGCCGAGGTCACCGCCGACGGGGGACTGGCCGAGGGCCGCACCCTGCTCGGCGGCCCTGCGGAGTCCGTCGCCCAGGTGGAGTGGACGGCCGGTGGATCCCTCCTCGCGGTCAGCGACCGCGGCGGCTGGTGGAACCCGTACCGGGTGGATCCGGACACGGGCGAGGCCGTCAACCTGTGCCCGCGCGAGGAGGAGTTCGGCGGCCCGCTGTGGAAGACCGGGCTCAGCTGGCTCGCCCCGCTCCCTGGGGGCACCTCCCAGGCCGAAGGCTCTGGGGGAGGGCTCGTCGCCGTCCTGCACGGCCGGGGCGCCCCCGTGCTGGGCATCCTGGACCCGGACAGCGGCGACCTGGTGGACGCGGCCGGGCCGTGGACGGCCTGGCAGCCGACGCTCGCCGTGCACGGCACCCGGGTCTACGGGGTCGCCGCCAGCCCGCGCAGCGCGTACGAGGTCGTCGAGCTGGACACCGCCACCGGGCACGCCCGGGTCGTCGGCGCGCACGGGGTGGATCCGGTGGACCCGGCGTACTACCCCGAGCCGCAGAGCCGCACCTTCCTCGGCCCCGACGACCGGGAGATCCACGCGCACGTCTACCCGCCGCACCACCCCGCCTGCCGGGCCGCCGCCGACGAACTGCCCCCGTACGTGGTGTGGGCGCACGGCGGACCCACCGATCACGTGCCGCCCGTACTCGACCTGCACATCGCGTACTTCACCTCGCGCGGCATCGGCGTGGTCGAGGTCAACTACGGCGGCTCCACCGGCTACGGCCGCGCCTACCGGGAGCGGCTGCGCGGGCAGTGGGGCGTGGTGGACGTGGAGGACTGCGCGGCGGTGGCCCGGGCGCTGGCCGCCGAGGGCACAGCCGATCCCGCCCGGCTCGCCGTCCGCGGCGGCAGCGCGGGCGGCTGGACGGCGGCGGCCTCGCTGGCCGCCACCGACCTGTACGCGTGCGCGGCGATCATCTACCCGGTGCTGGACCTGACCGGCTTCGCCGAGGAGACCCACGACCTGGAATCGCGCTACATCGACAGCCTGGCGGGGCCGCCGCAGACCCTCGCCGTGATCGGCCGCGAGCGCTCCCCGGTGGCCCGCGCCGACCGGATCACGGCGCCGTTCGTCCTGCTCCAGGGGCTGGACGACGCGGTGTGCCCGCCGGCCCAGGCGGAGCGCTTCCTGGCCGCCCTACGGGACCGTCCGGCCCCTCAGGCGCCGGTGCCGCACGCCTACGTCGCCTTCGAGGGCGAGGGCCACGGCTTCCGCCGTGCGGACACGATGGTCCGGGCACTGGAGGCGGAACTCTCCCTGTACGCCCAGGTCTTCGGGATCGAGCGGACCGACATCCCCCGGCTGGAGCTGGAGGTGTGAGGGGCGGCGCCCGCAGCGGAGCCGCGGCTCAGCCGGCCGCGGCGACGCGCTCGGGACCGGTGCGCAGGCTCCACCAGACCGACGCGAGCAGAAGGGCGCCCGGAGCGATGCCCGCGACCGCCGCGATGACGGCGGGGGAGGAGCCGCAGGCGGCCAGGACCAGACCGGCGGCGCCGCAGGCGGACATCGCGGCCGCCAGCAGCCGGAGGGACGGCATGCGCCAGACGGCCGCCAGGCCGAAGAAGTGCAGGCCGACGACGAAAGTGATCCAGGCACCCGTGGCCTGCGGGGCGTGCAGCAGGTGGTTGACGACCAGCACGCCGGCTAGCGCGGCGAGCACCTCGGCGGCCACCACGAGGCGGTAGCCCCGGTCGAAGGCCCTCGGGGCGGTGCCGTCGGCGTGGTCGGTGCCGTCGGTGCCGTCGGTGTCCTCGGCGCGGTCGGTGGCGGCCGCGGGCACGCGGGCCCTGCGCAGGGCGATGAACAACGCGATGAACGAGGCGATCGCGAGGACGCGCAGGGCAACGGCGAGGGCCGGGGAGAGGGCGCCGGCGTTGACCAGGACGAAGACGAGTCCGAATGCGGCGCCGATGAGCCGACCTGTCTGATTCGATGTCACGCGCACAGTCTCGTTGAAGTCGATCACACGCCAAAACCTTGTCGGGTCGGGCTCGTCATCCCCGGCTGTGCAGGTGAGGCGTCCGCTCGCTGGTGCGCAGCCAGACCCGCAGCGGGCCGATCGGGGTGAAGCCGTGCCGGAGCGCCGTGGCCAGGTCGTCCCCGGACTCGTAGCCGACCACGTCCAGGTCCGGCCAGCGGGCGCCCACCTCGGCGAGGACGCCGGCCCAGGCCGCGTCCGTGTCCGCGGCGGAGGCCTCGGCCCGGGCGAACAGGTTGGAGACGCCGACGACTCCCGAGGCCCGGTTCGCGACGGCCCCGGCGACGATGCGGCCGTCGCGGCGACCCGCCAGGAAGGCGATGTCCTCGGTGAGGAGGGCCGGGCGGAACAGCCCGGTGCTCCCCTCGCCGTCCCAGGCGGCCTCCCAGGCCTCCAGCTCGCCCGCGGTGGCCACCCGCGTCCACTCCAGGCCGCGGAAGGCCGCCCGCGGAACCGGGGTTCCGGCCGGGCGGTGGATCCACTGGGCGTCGAAGAGCACCTCGAAGCCGTCCCCGGTCAGGTCCAGGGTGGCGAAGCTGTCCTTCACCGAGCAGCCGGGGCTGTCGGTGTCGATCCCCCGGAGCACGCGCGGCGCCGCCACGGACGCGTCCAGGGTCACCGCGTCGGGATACAGCGGCGGGGTCCTGTGCGCACTGAGCCACAGCCGCCGGCCGTCGTAGTGCGGCGACAGGCCGTGCGCGGAGCACACCGCGTCGCACCATGCGGCGTTGTTCAGTGCAGCCGTGAGCAGCGCCGTGTTCGTCCCGTCCGTGATCACCACAGGATGATGCCACAGCCCCGGCCCGTCCCGTGATCATGAGACGGTGCGCGGATGTTAGCTTCCCTCCCGTGAGCGAGCACCAGGAGGAGACCAGGGCGGCCTACGACGGGGTCGTCGAGCTGTACGCGTCGTTGTTCGCCGACCGGCTGGAGACCCAGCCGTTCGCGCGGGCCATGATCGCCACGTTCGCCGAGCTGGTGCGCGGGACGGGGAACCGGCGGGCAGCCGACGTCGGGTGCGGGCCCGGGCATCTGACCGCCCTGCTGGGCGAGTCCGGGCTGGACGCCTTCGGGCTCGACCTCTCCCCGGGCATGATCGGCCACGCCCGGCGGGCCCATCCGGCGCTGCGGTTCGAGGAGGCGCGGATGGAGGCCCTGCCGGTCGGGGACCGCGCGCTCGGCGGCGTACTGGCCCACTACTCGATGATCCACACCCCGCCCGCGGAACTGCCCGCGCTCCTCGCCGAGCAGGTGCGCGTCCTGGCACCGGGGGGCCTGCTCCTGGTCTCGTTCTTCGCCACCGAGGGACCGGAGCCGGTCCGCTTCGACCACAAGGTGACGCCCGCCTACAGCTGGCCGGTGGACCGGTTCGCCGCGCTGCTGACCGGGGCCGGGCTCGTCCCCTTCGCCCGGCTGCTCCACGACCCGGCCTCCGAGCGGGGCTTCCTCGACGCTCACGTACTGGCCCGCCTCCCGCACCCGACGGCCCCCGTCGACCAGAGCCCGGAGCCCTGAGAGCCGTGACGACATCTTCGAACTACCTGCGCCAGGGCGAGCGGGTGGGCCTGCGGCCCTTCCGGCTCGCCGACGGGCCCGAGTTCACCGCGCGCGTGCGCGAGAGCCGGCGCCTGCACCACCCCTGGCTCTCCCCGCCCGCCACCATCGAGGAGTACGAGCCCTACGCGGCCCGGCTCGCCGAGGGGGACGCCCGGGCCGGGTTCCTCGTGTGCGAACGCGGGACCGGGGCCCTGGCCGGGTTCGTCAACATCAACAACATCGTGCGCGGCGCCTTCCAGTGCGGAGCCCTCGGCTACGGCGCCTTCGCGCACGCCGCCGGGCGCGGACTGATGCGCGAAGCGCTCGGGCTCGTCCTCGCCCACGCCTTCGCCCCGGCCGCGGCGGGCGGCCTCGCGCTGCACCGCCTGGAGGCCAACATCCAGCCCGCCAACGCCGCTTCGATCGCGCTGGTCCGCGGCTCGGGCTTCCGCCGGGAGGGCCTCTCCCCGGACTTCCTCCACGTCGACGGCGCCTGGCGCGACCACGAACGGTGGGCGATCACGGCCGAAATGCCGCGCGCCTAGCAGGCGAGTGGAACAGGATGGGAGCATGCGAAGCCTCGTACTGCTCGACGCCCCGTCCAACCTCGGCCTGCGTCCGCCCGCGCCCGGTACCGTACCCGGCGTCTACAAGCTCGCCGGGGCCCTGCGCGAGCAGGGCCTGCTGGCCCGGCTCGGCGCGCGCGAGGGCGGGGTGGTGGTCCCGCCGCGCTATGACCGCGGCGACTGGAAGGAGGGCGACGGCGTGTTCCACGCCGACGCCATCGCCGCGTACACCGTCACCCTCGCCGACCGGATCGAACGGCACCTGAGAGCAGGGGAGTTCCCCGTCGTGCTCGGCGGGGACTGCTCGATCCAGCTCGGCGCCACCCTCGCCATGCGCCGGCTCGGGCGGTACGGGCTCGCCGCGATCGACGGCTCCGCGGACTTCCGCCACCCCGGCAACGAAGCCGTGAACGGGCCCGTCGGCGCCGCCGGGGGTGAGGAGCTCGCCCTTTCCACCGGGCGCGGCCAGCCCGAACTCGCCGACCTGGAGGGCCTCTCGCCGTACCTGCGCGACGAGGACGTACGGCTCTTCGGGGTGCGGGACGGTGATCCGGACCTCCCGGAGCTGCGCGCGGCCGGGATCTTCACGGCCACCGTCGGCGGGATCCGCGACCGCGGCGCCGGGCCGGTGGCGCGGCTGGCACTGGACGGGCTGCACCCGCCGGCCACCGCGGGATTCTGGGTGCACCTGGACGCCGACGTACTGGACCCGAGCGTCATGCCGGCCGTGGACAGCCCCGACCCCGGCGGCCTGGTCCCCGACGAACTCGCCGAACTGCTCGGGGTGTTGGTGAGTTCCCCGCGCTGTGTCGGGATGAACGTCACGATCTACGACCCGGACCTGGACCCGGACGGGCGTGCGGGCGCCCTGCTCTCCGACCTGGTGGCGGGGGCCTTCGCGTCATCCTGACCGGTGGTGATCCGCCGAACCCCTGTGCAGAGACCGCCGGGGCGTGTTCCCTTTCCTCATGGCCACCACCGTCCGCCGCGCCGTACTGACCCTTCCCGCCGCCCGGTTGGGCTCCGAGAACCCGCTGCCCGCCCTGCGCGCGCCCGACGGCGTACACGCCGTCGGGCCGGGGGATCCGGACGAGCGCTCCCGCGACGGCGTGCCGCGCGGCATGGCGCGCCAGATCGGCTACGAGCCGCTGCGCTCGCTGCTGCCCGTCCGGATCCGCGACGGGTACCGGCGGGAGCGCTCGGAGCAGGAGTTCGCGTCGATCGTCATCGAGAACGAGCACCTGCGGGTCACCGTGCTGCCGGGGCTCGGCGGGCGCGTCCACTCACTCGTGCACCTGCCGACCGGGCGGGAACTCCTCTACCGCAATCCGGTGTTCCAGCCCGCCAACTTCGCCCTGAACGGGGCTTGGTTCTCCGGCGGCATCGAATGGAACACGGGCGCGACCGGTCACACCACCTTGTCCTGCGCCCCGTTGCACGCCGCGCTCGTCCCCGCACCGGACGGCGGGGTGATGGTCCGGCTGTGGGAATGGGAACGGCTGCGCGACCTGCCCTTCCAGGTGGACCTGTGGCTGCCCGAGGACTCGGAGTTCCTCTACGTCGGCGTCCGCGTGCGCAACCCGCACGAGCGGCCCGCGCCCGTGTACTGGTGGTCCAACGCCGCCGTCCCGGAGGACGCGGGCACGCGCGTGCTCGCCCCGGCGGACCAGGCCTGGCACTTCGGGTACGAGCGCGCGCTGCGCCGCGTCCCCGTACCGCAGTGGGAGGGCGCGGACCGTACGTACCCCCTGCGCAGCGAGTATCCGGCCGACTTCTTCTACGAGGTCCAGGGCGTGGCCCGGCCCTGGATCGCCTCGCTGGACGCGGAGGGGCGGGGGCTCGTGCAGACCTCCACCGGGCGGCTGAGCGGGCGCAAGCTGTTCGTGTGGGGCGCGGGCGGTGGCGGCCGGCGCTGGCAGGAGTGGCTGACCGAGCCGGGCACGGGCGGCTACGCGGAGATCCAGGCGGGCCTGGCCACGACCCAGCTGGAGCACGTACGGCTGGAGGGCGGGGCGGAGTTCAGCTGGCTGGAGGCGTACGGGCCGCTGGCCGCGGAGCCCGCCGCGGTACACGGCGAGGACTGGGCCGCGGCCCGGGCCGCGGCGCAGGACGCCCTGGCGCGGGCGCTCCCGGCCGACCGGGTGGAGGCGGCGTACGCGGCGTGGCGCGCCGGCGCGGCCGACGCGGAGCCGGGGGAGCGGCTGGCGGCGGGCTCGGGCTGGGGCGCGCTGGAGGTGCTGTGCGGGGGGTTCGAGCTGCCGGGCACGCCCTTCGAGGAGTCCGCGCTCGGCGAGGAGCAGGAACCGTGGCTGGAGCTGTGGCGCACGGGCGTCTTCCCCGCCCCCCGCCGGGCGACCCCGCCGGGCCCGAGCCTGGTCGCCGCGCACTGGCGGGACATGCTGGAGACCGCCCCGGCGGATCCGTTGACCGAGTACCACCTGGGGGTCGCGCAGTGGCACGCCGGCGACGTGGCCCAGGCGGTGCGCAGCTGGGAGCGCGGGCTGGCGCTGGCCCCTTCGCGCTGGCCGCTGCTGCGCTGCCTGGCGGTGGCGGACGCCCTGGCCGGTGATCCGGCGCGGGCGGCCGACGGATACGCGGCGGCCTTCGAGGACCTGGCGGGTGAGAGCCGGGGCGGCGAACTGTGGACGGCCGCGGAGTCGGCGCTCGGCCAGGAGGCGATGGCGGCCCTCCTCGCCGCCGGCCGGCTGCCGGAGGCCCGCGCCGTCTGGGACCGGCTGCGGCCCGCCCTGCGCGAAGGGGGCCGTATGCGGCTGCTGGCGGCGCGGTTGCTGGCGGCGGAGGGCCATGTGGCCGCCGCCCGGCGGGTCTTCGAGGACGGCTTCGAACTCGCGGACCTGAGGGAGGGTGAGGAGGTCCTGTCCGAGGTCTGGTCCGCCCTCACCGACCGCCCGCTGCCGCCGCGCTACGACTTCCGCATGCGCCCGCCTACTTCTTGATCTTGTCGATGCAGAGCACGAACTGGTTGCCGGACCGGCGCCGCGACCCGCCGCTCTGCTCCTGGTAGCCGATGTCCGCCGTGCCCTGGCACTTGGAGGTGTCCAGCGTGTCCTTGTGCACCTGGACCACCTTGTACTCGGCGTCGGTGCCGCCGCACGTGACGACCTGGAGGTCGGGGGAGACCGTGGTGCCGTTGTTCTTGAGGCAGTCGCCGACCTTGGCCTGGTCCGCGTCGTCGCGGCTCAGGAAGTAACCCACCGCGACGACGACGAGGGCGATCACGACGCCGATGATCTTGAGGATCTTCATGACGCCCAGGCCTCCGCTCCGGGCCGGCGGCGCAGGCGGGGCGGACCACTGCTGCTGGGGCGGGTACGTCTGCGGCTGCGGCCCGGCGCCGTACGGCGGCTGAGCCTGCTGCTGCGGCTGCCCGTACCCCGGCTGGGGCGGGTATCCCTGCGGCGGCTGCTGGCCGTACGGGCCGGACTGGCCGTAGGGGCCGGGGCCCTGCTGCGGTGGGTGGGTCATAGGGCGTTCCCCCAGTAAGCGTGCGGTAAAGATTGACGCGTGCACGCTATATCAAGCGGTGATCGTCCCCGCACGGCGGCTGCCCGGAGTCAGGCCCGGCACAGGACCTCGGCGTTCAGGACCGAGAACCAGGCGTCGGGCTCCGCGCCCCAGGCGTGCCAGGCCTCGGCGACGGCGGCCAGGTCCCCGGCCGTCGCGTGGCCGCCGCCGGTGGCGACGGCCGCGTAGGCGGAGGCCCCCGTACGGTCCGCCCACAGGCCTGACCACCAGGCGATCTCCTCCGGGGTGGAGAAGCACCAGGACGTGGCGGAGCAGGTCACGTCCGTGAAGCCGGCGGCCCGCGCCCAGGACCGCAGTCGGCGGCCCGCGTCCGGTTCGCCGCCGTTGGCGCGGGCGACCCGCCGGTACAGGTCCAGCCAGTCGTCCAGGCCCGGTGAGGGCGGGTACCAGGTCATCGCCGCGTAGTCGGCGTCGCGCGCGGCCACGATCCCGCCCGGGCGGCACACCCGCCGCATCTCGCGCAGTGCCCGTACGGGGCCGCCGACGTGCTGCAGGACCTGATGGGCGTGGACCACGTCGAAGGAGTCGTCGGGGAAGTCCAGCGCGTGGACGTCCGCGGTGCGGAAGGTGATGGCCGCGCTCAGGCCGCGTTCCGCCGCGTGCGCACGGGCCTGCTCCACGACGTCCTGCGCCGCGTCGACCGCCGTGACGTGCCCGCCGGGCGCGACCAGCTCCGCCAGGTCGGCGGTGATCGTGCCCGGGCCGCAGCCGACGTCCAGTACCGACATCCCCGGGCGCAGTGCGCCGATCAGGTACGCGGCCGAGTTCTCGGCGGTGCGCCAGCGGTGCGAGCGCAGTACCGATTCGTGGTGGCCGTGGGTGTAGACGGCGGTCTCCTTGGCGGCGTTCATGGTCGGGCCCCTCCTCGTCGAAGCGTTGGTCCCACCGTAAGCGATCAGCTCGTCATACGAGACAGGCGTTTTGATATGTGGACACTCGCCTTGTGGGCCAAGGGAGTTGGCGGGGCTGGTGGCAGGGTCGGTGGCAGGGGGACGCGGGTGCGAGGAGAGTGGCAGCAGGGGGAACACCCCACGGCGAGGGACGGTGAGGGCCATGCCGGAGGCGCTGCTCGAACGGCATGCCGAGGCGCTGCGGCTCTTCGGCGAGTACGTGCGCGCCGTCAAGGACGATCAGTGGGACGCGCCGACCCCGTGCGCGGAGTGGAACGTACGGGATCTGGTCCGTCACGTCACCGGGGAGCAGCTGTGGATCCCGCCGCTGGTCACCGAGGGCCGCACCGTCGAGGAGGTCGGCGACGCGTTCTCCGGGGACGTGCTGGGTGACGACCCGGCCGCCGCCTGGGACGCGGCCGCGGCCGCGGCGCACGCCGCCTTCGCCGAGCCCGGCGCGCTGGAACGGACCGTGCGGCTGTCCTACGGGCCCGCGCTCGGGAGGGCGTACTGCTCGGAGCTGACGGCCGACTGCGTCGTGCACGCCTGGGACCTCGCGCGGGGCATCGGGGCCGATGACCGGCTGCCCGACGGCCTCGTCGAGTTCTCCATCAAGGAGGTCATGCCGTACGCCGACTCGCTCGCGGCCAGTGGTGCCTACGCCGAGCCGCTGGAGGTCCCGGCGGGCGCCGACGCGCAGACCAGGCTCCTCGCGCTGCTGGGCAGGCGGGGCTGACCGGGCTGCCTCCGCTGGATAACGGGCATATCGGGCTCAATAATCGTATAAAAGGCAACGTCGGGTGAGGTCGCGGGGAAGGGGACACGGTGGCGGGGATGCAGCGCACGGCGGCCGAAGGCCGAGGTCCGGTCCGGTACGGCCCACCCGCACCGCAGCCGGGCCTGCCCGTCCTGCCCGAGCTGGTCTCCGTACTCGCCGCCGGCGCGGGGCGCTCGGCCGCCGAACCCGCGGGCGGCGGGGAGCCCGTCCGCGAGGCCGCCTGCCGCCACTGGGGGCGGCGCGGGCTCGACACCTCCCCCGCGAGCGTGGCCGCCGGCCCCGGAGCCCCCGCGCTGCTCCTCGCCCTGCTGGGCGCCTACGGGGGCGACGTGATGCTGCCGAGGCCCTGTCCCGCCTGGTGGACGCCGCAGGTCCGGCTGCTGGGACAGCGCGCCTACCACGTGCCGACCCCGGCCGAGTGCGGCGGCGTACCGGACCCCTACGCGCTGCTGGAGACCGTACGGCGGGTGCGCGCCGAGGGCGGCGACCCCCGGGTGCTGCTGCTGTCCGTCGCCGACGACCCGACCGCGACCGTGCCGCCGCCGGAGCTGCTGCGCGAGGCCTGCGAGGCCGCCGGGTCGGCCGGGCTGTTCGTGGTCAGCGACGAGACGTGGCGCGACACCGTCCACCGGCCGCACGACACCCTGGTCTTGAGCCCGGCCGAGATGCTCCCCGAAGAAGTGGCCGTCCTCGTCGACCTGTCCGGCGCACTGCTGCCCGCCGGGTGGCCCGCCGCCGTGGTCCGCTTCCCCGACACCGCCCGCGGGACCTGGCTGCGGGCCCGCACCCTCGACGTGCTCACCGCCACCGGGGCGATGGTCGCCGGACCCGTCGCCGCGGCCGCCGCGCACGCCCTGGACGAGCCCGACGCCGTCGCCGCCCGCGCATCCGCCGCCGCCTCCCTGCACGGCGTGGTGGCCGCCGCCGCACACCACGAACTCCTCGCGGCCGGAGCCATGGCCCGGCCGCCGCAGGCCGGCCGGCACCTCTACGCCGACCTCTCCCCGCTGCGCGCCGGACTCGCCCGGCACGGGGTGGGCGACGCCATGGAACTGGAGGACTGGCTCGGCCCCCGGCTGGGCGCGCCCACGCCCGGCGGGCAGCGCTTCGCGGACGAACTGGGCGCGCTGCGCGTGCGGTTGTCCACCGGGCCGCTGCTGGGCGCCACCCCGCAGGAGCGGCTGGCCGCGCTCACCGCCCGGGATCCGCTCGCGCTCCCGCACGTACGCGGCGCCCTGGAGCACCTCGGATCGATCCTGACCGGGCTGGCCTGACCGGCGGCCCGCCGACCGGCCCGGCCTTCGCCACCTCCGACCCGACCGCCCCCGCTGAAAGGAGAACTCCCGATGAGGGACCGGACGGACGCCCCAGCCCCCGCCCCGACGGCGCCCGTACGGCCCGCCGGTGACCGCCGTCCCGCGCCCTCGTCATCTCCCTCGGCGCGGCAGCCCGAGGGGCCGTCCGCCCCGCGCCCGCTCGGCGCGCACCGGCGCTGGCCCGGCTCCTTCGCCGACCGGCTGACCACCCCGCTGCCCGGCGTCCGCTCCTTCGCCCGGCTCGCCCGTGAGGGCGCCTTCCGGCCCGGACCCGAAGGCCTGCGCGGCATCCCCGACCTGCCGTACGAGCCGGGCCCGCTGCCGGCCGCCGCCCCCGGCAGCGTCTGCGTCACCTGGGCCGGCCACGCCAGTTGGGTGCTGCGGACCGGCGGGCTGACCGTACTGACCGACCCCGTCTGGTCCCGGCGGATCCTCGGCACCCCGAGCCGGATGACGCCCGTCGGGGTCCGCTGGGAGGACCTGCCGCCGGTGGACGCGGTCGTGATCAGCCACAACCACTACGACCACCTCGACGCCCCCACCATCAAGCGGCTGCCGCGGCACACGCCCCTCTTCGTCCCGGCCGGGCTCGCCGGCTGGTTCCGCCGCCGCGGCTTCACCGCGGTCACCGACCTCGACTGGTGGGAGTCGGCCGAACTGGGCGGCGTACGGTTCGAGTTCGTCCCGGCCCACCACTGGTCGAAGCGGTCCCTGATCGACACCTGCCGGTCCCTGTGGGGCGGCTGGATCCTCACCGACACCCTGAGCGCTACCCCGCGGAAGGTCTACTTCGCGGGCGACACCGGCTACGGACACTGGTTCGCGGAGATCGGGGCCCGCCACCCGGGCATCGACCTCGCCCTCCTGCCGATCGGGGCCTACGCCCCGCGCTGGTGGCTCAGCGACGTCCACGCCGATCCGGAGGAAGCCGTCCGGGCCTGTCTGGACCTCGGGGCCCGCCGGATGGCCCCCATGCACTGGGCCACCTTCGTGCTGTCCGCCGAACCGGTCATGGAGCCCCTGCACCGGGTCCGGGCCGCCTGGTCGCGCGCGGGGCTGCCCCGGGAGGACCTCTGGGACCTCCCGGTCGGGGCCTCGCGGACGCTGACCTGAGCGCCTGAGCGCCTGAGCGCCTGAGCGCCTGAGCGGGAGCAGCCGGGGTCCTTCAGAACTCCACGGTGACGAATCCGTCCTCCGCCTGCGACTGCGGCTTCACCACGCTGTACCCGAACTGTTCCTGCAGGCCCTCGTCCTCCCAGACCTCCGCGCGCTCGCGGTAGTTGAAGACGAGCTCCTTGGTGTCCCCGCCGTTCTTGAGGATCCGGGCGATGGCGATGTCGTCGGGGTGGCCGTGGACCTGGCCGTTGGTGGAGATCAGATAGCGTCCGCAGTCGAGCAGACGCAGGAGGTCGTTCGACAGGTTCTTGGCGCTGCCGTGGTGGGCGACCTTGAGGGCGTCGATCCGCAGCCGTCCGTCCTCCGCCTCGGCGCGCGGCCGGATCGAGGCCACCAGGCGCGGGTCGTCGGCGTCGCCGGTGAGGACGATGCGGGTCCCCTCGAACTCGAACAGCAGGCCGATGCTGGTCGGGTTGGTCGGGGAACCGTCCTTCTTGAATGGCTGTGCGGCCAGCGCGTCGACGTCGACCGTGCCGAAGTGCTCGATCGTGCCCACCGGCTCCCGCTCCATGGGGTCGATGCCCGGGATCAGCCCGGCTTCCTCGGCCTTCTTGCGCCACGTGGTGATCAGCGACTCCAGCAGGTGGCGGTCCGGCGCCAGTACCTCCATCGTGGACCCGTCGTCGAACCAGGTCAGTGGATGGTCCACTTCGATGCTGCGGCCGTCGAAGGCCTTGTTCCAGGGCAGGTCCTGGGTGATGAGCGCGGTGGTGAGCCGTTCCCCCTCCGGCGGGCCGAGCACCTCGCGGTCGTGGAGGTGGTCGAAGCCGTTGAACCACACGTCCCCGAACTCCACCGTGCGATCCCGGTCTTCGAGCAGCGCGAGCGCACCGAGGATGTGGTCCTGGTCGACATGGGTCACCACGAACACGTCGATCCGGCCGTCGAGTCCGGCGAGCAGCGGCTTGATCCGCTTGTAGGTCCCCCTCCGTCCGCCGTCGACGAGGATCCTCCGGACGAACTCCTCGTTGCCGTATTCGAGGAGCAGGCAGTCGCCGTCCTCGGCGGGCAGCATCCTGAGCCGGATCATCACGTACTCCCTTGCCTCAGGTCGAGAATCAGGAACGGCTCGCGCATGTCGGCCAGCCAGGACAGCCGGCGCACCTCGTCGAGCCGGCGCCGGCACTCGGGGTCGTCGGGGAAGGCGGACAGCCCGTCGACGAGCCAGGCGAGCCCGAGGGTGTAGACGGGCACGCCGCGCCCGAAGGCCTCGATCAGCCGGTCGCGGGCCTCTCGCAGCTGCGGCGGGGCCGAGGCCCGGCGCAGCGTCCGCACCGCCCGCAGGATCGCCCCGTCGCTGAGCCGGGGGAAGCCCTCGGCCAGGGCCTCCAGCCACGCGTCCCAGTACGTCTGGCCCGGCGAGCGGTCCGTGCCGAGCAGGACGTAGCAGGCGGCCGCCGTCGCGAGCGGGTGGGTGGGCGCGGCGCCGGGCATCTCCTCGATGTCGGCCCTGAGGCCGGAGAAGAGCCGGGCCGCGCTGTCCAGGGCGCCCTGGGACATGTACGCGAGCCCGGCGCCGGCCACGGGGTCGCGCACGGTCACGGCGACGGCGCTGCCGGTCGGGCTCTGGCGCAGATTGACGAGGACCTCGACCTCGGCGGCGCCCCAGGGCAGGGGCAGCGTGACCAGGCGCAGGGATCCGGCGGCCTCCACGACCAGGAACTGCCGCTCGCCTACGGGCCCACCGGGGGCGTGGAGGGGGCCGTGCGGGCCGAACCGGTAGAGCGGCGCGAGCGCCCCGCCGCGCACGTCGGGCGCCGGCAGGGCCTGCGGTTCGCCCCGGGCGAGGGCTTGGACGACCCCGAGCCCCGTCGGCTGCTGCCGCAGGGCCAGCACCGAGGCGAAGGAGCAGCTCGCGGGCTCGGCGTCACCGATCCAGGTGGCGAGCGCGGCCAGGTCGACGGCCGTGTCCGGGACGACACCGTCCGGCCCGGCGGCGGCGGCCACCATCGACCGCGAGGCGACCGACTCGGCGAGCGGAATCGGGGTGGGTCCGTGGTAGACCCGGCCGGGCTCGATGTTGCCCATGAGGTACTGCCAGGAGTGCGTCTCGTACGGAGAGTCCGTCATCACGAAGTCCACCGAGGTCCGCCGGCCTGCCACGGCCGTGACGTTCTCCGTCAGCACCAGTCCGGACGGCAGGGTCGCCGTCACGAGATAGCGCCCGGGCGTCACCGCGTACGAGGTGGGCTCGGGTGAACTCCCGCAGGGGATCAGGATGTCGTGCTGCTCCGTGCCGTCGAGGCCGGCGGGGCGGATGTCCCCGACGATGACCGCGTCGTCGGCTTCCCCGGCGGCGGAGGAGAGGAAGAGCCGGACGGCGAGGGTGGCGCCGGTGCTCATGGCCGGGCCAGTCCGACGCGGAACATCGGCGGGCGGGCGTCCAGTTCCTGCCTGCGCACGTCTTCCGGCCCGAGGACGGCCTCGACCTCGTAGCGTCCGAACGGCAGGAAGAGGGCCCACTCGCCGAGGTCGGGCTCCTCGCCGGCGGGGGGCGGCGGGCGGCGCCGTTCCTCCTGCTGGGGATGGCGGCAGACGAACTCGGCGCGCGCGTTGTCCTCGGGATCCTTGCAGCCGATGTACACGGGGACGACCGGGTCACCCCTCAGCTCGTGGAAGCCGAAGTCGACCGACTCGGAGCTCACCGGTACCTGGGCCTTCGCGAGGCTGCCCGCGAAGGGACGCTCCGCCATGAAGCGGAAGACCGCGTGGATCAGGGTGCCGGTGGTCACCCGCCACACCTGGCCCTCGGTGTTCTCGCTCGCGGAGCCGTCGAAGCTGCGCAGCAGCGCGTCGGTGAACAGGCTGAGCCGGCCGGCGCGGGCGAAGGACTCCTCACCGTCCAGGGTCGCGTACAGGACGGCGTGTTCCCGCGGCACGAAGCCCTCCGGCCGGATGTTCCCGGACACCGGGACCCGTCCGACCATGTCCGTCCCCACCTGGCTCAGCAGCGTGTCGGAGCCGGAGCGGCAGGAGTCGACGAAGAAGACCTGCTGGCCGGCCCGGCAGCGGTTGAGCCCTCTCCTGAGCGCTTCGAAGTTCAGTGCGCCGTTCAGCGGGCTGTCCTCGTCGGCGAAGACGTCCGCCGCCAGCAGGGAGGTGTCCAGGCCCAGCGAGACGCCGTGGCCGCAGAAGTAGAAGACCAGCCGGGCCTCGTCGTGGTCGCCGCGGTCCTTCCACTCCTTGACCGCGGCCACGATGTTGTCGATGGTCGCCGGCTGCGCGAACTGCTCGGCGTGCGTGTGCGGGTGGACGAAGGGTGCGGGGCTCTCCTCGCTCAGCAGCAGGGCCAGGCTCCCCAGCGGCCTCGCCGGGTCGTGGTACTGGTCGATCATCCAGGTGGCGAACGCACGCGCCGAGCGGGGCGGCGACGACAGCTGCCGCAGGCCCTTGGCGCCGGGATGGGTCGTGGGCGCCGTCCCGCCGGCCAGGTGCGCGTACCGTCCCACCCCGATGACGAGCGCGTGCGTGACCGCGGGCCCCGTGTTCTCGTCCATGTGAACGGTGAAGGCGGCCATGGGACCTCCGCGTGCCGCACCGGAAGGCCGGTGGGAGGGTTTGCTCCCATTATAGGAATGCATGCGGCATGTGTCCCTCGGAAGCGCCGCCGCCGCCCGGCCGCTCCCGGCCCGGGGGGCCCTGCGGGCGCGATCAACCGGGGCCCGTCCCCCTCCACTTCACCGCAGGCGGCGCCAGAGCGCCGGGCCCGCGCTGATCAGGAGGGCCAGGCCGACCGCCAGGGCCACGCCCTTCCACGGCTCCGAGAAGAGGGAGCCGCCCAGGATGCCGATCAGGCCGTACGTCGCCGCCCAGGCCAGACACGCCGGAGCGTCGCCGCGGGCGAAACGGCGCACCGGCAGCTCGGCCAGGAGACAGGCCAGCATCACCGGGATCCGGCCCGCCGGCACCAGCCGCGAGAGCACCAGGACCAGCACCCCGTGCTCGTCCAGCCGCGCCTGCGCCTGCGCCAGCCGCTCGGGCGTGGCCCGGCCGCGCAGCGCCTCCAGCCACCGCGAACCACCCCGCGAGCGCACCCCGCGCCGCCCCAGCCAGTACAGCGCCAGGTCCCCGGTGAAGGCCGCCAGTGCGGCCACCCCGAACACCAGCAACACCCCGAACGGCGCCGACTGCTGATGGAACGCCACCACGGCCGCCGAGCTCACCAGCGCCCCCGTCGGAATCACCGGAACGAGCGCACCCAGCGCCACCAGCACGAACAACGCCGGGTATCCCACGGCCTGCTGGGTGGACTCCGCCGGCACCTGGCCGGCCGCGGTCGCGAGGTCACGCCACGTCACGGCAGCCGCACCCGCGCTCCGTGCTCCGGCACCCGTACGGTGACCTTCGGCGCCAGCAGCCGCGCGCGCCGCTCGAACTCCTCGCCCGGGGAGTGGAATTCATGCGGCCGCACCGCGTCCATCCCGACGGGCCAGTACGTCCCGTAGTGCACCGGCACCGCCGCCGCGGGCGCGAGCCGGGCCAGGGCCTGCGCCGCCCGTCCCGCGTCCAGGTGCCCCGGCCCGAGGTACGGGCCCCACCCGCCGACCGGCAGCAGGGCCACGTCCACCGGCCCGACCTCCTCGGCCATCGACGCGAACAGCCCGGTGTCCCCGGCGAAGTAGGTCCGGGCCGCGCCCTGGACGACGTACCCGAGCGCCGGCGCCCGCTGCGGACCGAACGGCATCCGCCGCCCGTCGTGGCGCGCGCTGACCGCCCGTACCCGTACGCCGTCCGCTACGTCGACCTCCGCGCCCGGGGCCACCTCCGTCACCGCCAGCCCCCGCAGCCCGGCGACCCGCGCCAGCCCCGGCACCGCCCGGCGCGCCCCGCGCGGCACGAGCAGCCGGGTGCCGGGCGCGAGCCGCGCCAGCGAGGGCAGGTGCAAGTGGTCGGCGTGCAGGTGCGACACCAGTACGACGTCCGCCACCGCGGCCTCGGGCGGGGGCACCGCGCCACGCCGGCGCCGCAGATGCGCGAGCCGCCGCGCGAACAGCGGGTCCGTCAGCAGCCGGACCCCGGAGTCCTCGACGGTGCACGTGGCATGACCCCACCAGGTGATCTCCACCGGCACCCCGGCCTCCCTCCCTCGCCCCTCCTTCACGAGCCTAGAGGCTGCCCCGAGGATCCGCCGGGAACCGACCAGGACCGCCCCCTCCTCTCGGGCGGCGGATCGGAGTAGGGTCCGGCGGCATGGAAGAGTTGCGCGTGGCCGCGATCACCAGCCTGGCCCCGCTCGAAGACCTGGACGCCGACCCGTTCGCCGTGGACACCCGCAGCCAGCACGCCATGTGCGCGCGCTGGGCCGCCGACCGGGGCTACGTCGTGACGAGGCAGCTGCTCGTCTACGGGCTGCGCGCCGACCACTGCGGACTGTGGTCCGACGTCGACGCCGGGCAGGTCGATCTCTTCGTCGCCGCCAACCAGCGGGTACTGGCCCGGGCACTGCGTTCCGTCGAGGACTTCACCGCGGAGTGCGCGCGGCGCGGCGTACCGCTGGAGACCGCCGGGGGCGAGGAACCCCGGTACACCTCCGCGATGAAGGCCGAAGTGCACCGCCGGCTGTCCATGCCCACGGCCGGTTACGACGGCACCTGAGCCGATCCCGCCCCTGAGCCGGTCCTGCCCTGCCCTGCCCTGCCCCGACCCGACCCGACCCGACCCGACCCGCCCCGTCCGCCCCTCCGTGCGCCGTCCCCGTGACCCGCCCGCACGAGGCCGGCTGTGCGAGCCTGGAGGGCGGAACGGGCTCGCGGGAGGTGGCGGGGTGCGGCGGCGACGGTGGCGGGGACGGTGGCGGAGCGCGGGCAGCGCCCTGGTGCGGGTGCTCCTCGTATGGGCGGTGTCCACCCTCACCATGCTCGCCCTGGCCGGGATCCTGCCGGACTTCAGCCTCCAGTCCGACGAGGGCGACGGCAACGGCGACAGCCTCACGCGGATCGGGCTGACCGCCGCCTGGGGCGCCGGGGTCTTCGGCCTGCTCAGCGCGCTGGTGTGGCCCGTGCTCGTACGGGCCCTGCTCCTGGTGCCCGCCCTGGTGCTCGGGCTGCTCGTCTTCTTCCTGAACGGCTCGATCCTGCTCATCGCACTCAGCCTCATCCCGACCGGGCGGGGCGCGGCGGCCCCCGAGACCGCCGTGGTCGTGGCCGCCGTGATGTCGGCCGTGGCCTCGGCGACCTCCACCGCACTCGCGGTGCGCGACGACGAGGCGTACCGCCGTCGCCTCTACCGGCTCGCCGACCGGCGCCGCCGCAGGCGCGGCGCACCCGTCGGCCCGGCGGGCGGCGGCGCCGAGCCCGGGCTGGTCTTCCTCCAGCTCGACGGGGTCGGGTACGAGGTGCTGCGCCACGCCTGCCGCAGCGGCGTGATGGCGACCGTCGCCGACTGGCTGGACCGCAGCCACCGCGTCACGTCCTGGCGTACGGACTGGTCGAGCCAGACCGGCGCCAGCCAGCTCGGCATCCTGCACGGCTCCACCTACGACGTGCCCGCCTTCCGCTGGTACGAGAAGGACACCGGGGAGGTGATGGTCTGCAACCGGCCCCGCAGCGCCGCCGAGCTCCAGCGGCGCGCCGCGTTGCGCACCGGTGACGGCGGGCTGCTCACCCGCGACGGGGCCAGCCGGGGCAACCTGTTCAGCGGGGGCGCCGACCAACTGGCGCTCGTCCTGTCGGTATCGGCCCGGCGGGGGCGGTCGAACCGGTCCCGCGCGGGCTACTTCGCGTACTTCTGCGACCCGGCCAACGCCGTCCGCACGGCCCTGTCCTTCACCGCGGAGGCGGTCCGGGAGATCGGCCAGTCGCTGCGGGCGCGGATCCGCGGGGACCGGCCGCGGGTGGGGCGCGGCGGGCTGTACCCGCTGATCCGGGCCTTCGCGACCGTCGTCGAACGGGACGTGGTCGTGGCGGCGGTGATCGGCGACATGCTCGCCGGGCGCGCCGCCGTCTACGCCGACCTGGTCGCCTACGACGAGGTCGCGCACCACTCGGGCCCGCGCGGCCGGGACACGGACCAGGTGCTGGAACGCCTCGACCGGAGCCTCGCACTGATCGCCCGGGTCGCCGAGCACGCGCCGCGCGCGTACCGGATCGTGCTGCTCTCCGACCACGGCCAGAGCCCGGGGGAGACCTTCCTCGGCCGGTACGGGCTCACCCTGAAGGACCTGGTCCGGGCGGGCTGCGGACTGCCGGTCTCCCGCCGGGCCGGGCGCACGCACAGCGGCGCCGAGGCCCGCGCCGCCGTCCTCGCGGCGCTGCACCGGCCGGTGGAGGAGGACGAGGAGGCCCACCCGGGGCCGGGCTCCGACCCGGTGGTGCTCGCCTCCGGCAACCTCGGGCTGATCTCCTTCCCGGACGTACCGGGCCGGGCCTCGCGCGAGTGGATCGAGCGGGCGCACCCGGCCCTGCTGGCGACGCTGGCGAACCACCCGGGCGTGGGCTTCCTGCTGGTGGACGGGGTCGTGATGGGCCCGGGCGGGAGGGTGGCGCGGCTGGACGTCCCCGGGGAGGCCGAGGAGCTGCTGGCGCCCTTCGGCCCCGGCGCGGCCGAAGCCGTCCGCCGCACCGACGGCTTCCCGCACGTGGCCGACATCATGGTGAACTCGGCCTACGACCCGGCCACGGGGGCGGTGCACGCCTTCGAGGAGCAGATCGGCTCGCACGGTGGCCTGGGCGGGGAGCAGGGCCGGGCGTTCCTGATGTGGCCCGCGGAGCTGTCGGAGCCGGAGGGCGAGCTGGCCGGTGCGGAGGCGGTGCACGGGGTGCTGCGCCGCTGGCTGCGCGAGGCGAACGGGCTGCAGGTGCCGGTGGGGCGGCGGCCGGAACCGGAGCCGGAGCGGGCCGCGGAGCGGCGGGCGGCAGGGCGGGGCCGGCGGCCGGGCCCCGGACCGGTGGAAGGCGGGCCGGTGGAGGGCGGGGCGGTGCAGGATCCCCGGTCCGAGGTGGCAGGAGGCGCAAGAGTTCCTGCCGCGGAGGCGCCCACGCGGGACGAAATCCACTGATTTGGTGGCGCTCGCACGGTGGCCGACCATATGTCGACCTGCCCAGCATGTGAGACGACCCGAGGCGCACCACCGATGACCAGCACCGTAGCCCCGCCCATCGAGACTTCCAGGACGGCGGAGCCCCGACCGCAGGGTGCCCGCTTCGGGCTGCCCGTCGCGACGTGCCTGGTCATGGGCAACATCGTCGGCGGCGGGATCTTCCTCCTCCCCGCCTCGGTGGCCCCCTTCGGCACCATCAGCCTCGTCGCCTTCGCGGTGCTCACCGTCGGCGCGATCGCCCTCGCCCTCGTCTTCGGCCGCCTCGCCCACCGGCACCCGCAGACCGGCGGCCCGTACGTCTACGCCCGCGCCGCCTTCGGAGACTTCGCCGGCTTCCTCGCCGCCTGGAGCTACTGGATCACCACCTGGGTCTCCAACGCGGCGCTCGCCGTCGCCGCCGTCGGCTACCTCTCGGTGCTCTTCCCGGCCATCGGCCGGCACACGTGGTCCACGTGCCTGGCCGCCCTGGCCGTGCAGTGGCTCCCGGCGCTCGCCAACCTGGCCGGGACCCGGTACGTCGGGGCGGTCCAACTGGTCTCCACCGTACTGAAGTTCGCCCCGCTGCTGCTGGTCGCCGTCGGCGGGATCTGCTTCTTCGACCCGGCCAACCTCGGCCCCTTCCAGGCCACCGGCCAGAGCGCGGCCGGAGCCGTCTCCGCCTCCGCCGCGATCCTGCTCTTCAGCTACCTGGGCGTCGAGTCCGCCGCCGTCAGCGCGGGTGAGGTCCGCGATCCGGCCCGCAACGTCGGGCGGGCCACGATCCTGGGCACCGCGGGCGCCGCCACCGTGTACCTGCTCGGCACCCTCGCCGTCTTCGGCCTGGTCCCGCACGAGACGCTGGTCTCCTCGCAGGCGCCCTTCTCCGACGCCGTCGACGCCATGTTCTCCGCCGGGGGAGGGACCGGCGGCTCCTGGGGCGGCACGCTCGTCGCCTGCGCCGCCGTGATCTCGATGGTCGGCGCGCTCAACGGCTGGACCCTGCTCAGCGCCCAGACCCCGTACGCCGCGGCCCGGGACGGGCTCTTCCCGAAGGTCTTCGCGACGAAGCGGCGCGGTGTTCCGGTGGCCGGGGTGATCGTCACGGTGGTCCTGGCCTCGGCGCTGACCGTGTACAACTCGGCCTTTCCCGGTGAGGGGGGCGGCTCGCAGGGCCTCTTCGAGATCCTGGTCCTGGTCACCACCTTCACGGCGACCGTCCCGTACCTGCTCTCCACCGCCGCGCAGATCTACTTCCTCGCCTCGGGCCGCTCCGAGCGGGTCGAGCGCGGCCGCCTGGTCCGCGACGCCGTGCTCGCCTGCCTCGCCTTCGCCTTCTCGATGTGGCTGGTCGCCGGCTCCGGCTACGCGGCCGTCTACCAGGGCGTCCTCTGCCTCTTCGCGGGCGTCCTCGGATATGCCGTGATGGCCGGGAAGAAGCACCGCGCGGCCGTTCCGCCTGCGGCGTAGCGTGGAAGGAGAGGCCAGCCAGGGGGGGGCTCTAAGGGGTCGCCATGTCCGCGATCAGAAACTCCATCGACATCGACCGCAGGCCCGAGGACGTCTACTCCTACATCACGGACCCCACGCACCTGCCGGAGTGGCAGGACAGCGCCGTGTCCGCGGTACCCATGGGCGACCTCCCCCTCCACATCGGTTCGCGGGTCGTGGTCACCCGGCAGATCGGCAAGCGCAGGATCCCCACGATCATGGAGATCACGGAGCTCGACCCGCCCAGGAGCTGGCACTTCCACGGCGTCGACGGGCCGGTCCGGCCCGACGTACGGGGCACCATCGAACCCCTCGACGGCGGCGCCCGCTCCCGCGTCACCCTGGCCGTCGACTTCGAGGGCCACGGCATGGGCCGAGCCCTGGTCCCCCTCGCCGTCAAGCCCATGCTCCGCAAGGAGATGCCCCGCAGCGAGGAGAAGCTGAAGCACCTGCTGGAGACCTGAGCTAGCCCGCCGCCGATGCGGCGCGAGGGCCGCTCTTGAGGGGAACGCAGCACGCCCCTGACCCGCGCGAGCGCAGGTCAGGGGCTGACGGGGTCGGCTCAGTCGAGGTAGTCGCGCAGCACCTGCGAACGCGACGGGTGGCGGAGCTTCGACATGGTCTTCGACTCGATCTGGCGGATGCGCTCACGGGTGACCCCGTACACGCGGCCGATCTCGTCCAGCGTCTTCGGCTGGCCGTCGTTGAGGCCGTACCGCATCGAGACCACGCCCGCCTCGCGCTCCGAGAGCGTGCCGAGGATGGACTGCAGCTGCTCCTGGAGGAAGGTGAAGGAGACCGCGTCGGCCGGCACGACCGCCTCGGAGTCCTCGATGAGGTCACCGAACTCGCTGTCGCCCTCCTCACCCAGGGGGGTGTGCAGGGAGATCGGCTCGCGGCCGTACTTCTGGACCTCGATGACCTTCTCGGGGGTCATGTCCAGTTCCTTGCCCAGCTCCTCCGGGGTGGGCTCGCGGCCCAGGTCCTGGAGCATCTGGCGCTGCACGCGGGCGAGCTTGTTGATGATCTCGACCATGTGCACGGGGATGCGGATGGTGCGCGACTGGTCGGCCATGGCGCGCGTGATCGCCTGGCGGATCCACCACGTCGCGTACGTGGAGAATTTGAAGCCCTTGGTGTAGTCGAACTTCTCCACGGCGCGGATCAGACCGACGTTGCCCTCCTGGATCAGGTCCAGGAAGAGCATGCCGCGGCCGGTGTAGCGCTTGGCGAGGGAGACCACGAGGCGGAGGTTGGCCTCCAGCAGGTGGTTCTTCGCGCGGCGGCCGTCCTCGACCAGGATCTCCAGCTCGCGCTTGAAGGCGGGCTTGTGGTCCTCCTCCTCTTCGAGCTTGTACTCGGAGAACAGGCCCGCCTCGATGCGCTTGGCGAGCTCCACCTCCTGCTCGGCGTTGAGGAGCGGCACCTTGCCGATGAGCTTGAGGTAGTCCTTGACGGGGTCGGCGGTGGCGCCGGCCACCATGACCGTCTGCGCCGGGGCGTCGTCCTCGTCGTCGTCGGACAGCACGAAGCCCTGGGTGCCGCCGGGCTTGGGGGTCTCCTCCTCGGCCTCGTCGACGAGGTCCTCGGCTGCCCAGTCCTCACCCTCGACGGCGGGGGTCTCGCCCTCGTCGGCGTCCTTGGCGCTGGTCTTCTTCGCCGCGGCGGTCTTCTTCACCGCGGTCTTCTTGGCGGCGGCCTTCTTGACCGTGCGCTTCTTCGGCTCGGCGGCGGCCTCCGCGGCAGCCTCGGCCTCGACGGCGGCGGCCGGCGAAGCGGATATCGCCGTCGCCGTGGCCGTGGCGGCCGAGGTCTTGCGCGCGCCGATGGGGCGCGGCGCGGCGGGAGCCTTCTTGGCCACGGTGCGGGCCGGGGCGGCGGCGGCCTTGCGGGGCTTCTTGGCGGCAGCCTTGGTGGCGGGGGCCGCGCTGACGTGAAGGGCGACACCCTCCTCGTCCAGGACCTGGTTCAGGCTGCGCAGGACCCGCTTCCACTGGTCCACCGGGATGCGGCCGGCCTCGAAGGCCTGGCGCACGTCGTCACCGTTGATGTGACCCTGCTCGCGGCCGCGCTCGACGAGCGCGACGAGGGCCTCCGATTCGGCGATCTCCGGAGGGAACGTACGGGACGGGCTGAGCGACACAAGGAGCCTCTCGTTGCGAACAGATAAGGGGTGGGCGGGACATCATCGCGCGAACTTGGGAAACAGACCCGAGGGGGTCTGTATTCCGGGCCGCGCGAGGACGCCTGTCGGTTCATCGCATGCCCGAGTCGATTCGTTACGCGCTGAATTGAGTGACCTGCGCCACGCTGTGGCCGCGCAACCCGATCCGGCCCGGATCCGTCCGCCCCCGCCGTCACCCCTTTTTGCGGGCTTCGATGAGGAAGCGGGCGGTGTGCGCGACGAACGGGCCTTCGCGTTCGATCCGTTCGTGGAGCTCCCGCAACCGGTCCCGGTACTGCCCGACCGTGAAGCCGGGCACCATCCAGATCACCTTCCGGAGAAAGTAGATCACGGCTCCGATGTCGTGGAACTCCGTCCGCAGTCGCTCGGAGCGCAGATCGACGACTTCGAGGCCCGCACCGGTCGCGGCGGCGACCGCGTCGTCGGGGTGCCGGCCGCGCCGGACCTCCTCCGGCTGTGGGCCCAGGAAGTACTCGACGAGCTCGAAGACGCTCGCCGGCCCGACCTGCTGCGAGAGGTAGGTGCCGCCCGGCGTCAGCACCCGGGCGATCTCCTCCCACCAGATGGTCACCGGATGCCGGCTGGCGACCAGCTCGAAGGCCTCGTCGCCGAAGGGCAGCGGCGGCTCGTCGGAGTCCGCGACCACCACCGCGCCCAGCGGGTGCAGCAGGCGGGTCGCCCTGTCGACGTTGGGCGGCCAGGACTCGGTGGCCACCGTCAGCCGCGGCAGGGGACCGGATCCGGCGAGGACCTCGCCGCCCCCGGTCTGGATGTCCAGCGCGGACCGGACCCGGGCCAGGCGCTCCGCCAGCAGGCGCTGGTAGCCCCACGAGGGGCGCTGCTCGGTGGCCCGGCCGTCGAGCCAGGAGAAGTCCCAGCCGTCCACGGAGACGGACTCGGCCTCGGCGACAAGATGGTCGAAAGTACGCGTCATGGATTGATCGTCCCAGGTCGGGCGCCGGGCAACCACCGGATTGGTCGACTACAGTGGTCGGCGGGCCGTGACTGGCGTTCGGGTGGATCACCACCGGGGAGCGGCCCGGCGTACTCCGGTACGCCGATTGCCGCGCGCCTGGGCGAACCGCGATCCGCAGCGACGTTCAGGAGACCCCGTGACGACTGCCCAGCCTGCCCCCGCCACCGCCTCTGCCCAGCTGATGGACGGCACCGCCCTCGCCCGCCGCATCTCGGAGCAGACCGCCGCCTACGCGGCGAAGATCACCGAGCGCACCGGCACCGCACCCTGCCTGGCGACCGTGCTCGTCGGTGAGGACCCGGCCTCCGTGACCTACGTGCGCATGAAGCAGAATCGCTGCGCCAAGGCCGGGATCACCTCGCGCCACGTCGAGCTGCCGGCCGAGACCACCACGCAGGAGCTCGTGGCCACGCTGACCGCCCTCTCCGAGGACCCCGAGATCAGCGGCATCCTGCTCCAGCACCCCGTCCCGCACCACATCGACGAGCGCGCCGCCTTCGAGGCCATCGCGCCGGGCAAGGACGTCGACGGGGTCACCATGCACTCCTTCGCCGCCATGGGCTTCGGGCTGCCGGGCTTCGTCTCCTGCACCCCCGGCGGCATCATGCGCCTCCTGGCCGCCTACGACGTGGACCTGACCGGCAAGCACGCCGTCGTCGTCGGCCGCAGCGCGATCCTGGGCAAGCCGGCCGGGATGCTGCTGCTGGAGCAGAACGCCACCGTCACCTACTGCCACTCCCGTACCGTCGACCTCCCGTCGATCGTGCGCCAGGCCGACGTGCTGGTGGCCGCCGTCGGCAAGGCCGAGTTCATCCGGGGCGAGGACATCAAGCCGGGCGCGGTGGTCCTGGACGCCGGCTACAACGAGGGCAACGTCGGCGACGTCCACTTCGAGTCGGCCGCCGCACGCGCCTCCCTGATCACCCCGGTACCGGGCGGCGTCGGCCCGATGACCATCGCCGTCCTGCTGGAGCAGACCGTCCAGGCCGCCGCCGCGCAGGCCGGGCTGGAGCTGTCCGACCTCGTCTGAGCGGCCGAAGCCGAGGACGCCCCGGACCGGACGGTCCGGGGCGTCTTTCATGCCCGTCTCTCATGCCCGTCTCTCACGGCCGTGCGTCATGGCCGTCCTCCATGGCTTACGTCACAGAGCCCGGCCCACGGGGCTGGCCGGCCCCACACCGTCGCCCTCCTGGTCCAGCCCGGCGATCCGGCGCTCGGCGGCGGTCAGCGGCGCCGCCTTGAGCGCGCCCCGATCCGACGCGCGCAGCACGTGCCAGATCACCGACGGGCGCAGCCAGTGGGTGGGCGAGGCGCTCATGGTGAGGACCTTGAACAGGGCGGCGGTGAGCGCCTCCTCGGTGGTGGCGCCCGTCATCAGGCGGTTGACGTACGCGTTGAGCAGTCCCGCCCCGGCCCGCGGCTTCATGCCGGTCGCCCCGGGGTAGAGGATGTCCTGCGAGGTGGCGAGATCCCAGGCGATGGACACCTGAGGGGCGATCGCACGCTGCGCCTCCCGGCCGATCGCGGGGTGGGCCAGGCCCTTGGACCGCAGCAGGAGGCGCACGGCCAGCAGACCCTTGGCCGCGACGGTCATGCCCTGCCCGTACAGCGGGTTGAAGGTCGCGACCGAGTCGCCGACGGCGAAGAACCCGTCGGGCAGGTCGGCCTTCTCGAAGTAGACCCGCCGGTTGGCGGTGCCCTGGGTGACGGCGACGTCGGTGAGGGGCTTCTTCCCCTCCAGCAGCTCGCCGACGATCGGGTCGCGGACGCCCTTGGCGAACGGAATGAACAGGTCCGGGTCGCCCGTCGGCTGGCCGCCGCGGGTGCCGGACAGGGTGGCCTGCCACTGCCCGTCCTCGATCGGCACGATGGTGGCCGTCTGCCCGGGCACGGGCACGCGCGGGTCGGACTGCACGTTGATGATGGGGAAGCCCGACGCGTGGGCGCCGGCCGGGGCCTCGAAGATGCGGGTGGCGTAGACGAGCCCGGAGTCGACCTGGGCCTGCCGGATGCCGGTCACCCCCAGCTCCTGGAGCCAGGCCCGGGCGCGGGAGCCGCGCCCGCTCGCGTCGACCACGAGGTCGGCGGTCACGAGTCTGTCCCGTTCGTCCGGGGTGTCGACGCGGACGCCTATGACCCGTGCCGCGTTGCCCTCCAGGCCCCGCACCCGGCTCCGCTGGAGGGTGGAGACACCCTCCAGGGCCGTCACCCGGGCGCGGACCACCGAGTCGAGGAGGTCGCGGCTGCACGAGATGTTGAACTGCTTCTCCCCGCAGCGCGGGATCCAGCCCTGGGCGGTCTTGGTGACCAGGTCGGTGGGCAGACTGCGGCGGATGGCTCCGGCGGCCGTCCAGTCCTCGGTGATGCCCGGCAGTATCTGCTCGATGGCCCGTGCCCCGCCCGACCACAGGAGGTGCGTGTGCCGGGCCTGCGGAAGCCCACGCCGCGGCGCCGGGCCCTCGGGCAGCGGGTCCGCGTCGATGATCGTGACCGTCGTGTGCTCGGCGAGGACGGCGGCCGCGAGGAGGCCGGCCAGGCTGCCGCCGATGACGACGGCGTGGCGGGGCGGTGAAGACTGGGTCATCGTGTGGTGCTCTCTGTCAGGGCCGTGCGAAGGCATCGGCGGAGGAAGTGCGTCGGCGGGGCGGCGGGGGTCATGTGCGGTGACCCGACGCCTCCTGCCGCGCGAGGACTTGATGCGCTCGATCGCCTCGGGAACGGTTCTTCCCGGCGTGGAGCCGGATGCGGCCCGTGGGTGTGGTCCTCATGGAGCGTTCCCCTCGTCGGTCCCCGCCGGACGGCCCAGCTGGCCCTCCCGCGCGAGCAGGTCGTCCAGGTGGGCGGCGAGTGACTTCCAGCCCCGCGGGGACAGCCGGCCGGCCCGCGTGACGATGCTCCGCACGTCGTGCGAGCGCATCACGGCCAGCATCGGGTTCTCCTGTTCCCGCTCCGCCGACTCCAGTTCGCGGGCGATCCCGGTCAGGGCGGTGGCCAGCGCCTCGGTGTCGTCGGCCAGCAGGAAGCCGCCTTCGACGCCGTAGAAGCGCTGGATCCCCGCGGCGGCGGCGAGGTTCGGCAGGCCCTCGCCCTGGGCCAGGCGGGTCAGCGACTGCCCGGACGCGTCGAAGGACTTGGCGATGGCGGCCAGGGAATGGGGCTGCCCGTCCTCCCGCGGGCGGGTGCGGCGCAGGTGCGCGAACCGCTGGCGCACCTGTTCCCTCAGCGGGAGGCGGGGCGGGGTGCCGTCGAGGGTGAGCCGGATGGCCTGCGGGGGGATGCCGGTGAGGTACGAGAGGTGCTCCAGGTCCTGCGCGCCGTGAGCGCTCGCCCCGTCAGCGCCCGCACCCTGCGCACCCGCCCCGTGAGCGCCCTCCGCGCTGTCCGAGGCGAGGACGAGGGCCCGTTCCACCGCGCTCCGGTGGTCGGCGAGGAGGAAACCGGCGTAGACGCCGAAGAACCGCTGGACGCCCGCCGCGTGGCCCAGCCGGGGCAGTCCGGCGCCGGCGTTGAGGGGGCCGAGGGAGGCGCCCGGCGCGTCGAAGTCGGAGGCGATGGCGGCGAGCGGCCACTCCCGGCCGTGCTTGTCGCGGCGGGTGGCGCGCAACCGCAGGAAGCGTTCGTGCACGCGCCGCTCCAGCGGCACTTCGGCCGCGGTGCCCGCCACCACCGCGGGGATGCGCAGGGGGTCGACGCCGGACAGATGGCTCAGCCGCTCCGGCGCCAGCACCTCGGCCGGGTCCTGGCCGCGCCGCTCGGACAGCTCCTCCACGCGCCGCCAGATCGCGGCGAGGTCGGGTCGGGCGGCGGCTCGCACCGGCGGATTCTCCCGATTCTCCATGAGTCGACAAGACGTTCGAGTGGGCTGGGCTGCGTGAAGCGTAACCGCCCGCCCCCTGCCGAACCAGCGGAAACCCAACGTTTCCTGCCGTTCACCTCAAAGAACGTTGGCATGACCTCGGAGGTAATCGACCCCGCCGCGGCCGCCCGGCAAGGTGGGGTCATCGGGTTCCGGAGCCGCGCACTCGGCTCCGGACCCCGTCTCCCACCAGCGCATTCGACCCTCGACGGAGGCTGATCCGCCATGTCCGCAAGCCTGCTCGGCACCCTCGCCCGCACCACCGCGCCGCAGACCATGCTGCGCAGGTTCCTCGCCCTCGACTCCGTGGTCACCACCGGGAACGGGCTCGCGTACGTCGCCTTCTCCGCCCCGCTGGGGCGGCTGCTCGGCGTCGGCCAGGGCGTACTGCTGGAACTGGGCCTGTTCCTGACCGTGTTCGGGACCGGGGTCGGCTGGCTCGCCTCGCGCCGCCTGCCGCCCGTCTTCCCCGTGAGGTTCGTCATCGAGGCGAACTACGTCTGGGCCGCGCTCAGCCTGGTGTCCCTGCTGGTCTGGTTCAGCCCCACCACCGCCGGCCTGCTGTGGATCCCGACGCAGGCCGTCACCGTGGCCTCGTTCGCCCTGCTCCAGCAGCTCGCCCTGCGCTCAGTCGCGAAGTGAGCGCAGGTACTTCGCCGTCGCCGGGTCGGCCGGGAGGAAGGTCTCGATGGCCAGCTCGGCGACGGTCACGTCCATGGGCGTGTTGAAGGTCGCGATCGACGACACGAAGGACAGCAGACGGCCGTCGTGCTCGATGAGGAGCGGAAGCGCGATGTACGCGACGGGCTCGTCCGGTTCGCGGTCGCCCGGGCGTTCGGCGACGGGGTAGGCGCAGACCTCCTCGTACAGCGCGCGCAGCGGCTCGGAGCGAGCCAGCGCGATCTGCCGCTCCATCTGGGCCAGCAGGTGGCCCCGCCACTCCCTGAGGTTGTGGATCCTGGGAGCGAGGCCCTCGGGGTGCAGCGTGAGCCGCATGGCGTTCAGCGGCGGCGCCAGCAGGTGCTCCGGCAGGCCCTCCAGCAGCATCGTGATGCCGGTGTTGGCGGCGACGACGTCGTACGTGGCGTCCACGACCAGCGCCGGGTAGGGCTCGTAGCCGGTCAGCAGCCGCTGGATGCCCTCGCGCAGCGTCCCCATCGACGGGTCGTCCAGAGCCGTCTGCGCGTAGCGGGGCGCGTAACCCGCCGAAAGAAGCAGGGCGTTGCGCTCCCGGACCGGTACGTCGAGACGGTCGGCGAGCCGCAGCACCATCTCCTCGCTCGGCCGGGACCGCCCGGTCTCGATGAAGCTGATGTGCCGGGACGAGGAGTCGGCGCGGCCCGCCAGCTCCAGCTGGCTGATGCCGCGCCGCTCCCGCCACGTACGGAGCAGGGAGCCGACCGTGGGCGTCGTGGTGGTCATGCTCACGACGGTAGTCGAGCGTTCGCGCCCGGTCAGCCCAGGTCGAAGACGTTCCGCAGGCCGAGACGGTAGCGCCAGGCGTCGTGCCGCCTGGCGGACTCCACCTCCGGCGCCCGGTACATCGGCCGGACCGTGCACCGTGCGGCCGCGGAGGCGTCGCGGTCCAGCAGGCAGTTGACCGCGGCCCGCGCCGACGCGTTCGCGCCCTCCATCGTCGCCAGGTCGATGTCGACCGCCACGTAGTCCCCGCTGAGGAAGAAGTTCGGGATGCGGGTGCCCGCGGTGGGCCGGTTGTGGAAGGTGCCGACGGGGTGGATCAGCAACTCGTCCTGGTTGGTGGGATGCGGGGTGCCCAGACCGTCCACGCCCGGGTCCAGGAACCAGGAATGCAGCTTGGAGTCGCTCAGCAGGGTCTTCCCGGTGTCGTTCAGGGAGGCCTTCAGCTGCGCCCACACCTCGCGCGCCACCTCCTCGCGCGTGCACTGCTTGGCGGTCTTCCCGTAGAGGATCCCGGGCTTGTCCCACTCCGAGACGTCCACCGACAGGCAGTCGACCGCCGTGCCGTCCCCGTAGTCGGCGGGGAAGTTACGGGCCGGCCAGTGCTCGGCCTGCTGGATCGCCGTCAACGACCAGGGGGAGTCGATGCAGTTGAGGTGTCCGTGCACCAACGGCGCCCGTTCGGTGAGATAGAACTGGATGCCCGTCATCCAGTCGGTCTCCAGCTTGTCGCAGCGCCCCAGCATCGGATCGGCGGCCCGCAGCGCCGTGCTCCAGGTCCGGCGGGCGTGCTCCACGGGCAGCGCGCTGACGTAGTGGTCGGCGACGACGGTCTGCCGGGCCCCGTCCGGTCCCTCGACGGCCACCCCGCTCACGCACCCGCTCCCGTACTGCACCTCCCGTACGGTCCACCCGATTCTGAACTCCACTCCGAGCGAGCGCAGATGGGCCTCCCACGGGTCGAGCCAGGCCTCGTTCGTCGGCAGGTTGAGGATCCGGTCCGGCGGGCCGTCCGCCCCGCGGCCCAGCAGGTTGAAGACGAAGGCCTCGCCGAGGGTGCCGACCGTACGGGTGGAGGCCTCCTCGGCCTTGGTCGCCACGATGTTGCGGGTGACGCCGACGGCGAGGATGCGCTGGTACTCGTGCGACATCTGTTCCGCGCGCACGAAGTCCCACCAAGGGGTCCGCTCCCAGACCTCGGTCCGCCGCTCGTCGCAGCTCGTGAGGAAGACGAGCACGCGGTCCACGAAGTACGCCGTCTCGTGCAGCGGGAGCCGCAGCAGCGACTGCAGGATGCCGGTCAGGGCCCGCCGCAGCTCGTCGGGCGTGAGCTCGGCGGGCGAGTGCTCGGGCCAGGGGATGGGCCCGCGCAGGTCCTCGCGGCCGGCCGCCCGGGCGAACATCATCTCGCGCGGGGCGACGAGGTTGTCCCACACGCCGTGGGGGTTGCCGGGGAAGGGGATGCGCCGCATCGTGTCCGGCAGGTTGTGGTAGATGCCGGGGATGAAGCGGAAGCCGTGCTCGGCGGGGAGCGGCCTGCGGCCGCCGCGGGCGCTGCCCGGCACGTCCATGCTGCGCGCCTTGCCGCCGAGCGCCCGGCGCTCGTACACGGTGACGGCGTAGCCGCGCTCGGCGAGTTCGTGCGCCGCGGTCAGCCCGGCCACGCCGCCGCCGAGGACGGCGACGCGCCGGCCGTTCGGCGCCGGCGCCGTCGGGATGGCGGCCGCCGCCGGGGTGCTCGCCACCACCGGTAACGCGCCGACGGCGGCGGCCGCCGCGCCCGCGCCCGCGATGAACGTACGCCTGGAACTGCCTGTGCCGGTCATGCGCAAGCCCCCTCGTTACCGCTGGTAACAGTCACGTCCGGCGCAGGAGCATAAGGGGGGCACGGTGGACGCGGAAGGACCCAGAAGTACCCGGGCGCACTATGGCGCGAAAGGGCCGTCCGGGTGTGCACTGTGGGAACCTTGACACCACGTCACGGGGAAAAGGAGCCGGTGCATGCCGAGTGAGCCGCTGTCACAGAAGGAGATCGAGGACCGGTTGCGGGAGCTTCCCGGCTGGGCCTTCGAAGACGACCGGATCGTGCGCACCTACCGGCTGGGCACGCACTTCGCCGCCAGCGCCCTGGTCGCCCACATCGCCGCCGTTCAGGAGGAGTTGAACCACCACTCCGACCTGACGCTCGGCTACAACACGGTCCGCCTCTCCGTGAACAGCCACGACGCGGGCGGTGTGGTGACGGAGGACGACTTCGCGCTCGCCGAACGCGTCGAAGCCCTCGCCCCGGCGCACCGCGCGCGCTGACCTCAGCGCGCGGTGCGCCGGGGCCGCGATGCTACGCCCGTTCCAGGCGCCACCACTGGGACGGGGAGTCGGTGTCCTCGCCCTGCCGGACGCGGCCCTCACCGTCCGCCTCCAGCGGCAGGCCGCTGATGCACGCGATCAGGGACACCACCCCGGGATCGTCGAGGTGTTCCTCGACGATCCACTCCTGCGCGCCGAACGCGTTGGCCCGCCACACCTGCACCCGGGCGCCGCTTTCCGTCGAGGCGTTTGCCACGTCGAGGCGCCGCTCGTTGTCCTCGCTCAGCACGTGGAAGACCCCGCCGCCGCTGTGCACCGGCGCGATGCGCCACCGGCGGGCGGCCTCCGGCGCGGGCGGGCCGTCGGGGCCGACCCGCACCCGGGAGGCGCCCTCCAGCTGGAGCACCAGCCCGCTGTCCACGTTGCGGATCCTGTACAGACCCTCCGGTAGGTTCACCGGGCTCCTCAGGCGTCGAAGTCGGCCGGGTCCGGCCCGATCCGGCGGCCCGCCGCGCCCGCGCCCAGAGCGTCCAGCGCGGCGACGTCGGCGGCGTCCAGCTCGAAGCCGAAGACGTCCAGGTTCTCCCGGATGCGCGCGGGGGTCACGGACTTGGGGATCACGATGTTCCCGTGCTGAAGGTGCCAGCGCAGCACCACCTGGGCGGCGCTGCGCCCGTGCTTGGCGGCGATCGCGGCAACGGCCGGCAGGGTGAGGAGTTCCTTGCCCTGGCCGAGCGGGGACCAGGCCTCGGTGGCGATCCCGCGCGCCTCGTGCTCCGCCCGCAGCCCGGCCTGGGGGAAGAGCGGGTGCAGCTCGACCTGGTTCACGGCCGGCACCAGCGCGCTCGTCGCGGCGAGCCGCTCCAGGTCCGCCGGGCGGAAGTTCGACACGCCGACGGCCTTGGCGCGTCCGCTCGCGGCGATCTCCTCGAAGGTCCGCCAGATCGAGACGAAGTCGTCGCGCATCGGGCGCGGCCAGTGGATCAGGTACAGGTCGACGTGGTCGAGACCCAGCTTGGCCAGCGAGTCGTCGAAGGCGCGCAGCACCTGGTCCCGGCCCCAGCGGTGCTTCGGGCCGTTCCACAGCTTGGTGGTGACGAACAGGTCCTCGCGGGGCAGCCCGGAAGCGGCGACGGCCTTGCCGGTGCCGGCCTCGTTGCCGTAGACGGCAGCCGTGTCGATGCTGCGGTAGCCGGCCTCCAGCGCGGTCCCGACGGCGCGCTCCGCCTCCGCGTCCGGAATCTGCCAGACGCCGTAGCCCAGCTGGGGCATGAGCGTGCCGTTGTTGAGCTTGATGGTGGGGACCTGGTTCACGTCTGGTCGTTCCCTCGCGTCGGTGCGTCGGCGGTACTGCTCGTACGAGGGGCGACAACCGGGCCCTCCTACGACGTATTCCCGCCGCACGCACGCACGCACGCCCCCACCCGCCCGGCGGCGCGCCCGCCGCCGCGGACCCTACGCCGTACCGAGATAGGCCTCCCGCACCAGCGGATCCGCCCGCACCTCGGCCGCCGTGCCCTCGGCCAGCACCGTTCCGAGGTCCAGTACGACCACACGCGCGCACAGGTCCATCACGAAGGCCACATTGTGCTCGACCAGCAGCACCGCACAGCCCTCCCGCGCGGCCAGCCGCCGCACGACCGCCGCGAGCTGCTCCCGCTCCGGCGCCGACATCCCGGACGCGGGCTCGTCCAGCAGCAGGACCCGCGGCGGGTCGGCCACCGCGCGCGCCAGCTCGACCATCCGTGCCCGGCCCACGGGCAGCCCGCCGGCGTACGAGGTCCCGAGCGCGGCGATCCCGCAGTCGGCCAGCACCCTCTCGCCCCGGGCCCGGCGCACCCGCTCCCGGGCCCGGCGGGCCGGGAGGGCGAGGAGATCGGCGGCCAGCCCGCCCCCGCCACCCCGCCACTCCTGCGCCACCAGCACGTTGTCGGCCACGCTGAGCTGGCCGAACAGCTGCTGGCGCTGAAAGGTCCGGCGCATCCCGTGCCGGGCCCGCCACACGGGGGAGCGCCGGGTGATGTCCGCCCCGTCCAGCAGCACCCGCCCCTGGTCGGGCCGCCGGATGCCCGACAGGACGTCGAACAGCGTGGTCTTCCCGGCCCCGTTCGGCCCGATCAGCCCGCACACCTCACCCGCCCGGATCCCGAGGTCCACCCCGGTCAGCGCCTTGACCCCGCCGAAGCGCACGCCGATGCCGCGCGCCCGGAGCACGTACGCCTCGCTCATGACCCCATCCCCGTCCCCGTCCCCGTCCCCATCCCCAGATAGGCCTCGGCGAGCCGGTCCGCATCCACCTCGGCGCGGGGGCCGCACCAGGAGACCCGGCCCTGCGAGAGGTACGCCACGGTGTCGGCGACCCCGAGGATCCCGGCGGCCTTCTCCTCGACCAGCAGCAGTGCGGTCCCGGCGTCGCGGAGCTCGGTGAGCAGCGCGTACACCTCCTCCACGACGCGCGGGGCCAGACCGAGCGAGGGCTCGTCGGCGATCAGCACGTCGGGCGGCCGCTGCAACAGCGGGGCCAGGGCCAGCATCTGCTGCTCCCCGCCGGACAGCGCCCCGGCGGCCACCGCGCGCCGCTCCGCCAGCCGGGGGAACCGCGCGTACACGGCGGCCCGGGCGTCGGCGTCCTTGAGGTACAGGGCCAGGTTCTCCTCGATCGTGAGCGCGGGGAAGATCCCGCGCCCCTCGGGGGCGAGCAGCACCCCGGCCCGCGCCCGCCGCACGGCGCCCTCCCGCGTCACGTCCCGCCCGTCGATGCGCACCGACCCGCCCACGACGGGCAGCAGCCCGGCGGCCACCCGGCAGGCGGTGCTCTTCCCGGCGCCGTTGGGCCCGAGCACGGCGAGGATCTCCCCGCGCCGCACGACCAGATCGACCCCGTGCAGCACGAGCCCCCCGTCGTACCCGGCGCTGACGCCGCGCAGCTCCAACGCCTCGATCGCCGGCGAGGCTGATCTTCCAGCCCCTCCGGCGTTTGAGGAGCGGGGTCTGGCGCGGAGCCCCAGTTCGGCAAGGGGCGGGGTGGGGGACGAGCCGCCCGCAGGGCACGCCGCGCGCCGCTTCGCCCACCGCACCGGCAGGGCCGCGCAGTACCCGTCCGGATCGTTGGCCAAGGCCAGCCCCGCCAGGCCGAAGAGGATCACCGGCAGGTGTGCGGACGAGGTCACGTAGTCGGCCAGCAGCCGCGGAGCCACCGCGAACACCAGCCCCGCCACCACCGCGTACTGCGGCCGCCGCACCCCAGCGGCCACCACCACCGCCAGCCACACCAGACCCGTCATCGCCGTGAAGTCCGTCGCGGTGATCCGGGTGTTGTACGAGGCGTACATCACGCCCCCGAAGCCGGCCAGCCCCGCCGACAACGTGAACAGCAGCAGCTTCGTCCGCAGCACCGACACCCCAGAGGCCACCGCCGCCGCGGGCGCCGACCGTACGGCCAGCATCGCCCGCCCCGAAGGGGAGCCGCGCAGCGCGCTGAGCCCGGCTGCCACCAGGGCGACCAGCACCACCAGGGCCACCCCCAGCGCCCGGTCGTCGGACAGGTCCACCGGCCCGAACACCGGCCGCGGGACCGGCCATCCGGAATCGCCGTTCCGCAGCCACCTCAGCTGGAACAGCACCTGGTCGGCGAGGAACGCCAGCGCGAGCGTGGCCAGCGCCAGCGACCTGCCGCCCAGCCGCAGCGCGGGCAGCGCCACCAGCGCTCCGAGCAGGGCCGCCACGCACGTGCCCACCGCCAGCGCCGCCACGAACGGCAAGCCCCGGCTCATGAGCAGCCCGGCCACCAGAGCGGCCCCGGTCACGAAGGTGCCCTGCGCCAGCGACACCATCGCCCCCAGCCCGGTCACCACGGTGAAGGACATGAACACCAGCGCGATGGCCAGCCCCTGTGCCAGCAGCCCGCTCCAGAACGGCGTGGTCACCGTGTAGAACGCCACGCACAACAGCCCGGCGCCCGCTGCCCACGCCCCCCACCGCCGCCCCCACGACGCGCCCGCCAGATGGTCCACCGGCGGCGGGTCCACGGCCGCGACACCCGCCGCGCGCGCCGTGCGGGTCAAGACCAGCAGTCCGCCGAACAGGATCAGGAACGGCACCGCCGTGCGGAAGCCGGTGATCCGCTCGGCGAAGGAGGCGTATCCGGCCACCAGGTTCTGCAGCACCCCGAGCCCCAGTCCGCCCGCGAAGGCGAGCGGCACGGACGCGAACCGCCCGATGACCGCCGCCGTCGCCGAGACGAACAGGAACAGCGTGAAGTCGTGCGCCGACAGCCCCAGGAGCGGAGTCGCCAGCACACCCGCCAGCCCGGCCAGCCCCGATGCGATCATCCACGCCACCGACGACAGCCGGTCGGCGCTGATCCCGCGCAGTTCGGTCAGCGAGCGGTTGTCGACGGCGGCCCGCAGCAGCAGCCCCAGCCGGGTGCGCCGCATCAGCACCCACAGGGCCACCGCCACGAGCGCGGTCACCACCCAGGTGATCAGCTGGTCGGAGTCGACGCCGACGCCGTCCGTGAGCTGCCAGGACTTCGCCGGGCTGGGCCCCACTCCCGGCAGCCCGAACTGGTTCTCGGCCGGCTTCACGGGCGCGCCCGCGTCGGCCAGGAGCTCCACCGCCCACAGTCCGCCGGCCGGCAGCGCCACCAGCAGCCCGATGGTCGCCACGATCTGCGCCGTCTCACCGACACGCGCCAGACGCCGGAACATCAGCCGGTCCAGCCCCCAGCCGAGCCCGGGGGCCAGGACGCACACCACCAGCAGCGCCGCCGGGACGGCCGGCCAGCCCAGCCCCGAGTGCACCTCGTAGAAGGTGAGCGCGCACAGGTAGGCGGTGGCCCCGTGCGCGAAGTTGAACAGTCCGGACGCCGAGTACGACAGCACAAGCCCGGTGGCGAGCAGTGCGTACAGGGCGCCGGAGACCAGACCGCTCAGCACGAAGACGAGCAGATCTCCCATGCCGCGGCCCTACGTGAAGGGGATGGGTTCGTAGCACTTGAACGGGACGGAGACCTCGTACGCGCCGCCCTTCAGCTGCACGAGGGCCCCGCAGCCGAAGCTCTCCTTCTGCCCCTTGGGCTCCGCCCGGTCACCGACGAGCGTGCCGGTGTCGGAGAAGCCCTGCGCGGCGGCCTGGAAGGATGCGACGCTCAGGTCCTTGCCCGCCTTCTGCGCGATGGACACGAACAGGTCGGCCGACATGTACCCGGTCAGCGTGTGCATGCTCAAAGGGACGTCCTGACCGCCCGCGGCCGCCTTGATGTCGGCCTTGAACTGCGCCATCTTCGGGTCCGCCGACTCGAAGGGCTGGAACTGCAGCAGGACGTGCACCCCGTCGAGCGCCTGCCGGGTGGCGTCCTTGGCGAGCAGCCCCGGGTCGTAGTCGGTCGGGTCGGAGAGCAGTCCCTTGTAGCCGCTGCGCTTGAGCGCGGTGAAGAGCCCGATGTTGTTGGGGGTCTGCATGACGGAGACGACGGCGTCCGGGGTCTTGCCCCCGTTGCTGGAGAGGATCTCCTTCACGTACGCGGACCAGTCGTTCGGCACGGCGGTGGCGGGGACGGAGGCCTTGGCGTAGGAGACCGCGAACCCGGCGCTGGCGAAGCCCTGTTGGAAGGTGCGGATGCCGAACTTGCCGGCGTCGCTGTCGTTGGCGATGATCGCGACGGACTTGCCGCGGGCGCCGCCGAGGAGCTGGCCGATGCCCTCGGGCCACGTCTGGTTGAGGGTGCCGCCGGGGCTGGGCACCAGGCAGCCGTTGAAGCCGTACATGTGCGCCGGCCCGCAGAAGGAGGGCAGCGTGCCCCAGCCGAAGGTGGGGACCTTCTCCTGCTCCAGGAAGTCGGCGCCGGAGAACGTCACCGAGCTCATGGGGGCGACGGCGAAGACCTCGTCCTGCTGGACGAGCTTGCGCGCGGCCGCGAGGTTCTTCGCCGGGTCCTGGCCGTCGTCCTGCGCGCCGAGGTAGTCGATCCTGCGGCCGTGGACGCCGCCCTCGGCGTTGGCGCGCAGGTAGCGCGCCTTGGCGCCGAGATCGGTGTCCTTCTTGCTGTAGCCGCTGGCGCTGGTCATCGACACGATGCCGCCGACCTTGATGGAGTCGGCGCTCACCCCGCGGGAGTTCGCGGAGGCATCGTCGGCCCCGCCCTTGGCGTCGCCGTTCGTGGAGGCGGAGTTGCAGGCGGAGACGAGCGCGAGGACGGCCGCGGCGGCGGCCAGGGTGCGGATCGGACGCAACATGTCTGAGATCCCCTCCGGTCTGAATCCCCGCATTCTGTGGGTGACCTGACGGATCGTCAATATCAATGACCAGCAGAAGTGACACCACGTCAGATGAGCTCGCCGGATCTCAGGACCGCGACTCGTAGAGTGCCGCGACCTCCGCCGCGTACGCCTTCTCGATCGCCCGTCGCTTGAGCTTCAGCGAGGGGGTCAGCAGCCCCCGCTCCTCCGTGAACTGGTCGGCCAGCACCCTGAAGGTGCGGATCGCCTCCGCCTGCGACACCAGGGTGTTTGCGGCCACCACCGCCCGGCGCACCTCGGCCGTGAGCTCGGGGTCGTTCACCAGGTCCGCCGCCGGCAGCTGCGGCCGGCCGCGCATCGACAGCCAGTGCGCTATCCCCTCCATGTCCAGGGTCAGCAGGGCCGCGATGTACGGCCGGTCGTTGCCCACGAGCACGCACTGCGACACCAGCGGATGCGAACGGACCCGCTCCTCCAGCGCGGCCGGCGCCACGCTCTTGCCGTTGGAGGTCACCAGGATGTCCTTCTTCCGCCCGGTGATGGTGAGGTAGCCGTCCTCGTCCAGCCGCCCCAGGTCCCCGGTCGCCAGCCAGCCGCCGTGCAGCACCGCCTCCGTGGCGCGCGGGTCGCCCAGGTACCCGGAGAAGATGTGGCCGCCGGACAACCAGACCTCTCCGTCGTCCGCGATGTGCACCGTGCTGCCCGGGATCGGCCGGCCCACCGTCCCGTACTTCGTCGCCCCCGGCGGGTTCGCGGTGGCCGCCGCACACGACTCCGTCAGGCCGTAGCCCTCGAACACGGTGATCCCGGCGCCGTCGAAGAACAGCCCGAGGCGGCGCGACATCGCGGACCCGCCCGACATGGCGTGCCGCACCCGGCCGCCCATCGCCTCGCGGACCTTCCCGTAGACGAGCTTCTCGAAGAACTGGTGCTCCATCCGCAGGGCCGCCGAAGGCCCCGGCCCGAGCCCGAAGGCCTTCTGCTCGCGCGCCTCCGCGTACCGCACTGCCGTCTCCACCGCCCGGTCGAAGGGACCCGTGCGCCCCTCGGCCTCCGCCTTGCGGCGCGCGCTCGCGAAGACCTTCTCGAAGACGTACGGCACCCCCAGCACGAACGTCGGGCGGAAAGCGGCGAGGTCCGGCAGCAACTCGGCCGCCGCCAGTACGGGCTGGTGCCCCAGCTTGACCCGCGCGCGGACGGCCGCCACCTCCACCATCCGTCCGAACACGTGCGCCAGTGGCAGGAAGAGCAGGGTGGAGGGCTGCTCACCCTGCCGTGCCTGGAACACGGACTCCCAGTGGGTCACGAGGGTGTCGGCCTCGTACATGAAGTTGCCGTGCGTGAGCACGCACCCCTTGGGGCGGCCGGTGGTCCCGGAGGTGTAGATGACGGTGGCGACCGCATCGGGCGTCACGGCCCGGCGATGGCGGTGCACGACGTCCTCGGCGACCCCGCGCCCGTCGGCGACGAGCGCGTCCACCGCGCCGGCGTCGAGCTGCCACAGCAGCCGCAGCGCGGGGAGGCGGTCGATGACCGAGCCCACCGTCATGGCCTGGTCCTCGTTCTCCACGACGCAGGCCGTGCAGCCGGTGTCGTACAGGATCCAGTGCACCTGTTCGGCCGCGGACGTCGGATAGACGGGGACGGGCTGCGCGCCGATCGCCCACAGGGCGAAGTCGAAGAGGGTCCACTCGTACCGCGTGCGGGACATGACGGCGACCCGGTCCCCGAAGCGCACCCCCTGGGCGAGCAGGCCCTTGGCGAGCGCGAGCACCTCGGCGGCCAGTTCCCCGGACGTCACGTCCTGCCAGACGCCGTCCGTCTTCCGGCCGAGCACCACCCGGTCCGGCTCCTGCCGGGCGTGCTGGAAGACGGTGTCGGCCAGCCCGCCGACCGGCGCCGCCGTGACCACGGGTGGGACGCTGAACTCGTACGGCATCCCGCTCCTCTCCGTGCTGGGGCCGTGACGCTACCCCACGGGCCCCCGGGCCCGGCACCCTTGAGGAAACCTCCACAAGATCCCCTCGGCCCCCAAGGCCTGCACGGCCCGCCCGCTGGGCAGGGGGCGACTCGTCGCCCTGCACTCGGTCCCTGGGTGGGCGCGGGGTTCGGGTGTGCCGGCTCGGGTACGGCGGCTCGGGTACGGCGGCTCAGGCGCGGCGGCTCGGGTACGGCGGCTCAGGCGCGGCGGCTCAGGCGGTCGCCGCCGGCGAGCACGGCGGCTGCCAGGGCCTCGGACGCCGGCGTCGGGCGACGGCCTTGGAGCAGGGCGAACTCCACCGGCCCCAGCTCGGGCAGCCCGCCCACGCGGACCAGGCCCGGCGGGATCAGCCCCCGGGTGTGCGCCATGACGCCCAGCCCGGCCCGGGCCGCCGCGATCAGGCCGCTCAGACTGCCGCTCGTGCAGGCGATCCGCCACGCCCGGCCGTCCCGCTCCAGCACCTCCAGCGCCCGGGCCCGGGTGATCCCCGGCGGCGGGAACACGATCAGCGGCACCGGGCGCTCCGGGTCCACCCGGAGCCCCTCCGCACCGATCCACACCATCCGGTCCCGCCACACCAGGCGCCCCCGTACGTCCCCGGGCCCGCGCCGCTTCGCGAGCACCAGGTCGAGGCGGCCCGCGTCCAGCCGCTCGTGCAGCGTGCCGGAGAGCTCCACCGACAGCTCCAGGTCCACCTCGGGATGCTCGTGCCGGAAGCCTTCGAGGATCTCCGGCAGCCGCGTCAGCACGAAGTCCTCCGACGCGCCGAACCGCAGCCGCCCCCGCAGCCGGGTCCCGGTGAAGAAGGCCGCCGCCCGCTCGTGCGCCTCCAGGATCGTCCGCGCGAAGCCGAGCAGCGCCTCGCCGTCCTCCGTGAGGTCCACGCTGTGCGTGTCCCGCACGAACAGGGGCCGTCCCGTCGCCTCCTCCAGCCGCCGCACGTGCTGGCTGACCGTGGACTGCCGCACGCCGAGCCGCCCCGCGGCCTGCGTGAAGCTCAGCGTCTGGGCCACCGTGAGGAACGTACGCAGCTGGACCGGGTCGTACACACCCTCCAGGCTAGCGCCGCCCATCGCGGATCGTGATGACAGTGAGTGCGGCGTGCGGGTTTCCCGATGACCACGCGACGGCGACGATGAGGGAAGCCCCACGGGCCCGCAGGCCCGCTAGCCCGCAAGCCCCGAGCGGGCCCCCTCCACCCCCCACCAAGTGAGCACCCGCACATGCGCCGCCCCCGCCTCCCCGCCCGCCCCGCCCGGCTGCCCCTGGACCCGTACGTCCTGGCCCTGCTCGGGACCGTCGGCCTGGCCGCCCTGCTGCCCGCCCGCGGCCCCGCCGCGACCCTCGCCGACGGCGCCTCCACCGCGGCCGTGGCGCTGCTCTTCTTCCTCTACGGAGCCCGGCTCTCCACCCGCGAGGCACTCGACGGCCTGCGCCACTGGCGGCTCCACCTCACCGTGCTCGCCAGCACCTTCCTCCTCTTCCCTCTCTTCGGCCTCGCCGCCCTCGGCCTCGTCCCCGGCCTCCTCACCCCCTCCCTCCACCAGGGCCTCCTCTTCCTCTGCCTGGTCCCCTCGACCGTCCAGTCCTCCATAGCCTTCACCTCGATCGCCCGCGGCAACGTCCCGGCCGCGATCTGCGCCGGTTCCTTCTCCAGCCTGGCCGGCATCGTGATCACCCCCCTCCTCGCCGCCGCCCTGCTCGGCAACGGCTCCGGCGGCTTCTCCCCGGACTCGCTCCTCAAGATCGCCTTTCAGCTCCTGCTGCCGTTCCTCCTCGGACAGGCCCTGCGCCGCTGGATCGGCGGCTTCCTCCTCCGCCACCGGCAGGCACTCGGCCGCGTCGACCGCGGCTCGATCCTGCTCGTCGTCTACACCGCCTTCAGCGCGGGCATGGTCGCGGGCATCTGGCACCAGGTGAGCGTCCCGCGTCTGGCCGCCCTGCTCCTGGTGGAGGCCGTACTCCTCGCCGTCATGCTCCTCGCCACCTGGTACGGCGCCCAGCGCCTCGGCTTCGGGCGGGCGGACCGCATCGCCATCCAGTTCGCGGGGTCGAAGAAGAGCCTGGCCGCCGGACTCCCCATGGCGAGCGTGCTGTTCGGGGCCCAGGCCGGCCTCGCCGTCCTCCCGCTGATGCTCTTCCACCAGATGCAGCTGATGGTCTGCGCCGTCATCGCCCGCCGCCGCGCCCGCGACCCGGAGCCCGAACGCGCCGCCGGACGTGTGGCGGAGGTCTCGCCGCCGCCCCAACAGCCCATGCGCCAGGCCCGATAACGTGCGGTGGTGACCTGGATACGCCCCCTCGCCGCCCACGCCGAACGTCCCTGCACCCTGGTGGTGTGCCGCGGTTGCTGCTGCGGCGACCCCCGCAAGAATCCCGGCTCCGACCACGCCGGACAGCTCGCCCGGCTGCGCGAGGCCGCCGCCGCGTCCGGCGGCCGCCTGGCCGTGCGTACGAGCGACTGCCTCGGCCCGTGCGCCCAGGCCAACGTCATCGTGGTCCAGCCCACCACCGAAGCCCGCCGCCGCGGTGCCCGCGCGGCCTGGTTCGGCTGGGCCCTGGACGACACCGCCACCGACGAGATCATCGCCTGGGCCGAGTCCGGGGGCCCGGGCGCCACCCCGGTCCCGCCCACCCTGGACCTCCACCGCATCGACCCGCCGGCACCGACGCCCAAGCCGGCCGGGAACGCCTCGCGCCGCGGCCGGCGGGGGCGCTGACGCGAGGCGGGGGGGTATCGGTGTACCGCTACCCCGTGATGACCCGCTCCTCGCCCGCGTAGATGTTCATGTCCGGCCCCCTCAGGAAGCCGACCAGCGTCATGCCCGACTCCAGCGCCAGGTCCACGGCCAGCGAGGACGGTGCGGAGACGGCCGCCAGCACCGGGACGCCCGCCATCACGGCCTTCTGCACGAGCTCGAAGGAGGCCCGGCCCGACACCAGCAGGACCGCGCCCGTCAGGGGGAGCCGGCCGGCCTGGAACGCCCGGCCGATGATCTTGTCCACCGCGTTGTGCCGGCCCACGTCCTCCCGCAGGTCGAGCAACTCGCCCGCGGCCGTGAACAGGCCCGCCGCGTGCAGGCCGCCCGTACGGTCGAAGACCTTCTGCGCCGCGCGCAGCCGGTCCGGGAGCTCGCTGAGGACCTCTACGGGAACCCGTACCGGATCTGCGGCGATCCCGGGGAAGCGGGTCGCCGTACGGACCGCGTCCAGGCTGGCCTTGCCGCACAGGCCGCAGGAGGAGGTGGTGTAGACGTTCCGTTCCAGCGTGATGTCCGGGACCGGCACTCCGGCGGCCAGCTGCACGTTGACCACGTTGTAGGTGTTCGAGCCGTCCTCGGTGGCGCCCTCGCAGTAGGTCACGGCCTGTACGTCGCCGGCCGAGCCCAGCACGCCCTCGCTCACCAGGAAACCCACCGCCAGCGCGAAATCGTCGCCCGGTGTGCGCATCGTGATGGCCAGCGGCTTGCCGTTCAGCCGGATCTCCAGTGGCTCCTCGGCCACCAGCGTGTCCGGGCGCACGCCCACCCCGCCGCTGCGGATCCGCACGACGCGACGGCGCTCGGTGACCCGTCCCATGGTGATCAGCCCATCCTTCTTCTCGTCCGTCCCGCCCGCATCCGACCTGCTCATTGTCCCGGTTGCGGCTCCGGCGGGGCTCCCGGCAGCCGGTCCCTCGGAAATCTCCAAATTCCGGACCCCGAATCCTGTCGGGTCACGCGCACACGTACCCACCGGTAGCAGGCAAAGCTGGGTGATCCTGACTTCCGTACGAGGGGGGACCCCGCCCATGACCGGTTCACGCGTGGTGGCGCTAGGGCACTACCAGCCCGCGAAAGTGCTCACCAACGAGGACCTCTCGGCCATGGTGGACACCACCGACGAGTGGATCCGGTCCCGGGTCGGCATCCGCACCCGCCACATCGCGGGCCCGGACGAGCCCGTGGACGAGCTGGCCTTCCAGGCGGCCGGCAAGGCACTGGCCGGCGCCGGCCTGACCCCGGACGACATCGACCTCGTCCTCGTCGCCACGTCCACCGCGATCGACCGTTCGCCCAACATGGCCGCGCGCGTCGCCGCGAAGCTCGGCATGGGCAGCGGCCCCGCGGTCATGGACCTCAACGTCGTCTGCTCGGGCTTCACCCACGCCCTGGCCACCGCCGACCACGCGATCCGGGCCGGCTCCGCCACCCGCGCCCTGGTCATCGGCGCCGACAAGATGACCGAGATCACCGACTGGAGCGACCGCACCACCTGCGTGCTCACCGGCGACGGGGCCGGCGCGGCCGTCGTCGAGGCCAGCGCGGAGCCGGGCATCGGCCCCGTGCTCTGGGGCTCGGTCCCGGAGATGGGCAACGCGGTCCGCATCGAGGGCTCGCCCCCGGTCTTCGCGCAGGAGGGCCAGTCCGTCTACCGCTGGACCACCAGCCAGCTCCCGCCGCTCGCACGCAAGGTGTGCGAGAAGGCCGGGATCACCCCCGAGGACCTGGCGGCGGTCGTCCTCCACCAGGCCAACCTGCGGATCATCGAGCCGCTGGCCGCCAAGATCGGCGCCGTCAACGCCGTCGTCGCCCGCGACGTCGTCGACTCGGGCAACACCTCGGCCGCCAGCATCCCGATGGCCCTGTCCAAGCTGATCGAGCGCGGCGAGATTCCCTCCGGCGCCCCGGTGCTCCTCTTCGGCTTCGGCGGCAACCTCTCCTACGCGGGCCAGGTCATCCGCTGCCCGTGACCCCGCCGTCCGCCGTTCCCCCCGCCGGCCCGGCGGGGGAAGGCGGCCCCGGGGCCGACCACCGACACCGACCACCCGACGAGACACCCCGTCTCGCCAGGTCCGCCGGTGCATGCGTGCAGGTCAGCCCGGCGTGGCGGCCGACCGCCGCCCGGATATGTGGTCGGACCCCCGCCGATCCTTTGCTATTGTTGTCCATGTCGCCGCGGGAAACCGGGGCCGACCACCTAGTCCGGGTGGCGGAATGGCAGACGCGCTAGCTTGAGGTGCTAGTGCCCTTTATCGGGCGTGGGGGTTCAAGTCCCCCCTCGGACACCAGCAGGAACCCCACCCAGGTGGGGTTCTTTTGCGTTTCCGGGCAGTTGACGTCCGAACAGGGTCGGTGATCCGAGGCCCCGGGCCCCTGATGGGGTCCGGGGTCGTTTCGTCACGTCTCCAGGACCACCAGGCCCGTCGGGGTGGTCAGGCTGCCCGGGGTCACCGACGTGAACGTCTGGGGGAGGGACAGGCGGGGGTGGCCGGTCGTCGGGGCGGCGTCGAAGAGGTACGCCGCCGCGGCCCTGGTGTCGCTGACCAGGTGGGGGCCGCCCGCGGCGGGTGTGACGCCGGTGAGCGGTGTGCGGAAGAGGCGGCGCAGGTGGCGCAGGGTCTCCGGGGTCACCGGGGCCCGCATCGGCCGTGGCTGCGCGGCCGGCAGCGAGGGCTCGGCCGTGGCGGAGTCCGCCGGGGAGCCGGCGGCCGGGGCGTCCGGCGGGATCGCGCCCGACAGCAGCAGGGCGAGGAGCACCGGGACGGCCTTGCGGCGCAGGGTCTCCGTGGCCGCGCGCAGGCGGTGGGCGTGGTGCGCGGGCAGGGAGAGCGCGAGGCTGCCGACGGCGTCGCCGGTGGCGATCGGCACCGCCGAGCAGACGACGCCGGGGGAGTATTCGAGCAGGTCGAAGACGGGTGCGCCCGGGGCCACCGCGTCCAGGGCGGTGAACAGCGCCCGGCTGTCGGTGATGGTCTGCGGGGTGAGCCGGGCGGGCCGGTGCCGGGCTACGTGGTCGGCGCGGCGGTCGTGGTCGAGCTGGGTCAGCAGGCACTTGCCGACCGCGCTGGCGTGGGCGGCGGCCCGGAAGTCGACCCACTCCCGTACCGGCGGAGTCGCGGGCCCGTCGGCCATCTGCGTGATCCGGACCTCGCCCTCGGCGTAGCGGCTCAGGTACACCGCCGCGCCCGCGCTGTCCCGGGCCAGGGCCAGGGTGCGCTGGAGCTGGCCCGCCAGACCGTGGCCGCCGGGGGCGGCGAGCCGGTCCAGCGCGGGACCGCTCGCATACACCCCCACGCCCGGGCGGTACGCGTACTCCTCCTCGCACAGCATCGACAGCAGCGGCCGCAGCTCCCCCTCGGCGAGGCCCGACTCCCGTGCGAGCTGGGAGGCCCGCACTCCCAGCGGGTGCCGCTCCAGGACCCGTACGACGGTCAGCGCGCGGCGGGCCTCCGCCAGGGCCTCGCCCGTCCCGTGCCGGACGACGCCCCCGCGGGCCGCCGCCGACACCGCGGGGTGGCGCAGCGGCCCGGCGGCGGCCGGGCAGCCGGACGCGGCCACCGGCGTCTCAACGGAGTCCGAGCCGGAGCCGGAGACCGGGCCGTCAGAGCCCGCGCCCGCGACCCAGGCCGTGACGGGCGGCGGCAGGAACGCGGCCAGCACCCCCGAAAGCCCGGCCCGCGGCAGCGGTACCGGGCCCAGATCGGGGTCGTCCAACTGGTCGACGTAGCGCAGCACGGCCGCCTGCGCGCACAGCCGGACCTCCCGCAGGTCCCGCCGCCCGCCCGGCCGGAAACCGCGGCGGCCGAGCTCGCGCGCCCAGTGCCGGGCGTCGTGGTGCTCGCCGCGCCGGGAGTGGTCGAGGAAGAGGCAGTAGGCGGCCGCCGCGGTGCGCGGGCTCCCGGAACCGGCGGCGAACTGCCACCAGAACCGGGCGCCTTCGCGCAGTCCGGCGAGGTACAGCAGACAGCCGAAGACGATGGCTCCGCCCAGGTCGGTGTGCCCGTCCGCGAGGAAGGCGTCGAGGTGTCCGGCGGCCTTCGGCGCGCACACGGAGGCCAGGCAGGTGGCCTTGAGGTCGCGCCGGGCCCGTTCGGCGTCGAGCGGGCAGTCCCGGGCGGGATCGCTCCAGCCGTAGGCCGGCCGTCGGCGGGCGCGGTGCCCTGCGGCAGGGGCGTGCGGTGTGGCGCGCAGCAGGCGGGCCTCGGCCGCGCCGAGGTCGTAGTGCCGGTAGCGGTCGCGGACGCCGGCCCGGGCGAGGAACTCGGCCAGGGAACGGGGGGTGACCTCGCCGTCCCGCTGCGGTCGGCGTTCGTGCCGGCTCATGACTCGGCCGATTCCGCCGAGTCGGCGGCCTCGGCTGCCGCTGCCTCGGCTGCCGCGGCCTCGGCTGCTTCAGCGGCCGTAGCTGTGTCGGCTCTGGCCGCTTCACCCGCTTCGTCCGCTTCCGCCGGCGTGTCGAGCAGACGGGCCAGCCGCCGGTGGGCCTGGCCGAGGTAGGAGCGGACCGTGGCCTCGTCGACGCCCATCACGGAGGCGGCCTCGCCGGGCGTGCACTGGAGCCCGTACCGCAGGAGCACGGCGTCCCGCTGCCGTTCCGCGAGCCGGGAGACGGCGGAGTAGAAGCGGATGGTGTCGGTCAGCACCTCGTACCGGTCGGCGTGCGCGTCCTTGAGGGCGGCCTCGAAGGCGCTGATGTCCATCGGCTCGGGCTGCTGCTCCCAGGGATGGCGCCGGCCCTGCCGCTCGGCCAGGCAGCGCTTGAGTATGGTCCACGCGTAGGCGTCCAGCCGGTCCATGGGCAGCATCCGCAGCCACTCGCCCATGATCGAGTCGAAGGTGGCGTCCACCGCTTCCTCCGCGGCGGGGTCGGAACCCAGCTGCAGGTACGCGAAGCGCATGTACGTGGGCCGCCGGTTGGCGTGGAAGGCCCAGTACGACAGGCGCGCCGCCGGATCCCACTGGCTCATGGGAGTCGGCCGGCGGCGCCGGCTCGGCAGCCCCACGGCCCCACCGGACTCCTCCGGTCCGCCATCGCTCACCGTTCCACCTCATCCCCTGTGCGCTGGAACAGGAAAGCAGCGCGGGCGCACTCGGGGGGCGCAGAGAGGAAACCTGGAGACAATCAGTCGGTGGTGATCGGCTCGTGATCGATGTCGATCACCCGAGGGCTCAGCCGGTACGTATGCATATGCCTGGTGCGGGTGCCCTCCGGTCTCCGTTCTGGAGCGCGGCCGTCCGGCTGTAGCATGGGCCCGATCGCGAGGGCCGTGACGGAGAGGTCACTGCCCTCGCTTTTGCGTTATCCACCCATGAACAAATGCGGCGCGTGGCCTTTCGGCGGTTCGATACGATGAACCGCATTCACAATCCGTCACGTCACGTCGCACCGCACAGAGGAAATGGAGCATCCGAGGATGGCTCGACACCTGATCACCAGCGCGCTTCCGTACATCAACGGGATCAAGCACCTGGGCAACATGGTCGGGTCGATGCTTCCGGCGGATGTGTACTCCCGGTACCTCCGCCAGCGCGGCCACGACGTCCTCTACATCTGCGCCACCGACGAGCACGGCACCCCGGCCGAGCTCGCCGCGAAGGAAGCCGGCCTGTCCGTCTCCGAGTTCTGCGCGCAGGCCCATGACGCCCAGAAGGCGGTCTACGACGGCTTCGAGCTGTCCTTCGACTACTTCGGCCGCAGCTCTTCCCAGCAGAACCGCGAGATCACCCAGCACTTCGCGCGCCAGCTCCAGAAGAACGGCTTCATCGAGGAGCGCGCGATCCGGCAGGTCTACTCGCCGGTCGACGAGCGCTTCCTGCCGGACCGCTACGTCGAGGGCACCTGTCCGCACTGCGGCTACGACAAGGCCCGCGGCGACCAGTGCGAGAACTGCACCCGCGTCCTGGATCCCACGGACCTGATCGAGCCCCGCTCGGCCATCTCCGGCTCCACCGACCTGGAAGTCCGCGAGACCAAGCACCTCTTCCTGCTGCAGTCCAAGCTCCAGCACGAGGTCGAGGCCTGGGTCAGCGAACACGAGGAGGAGTGGCCGCAGCTGGCCTCCTCCATCGCCCGCAAGTGGCTGACCGAGGGCCTGCACGACCGCGCCATCACCCGCGACCTCGACTGGGGCGTCCCGGTGCCGGCCGACACCTGGCCGGAGCTGGCCGCCGACGGCAAGGTCTTCTACGTCTGGTTCGACGCGCCGATCGAGTACATCGGATCGACGAAGGAATGGTCCGACCTGGACCCGGAGAACCGCGACTACAAGTCCTGGTGGTACGAGGCCGAGGACGTCCGCTACACGCAGTTCATGGCCAAGGACAACGTCCCGTTCCACACGGTGATGTTCCCCGCCACCGAGCTGGCCACGCGCGAGCCGTGGAAGAGGGTCGACTACGTCAAGGCCTTCAACTGGCTGACGTTCTACGGCGGCAAGTTCTCCACCTCGCAGAAGCGCGGCGTCTTCACCGACCAGGCGCTGGAGATCCTCCCGGCCGACTTCTGGCGCTACTTCCTCATCGCCAACGCGCCCGAGTCCGACGACTCGTCCTTCACTTGGGAGCACTTCGCCGCTACGGTCAACAAGGACCTCGGCGGCACCCTCGGCAACTTCGTCAACCGCGTGCTCACCTTCTCCCGCAAGAAGTTCGGCGACGAGGTCCCCGCGGGAAGCCCGGCGGGCGAGCCGGAGGCGAAGCTCGGAGAGCAGATCGCCGAGCTGCTGGCCGAGTACGAGGGCCACATGGAGACGCTCCAGTACCGCAAGGCCGCGGCCGCGCTGCGTGCCCTGTGGTCGGCGGGCAACGCCTACCTGGACGAGAAGGCCCCCTGGCTGGAGGTCAAGACCGACCTGGAGGCCGCCGCGCTCACCCTGCGCACCGCGATGAACCTCATCCACCTCTACTCGGTGGTCTCCGAGCCCTTCATCCCGGCCTCGGCGCGCGCCATGCGCTCCTCCTTCGCGCTGGCCGGCGACACCGCGACCTGGATCACCCCGGAGCAGGCCAAGGCCCTGGACGCCGTCCCGGCCGGAACACCGTTCACGGTGCCGCCGGTGCTCTTCGCCCGGGTCACCGAGGAGGACCTGGAGTCCTACCGCGAGCGCTTCGGCGGTTCCCCGGAGGCCTGAGCCTTCGAGTGACGACGCGGTGAGGGGCGCGACCGATCGAGGTCGCGCCCCTTTCGCGTTCCGGTTCGCGGTCGCGTTCGGGTGCCGCGGTCAGCCTTCGGTCCGTACGAAGGTCCGCACCGCGGTGTCGAAGTAGCCGCGGGCCTCCTCGGTCCGGACCACCGGTGCGGACACCCACACGTCGTACAGCCGCCCGCCCTCCTCCCAGCACAGGTCCCGGGTGTGCCGGGGGCCTTCGGCCGCCGAGAAGCCGTCCCAGGTGAACCGCCAGAGGGCCGCCTGCCGGTCGTCGTGGGTGACGGCCACGACCTCGGCGTCGCGGTAACCGGGGTTGCTCGCAGGTCCCTCTGCGTGGGCGCGCTGGTGGACGGCGAGCGGCCCGCCGGACTCGGGGGCCGACACCTTGATGCCGATGCGGAAGGTCTCACCGGGCGACATGTAGAAGATCCGCGGACCGTCGAGCGTGCGCGTGAAGCCGGTGGGGACGGCGAGCGAGAAGCCCGCCGGGTCGTTCACGATGCGGTAGCCGGCGGGCGCGGGCTTGTTGTCGGGGGAGGGGGCGGCCGCCGGCGTGACCGACGGGGACGTCGGCCCCGTCTTCTCCCGGGGCGCCGTGGCCGTCGGGGTGCGGGAGGAGTCGCCCACGCCTCCGCCCCCGTTCGCGGACGTCTTCGCCCCGCGCGCGTCGTCGTTCATGAGCAGCGTGGCGGCCGACAGGCCGGCCCCGGCGAGCGCGGCCACCAGCAGGCCGGCGATCAGCGCGGCCCGCGGCCCGCGCTTCCCGGGCGCCGGCGCGGACGCGGGCTCGGGCGCGACGGTGGGCGCGGATGTGGGCGGGAGCGGCGCCGTGGGGGCGGGAGCGGCGGCCGCAGCCGGCTCCTGCTCGGCGGCCGGCCTCGTCACGCTGCGCCGCGTCGGCGTGTACGACGGCACGCTGTCCGCCCGGTCCGCCCTGTCTGCAGGGTCCACGCCGTCCACGTCGTCCAGGCAGGCCCGCAGCAGGGTCTCCGCCTGCGCCGCACCCATCCGCTTGGCCGGATCGCGCTCCAGCAGGCCCCGCACCACGGGCAGCAGGGGACCGCACGCGGCGGGCGGCCGGACCTCGCCGAAGACCACCGCGTGCAGCACCCCGCCGAGGGAGTCCCGCCGGAAGGGGGACACCCCGCTGACGGCCGCGCACAGCAGCGCGCCCAGCGACCACAGGTCGGACTCGGGACCCACCGGCGCCTCGGGGGACATCCGTTCGGGCGCGGTGTATTCGGGGGACCCGACGAACGCCCCGGTCGACGTCAGCGTCGTCGCGCCCGCCACCTGCGCGATGCCGAAGTCCGTGAGGACGGCCCGGCTCCCGGGTGCCTCCAGCAGGACGTTCGCCGGCTTGAGGTCCCGGTGCAGCACCCCGGCCGCGTGCGCCGCGCGCAAGGCGCCGAGCAGCGCGATCCCGATCCGCGCGCCCTCGGCGGGGGTCATGGGCCCGGTGCGCGAGAGCCGGTCGGCGAGGGAGCCGCCCTCCACCAACTCCATGACGATGTACGGGCGTTGGTGATCCTCGACGATGTCGTGCACCACGATGATGTGAGGGTGCTTGAGCTGCGCGGCCGCCCGTGCCTCCCGGAGCGTGCGCTCACGTTGGAGCCGGGCCTCGTCCCCGGACAGCGTCGGGTCGAGCGCCACTTCCTTGACGGCGACGCTCCGGCCGAGCAACTGATCGGTCGCCCGCCACACGATGCCCATGCCGCCGCGGCCGAGCCTGGCGTCCAGCCGATAGCGCCCGGCGATCAGACGGGCGTTCTCCCCCTCGGTCCCCATGGCGACATCATGCCGCATCTCGTCCCGCCCACCGCGTGTCGAAGACCGGCCTTGATCGTTTCTTCAGCGGTAAGCCTTACAACTGCTCCGGACATGCGGGAGGACGCGGGTGACCGCTTGGCAGTACTTCGCCGGTGCGGGCCTGGTGGCGGCGCTCTGCCCGCTGTACGGGCACGTGGCGGTGGCGGGCGACGGCCACGGCCACGGCCACGGAGCGCGCCTCGACCTGTGCGTACCCCGCGGGCAGCCGCAGCGGCCCGCCGTACGGCCCTCCGGGCGGCCCTCGGTCCGGGCGGCCGCCCCCGGCGACGACCGGCCGACCGTGCACCACCCGGGGAGGTCCCCCGAGCCGCCCGCCGCCCCGCCGTACCCGGGCCGGCCCGGGCCGTCGCAGCCACCGGCGGAGCCGTCGGCGAAGGCCGGGGCCGGGCGGGCGCAGCCGCCGCCGGCCGCGCCGGGTCCCGGGGGCGAGGACGGTCCGGCCAGGGCCGAAGCGTGGGCTCCGCCCCCGCCCAGAGCCACCGCCGCGCACGTGAGCGCCTTTCACGTGCGTCCGTACCGCTCCGTCGCCCTGAAGCGGCGCGGCCCGGACGGGATGTCCACCGTGATGCTCATGGTCGTCGTCACCACCCCGGCCGTCCTGGCCGCAGCCTCCCTGCGCCCCCGTTCCAAGAGCCGCGGCCGCGGCTGACCGCAGCCCGCGCGTGCGCCCCGTACGGCCCGCACGGGCAGGGGCGTACGCGGGGCCGTGCACCGACCCGTCCACCGATCCACACCGGGAGAAACCACGTGTCCGAATGGCTGGTCCTGGCCATCGCCATGGCGCTCGTCTGCGCCGTCGTCCTCGCCATCACCACGATCCGGCACCGCCGGGCCGCAGATGACGAGGACACCAGCGAAACCCCCGATGTCATCGAGTACATGACGATGATGGTGGGCGTGGTCTACGCGATCGTGCTGGGTCTGGCCATCGCGGGCGTCTGGGAGGCGCGCGGCGCCGCCGAGGACAGCGTCCGCCGCGAGGCCCAGGCGCTGTACGAGGTCACCCAGCGCGCCGACGTCTACCCGGCCCCGGTCCGCGACCGCATCCGCGGTGAGGTGGACGCCTACGTCTCCCACACGGTCGCGGTGGACTGGCCGCGACTGACCTCCGGGGAGACCCCCTCGGCCGAGGGCGCCAAGCTGCTCGGCAAGCTGCGCACCGACGTCACCCACCAGAGCCCGGCCACCGAGCTCCAGGCGCAGGCCTACCAGCCGTTGCTGGACCACATCGCCGCCGCCGACGACGCCCGCCACTCGCGGACGCAGAGCTCCGGGTCCACGCTGCCGGCCGTGGTGTGGCTGGGGCTGGTCGTCGGCGGGGTGGTCACCGTCGGGCTGATCTTCACCCTGCAGATCCGCCGCTCCGGAAGGGAGCTGCTGCTGGCGGGGCTGTTCAGCGCGCTGATCGTGTTCCTGCTCTTCATGGTGTGGAGCTTCGACGCGCCGTACGGCAGGGCCGGGATCGACTCGGCGGCCCCGTTCCAGGACCTGTTCCCGGCGACGGCCATGGCCGCCGCGGGCTGAGCCTGGCCGGGCCCCCACGCCCCGCTTAGGCGGCCACCCGCTGCCGGACGGCCTGCACCACCGGCGAATGCCGCAGGGCGTGGGAGATCCGCAGGAGATCGCGCGGTCCGTCGGCGGTGTCGAGCAGGGTCTCCACCTCGTCCCCGATGGTCTTGCCCTCGGGGTCCGCGGAGCGGGCCCGCACGGCGGCCGCGACCATGGCGGCGTCGGCGACCGCCCGCGCGGTCTCCGGGTCGGCCCCCTCGGCGACGGCGCTCTCGTAGGCGCCGTCGCGCAGGGCCCTGTCGAAGTACGGGCCCAGGTGCAGGAAGCCGTCGTGGATGTCCGACTCCCGCTGGATCACCCGCAGCTCTCCCGCCGTCCACCAGGCCATCTGGACGGACGGCGTGCCGCTGGGCGCGGAGATCTGCACCTCCTGCCACAGGGTGCCGAGCCGGCGGTACGTCGCCCAGGTCTGCCAGTGGTCCGAGAGCCGCTGGCAGACGAGCGGGACCACGAAGCCCATCGCGCTGACCAGCGCGCCCACGGCGGCGAGCGGCGGGGCGACGTAGGTGCTCAGGTCGTCGAGGTTGTGGCCGAACCAGCGGGCGGTGACCGCGGACATCTTCGTCGCGTCGTAGGCGAGGTTGAAGATGTACCCGGCGACGATGATCATCAGGCCGATCCGCAGCCAGCCACGGACCTGCATGGACCAGCGCCAGCACAGGACGACCATCACCACGGCGGCCACGTGGTGCGCCAGCAGGTAGAGGGCGATCATCGCGCTGATGTACGGCGTGTTCGCGTAGTAGGTGTCGAAGTCGCGCAGCCGCTCGACCGGCGTCTCACCGAGCGCGAACAGCACGACCAGCGCCACGATCACGGCGAAGTAGCCGATGATCCAGCGCTGCGAGATGCGAAGGGTCCGCTCGGGCGGCCCGCCACGCCAGTTGACCATGAGGACCAGGCAGGAGGCGCTGAAGGCCGTGAGCAGGCAGTACACCAGCGGGGCGGAGAAGTTGACGACCCCCGTCCAGCGGTTGACCGCCGCGATGGTCGGGGGAGCGGCGAAGGTGAACACCGCTCCCGCCAGGGTCAGCAGGGTCACGACCGAACGCAGGAGCGGGTCGCGCCAGTTGTGCCGGAGCGCCGGCAGCTTGAAGGCGAGTGAGATCGCCATCGCGGCCGCCGGGATGTAGTAGTCCTCGCCGTTCAACGGTCGTTCCTGTGCCCCCGATAGCCCAGCGAGGCCTCGATCCGGCCCGCCAGTTGGTCGCGCTGGGCCGGAGGGCGATGGTTCGCCGATCCGGCCAGCCAGGTCCGGCACCGGCTGCCCAGCAGTAAGCCGAAGGTCTCGGCCTCGGTCTCCTCCTGGACGTCGGCGCGCGTGCGTGCCGCGACGCGGCGGACCGCCTCACCGATGTCGGCCTCGTCGGACAGCAGCCGCGCGGCGACGGCGGCGCCGTCGACGTGGTGGCTGCAGTGACCGGCCTTCATGTGCCACAGCTCGTGGCCCAGGATCACCAGTTGGTGGTCCGGCGCGGTGCGTTCCTCGATGACCACGAGATCGCGGTCCGCCATGTCGAGCCACAGCCCGCTCGCCGTACGCGGAGGGAACGAGGCCATCCGGAAATCCACCCGGCGGCCGCGGTGCCTGCTCATGCCCTCGCAGAGGGCAGCGTAGAGGTCCATGGGTTCCGCGGGTGCGGTCAGCCGGATGCCGGCCACCAGCTCCCCGCACAACCGCCGCTGCTCTCTGCCTATGCTCACCGTTCTCCCCGTCGGCGCGGATCCGGATCAGGACTCAAGGATCAGACCCAGACTTTCGACTGGGTCAGGATTCATTCGGTTTGACGCTTTCGAGGAGCATGTCCAGCCATTCGGTCACCTTGTCACGGTGCTTGTCGCTGGGCAGTTGTGCGGCGCGCCAGGCGATGCCCCGTACGCCGTGGTTCTGGAGGAGTCTTGCCAGCGGATCGCCGGCCGATGCGGCCGAAGCCGGTACGGTTTCCCGCGCGCGGCCCGCGAAGTCCTGGAGCAGCTGTTGCTCGGTCCGCTGGAGCGCGTCGGTGAGGGCGTCGGCGTCATGGGCCGTCAGGAACCCGGCGTGTACCCCGAAGAAGCGCTGGATCGCGTCGCAGTGCTCCATCGTAGGGCGGCGGTCGCCGTTGATCAGGGCTCCGGCCTGCTGCCGGGACATTCCCGCTCCGTCGGCGATCTCCTGCTGGGTGTAGCGGCGGCCGTTGGGTTTGACGCGGGTGCGCCGCAGCAGGTCGAGCCGTTGGAGGAACCGGGTCTGCAGATCGGGCTCGCCGGCCGGCCTGCCCTCCAGCAGGGTCCTGACCACATCCGTGGGCACGCCCGAGGCCTCCGAGAGCCGCCGCAGGTCGAAGACCTGGTTCGGGTCGCGGCCCATCTTGCCCGCGAGTTCGGCGACACGCGTGATGGTGGCTGCCAGGGGTGCGTTGGCTACCGCGACGGGAGCCGGGAAGCCGTCTGTCACCAGTGGTTCTCCTAGATCGCGCGAAGTCGTTACGGCACATGGTCGGCTTCTGGAATCTAGCCGCTCTCGCCGGGAAGGGCTAGAACGTGCCACAGCTGTGGCGGGAATGAGCTGTCAAGAGGCTGGAATTGCCACAATAGTTGACACTCGAATGAAGTCGGTAGCAGGATCGCCACACGGAAATGAAGATCCAGACCGGAGGAGGGGGAGCTCTCGGTGCTACATCTCGCAGCGGTGGGCCCGTCCGATGGCCTCGCCCGAGCCGGTGAGGAGCGCCTGGCGGGCGAGGAGTCCGCACGCGGCGCCGTGCGGTCGGAGCGACGCAAGGAGATTTTGCGCCAGCGCCGCGAGGAGCTGGGCCTGAGCCAGGAGGACCTCGCAGCACGCCTGCGCATCAGCGTGCGTGCGTACGGCAACTGGGAACGGGGCCTGGTCAAGGAGTGGACGGACCGCAAACTGCTCGCCCTGGCCGAGGCCCTGGAGATGAGCGAGCGGCAGTGCTTCTGGCTCTTCCGCGTCATGGTCGACCGTGACCCGCCGCCCACGTGGCGGGCCGCGGAGGAGGCCCGGCTTCCCGAAGACCCCGCGCAGCGCGACTACTTGTGCGACTACGCGGCCTTCATGGAGGCCGTGCCCTACCCCAGCTTCCTGGTGGACCACCGCTGGGACGTCGCGCTCACCAACTCGTCCTTCGACCAGCTCTTCCAGTCCGTACGGCCGCACCCGACGGCCCTGCCGGACGACAACTTCCTGCGCTTCGTGCTGTTCCACCCGGACGCCGCGGGCGTGCTGGAGGACCACGAACCGGGCTGGTGCGTACCGCTGCTGGCACAGTTCGCCACCGCGCTGGCCGCGGCCCCGGAGGACGAGGGGCTGCGCAGCATCCGCCAGGAGGTGGCCCGCGACCCGTTCATGGAGGCGGCCTACCGGTACGGGGTGCCGCACTGGCTGAGCATGCGCGGGACCGACGCCGCCGAGCAGGACGGTGCGGTGCGGGCCGTGCGCCACCCGGACCCGCAGTGGGGGCTGGTGCGCTGCCGGATGGTGGCCGAAAGCAGCCGGATGCTGGACGAGATGGGGCTGACCCGGATCACCCTGATCCTCTCCGCGCCGCTGGGCGGGCCGATCGGTCCTGTGCCGGGTCGCGGCGGAGCCGTGCACCAGCAGGGCGCCCGGCTGCGCGCCGTGCCGTCGCTGGGGGAGTGACCGGACGGGGGAGACTGGTGCCGGCAGGCGCGTGCCGCCGGCCCCGTGCCACCGATCGTGGCATCGATCGTGGCAGCGGGGCCCGCTGCGGCACCTCCGGGAACGGCACTGGCGAAGGGCGGTAAGGACGTGCGGCTGACGATCCTCGGCGGAGGCGGCTTCCGGGTACCGCTCGTCTACGGGGCCCTGCTCGGCGACCGGGCCGAGGGCCGGGTGTCGCACGTGACGCTGTACGACGAGGACCCGGCGCGGCTCGGCGCCATGGCCCGGGTGCTCCGGGACCAGGCCGCGGCCGCCCCGGCGGCGCACGCCCCGGCCGTCACGGCCACCGGGGACCTCGACGAAGCCCTGCGCGGGGCCGATTTCGTCTTCTCCGCCCTTCGCGTCGGCGGCCTCGAAGGGCGCGCCGCGGACGAGCGGATCGCCCTGGCCGAAGGGGTGCTGGGCCAGGAGACGGTGGGCGCGGGCGGGATCGCGTACGGCCTGCGGACCGTGCCGGTGGCCCGCGAGATCGCGCGCAGGATCGCCCGTACGGCGCCCGAGGCGTGGGTCATCAACTTCACCAATCCGGCGGGCCTGGTCACCGAGGCGATGGCCGAGGAGCTCGGCGCGCGGGTGATCGGCATCTGCGATTCCCCCGTCGGCCTCGGCCGCCGCATCGCCAGGCTGCTGGGGGCCCGGCCGGAGGAGGCCTGGATCGACTACGTCGGCCTCAACCACCTGGGCTGGGTGCGCGGGCTGCGCATCGGCGGCCGGGACGAGCTGCCCCGGCTGCTGGCCGACACCGGGGCACTGGAGTCCTTCGAGGAGGGCAGGCTCTTCGGGGCCGAGTGGCTGCGCTCGCTCGGCGCGGTCCCCAACGAGTACCTGCACTACTACTACTTCAACCGCGACACCGTGCGGGCCTACCAGGAGGCCCGGCAGACGCGCGGGGCCTTCCTTCGCGACCAGCAGCGCGGCTTCTACGCCGAGGCGGGCCGGACCGGGCAGCCGGCCGGGGCGGCGCTGGCCGCCTGGGAACGGACCCGGGCCGAGCGCGAGGCCACGTACATGGCCGAGAACCGCGAGGCGGCGGGCGTCGGGGAACGCGACGCGAGCGACCTGGAGTCCGGTGGCTACGAGAAGGTCGCGCTCGCGCTGATGCGGGCCATCGCGCGCGACGAGCGGGCCACGCTGATCCTGAACGTCCCCAACGGTTCGACGCTGTCCGTCCTCGACGCCGAGGCGGTCATCGAGGTGCCCTGCCTGGTCGACGCCAACGGCGCCCATCCGGTGGGCGTCGAGCCGCTGCCGCTGCACGCGGTGGGGCTGGTGACGGCGGTCAAGGCGGTGGAGCGGGAGGTGCTGGCGGCGGCCGCGAGCGGTGCGCGGGCCGACGCGGTGAAGGCCTTCGCGCTGCACCCGCTGGTGGACTCGGTGGGGGTGGCCCGGCGGCTGCTGGACGGGTACGCGGCGGCGCATCCGGGGCTGGCCTACCTGCGCTGATCAGGCGGTCGGGCGGGCGGCGGGCCGTTCGCCTCGCGGGCTCACCCCGCCCCGTTCGGCTCAACGTGGCATGCGGCCCGGCCGGGGCGCTGTGAGAGTGCGGGGTGTGACCACTGCCACCGTCATACCCGCGGCGCCCCCCGTGCTGGACCGGCGGCGGCGCAATGTCGTCTTCGGCACGATCATGCTGGGTGTGCTGCTGGCCGCACTCGACCAGACCATCGTCGGCACCGCCCTGCCCACGATCGTGGCGGATCTGGGCGGGGCCGCCCACATGTCGTGGGTGGTGACCTCGTACCTGCTCGCGGAAACCGTCGCGACGGTTCTGGTGGGCAAGTTCGGTGACCTCTTCGGGCGGAAGCTGATCTTCCAGATTTCCGCGGTCGTCTTCATCACCGGCTCGTTCCTGTGCGGTCTCGCGGGCAACATGACCCTGCTCATCCTGTGGCGGGGCGTGCAGGGGATCGGCGCGGGCGGCCTCATGGTCACGTCCATGGCCCTGATCGCCGATGTGGTCCCGCTGCGCGAACGCGGCAAGTACCAAGGCGCGATCGGTGCGGTCTTCGGCGTCGCGACGGTGATCGGGCCGCTGCTCGGCGGGCTCTTCACCGACCACCTGAGCTGGCGCTGGGCCTTCTACGTGAACGTCCCGATCGCGGTCCTGGTGGTGGTGGCGGCCGCCCGGACCATCCCGTCCGTCCGCGCGGCCGGCCGCCCGGTGATCGACTACCTGGGCATCGCGCTGGTCGCGATCGGATCGAGCGCGCTGATCCTGGCCACGAGCTGGGGCGGGAACGAGTACGCCTGGGGCTCGGTGGTGATCGTCGGGCTCTTCGCCGGCGGCGCCGTCGCCCTGGCCCTGTTCTGCGTGGCGCAGACGCGGGCGGCGCAACCGATGCTGCCGATGCGGCTGTTCCGCAATCCCGTCTTCACCGTCTGCTCGGTGCTCAGCTTCGTCGTCGGTTTCGCCATGCTGGGCGCGATGACGTTCCTGCCGTCGTACTTGCAGTACGTGGACGGGGATTCGGCCACGGTCTCCGGCGTCCGGACGCTGCCGCTGGTCATCGGCCTGCTGATCGCGTCCGTCTTCAGCGGGAACGTCACCAGCAAGACGGGCCGGTACCGGATCTTCCCCCTGGTGGGCTGCGCCGTGATGGGCGCCGGGCTCTACCTGCTCTCCCTCATGGGTCCGGGGACCAACGCCTGGCTGGAATCGCTCTACATGTTCGTCCTCGGCGCCGGCATCGGCCTGTGCATGCAGGTCCTGACCATCGCCGTGCAGAACACCGTCGACTACGCCGACCTCGGCACCGCCACCTCGGGCGTCACCTTCTTCCGTACGCTCGGCAGCTCGTTCGGGACCGCGGTCTTCGGCACGATCTACGCCAACAGCCTGCGGCCCGAGCTGGCCGAGGGCGTGGCGCGGGCAGCGCGGGCGACGGGGGCCGATCCCGCGGAGCTGGGCCGGGCCGCGCAGAGCCCGCAGGGGGTGCACGGGCTCGACCCGGCGGCGGCCGGACCGGTCATCGACGCGTACGCGCAGGCGCTGCAGACGGTGTTCCTGTGGACCGTCCCGGTGGCGGTGGTCGGCTTCGTCGTGGCGCTCTTCCTCAAGGAGGTGCACCTGCGCGACACCGCCCGGGCCGGGTCCACGGACATGGGGGACGGCTTCGCCTCACCGGCCACGACCTCGGGGGATTCGGCCAAGCTGCTGGAGCTGGCGGTCGGCAAGCTCGTACGGACCATGGGCCCCGAGACGGCGCGCAGGATCGTCGAGGCCTCGGACACCCGGCTGGACATCGCGGGCGCGTGGGCGGTGATGCAGGTGGAGCTGATGACCCGGACGGTCGGCTACGCCAGCCTCGGTCTGATCGCCGGGCGCCGCTCAGTGCCGCCGGAGGTCCTGCTCCCGGTCTTCGACCGGATGGAGGACGAGGGCTTCATCAGCCGCGAGGGCGGCTTCCTGGCCCTCACCCCGGCCGGGCAGCGGGAGGCCGAGGTCATCTCGCGGGCGTGGGCCGACTGGCTCGGCGACCAGTTGGAGAAGGACCGGGGCCGGCCGCGGAGCGCCGAACTGCGGGTGGCGGCGGACGCGATCGCGAAGCGGCTGCTGGCCGAGGACCTGAGCGAGGGCAATTTCGCGCCGAGGGTGGCGCTGCGGCGGTAGCGGCGCGGCGCCCACGGAACCTCCGACGGCTGCCCGGCGTCTTCGTGCAGGGGGAGACGAGGCGAGGCGCGGCCGGCCGTACGGACGACGGGGGAACGCTCAATGGGGATCACCCTGGCCGAGGAGATCATGCTGCTGTGCCTGGACGAGGAGTCCGGGGTGGCGCGGCAGCGCCAGGCGGCCGGCTGGGCCGCAGCGGGCGGGATACTGCTCGAACTCGTCATGGCGGAGCGGGTGTCGGTGTCGGGCATATACCTGGAGCTCGGGGACACCACCCCGACGGGAGAGCCGTTGCTCGACAGCCGGATCCTGCTGATAGGGGCCTGGCTGCGGGGCCGCAGCAAGGGCCGGGTGACGGACTGGCTGACGAAGGACCACGCGAAGGCGGTCGACGCCGCGCTGGAGGGCCTGACCGCGCGGGGGCTGGTGGTGGCGCAGGTGCGCGAGACGCTCGGGTTGTTCCCGCAGCGCCGCTACGCGCAGGCCGACGGAGCCGTCGAGCGCGCCCTGCGGCAGCGGCTGAGCGACGCCGTCCTCGACGACGCCGAGCCGGACGAGCGGACGGCGGGGCTCATCGCCCTGCTCCACTCGGCCGGGCTGCACCAGCTGGCCTTCCCCGGGCGGGCGCTCGGGTCGGTCGCGCCGAGGATGGCGGAGACGGCCGCCGGCCAGTGGGCCGCGGAAGGGCTCCGGGCCGCCGTCCGCGACGTCCAGGCCGCGATGGTCACGGTGACGGCGGCGACGGCCCTGCCCCTCGCTCCGCCGGCGGACTAGGTCGTCTGGTGGGTAGGCCGGGTTCGCGGCCCGTCAGGTGGTCGGGTTCGCCGTCGGATAGTCGTATGAGGGGACGGGCGGCAGCATCGTGAGCCCCGGGCGCCAGGAGCGCAGGACGGCCGCCGATGGCGGATACAGGGCCGAGGGGATCCCGTCCGGATCGAACCACTGCCAGCGGGCGATCTTGTGGGGCTCGGTGACCTTCGGGACACCCCGCGCCGTGGTGGTGACGGCGGCCCCCGTCAGCCGGGTCAGGCCCGACTCCGCTTCGATCTGGACGGCGAGGACGCGGATCCCGTCGGCGTCCGCCCGCAGATCCGTTTCCTCGGCGAGCTCCCGCGCGGCGGCCTGCTCGAAGCCCTCCCCGGGGTCGACCTTGCCGCCGGGCAGCTCCCAGCGGCCGTCGTGCGCCTGGCCGAGCAGCACCCGGCCGTCGGGGCCGACCACGACCAGCCCGACGCCGACGACGGCATTGGGCTGAGGCACCGCCCGCTCGGGGCGCTCGGGGCCCGCGGGGCCCTGGTCGGTGGTGGTCATGGACGTCCTTCCGGTGCGGTGGCGGGGCGGGCGCGGACATGGATCCGTTCGCCCTGGGGGCCGAAGAGGCTGAGGAATTCCGCTGGCTGCGGCCCCGCGTTGAAGAAGGCGTGCGGGGTGCGCGTGTCGAACTCGGCGGCCTCTCCGGCGCCGAGGACGAGATCGTGCTCGCCGAGGAGCAGCCGGACCCGCCCGGAGAGCACGTACAGCCACTCGTAGCCCTCGTGGACGTTGAGTTCGGGTTCGGGCGGCGGACCGTCCAGGGGCGGGAGGATCTGCTTGAAGGCGCGCAGGCCGCCGAGGTTGCGGGTCAGCGGTACGTAGGTGTGGCCGTGCCGCACGAAGGGGCGCGGCCGGATCCGGGGATCCCCGGTCTCCGGGGCGCCGACCAGCTCGTCGAGCGCCACCCGGTGCGCCTTGGCCAGCGGGAGCAGCAGCTCCAGCGTCGGCTTGCGCCGGCCCGACTCCAGCCGGGACAGCGTGGAGAGCGAGATGCCGGTGGTCTCGCTGAGCTGGGCCAGCGTGGTGCCGCGCTGCCGGCGCAGCGCACGCAGCCGCGGGCCCACGGCGGTGAGCACGCCGGCCAGTTCCTCGTCCTGTTCCTCAGGGGCCATGGATCCATTTGCCGCTTCGGCAAGAAGTTTTGTCAAATGAGAACCCCCGGAGCGACCCTCGCAGGCATGGACGACGACGCAATGGATGACATGTTCGACGTGGTGATCGTGGGCGGCGGCGCCGCCGGGCTCGCCGGGGCCCTCACCCTGGCCCGGGCCCGGCGCTCCGTGCTGGTGATCGACTCCGGCAGCCCCCGCAACGTCCCCGCGGCGCACATGCACGGATACCTCGGCCAGGACGGGGAGAGCCCGGCCGCCCTGCTGGCCAGGGGGCGCGCGGAGGTGGCCCGCTACGGCGGCGAGATCCGGCCCGGCACGGCGATCGCGGCGGACCGGCTGCCCGAGGGCGGGTTCCTGGTCCGCTGCGGGGACGGCTCGACGGTGCGGGCCGGGGCGCTGCTGGTCGCCACCGGCCTGGTGGACGGGCTGCCGGCCGTACCGGGCCTGGCGGCGCGCTGGGGGCGGGACGTGCTGCACTGCCCGTACTGCCACGGCTGGGAGGTCCGGGACCAGCCGATCGCCGTGCTGGCCGACGGTCCGGTCGCCGTGCACCAGGCCCAGCTGTGGCGGCAGTGGAGCGAGCGGACCACCCTGCTGGCCCACACCTGGCGGCTGACCGACGGGGACCGCGAACTGCTGGCCGCCCTGGGCGTGCGGGTCGTCGAGGGGGAGGTGACCGGCCTCGCGGTCCAGGACGACCGGCTGACCGGGGTGGCCCTGGCCGACGGCGCCGTGGAGCGGTGCCGGGCCCTGGTGGTGGCCCCGCGGTTCACCGCCCGCTCGGGCGTGCTGAGCAGCCTCGGCCTGCCTACGGCCGCGGTGGAGCGGGACGGCCATGTGATCGGCACCTGCGTCGAGTCCGACCCGGCCACCGGGGCCACCGCGCTCCCGGGCGTTTGGGTGGCCGGCAATGTGACCGCTCCGCTGGAGCAGGTCGCGGGCGCGGCCGCCCAGGGAGTGCGCGCGGCCGTCGCCGTCAACACGTACCTCATCGAGGCGGAAGCCCGCCGGGCGGTGGAGGCGGACCGGGCGGGCGGGGCGTAGGGCGACCTCGGACATTTGTGCGGGTTTCGCCCGGCCTTCGTCCGTGCAGGCTCTGGGCGGTGTGATCACCGTACGGCTCATCGGCTCATCGGCTCATCGGTTCAACGGCTCAAGGGGACGCTCAATGGCACATGTGCTGGTCATCGGCGGCGGCGTCGGAGGGCTGGCCACCGCGCTGCTCGCGGCGCGTCACGGGCACACCGCCGAGCTGTTCGAGCGTGATCCGCGCGCCCCGGGCACGGCGCTCGACCGGGACTTCTTCGGCTGGCGGAGGCCGGCCGTGCCGCAGGCCTCGCAGCCGCACGTGCTGCTGGGGGCGGCCCGCACCGTGCTGCGGGAGGAACTGCCGGACGTCCACGCGGAGATGCTCCGGCTCGGCGCGCGCGAGCGGCACGAGCTGGACTGGTTCGACGTGCGGCCCCCCGAACTCCCCGGCGACGAGGACCTCGTCGTGCTCCAGGCCCGGCGCATCGTGCTGGAGAGCGCCCTGGCCACGGCCCTGCGGGCCGAGCCCGGGGTCGTCGTCCGGTACGGGGAGACGGTCACCGCACTGACCACGGCTCCGGCACCGGCACCGGCACCGGCACCGGAATCGACACCGGCACCGGCACCGGAACCGACACCGGAACCGACACCGGAACCGGGGATCCACGTGACGGGAGTGACCACCGAGAGCGGGAGCTACGGGGCGGACCTCGTGGTGGACGCCGGCGGGCGGCGCGGGGGCCTGGAGCGCCGGCTGGCCGCGGCGGGCTGCCGGCCGCCCGTCGTGGAACGGCACCGCACGGGACTCGCGTACTTCTGCCGCTGGTACCGGCTTCCCGAGGGCATGGACGAGGGGCCGCGCCGGCCCTGGGCCGTGACCGGCGGGTCCTTCGCCGGGTGCGCCGTCTTCCCGGCCGACAACCGGCTGTTCGCCGTGACGCTGTTCGTGCACACCGCCGACACCACGCGCTCGGCGCTGCGCGACCCCGCCGTCTTCGAGCGCGCGGCGCGCGCCTTCCCGCCCGCCGCGGCCTGGCTGGCCCTGGGGGCCGAGCCGCAGTCGCAGGTGCTGGCCACCGCGAGCCTCGACAACCGGTGGAGTGCGCTGGTCGACGAGCGGGGCCCGGTGGTGAGCGGGCTGGTGCCGGTCGGGGATTCGATCACGCACACCAATCCGACCCTCGGGCAGGGCGCCTCGCTCGCCCTGTGGGCCGCGCGCCGGGTGGCCCGTACGGCGCACCGGGAGCCCGCATCGGCGCGGTTCGCCCTCGACCACCACGCCTGGGCGGTGGACACCCTGAAGCCGTGGTTCGACTTCCAGGTGGTCGCCGACGCGGCCATCGGGGAGCGCTTCGCGACGCGGGCGGGGCGTACGGGGACGGCGCGCGAGGTGGCCGCCCTGTTCGACTGTGCGCTGGAGGACCCGGAGGTGATGCGGGCGCGGGCGAGGGTGCGGCACCTGGTGGAACCACCGGGGCGGGCGTACGCGGATCCGCGGATCCGGGCCCGCGTGGCGCGCTGGCTGGCCGCCCGGCCGCACTACGTGCCGAACGCGGCGGGGCCGGGCCGGGCGGAATGGGAGGAGCTGACGGCGCCCACCGGCGCGCGGCCCGCTCAGCCGCCGTCGGCGTCCGCAGCGGTTGCGGAACCCGCGTCGGCGGGCGGGCCTAGGACCTCGGCCAGGTCGTAGGTGACGACCTCCTCCAGCTGGGCGTACGTACAGCTCTCCGGTACCCGGTCGGGGCGCCAGCGGCGGAACTGGGCGGTGTGCCGGAAGCGGTCGCCCTCCATGTGGTCGTAGGCGACCTCGACGACCCGTTCGGGCCGCAGCGGTACCCAGGACAGGTCCTTCTTGCCGGTCCACCTGCTCTGCGCGCCCGGCAGCCGTGCGCTCTCGTGCGCGGACTCCTCGGCCCAGGCGCCCCAGGGGTGCGCGGTCGTGTCCTCCATCCGCAGCGGTTCGAGCTCCTCCACCAGCTCGGCGCGGCGCTTCATGGGGAAGGCGGCGCACACGCCCACGTGCTGGAGGGCTCCGTGAGCGTCGTACAAGCCCAGGAGCAGCGATCCGACGATCGGACCGCTCTTGTGGAAACGGAAACCCGCGACGACGACGTCGGCGGTACGTTCGTGCTTGATCTTGAACATGAGACGGGCATCGGGCCGGTAGCGCAGATCGAGCGGTTTGGCGATCACGCCGTCGAGCCCGGCGCCCTCGAACTGCTCGAACCACTCCTGCGCGACCGCAGGATCGGTGGTCGCGGGCGCGAGATGGACGGGGGGCCGAGCAGTGGAGAGGGACCGGGTCAGAGCGGTACGGCGGTCGACGAGCGGCGTGTCGAGGAGCGACTCGTCGCCGAGCGCGAGCAGGTCGAAGGCGACGAAGCTGGCGGGCGTCGTCTCGGCGAGCAGTTTCACGCGGGAGGCGGCGGGATGGATGCGCTCGGTCAGCCGGTCGAAGTCCAGACGCCCGCCCTGAACGATCACGATCTCGCCGTCCACGACGCAGCGGGCGGGCAGATTCGCCTTCAGGGCCGCCACCAGCTCCGGAAAGTACCGGGTCAGCGGCTTTCCCGTCCGGCTGCCGATCTCGATCTCGTCACCGTCGCGGTGCACGATGGCCCGGAAGCCGTCCCACTTGGCCTCGTACTGCATCCCGGGCGGGATCTTCGTCACGGACTTGGCGAGCATCGGCTTGACGGGCGGCATCACGGGCAGATCCATGCCTTCGATTCTGCGGTCGTACGTCCGGCCCCGCCCGGTGTGCGCGTACGACCGGGCCCGCCTACCGTGGCCCACATGGGTGCTGCCGGTAATGCGATCGAGCTGGAGGCGGGCGGACGGACGGTACGGCTGTCCAGCCCGGACAAGGTGTACTTCCCGGAGCGCGGACTCACCAAGCGGCACGTCGCCGAGTACTACCTGGCGGTCGCGGACGGCATCACGCGCGCCCTGCGCAACCGGCCGACCACCCTGGAGCGCTACCCGGAGGGGGTCGAGGGCGAGTCCTTCTTCCAGAAGAGGGCGCCGAAGAACCTCCCGGACTGGATCCCGACCGCCCACATCGCCTTCCCGAGCGGTCGCTCGGCCGACGAGATCTGCCCCACCGAGCCGGCCGCCGTGCTGTGGGCCGCCAACCTCGGCTGCCTCACCTTCCACCCGTGGCCGGTGCGCCGCGAGGACACCGACCGGCCCGACGAACTGCGCATCGACCTGGATCCGCAGCCGGGCACCGACTACCACCACGCGGTGGCGGCCGCCCACGAGCTGCGCGCCCTGCTGGAGGAGCTGGGCCTGCGCGGCTGGCCCAAGACCTCCGGTGGCCGCGGCCTGCACGTCTTCGTGCCGATCAAACCGCAGTGGACCTTCACCGAGGTCCGCCGCTGCGCCATCGCGATCGGCCGGGAGCTGGAGCGCCGGATGCCGGGCAAGGTCACGACGGCCTGGTGGAAGGAGGAGCGCGGGGAGCGGATCTTCGTCGACTACAACCAGACGGCGCGCGACCGCACGATCGCCTCCGCCTACTCCGTCCGCCCGCGCCCGCACGCCCCGGTGTCCGCGCCGCTGCGCTGGGACGAGGTGGACGACGCGGAGCCGCGCGACTTCGACATCGTGACGATGCCGGCCCGCTTCGCCGAACTGGGCGACCTGCACGCGGACATGGACGACCACGCCTTCACCCTGGACGCCGTACTGGAACTGGCGGCCCGCCACGAACACGACCACGGCCTGGGCGACATGCCCTACCCGCCGGATTACCCGAAGATGCCGGGCGAACCCAAACGCGTCCAGCCCAGCCGGGCCAAGCACGAGGACTGAGCCGGCTCCGGAGGGCCGCTGTCAGTGGGGGGTGTCATGCTCGAAGAGGACAGCAGAGTGATGCCGCAGGAGGCCGGAAGGAGCGCGGACCATGCTCACGACGGACTACGAGGACGGCTCCCCGAACTGGGTGGACCTCGCCACCCCCGACGTCGACGGCGCCGCCGCGTTCTATGCGGGCCTGTTCGGCTGGGACTTCCAGCCGGGAGGCGAGGAGGTCGGCGGGTACGGCATGTTCCACCTCGGCGGCAAGACGGTCGCGGGCGCCATGACCGTGCCGCCGGAGCAGGGCCCGTCTGCCTGGCAGGTGTACTTCCAGACCTCCGACGCGGACGCGACGGCGGCGGCCGTGACCGGGGCGGGCGGCACGGTCCTGTTCGAACCGATGGACGTCATGGACTTCGGCCGGATGGCGATCTTCGCCGACCCGGCGGGCGTGGGCTTCGGGGTGTGGCAGCCGAGGAGGAACACGGGTCTGGGCGCGGTGACGGACGTGGGCACCCTGTGCTGGACGGAGCTCTACACCGGCGACGTGGGCGCGGCGGGCACGTTCTACCGCACGGTCCTCGGCTGGGAGATCAGCGAGATGCCGTTCGAGGGCGGGACGTACACGATGGTCAAGCCGGCCGGGACGTCGGACGAAGCCGCCTTCGGCGGTCTCGTCCCGATCTCCATGGATCCGGTGGAGGATGCCGAACGGCCCTACTGGACGCCGTACTTCGAGGTCGCCGACTGCGACGTGACGGCGGCGAAGGCGGAGGAGTCGGGCGGCAAGGTCCGCCTCACCCCGGTGTTCATGGAAGGAGTCGGCCGTTTCGCCAAGCTGGCGGACCCCTTCGGCGCGCGGTTGGCGGTCATAGCCAGCGCGCCGGCGCCCGGGCCGTGACGGGCTGTTGATCAGGCGTTGATCGGACGTCCATCGGCGCCGGTCAGTATCTGCGGCATGTCGATGAACACCACCACCGCAGCCACTGACACCGCCTGGTACGACCTCGCCCTGTGCGCCCAGACGGGCCCGGGCTTCTTCTTCCCGGAGCCCGGCTCTTCGCTGCGCGACGCGAAGCGGCTGTGCGGGGCGTGCGAGGGACGGGTGGCGTGCCTGGAGTACGCCCTGGCCAACGACGAGCGCTTCGGAGTCTGGGGCGGCCTCTCGGAGTCCGAACGCCTCGCCCTGCGCACTCGCCGCTGATCACGTGCGCGTCCGCGTCCCCAGCGCGACGCGAAACCCTGGCAGAGCGTGGCTCTGCCAGGGCGATGCGTCACGTGCGCGAGGGAGCGCAAACCGGTCAGGCCTGAAACCGGTCACGCCTGAGGTCAGGCGGCCTGACCTCAGCCCTTGCGGGCCGCGATGCGCGCCGCGCGGGCGGCCAGGCGCTCGTCGAACTTGCGTGCCTCGCTGTCCAGGCCGTTCATGAAGAGGCCGAGCTCCTCCTGGGCCTTCTGGCCCTCGGGGCCGAGGCCGTCGATGTCCATGATCTTCAGGAAGCGGATCACGGGGCTCAGCACGTCGTCGTGGTGGATCCGCAGGTTGTAGACCCCGCCGATGGCCATCTGCGCGGCCATCCGCTCGAAGCCGGGCATGCCGTGTCCGGGCATCCGGAAGTTGACCACGACGTCCCGTACGGCCTGCATGGTCTGGTCGGGGGCCAGCTCGAAGGCCGCGCCGAGCAGGTTGCGGTAGAAGACCATGTGCAGGTTCTCGTCCTGCGCGATGCGCGCCAGCATCCGGTCGCACACCGGGTCGCCGGACTGGTGGCCGGTGTTGCGGTGCGAGATGCGGGTGGCGAGCTCCTGGAAGGCCACGTACGCCACCGAGTGCAGCATGGAGTGGCGGTTGTCGGACTCGAAGCCCTCCGACATGTGCTGCATGCGGAACGCTTCCAGCTTGTCCGGGTCCACGGCGCGCGAGGCCAGCAGGTAGTCGCGCATCACGATGCCGTGGCGGCCCTCCTCGGCGGTCCAGCGGTGCACCCACGTGCCCCAGGCGCCGTTACGGCCGAAGAGCGTGGCGATCTCGTGGTGGTAGCTGGGGAGGTTGTCCTCGGTCAGCAGGTTCACGACCAGCGCGATCTTGCCGATCTCGGTGACCTTGGACTGCTCCGGGTCCCAGGCCTCGCCGTCCTCGAAGAAGCCCGGGAAGTTCCGGCCGTCGCTCCACGGGACGTACTCGTGGGGCATCCAGTCCTTGGTGACCTTCAAATGGCGGTTGAGCTCCTGCTCGACCACCTCTTCCAGCGCGTACAGCAGCTTGGCGTCGGTCCACGCCTCCGAGCTGCCGAGGTGGGGAGAGGTGATCGTCATACGGGTACTCCTGGGTGCAAAGCGATGTACTTACGGTTCCGTAGCCTACGGAGTCGTAGGTTAAGCGCGACATCAAGGCGAGGCCAAGCCCCGCCTAGGTGTATGTCCAGTTACATCCAGTTATCTATGCAGTGCAGCAAGCGGTTCGAGCGGGAAGCGGAGGGCGAAAATAACGCCCGGAGGTGGTCCGCCGCCCCCCACTTGACGGCCGGGACCGGCGTGCGGAGGGGCGGACCGGGCCTCCCGACGCACGCCTACCCCCGGCCTCGGGGGCCAAGCGGAACGGGGCCGGGGCCCGCTAACCGCGCCCCAGCGCCTCCCGGACCTCCTCCGGCGTCGTCGGCCTCAGCTCACCGTCCAGCAGCAGCCAGCGGGTGACGCCGAGGGACTCCAGGAACGGCACGTCATGGCTCGCCACCACGAGCGCGCCCTCGTACGCGTCCAGCGCCCCGGTCAGCTGCCGCACGCTCGCCAGGTCCAGATTGTTCGTCGGCTCGTCCAGCATGAGCAGCTGGGGAGCGGGCTCCGCCAGCAGCAGCGCCGCCAGTGCCGCCCTGAACCGCTCCCCGCCGGACAGGGTGCCGGCCGGCCGGTCCGCCCGGGCGCCGCGGAAGAGGAAGTGCGCGAGCCGCGCCCGGATCAGGTTGTTCGTGGCCTGCGGGGCGAACCGCACCACGTTCTCCACGACCGAGCGGCTCTCGTCCAGCACGTCGAGCCGCTGCGGCAGGAACCGCGTGCTCACATGCGCGACCGCCTCCCCGGACACCGGCGCGAGCTCTCCGGCGATCGTGCGCAGCAAGGTCGTCTTCCCCGACCCGTTGCGGCCCACCAGAGCGATCCGCTCCGGGCCCCGCAGTTCCCACTCACCGCGTACCGCGGCCCCGTGGGCGAGGCGCAGGTCGCTCAGGGTCAGGACGCGCCGCCCCGGTGGGACGTGGGTGGAGGGCAGCTCGATCCGGATCTCGTCGTCGTCACGCACCGCCTCCACGGCCTGGTCCAGCCGGTCCTTGGCCTGCGCCAGCTTCTCGGTGTGCATGATCCGGTGCTTGCCGGCCGACTCCTGCGCGGCGCGCTTGCGCGCACCCATCACGATCTTCGGCTCGCGCTTGTTGTCGTTCATCTTCTGGCCGTACCGCTTGCGCCGCGCCAACTTCACGTGCGCGTCGGCCAGTTCGCGCTTCTGCCGCTGTACGTCGGCCTCAGCGACCCGCACCATCCGCTCGGCCGCGTCCTGCTCGGCCGCGAGCATCTCCTCGTAGTCCGTGAAGTTCCCTCCGTACCAGCGGACTTCGCCGTCACGCAGATCGGCGATCTGATCGACCCGCTCCAGCAGCTCCCGGTCGTGGCTGACCAGGAGCATCACCCCGGACCAGGACTCGACCGCCGCGTACAGGCGGCCCCGGGCCCGCAGGTCCAGGTTGTTGGTGGGTTCGTCCAGCAGCAGGACGTCGGGTCGTGCGAGCAGCAGGGCGGCCAGCCGCAGCAGGACGGACTCTCCGCCCGACAGCTCCCCGACGGTGCGGTCCAGGCCGATCCGGGCGAGCCCGAGCGCGTCGAGCGTGGCCAGGGCCCGCTCCTCCACGTCCCAGTCGTCGCCGACCGCGGCGAAGTTCGCCTCGGTGGCCTCGCCCGCCTCGATGGCGTGCAGTGCGGCGCGCGTGGTGTGGATGCCGAGCGCCTCGTCCACGCGCAGTGCGGTGTCGAGGGTGATGTTCTGCGGGAGGTAGCCCACCGAGCCGGCGACGGACGACTGGCCCCCGGTCGGGGTCAGTTCACCGGCGATCAGCTTCAACAGGGTTGACTTCCCGGAGCCGTTGAGGCCGATCAAGCCGGTGCGGCCGGGGCCGACGGCGAGTTGGAACCCGTCGAAGACGGGGGTGCCGTCGGGCCAGTCGAAGGACAGGGCGGAGCAGGTGACGAAAGCAGGGGCGTGACTCATGGAGGCCTCCAGGTTGCGTGAATGGTGCGTGCAACGCGGGGAGACAGCCGACGCTCAGAAGGTCACGGCGAAGGTGACAGGGACGGCGATCGGTGTCTCGAACCTCAGACGAGCAATGTCCTGCTCCGTTTCGACGGCAGTGGGGCGTCTACGAAGCTACGGCCGGCCGCGGCCGCCCGCAAACGAATAAACCGAGCGGGCGGCGGCGGGTCAGCAGGTGTCGCGCAGCAGTTCGGCCAGGCTGTGGTCCATGTCGAGATAGAGGTGTTCCAGGCCGGGCGGGACCACACCCGCCGCCCGCTCCAGGAACCGGTGCAGCTCGGCCGTCAGCATCAGCACGATCGCGACGCCCTCCGCCGCGTGGAACTCGATCGTGGTCCGGTCGACGTCGTACGGGCGCACGCGCACGTCCCCCTGGCCCGAGGGGCGGTCCAGTCCGGACTCCAGCAGCTCGCGCGAGAAGGTCCAGGAGACCTCGACGCCCTCCAGCGTCGCCGGCGCGGGGAAGGCCATCCGTACGGCGAAAGGATCCGCGCGGTCGTAGCAGAGGGTGACGGGAACGGTCTCGACCTTCGGGGCGGTGGCGACCAGACGGGCCTGCGCGGCCTGCTCGATGACAGTGATCAAGGCTCACTCCCTTGCGGCGGATCTGCTGCCGGACCCTGGCGTGGAGCCCGGCAACCCGATAGACGCCGGAATCGGCACATCCGTGCATGGGCCTGCACGTGAGCTGTGTCACCGACTGGCTGGAACCCACCTGTGTGATCGCACGGAGTGACCGCGTGCGCGGAGACGTCCGAAGGAAGCTCCCTGAGCCCGGCGGACGCAGGAGGGTCACAGAAGGGCTGGTTACCGATCACTCCACAGGCGCAAAGGGCGGCCGGGAGGCCCTCTGGACGGCCCTTCCGGGGTGCGTTAGCTTCCGGCGCCATGAGACTTCTGCAAGTGGGAACGGGCATGGGCGCGGCCGCTCTGCTGGTGGGGCTGCTGGCCGCCCCCGCCCAGGCCGGTGCGGCCGGTGCCGAAGAGCCGCAGGACCCGGCTCCGGACGTGGCGCAGACCACGGAACGGGACCTGGCGCAGGACTTACGAGGCGCCGGCTGGTCCTTGAAGGAGACCGGGAAGGCGGTCCGCTTCCGCGGCCTGGCGGCGGTCAGCCGCAGCACGGCCTGGGTGGCCGGCTCCAAGGGGACCGTCCTGCGCACGGTCGACGGCGGCCGCAGCTGGCAGGACGTCTCGCCGCCCGGCGCCGTCGCCGAGGGGCTGGAACTGCGCGACGTCGAGGCCTTCGACGAGCGGCGAGCGGTGGCCCTGTCCATCGGGGAGGGCGAGGCCTCCAGGGTGCTGCGCACCGAGGACGGCGGCGCCTCCTGGACCGAGACCTTCCGCAACCCCGACCCGCGCGCCTTCTACGACTGCCTCACCTTCTTCGACGCGCGCCGCGGCCTGGCGATGAGCGATCCGGTGGACGGGAAGTTCCGCATCCTGTCCACGGACGACGGCGGCCGCACCTGGCGGGTTCTGCCGAACGAGGGCATGCCCGAGGCGCTGCCCGGCGAGGCGGGCTTCGCGGCGAGCGGCCAGTGCCTGGTCAGCGCGGGCCCGCGCGACGTCTGGCTCGCCACGGGCGGCGGGGCGAGCGCGCGCGTCCTGCATTCCACGGACCGGGGCCTGACCTGGCGGGTCGCCGAGTCCACCGTCCCGGCGGGCGACCCGGCGCGAGGCGTCTTCGCCCTGGCCTTCCGGGACCGTACGCAGGGGCTCGCGGTCGGCGGTGACTACCGCACGGGCCAGGCCTCCCCGCAGGCCGCGGCCGTCTCCGCGGACGGAGGCCGCACCTGGAGCCAGGCGTCGTCCCCGCCGCCGGCCTACCGCTCGGGCGCGGCCTGGTACCCGTACGGCCGGGGCACGGCCCTCGCGGTCGGACCGACGGGCACGGACGTGACCACGGACGGCGGCCACAGCTGGCGCCCCCTGGAAACGGGCTCCTTCGACACGGTCGACTGCGCGCCGGCCAGCGGCTGCTGGGCGGCCGGGGAGAAGGGCCGGGTGGCGCGGCTGGAGCAAAGGTGAGGGTGAGGGCGCGCCACCCTCACGCTCGCGTGGCCGGGTTCTCGCGGACCGTCGCCAGGTCCGCCGAGGTCTTCGTCGCCATGAACTCCGTGATGCGGTAGGTGCAGACGCCCGCCACGGTGAAGGGGTCCTCGGCCGCGATCCTCTCGATCTCCGGCCGGGAGACCCCGCCGGCCAGGATCACGCCGCCGTCGCGCGGGACCTTGCGCCCCGACGCGAGGAAGACGCCCGAGGCGTAGTAGCCGTCCAGCCAGGCGATGTGCGCGTCCAGCAGGTCTTCGACGTCTTCGATGGGCGCGATGTAGGTGAGCTCCATGACGAACATGATCGCCAGGCTACTCTCGCTCCATCATGACCGATGTGAAGACCCCCGCCGACGAGGCCGAGGCCCGGGCGATACAAGACGAACTGCGTGATTCCGTCGTCCTCGACGAGGTCGGTCCACCGCCCGGCCGCGGCCTGATCGCCGGGGTCGACGTCGCCTACGACGACGAGCGCGACCTCGTCGCCGCCGCGGCCGTGGTCCTCGACGCCGCCACCCTGGAGGTCGTCGAGGAGGCCACCGCCGTCGGGCACGTCAGCTTCCCCTACGTGCCCGGGCTGCTCGCCTTCCGCGAGCTGCCGACGGTACTGGCCGCCCTCGACGCCCTGACCACCGAGCCCGGCCTCGTCGTCTGCGACGGCTACGGCCTCGCCCACCCCCGTGGGTTCGGCCTCGCCTGCCACCTCGGCGTGGTCACCGGGCTCCCGGCCATCGGCGTCGCGAAGAATCCGTTCACCTTCACCTACGAGGAGCCGGGCCCCCGGCGCGGCGACGCCGCGGCGCTGCTCGCCGCGGACGGGGCCGAGGTCGGGCGGGCGCTGCGGACGCAGGACGGGATCAAGCCGGTCTACGTCTCCGTCGGCCACCGCGTCTCGCTGGACAACGCCTGCGCGCACGCCCTGGCGTTGAGCCCCCGCTTCCGGATCCCCGAGAGCACCCGGCACGCCGACTCCCTGTGCCGGAAGGCGCTGCGGGAGGCGACCGGACCCTGAGCGGGCCCGTCCGCCAGCGCGGCCCCGTCCCTCAGCACGGCGCCGTCCCGTCAGCGGGCGTGCGCCACCCGGAAGGTGATCCCCGCCTTCCGGAGCCGGTCCAGCAGGGCGTCACCCATCGCCACCGCCGTCGTCAGCTGCCCGGCGCGGTCCGGCAGGGCGTCGTGGGCCAGGCACAGGGCCGACTCCGCGAGCATCTTCGCGGTCTCCCCGTAGCCCGGGTCGCCGCCCGACACCTCGGTGAGCACGCGCCGGCCGCCGCCCTCGCCGACGAACCGTACGGTGAACCAGCTGCGTGCGCGGCGTTCCGCGTCGGGCCCCTGGCCCGGCTCCCAGCGGCTCATGAGCCACCGCCGGGCCGGCGGCACCTGGGCCAGCGCCGCGACCGCGCCCAGCGCCGCCGTACCGCCCACGGCGACGGGCAGGTGCTGGACGGAGGCGTAGTGCCGGTAGCGGAAGTCCGGTCCGTACCGCTCCAGCGCGGCCGCCGACCGGGTCACGATCCGCGGGTCGAGCGAGGGCAGCGGCAGCGCCCAGGTGCCGGTCTCCCGGCTGAACCGCGGTACCCCCAGCGGGCCCCGGGCGCGCCGCCCCAGCAGCCGGGGCTCGTGCAGCCGGCGGGCGTGCGCGGCGGCCAGGGTCTGGGGGCCGCGGCCCAGTGCGGTCAGGGCGGAGGCCAGGGTCCCGCCGGAGAAGAGGGCGTTGGAGCGCATGAAACCGTCGACCCGCAGCGGGACGCCCTGCGGCAGTTGAGCGACCGTGAAGTACGCACCGAGGTCCGCCGGGATCGAGTCGAAGCCGCAGGCGTGGACGATCCGCGCACCGGTCTCCCGGGCGCGTGCGTCGTGCTCGACGTACATCCGGTCCACGAACTCCGGCTCGCCGGTGAGGTCCACGTAGTCCGTGCCCGCCGCGGCGCAGGCGGCCACGAGCTGCGATCCGTACCAGATGTACGGTCCCACGGTCGTGGCCAGCACCCGCGTGGACGCGGCCAGGGCGCGCACGGCGCCGGCGTCCCCGGCGTCGGCCCGCAGCAGCGGGAGGTCCGCGCACGCGGGATCGATCGTGGCCAGCCGCTCGCGCAGCCGTTCCAGCTTGGCGAGGTCCCGGCCCGCGAGGGCCCACCGGCAGCCGGCCGGTGCGTGCGCGGCGAGGTACTCGGCGGTCAGCGCCCCCACGAACCCGGTGGCGCCGAACAGTACGACGTCGTAGGTCCGGTCCTGTCCGTGCTGCCGGTCCGGCCCGTCTTCCCGGACCTGTGCGTCGTTCATGAGGGCTCCCCCCGAAGGGTGTGCAGGGTGTGCGGGTGGCTGTAGGTGGCCGAGGCTAGCGCCCGGCCCGTGAGGAGAGAACAGCGCCCCGGGAACGGCCTGTCGGCCGCGCCCGGGGCGCTGTCCTGACCACCGGCAGGTGGCGGACCACCTGTGGGTGGATCAGCCCTGCTGGTAGAGCCCGAAGAGGTCGACGACGAGGTCGATGTCGTCCCAGCCCTGGTTCCAGAAGTCGATGATGCCGTTCTTCCCGGTGCTCGCCTGCACCAGGTTCGGGACGGTGTCGCCCTTCGTCCAGTTCAGGTTCGACGAGTTCGGGGGCGTCGGCCGGACCTCGACGCCGTTGTCGTAGTCGTCGATCGAGTTCGGGTCCGGGGCGACCGTGAGGAACCCGTTGCCGTTCGTGTTCGTGACCGTCGAGTTCATCACGAAGCCCGTGATGCTGGGCTCGCCGTAGGAGAGCGGCATGTAGATGTAGTTACGGCCGTCCAGCGGGCCCGAGCCCCAGGTCGCGCTGTCGCGGGTGTCGAGCAGGCGCTCCGGCGTGAGCGGCAGGAAGGCGCTCTTGCTGTCGGTGCTGTAGTAGCCCACGACGTCGACGACGACGTCGGTGGCCGACCAGGCGCCGTTGAAGACGCTGATCTTGCCGTCCGAACCGACGGGGACGATCACCGAGTTGGCGACGGTCTGGCCGGCCGTGAAGTTCAGGTTCGACGCGGTCGGGATCGGGCCCCCGCCCGGGAAGACCGACAGGTGGCCGGCCTGCTTCGGGTTGGTGACCGTCACGTTCAGCGCCACGGCCTTGATGCCCTGGGGCACGCCGCGCAGGCCGCTGATCTGGGTGGAGAAGGTGCCGCGCCCGGGCAACTGGCCCTGGGCGGTGCCCAGACCCTCGCGGGTGTCGACGAAGCGCGCCGGGGTGATCGGGGTGTAGCCGCTGGAGGCGGTGTGGCTGAAGTAGCCCGTGACGTCGGCGATCAGGTCGACCGACTGCGAGCCGCGGTTGGCCAGCTCGACGTATCCGTTCTTGCCGACGGGCACGATGACCAGGTTGGGGACGGTCTGACCGGCCTTGAAGTTCACGTTCGACGTGGTCGGACGCTCGGTGCCCTCGGGGAAGGCCGTGATGTGCCCGCCGCTGGTCGTGTTGGTGACCGTGATGTTGAGGGCGACGGCGGTGACCCCGGCCGGGATCCCGCCGTTGCCGCCGACCTTCACGCGGGTCGAGCTGTACGGGGCGACCTTGCCCTGCACCGCGCCGGTGCCGTCCCGGGTGTCCAGGAGACGGGTGGGGGCGTACGGGGTGAAGTCCGAGCCCGGCGTGACGACCGCGAGCTCGTTGACGGCCGAGGCGTTGTTCGCGGCGTCCGTCACGGTGACCTTGACCGTGTAGGCACCGACCTCGGCGTAGGTGTGCGCCGTGGTCAGGGTGGTGGATCCGAAGGCGTCGACCACGTCGGTCTGGCCGTCGCCCCAGGCGATCGTGACCTTGAGCGCGGTGTCCGCGCTCGTCGTGGTCGTGTTCAGCTCGATGCCGTGGGCCGAGGTGCCGTAGCCCTCCAGGGCGACCGCGAGGTCCGGGTTGCCCGCGACGGACTGCACCGACGGGGCGGCGGAGGCGCCCGTCTTGGCGGCGGGCAGGGTCTTGCGGACCGAGCGCTCAGCCGGGCTCGTGAAGGTGTTGCCCTTGGACTTGGCGTCCTTGCCCAGGCCGAGGTCCAGGTCCGGGACGGTCGCACCGTGCGCGTCCGGCTGGGCCGGCGCGGCCTGCGCCACACCCGGGACGAGACCCACGCCGGCCGCGATGGCAGCCACGGAAATTACAAGTCGGCGACGGTTGCGCACCGGCCCCCCATTATCTGTTGAATGCTTGATCGGCATCGAAAGCGTGTTCAGGGTACAGAGTCCTGCGGCGCCCGATGACGGGGGTGGCCGTACGGTCCGGCGGCGCTTTCGCGGACCCGAACACTCCGGCGCCGGCCGATCCCGCGCGACCCGCGCCCGGGGGCTTGTGCTGGGTGGAACACGTTCCTAGCATCACTGGTGTTACATCGGTTGTGTCACACAGTCGCACACCATGCACAGCAGAGACGCTGGGGGCTCGATGGCAGTGACAGGGAACGGCGAAGACGGCGACGGCGAGGGCGACGGCGGCGGCCTCGGGAAGGCGGGCGCGAGCGCCGGCCGCAGCGGCCCGCTCGCCGGAGTCCGCGTGGTGGAACTGGCCGGCATCGGCCCGGGGCCGTTCGCCGCCATGCTCCTCGCCGACCTGGGGGCGGACGTCGTACGGGTCGACCGGCCCGGCGGCGGCGGGCTCGCGGTCGACCCCGCCTACGACGTCACCAACCGCAACAAGCGGTCCGTCCTGGTCGACCTCAAGTCCGCCGACGGCCCCGCCCGCGTCCTCGATCTGGTCGAGCGCGCCGACGTCCTCCTGGAGGGCTTCCGCCCCGGGGTCGCCGAGCGGCTCGGGGTCGGCCCCGCCGACTGCCACGCCCGCAATCCGCGACTGGTCTACGGGCGGATGACCGGCTGGGGCCAGGAGGGGCCGCTCGCGCAGAGCGCCGGGCACGACATCGCGTACATCGCCGTCACCGGCGCCCTCGGCATGATCGGTGACCCGGACGGGCCCCCGGCCGTCCCCGCCAACCTCGTCGGGGACTACGCGGGCGGCTCGCTCTACCTGGTGATCGGGGTCCTGGCCGCGCTCCAGCACGCCCGTACCACCGGGACCGGCCAGGTCGTCGACGCGGCCATCGTCGACGGCGCCGCCCACCTCACCGCCATGATCCACGGAATGATGGCGGCGGGCGGCTGGCAGGACCGCCGCGGGGCCAACCTCCTCGACGGCGGCTGCCCCTTCTACGGCACCTACGAGACCTCCGACGGCCAGTACATGGCGGTCGGCGCCCTGGAGCAGCAGTTCTACGACACCTTCGTGGAGCTCCTCGGCATCGGGGACCAGGCCCCGGCCCGCAAGGACGTCGCCCGCTGGGGCGAGCTGCGGGACGCGGTCGCCGCACGCTTCAAGACCCGTACGCGGGCCCAGTGGACGGCGGTATTCGAGGGCACCGACGCCTGCGTGGCGCCCGTACTGTCCCTGCGCGAGGCCCCGGACCACCCGCACCTCGCCGCCCGCGGGACCTTCACCGACTTCGCCGGGATCGTGCAGCCCGCCCCCGCACCGCGGTTCTCGGTGACGCCGGGGGTCGTCGGCAGCGGGCCGGCCCGGCCGGGTGCGCACGCCCGGGCGGTGGCCGCGGACTGGGACGTACCGTCCCTCCTGAAGGAGGAGGGCTGATGGAACTGTCCATGATGCTCGACTACGCCGGGGATCCGCGCCGGGCGGCCGACGGCGCGGCGGCTCTGGAGTCGGCGGGGCTCGACGCCGTGTGGGTGGCCGAGGCGTGGGGCTTCGACGCCCCGACGATCATGGGCTACCTCGCCGCGCGCACCGAGCGGCTCAAGATCGGCTCGGCGATCCTCAACGTCTACTCGCGCACCCCCGGCCTCATCGCCCAGACCGCCGCCGGACTGGACGCGCTCTCGGGCGGCCGGGCGCTGCTCGGCCTCGGCGCCTCCGGCCCGCAGGTCGTCGAGGGCTGGCACGGGAAGCCGTACGACAAGCCGCTCGGCCGGACCCGCGAGACGGTGGAGCTGTGCCGCCGCATCTGGCGTCGCGAGACGATCGACCATCACGGCATCACCGACATGCCGTTGCCGCCGGAGAAGGGCGGCTCGCACGGCAAGCCGCTGAAGATCCTCACCCGGCCGGTCCGCCCCCGGATCCCCGTCTACATCGCCTCGCTCGGCCCGGCCAACGTGCGCATGACCGCCGAGATCGCGGACGGCTGGCTCCCCACGCTCTTCATCCCCGAGAAGGCCGCCGCGGTGTGGGGCGGCCCCCTCGCGCAGGGCGCGGCGAAGAGGCCGCCGGAGCTCGGCCCGCTCCAGACCGTCGCGGGCGGCCTGCTCGCCATCGGCGAGGACGCGGCCGCCGTACGGGATCGCGCGCGCCCGCAGATCGCGCTGTACGTCGGGGGCATGGGCGCGGTCGGCAAGAACTTCTACAACGACCTCGCCGTGGCCTACGGCTACGGGGAAGAGGCCCGCAGGATCCAGGAGCTCTACCTGGCGGGCCGCAAGCGGGACGCGGCGGCCGCCGTCCCGGACGAGTTCTGCGAGCTGATGACCCTGTGCGGGCCCGCGGGCTACGTACGCGAGCGGATCGAGGCCTTCCGCGCGGCGGGCGTCACCATGCTCAACGTCACCCCCGTCGGCGACGACCCCGCCCGCCTGATCGAGACCGTCAAGAACTGGCTGTAGGGGGCGTCTTGTGGATCACCGACGTCCCCGGACACCGCGCTCACCGATCCGGCCCGACCGGCTAGACACCCCCTTTGGGAGCCCCCCGATGCAACGCCAGATCTTCGACGCCGACCACGAGGCGTTCCGCGAGACCGTACGCACCTTCCTCACCAAGGAGGTGCTGCCGCACTACGAGCAGTGGGAGAAGGACGGCATCGTCAGCCGTGAGGCCTGGCGGGCCGCGGGCCGGCAGGGGCTGCTGGGCCTGGCCGTCCCCGAGGAGTACGGGGGCGGCGGGAACCCGGACTTCCGCTACGCCGCCGTGATCGCCGAGGAGTTCACCCGGGCGGGCGCCCCGGGCCTGGCCATCGGCCTGCACAACGACATCATCGGGCCCTACCTGACCTCGCTGGCCACCGAGGAGCAGAAGCGCCGCTGGCTGCCCGGGTTCTGTTCCGGGGAGACCATCACCGCCATCGCGATGACCGAGCCCGGCGCGGGCTCGGACCTCCAGGGCATCCGGACGACCGCCGAGGACCGGGGCGACCACTGGGTGCTCAACGGCTCCAAGACCTTCATCTCCAACGGCATCCTTGCGGACCTGGTGATCGTGGTCGCCAGGACCACGCCGGAGGGCGGCGCCCACGGCCTGTCGCTGCTGGTCGTCGAGCGCGGGGCGGAGGGCTTCGAGCGCGGCCGCAACCTCGACAAGATCGGCCAGAAGGCGCAGGACACCGCCGAGCTGTTCTTCCACGACGTGCGCGTCCCGAAGGAGAACCTGCTCGGTGAACCGAACGGCGCCTTCGTCCACCTGATGACCAATCTCGCTCAGGAGCGGATGGGCATCGCGATGGCCGGCATCGCCGCCGCCGAGTACCTCCTGGAGATCACCACGCAGTACGTGAAGGAGCGCGAGGCCTTCGGGCGTCCGCTGTCCAAGCTCCAGCACATCCGCTTCGAGATCGCGGAGATGGCCACCGAGGTCGCCGTCACCCGGACCTTCCTCGACCGGTGCATCACCGACCACGCGACCGGCGAACTGGACCACGTGCACGCCTCCATGGCCAAGTGGTGGGCCACCGAACTGCAAAAGCGCGTCGCCGACCGCTGCCTGCAACTGCACGGCGGATACGGATACATGACCGAATACCGGGTCGCTCGGGCCTTCACCGACGGCCGCATCCAGACCATCTACGGCGGCACGACCGAGATCATGAAAGAGATCATCGGGCGTTCCCTGCTCGGCTGACCCCTCCCCCTTGAACACCTCCTTGGACACCTCCGAAAGGCTTGACCAGTGAGCACCGAAGCTTACGTATACGACGCGATCCGCACCCCGCGCGGCCGCGGCAAGGCCAGTGGCGCCCTGCACGGCACCAAGCCGATCGACCTGGTCGTCGGACTCATCCACGCCCTGCGCGAGCGCAACCCCGGCCTGGACCCCGCCGCCATCGACGACATCGTGCTCGGCGTCGTCGGCCCGGTCGGTGACCAGGGCTCCGACATCGCCCGTATCGCGGCCATCGCCGCAGGGCTCCCGGACACGGTGGCCGGCGTACAGGAGAACCGCTTCTGCGCCTCGGGCCTGGAAGCCGTCAACCTCGCCGCCGCCAAGGTCCGTTCCGGCTGGGAGGACCTGGTCCTGGCGGGTGGCGTGGAGTCCATGTCCCGCGTCCCGATGGCCTCCGACGGCGGTGCCTGGTTCAACGACCCGATGACGAACTGGGACGTCAACTTCGTCCCGCAGGGCATCGGCGCCGACCTGATCGCCACCATCGGCGGATTCTCCCGGCGCGATGTGGACGAGTACGCCGCCCTCTCCCAGGAGCGCGCCGCCGCGGCCATCAAGGAGGGCCGCTTCGCCAAGTCGGTCGTCCCCGTGACCGACCGCAACGGCCTGGTCGTCCTCGACCTCGACGAGTTCGTCCGCCCGGGCACCACCGCCGACACCCTCGCCAAGCTCAAGCCGTCCTTCGCGGACATCGGCGACCTCGGCGGCTTCGACGCCGTCGCGCTGCAGAAGTACCACTGGGTCGAGAAGATCGACCACGTCCACCACGCGGGCAACTCCTCCGGAATCGTCGACGGCGCCTCGCTCGTCGCCATCGGCTCCCGCGAGGCGGGCGAGCGGGCCGGCCTGACCCCGCGCGCCCGGATCGTCTCGGCGGCCGTCTCCGGCTCCGAGCCGACCATCATGCTCACCGGCCCCGCCCCCGCCACCCGCAAGGCCCTCGCCAAGGCCGGGCTGACCATCGACGACATCGACCTCGTCGAGATCAACGAGGCCTTCGCCGGCGTCGTCCTGCGCTTCGTCGCGGACATGGGCCTGTCCCTGGACAAGGTCAACGTCAACGGCGGCGCCATCGCGCTCGGCCACCCCCTCGGCGCCACCGGCGCGATGATCCTCGGCACCGTCATCGACGAGCTGGAGCGCCAGGACAAGCGCTACGGGCTCGTCACCCTCTGCGTCGGCGGCGGCATGGGCGTCGCCACCATCGTCGAGCGGCTCTGAACCGTCCTGTATCCCCCCGACCCCTCCGACACGGAAGTAGCGAACATGAGCGAGTCCACCACGATCCGCTGGGAACAGGACGAGACCGGCGTCGTCACCCTGACCCTCGACGACCCGGGCCAGTCCGCCAACACGATGAACCAGGCCTTCAAGGACTCCATCGCCGCGGTCGCCGACCGCGCCGAGGCCGAGAAGGACTCCATCCGCGGCATCATCTACACCTCCGCGAAGAAGACCTTCTTCGCCGGCGGCGACCTCAAGGACATGATCCGGCTGCGCCCCGAGCACGCGCAGCTCGCCTTCGACACCGGCACCGAGATCAAGCGGTCCCTGCGCCGCATCGAGACCCTCGGCAAGCCCGTCGTCGCCGCCATCAACGGCGCCGCCCTGGGCGGCGGTTACGAGATCTGCCTGGCGTCCCACCACCGCGTCGCCCTCGACGCGCCCGGCTCCAAGATCGGCCTGCCCGAGGTCACCCTCGGCCTGCTCCCGGCCGGCGGCGGCGTCACGCGGACCGTGCGCCTGATGGGCATCGCCGACGCCCTGCTCAAGGTGCTGCTCCAGGGGACCCAGTACAGCCCCCAGCGTGCCCTGGAGAACGGCCTGGTCCACGAACTGGCCGCGACCCCCGAGGAGATGCTCGCCAAGGCCCGCGCCTTCATCGACGCGAACCCCGAGTCGAAGCAGCCCTGGGACGTACCGGGCTACAAGATCCCGGGCGGTACGCCGTCCAACCCGCGGTTCGCCGCCAACCTCCCGGCCTTCCCCGCCAACTTGAAGAAGCAGCTGAACGGGGCCCCGTACCCCGCGCCGCGCAACATCCTGGCCTGCGCCGTCGAGGGCTCCCAGGTGGACTTCGAGACCGCGCTGACCATCGAGGCCCGCTACTTCACCGAGCTGGTCACCGGGCAGACCGCCAAGAACATGATCCAGGCGTTCTTCTTCGACCTCCAGGCCGTCAACGCGGGCCGTAGCCGCCCCCAGGGCGTGGAGCCGCGCACGGTCCGCAAGGTCGCCGTCCTCGGCGCCGGCATGATGGGCGCGGGCATCGCCTACTCCTGCGCCCGCGCGGGCATCGAGGTGGTGCTCAAGGACGTCACCGCCGAGGCCGCCGCCAAGGGCAAGGCGTACTCCGAGAAGCTGCTCGACAAGGCCCTGACCCGCGGCCGCACCACCGAGGCCGAGCGCGCCGAGCTGCTCGCCCGGATCACCCCGACCGCCGAGGCAACCGACCTGGCGGGCTGCGACGCCGTCATCGAGGCCGTCTTCGAGGACACCGCCCTCAAGCACAAGGTGTTCCAGGAGATCCAGGACGTCGTCACACCGGACGCGCTGCTCTGCTCCAACACCTCCACGCTTCCCATCACGGGCCTCGCGGAAGGGGTTTCGCGGCCCGCCGACTTCATCGGCCTGCACTTCTTCTCGCCGGTGGACAAGATGCCGCTGGTCGAGATCATCAAGGGGGAGCAGACCGGCGACGAGGCCGTCGCCCGCGCCTTCGACCTGGTCCGCCAGATCAACAAGACCCCGATCGTGGTCAACGACTCGCGCGGCTTCTTCACCTCGCGCGTCATCGGCCAGTTCATCAATGAGGGCGTGGCGATGGTCGGCGAGGGCATCGAGCCCGCGTCGATCGAGCAGGCCGCCGCCCAGGCCGGTTACCCGGCCAAGGTGCTCTCGCTGATGGACGAGCTCACCCTCACCCTGCCGCGCAAGATCCGCAACGAGACCCGCAAGGCCTTCGAGGCCGAGGGCCGGACGTGGGCCGAGCACCCCGCCGACACCGTCATCGACCGCATGGTGGACGAGTTCGGCCGCCCCGGCCGCAGCGGCGGGGCCGGCTTCTACGAGTACGACGAGACGGGCAAGCGCTCCCGCATCTGGCCGGGCCTGCGCGAGCACTTCGCCAAGCCGGACGCCGAGATCCCGTTCGAGGACATGAAGGAGCGGATGCTCTTCTCCGAGGCCTTGGACACCGTCCGCTGCCTCGACGAGGGCGTGCTCACCTCCATCGCCGACGCCAACATCGGCTCCATCATGGGCATCGGCTTCCCGGCCTGGACCGGCGGCGTGATCCAGTACATCAACGGCTACGAGGGCGGCCCGTCCGGCTTCGTCGCCCGCGCCCGCGAGCTCGCCGAGAAGTACGGCGAGCGCTTCACCCCGCCCGCCTCCCTGGTGGCGAAGGCCGAGCGGGGCGAGACGTACACGGACTGACACCTGGTCCGCGACGTGGAACGCAGGGGCCGCCCCGGGGACTTCCCCGGGGCGGCCCCTGCCGCACGCGCAGGCTCCGAGATGCGCCGCCGCCGGATGCGGCGCACGATGAACAGGGTCTGTGTCCCCCTCTGGGGGCGTGGCGTGGGGAGCGCCTGTTCACGGCCCCGGGATCACCCGTCCACGTGCGCAGAACGGGGAAACCATGAAGAAATCCCTGGTCGCCGCAGTCGCCAGCTCCGCCCTGGCGGTCTTGCTGGCCGCTCCGGCGACGCCCGCGACCGCAGCTTCGCAGTACTGCGACGACACCACCCCGAACACCTCGATCCTCTTCTACAACAAGGACACGGGCGCGGCGGGAACCGCCACCTTGTCGGCGGGGAGCTACCACTACACGGGTGCGCTGACCCTCCCCACCCACTACACGCACGCCGCCGCCAGCCGCGACTCACTGCTGCTGTACAACGCGGACACCGGGGCCGGGGAGACCGGCACGTTCACGGCGGGGCGGTACACCCGTGTCCAGAGCTTCACCGACTTCTCGACGAAGTGGAGCCTCGTCGAGGCGTCGGGTGACTCGGTGCTCTTCTACAACTCCGGCACCGGGCGCGGCATCACCGGCACGCTGAAGAACGGCAGGTACCAGCAGGTACGCCAGTACGACGACTTCAGCACGGGCTGGGCGTTCATCGCGGCCTCGTGCGACACGGCGGTCGCCACGACGGCCAGGAGGGGATCGGTCGAGTTCCCCGAGAGCAACCTCGGGTACGGGACCCTCACGGGCGGCGTCTACACCAACGTGGGCAACCGTGACAGGGAGGCCTTCCTGGGCACGCTGGTCGCGACCGAGGACTCGGTGCTGGCCCTGTCGAGGAACGGTTCCGAACTGCGGTACCGACTGGCCTCGGCGACGAACGGCAAGGTCGGCGAGTTCCGTGAGATCGGCACGTCGGGCGTGTGGGACACCGTGGGCCGCACCGCGGACAGCCTGTTCTTCTACAAGAACGACGGGACCGCCTGGATCTCGAAGCTCAGCGGCGGCGACTACGCCAACGTGGGCCCGCTCAAGGACGTCTCCTCGGGCTGGTCGATCATCGAAGGCGGCGTCTGAGCCCGGCGGCGCCGGCCCGGCAGCCACCGCGCAGGCAACCACCGCGCAGGCAACAACCGCGCAGGCAACCACCGCGCAGGCAACCACCTTGCCCGCGGGCGGCGTTCACTCGGACTCCGAGGTGAACGCCGCCCGCAGTTCCTCCCTCAGGGACCGCTGGAAGGCCGTCACCAGCGCCTGCACCACCATCGGCTGCATGTGCGCCGACAGCGCCTTCATCGACTCGACCCGCTCCGGATCGCTCTCGCCGCGCGTGAACGGCCCCCACACCTCGTCCCGGAAGAGCGCCGTCAGCTCGTGCGCCGCCGACCTGGTGTGCTCCAGCAGCACGGTGCGCGCCGCGAGGATCGTCTCGTGCGCGATCGGCACGTCGAGCAGCGCGACCCCCAGCCGCAGCAGCCCCACGTCGACGCGGAAGCCGTCCCCCGAGGCCGTGAGCACGTTCATCGCCGCCAGCCGCCGCACATCGGTGTCCGACAGGCTCCGGCCCGCCCGTTTGTCCAGGTCCTCGCGGGAGAACTCCTGTGCCGCGTCCGGAGCCCAGGAGGCCACCATCGCCCGGTGGATCGCCAGATCGTGCGCGCTCAGGTCGTCGGGCAGCGCGTCCAGATAGCGCTCGATCGCGGACAAGGTCATGCCCTGGTGCTGCAACTCCTCGATCAGGGCCAGCCGGGACAGGTGCTCCGGCCCGTAGCGGCCCACCCGACGCGGGCCGATCACGGGGGGAGGCAAAAGCCCGCGCGTGCTGTAGAACCGTACGGTGCGCACGGTGACGCCCGCCCTCGTCGCCAGCTCATCGACGGTGAGCATCGGCTCGGGTGCCTGGTCGGCCATCGTCTGCGCCTCGCTCTCTGCTCCACAGCTTGGGTTCAACAGTATTGCTGTCGCACCAACGATGTGAAACGGCCAGGAGCTGCCCATGACCACGAACCTGCGACTGCCCGGACGACCCGAGGAGATCACCCTCCCCGCCCTGCTGGCCCGCAACGCCGCCGAGCACGGTGACCTCCCCGCCCTCTCGTGGCGGGCCGGCCCCCATGCGGCCGAATGGACGACCCTGACCTGGAGCGAGGTCCGCCGCCAGGTCGCCGTCCTCGCCTCCGGTTACACCGCCCTCGGCGTCGAGCGCGGCGAGCACGTCCTGATGATGATGGGCAACCGGCCCGAACACTGGCTCAGCGACCTCGCCCTCGTCCACCTCGGCGCCGTCCCCGTCACCGTGTACGGGACCTCCGCGCCCGAGCAGATCGCCCACATAGCCCGCCACAGCCGGGCCAGGGTCGCCGTCATCGAGGGCGCCCGCGAACTGGCCCGGTGGGAACCGCTGCTGGCCGACGCCGACGTACCCCTGGAGCGCCTCGTCGTGGCCGAGGCCGCCGACGCGGGCGCGCACCGCACGTACGGCTCCCTGTACGCAAGCGGCGCCCGCACCCACCGCGCCGACGCCTTCGAGAAGGCCTGGCAGGAGACGCGGCCCGCGGACCCGCTGACCGTCGTCTACACCTCCGGCACCACCGGCGACCCCAAGGGCGTCCGGCTCACCCACCGCAACCTGATGCTCCAGGCGGTCCGGCTCGACCGGCACGTGGACCTGCCCGAGCACGCCGAGCACATCTGCTACCTGCCCTTCGCGCACATCGCCGAGCGGGTCCTCGGCATCTACCTGCCGCTGCTGCGGGCCGCGCACGTGCGGCTGTGCGCCGACCCCACCGCCGTGTCCGGGGCGGTCCGCGAACTGCACCCCGTGCAGTTCTTCGGCGTGCCCCGGGTGTGGGAGAAGCTCGCCGCCACGGTACGCGCGGTCCTCGCGCAGCTCCCCGAGGCGCAGCGCGCGGCCATCGAGGCCGCCAACGACCTGGCCCGCGCCCGGGCCGGGCACCGCGAGCGCGGAGAGGAGGTGCCGGCCGCGCTCGAAGCCTCGTACGCGACGGCGAAGGAGCAGGCGCTCGACCCGCTGCTGAGGCTGGCGGGACTGGACCGGCTGGCCTGGACGGCCAGCGCCACCGCGCCGATGCCGATCGACGTGGTGCGCTTCTGGGCGGGCTGGGGCATCACCATCATGGACGCCTGGGGGCTCACCGAGACCGCCGGCGTGTGCACGGTCAACAGCCCCGACGCCTTCCGGCTCGGCTCGGTGGGGCGCCCCATCGAGGGAGTGGAGCTGAGGCTCGCCGAGGACGGGGAGATCCTCACCCGCGGGGAGACCGTCTTCGCGGGCTACCTGCGCCCCGACGGCTCGGTGGAGAGCGCGTCCGACGCGCAGGGCTGGTTCCCGACGGGGGACATCGGCCGGCTCGACGAGGACGGGTTCCTCTGGCTGACCGACCGCAAGAAGGAACTGATCATCACCTCGAACGGCAAGAACGTCTCCCCGGCGCTGGTGGAGAACACCGTCAAGGAGCACCCCCTGATCGGCCAGGCCATGGTCCACGGCGACGGCCGTTCCTACCTCGTCGCCCTGCTGGTCCTGGACGCCGAGCTGGCCCCCGCGTGGGCCGCCGCCCGGGGCATCGAGGCGCCCACCCTCGCCGCGCTCGCCGAACACCCCACCGTCCGGGAGGAGGTGGCGCGCGCGGTCGAGGCGGCCAACGCCCGCCTCAACCGGACCGAGCAGATCAAGCGGTACCGGGTGCTGACCGAGGAATGGGGCCCCGAAACCGGCGAGCTCACCCCCTCGCTGAAACTCCGCCGCCGCGTGATCCACGACAAGTACGGCGCCCTGCTCGACGCCCTCTACGAGACCGCCCCCGACACCCCGTAACCCGCCGCGCCCGCCCGACCCGGCCCCCACGGCCGGGTCGCACGGCGTCGCCGACTAGCGCCCGATCAGCGGGTAGTGGTCGGAGAGGTTGGTGTACGTGTAGGAGGTGCCCCAGCTGGAGACCGTCCACGGCGCCGACTGCTCCAGGACCACGTTGTTCTCCCAGCCCGCCGGGCGGGTGTTGCCCTTGCGGTACAGGACGTAGTCCAGGTCCTCGCGCGGGTCGGTCGGGTAGCGGTACTTCGCGATCGAGTTCAGCGCGGTGTCGAAGGAGTACGTGTGACCCGTGCGGGTGTCGGAGTCCACCAGGTCGGCGTTGGCGAGCATGGAGGCCAGCTCCGGCGTGCGCGAGTCGACGTTCATGTCGCCCGCGACGATGACCTGTTCGGCCGCCGGGATGTTCTTCCCGTCCAGGAACGCGTCTATGGAGCGGAACTGCCGGGCGCGCATCTCCGCGGCCTCGCCCGCGGCGCAGCCCGAGTCGGTGGACTGCGCGTGCGTGCCGACCACGTGCACCTTGGTGCCGTTGACGTCCAGCACCACATACGCGAAGCCCTTGTTGGACCACCAGTCGGCGCCGCACGCGTCCTTGTAGACGACCTGCTCCTTGCGGACGATCGGCCACTTGCTGAGGATCGTGACGCCGCCGTCCTCCGGGGTGGTGGAGGAGTAGGCGCCGCCCGTGGCGTCCCAGCCGGTCTTACTGCGGCCGACGACCGGGGTCTGGTACGGGTACTGCGCGGCCGAGTTGGCCTTGAGCGCGTCCGAGGCGGCGTTGTCGAAGGCCTCCTGGAGCACGACCACGTCGTGGCCCTGGTAGAAGGAGGCCTTGGGGATCTGCGCCGCCCGGTGGTCCTGGCCCCAGTTCGGGTAGAGGTTCTTGCTCATCAGGAACACGTTGTACGACAGCACGCTGAGCCGCGGGGCGGTGGCGGCGGCAGCCTGGCCGGAGGGGGCGGCACTGGCCGTGGGCGCCGCGGTGGCGGCGAGCGCGCCGGCGGCGAGCGCCGCGAGGGCCGCGGCGGCGGCGCGGTGACGGCGGGGGGTGGCGTGGGTCATGGGGGTCTCCAGCATTCCTGCGGGGAAGATCGGCTCCGCCATCCAAGCAGCCACGGTTACCTCTGGGTAACACCCGTGCAGCGACTTTCTGTCCGGCTCGGGGCCATCCGGCGCTCGCATACTTGTCCTATGGAGAGAACGGCAGACCACGCATCCGGATCCCGCCCCGAGCGACCGCGCACCGACCCCGAGCCGCCGCCTCCCGGCGGGGTCCTGTGGACCATCTCGGGGGACATCCGGTCCCTGCTGTCGCTGCCCGCCGCCTTCACCCTTCAGGTCGCCCACCCCGCCGTCGGGGCCGGGGTCGACCAGTACTCGGTCTTCCGCACGGACCCCTGGGGCCGCGGCGAGCGCTCGCTGCGCTCCGTCCAGCTGTGGGTGTACGGCGGAGAGGCCGCGGCCGAGGAGGGCCGCCGGGTCCGCCGCGTGCACAAGGAGATCCAGGGCACCGACACCCGGGGGCGGCGCTACCACTCCCTGGACCCGGACTGCTACGCCTGGGTGCACGCCACCGGCTTCCCGGTCATGCTGTACTCGGGCCGCTACCTCTTCCGCCGCCTCACCCCCGCCCAGGAACGCCAGCTCTACCGGGAGTGGCTCCAGGTGGGGCGGATCCTCGGGCTCCACGACCGGGACATGCCCCAGACCATCGAGGAGTACTGGGTCTACTGGGGCCGGATGCTGGCCGAGGAGATCGAGCCCACCCGGGTCGCCCGCGAGCTGGTCGCCACCGACGTGCCCCTGCCCCGGCCCGAGGGCGGCTCCCTCGCCGTGCGACTGCTGCTGCGGCTCACCTGGCCGGTGCTGCGCGCGGCGTTCCTGCGCCTGCGGGCCTTCGTCACGGTCGGGTACATGCCGCCCGAGGCGCGCGCCGCGATCGGGCTGGAGTGGAGCCCGGCCCAGGAGCGCAGGCTCCGGTGGCTCAGCACGGCCCTGCGGCTCCTCGTACCGCTGCTGCCGGAGCGGCTGCGCTACCTGCCCATCGCGCGGGCGGCGCGCGCCCGATGGCGCGCCGCCGCCCGCTGAGGGATGTCCGGGGACTCAGTGCCCGCCGTGCTCCGCGTGCTCGTGGATCGTGTTCGTCTCCGCGATCTTCTTCCAGGACTTCGGCTCGGTCCGCGTCGCCGGGGCCGCCTGCAGTGAGCGGGCCTCGGGGCTCGACGCCGCGGGGTTGAGCGCTGCGGCGTCCGGCTTGCCGGGGGTGTACAGCCAGGTCTGGAAGAGCGGGGCCAGGGGCTGGCCGGAGACCCTCTCCGCGTACGAGACGAAGTCCGCGACCTTCGCGTTGCCGTAGGCGCGCTCGGTCGGCCAGCCCTTGAGGATCTCGAAGAACTTCTCGTCGCCGATGTGGTTGCGCAGCGCCTGCAGAGCGATCCCGCCGCGGTCGTAGACGGCCCCGTGGAACTGGTTCTCCGGACCGGGGTCACCCGGCTTGACCTGCCAGAACGGGTCCTCCGCGGGACGCGTGGAGTAGGCCCAGTCGGCCAGCTCCTGCGCCGTGCCCTCGCCCTCCTTCTCCGACCACAGCCACTGGCTGTAGCGGGCGAAGCCCTCGTTGATCCAGATGTCCTTCCAGCCGTCGACGGACACGCTGTCGCCGTACCACTGGTGGGCCAGCTCGTGCACGACCACCGAGACGTTGGCACCGTTCTGGAACTGCCGGGGCCCGTAGAACGGCCGCGTCTGCGTCTCCAGCGCGTAGCCGGCGCTCACGTTCGGCACGTATCCGCCCAGGGCGTTGAAGGGGTACGGCCCGAAGACCCCCTCCAGCCACTGCGCGACCTCACCGGTCCGCTCCACGCTCGCGCGCGCCGCCCCCGCGTTGTCGCCCAGGTCCTTGCTGTACGCGTTGAGGACCGGCAGCCCGCTCGCCGTCTTGTCGGTGGTGATGTCGAACTTGCCGACGGCCAGCGTGGCCAGGTAGGTGGCCTGCGGCTTGTTGGAACGCCAGTTGTACCGGGTCCAGCCGAGCCGCGAAGTCTGCGACTGGAGCACGCCGTTGCTGATGGCCTGGGTGCCGTCGGGAACGCTCACGGAGACGTCGAAGGTGGCCTTGTCCAGGGGGTGGTCGTTGCTCGGGAACCACCAGACCGCCGAGTCGGGCTCCTGCGCCGCCACCCCGCCGTCGGGCGTGCGCTGCCAGGCCGTCCAGCCGTCCACCTTCAGCTCGGAGGGCTTCCCGGCGTACTTGACGACCACGGTCAGCGGGGTGTTGCGGGCGAGGGGCTTGGCCGGGGTGACCTCCAGCTCCTGGGTGCCGGACGTGGCGAACTTCGCCTTGACCCCGTTGACCCTTATCTCGCTGACCTGGAGGCCGAAGTCGAGGTTGAAGCGGGACAGGTCCTGCGTGGCGGTGGCGAGGAGGGTGGCGGTGCCTTCGAGCAGGTCGGTCTGCGGCTGGTACTTCAGGCGCAGGTCGTAGTGGGACACGTCGTATCCGCCGTTGCCGCTGGCCGGGTAGTAGGGATCGCCGATACCCGGGGCGCCCGGACCGGCACTCGCCGCCGACGCCGGGATCACCAGCAGCAGGGAGGCGGCGAGCACGCTCGGGGCGATGACTTTGCGGTGCACGAATGGCTCCAAGTGGTAGGGGAGACAGATCGGTTCAGGCCTTGTCGCTCGACCGTATTCACCCCTGGGGCCTCACGTCATGTCCATGGCCTTTGCTGTCACACGATCGCCATTCGGCCGTCACGAGCTGGTAGCCCACGCCCCGTCCGCGCCGGGCGTACGGAGCCCGTGACCTGCAAGAACCGTACGGATCCGAAGACTTCGACGGGGACGCCGAGCGCGAGGAATCCGGCCTCGCGGATGGCTGAAACGAGCGAGGTGCTCAGCCGCCGGTTTCGGTGGGGTCGGGTGTGTGCCGGGGCGTCCCCGCAGGGCGCCGAACACACCGCCGCCGCACCCCCCGACCCCTCACCACGTTCGGCGCCCGAGGAGACGCCCCGGCGCGCGGCCGGCCCCGCCGGAACCGGCCCGGCCACCACCGGCCCGCCCGAAGCGGCCCGGCCGAAGCCGCCCAGGCGGGCCCGTCCGAAGTTGCCCAGGCGGGCCCGCCCGAAGCCGCCCAGGCGGGCCGGGCCGAAGCCGCCCGCCCGAAGCCGCGCAAGCCGGCCCCGCCGCGACGCCGCCCCCCCGCCGTGAGACCCGGACCACGGCCCCCGCCCTACCCGCCATACCAAGCAGTCGGTAACCTGCGGCGCATGACGCTTCCCCCGCTCGCCGCACGGCACTGCTGGCACGCAGCGATCAACCCGCTGCACTCCACCATCTACTTCTCGCCGGACACCGCCAAGGAGTTCGCAGCCCTCGGGATCACCGACCCCGTCGCGGTCAACCTCGCACACCGGTCCGCCGCCATGGGCGCCGTCGGAGCGGGAGTGGTGACGGCCGCCTTCTACAACTACCGCCACGACCTCGTCGCCCGGCACCTGCCCGCCGTATGGGACACCGCCACCCCCGAGCAGGCGCTCGCCGCCCGCCTGCGGACCGCCGACAGCACCCTGCGCCGCCTCCTCGGCGCCGAGACCATAGCCTCGCCCGAGCTCGCCGAGGCCGCCGACCTGGCCATGCGCGCCACCGAGGGCTGCACCCGGCACGCCCGCCCGCTCTACGCCGCCCACGCGGACCTCCCCGTACCCGAGGAGCCGCACCTGCGCCTGTGGCACGCCACCACCCTGCTGCGCGAGCACCGCGGCGACGGCCACCTCGCCGCCCTGCTCCTCGCGGACCTGGACCCGCTGGAGGCGCTGGTCAGCCACACGGCCACCGGCAAGGGCATGACCCCGAAGTGGCTCAAGGCCATCCGCGGCTGGGAGCAGTCCGACCTGGACGCCGCCGCCGAGCGGCTGCGCGAGCGCGGGATCCTGGACGCGGACGGCGAGCTCACTGAGGAGGGCAAGGCCGTACGCGGGCGCCTGGAGGCCGACACCGACCGGCTCGACGCAGCCCCGTACGAGCACCTCGGCGAGCAGGGCCTGGCCCGGCTGCACGAACTGGGCGGCGGCCTCGTGATGAAGGCGTTCGCCGCCGGGGCCTTCCCTCAGGACCTCCTCGGCAAGCGCTGACGCCGGCGCGAAGCGGGCCCTGACGGGCGGCGACGGACAGGTCTCCCGCCGTCCGTCACCGCCACCTGCCACAATTGGCAGCCTTCCAGTGCAAACGAAGGCAGGCGGGACCCGATCGTGACGATGTCCATCGAAGGCAGGATCGCCGAGGAGCTCGGCGTACGGGAGCGGCAGGTCAAGGCCGCCGTCGAGCTGCTCGACGGCGGCTCCACCGTGCCGTTCATCGCGCGCTACCGCAAGGAAGCGACCGAGATGCTCGACGACGCCCAGCTGCGCACCCTTGAGGAGCGGCTGCGGTATCTGCGCGAGCTGGAGGACCGGCGCGCGGCGATCCTGGACTCCGTACGGGAGCAGGGCAAGCTCGACGCCGAGCTGGAGGCGCGGATCAACGCGGCCGACACCAAGGCCCGGCTGGAGGACATCTACCTGCCCTTCAAGCCCAAGCGGCGCACCAAGGCGCAGATCGCCCGCGAAGCCGGCCTGGAGCCGCTCGCCGAGCGCCTGCTCGCCGACCCGTCGGTGGAACCGGCCGCCGCGGCGGCCGCGTTCGTCGACGCCGACCGGGGCGTCGCCGACCCGGCCGCCGCCCTGGAGGGCGCCCGCGCCATCCTCACCGAGACGTTCGCCGAGGACGCCGACCTGATCGGCGAACTGCGCGAGCGCATGTGGGGCCGCGGCCGGCTCGCCGCCAAGGTCCGCGAGGGCAAGGAGGAGGCGGGCGCCAAGTTCGCCGACTACTTCGACTTCACCGAGCCGTTCACCGCGCTGCCCTCCCACCGCGTCCTGGCGATGCTGCGCGGCGAGAAGGAGGACGTGCTCACGCTGGAGCTGGAGCCGGAAGAGCCGAGCGAGACCCCCGGGCCGTCCACGTACGAGGGCATGATCGCCCGACGCTTCGGGGTGAACGACCGGGGCCGCCCGGGCGACAAGTGGCTGGCGGACACGGTCCGCTGGGCCTGGCGCACGAAGATCCAGGTGCACCTCGGCATCGACCTGCGGACCCGGCTGCGCGCCGCCGCCGAGGACGAGGCCGTACGGGTCTTCGCCTCGAACCTGCGCGATCTGCTGCTCGCGGCGCCCGCGGGCACCCGCGCGACGCTCGGCCTGGACCCGGGTTTCCGGACCGGAGTGAAGGTCGCCGTCGTCGACGCGACGGGCAAGGTCGTGGCCACGGACGTGATCTACCCGCACGTGCCCGCCAACAAGTGGGACGAGTCCCTCGCCAAGCTCGCCCGCCTCGCGAAGGAGCACGCCGTCGAGCTGGTCGCCATCGGCAACGGCACCGCCTCCCGCGAGACCGACAAGCTCGCCGGGGACCTCATCGCGCGCCACCCCGAGCTGAACCTCACCAAGGTGATGGTCTCCGAGGCGGGCGCGTCCGTGTACTCGGCCTCCGCCTTCGCCTCGCAGGAACTGCCCGGCATGGACGTGTCGTTGCGCGGCGCGGTCTCCATCGCACGCCGTCTGCAGGACCCGCTCGCCGAGCTCGTCAAGATCGACCCGAAGTCGATCGGCGTCGGCCAGTACCAGCACGACCTGTCCGAGGCGAAGCTCTCCCGCTCGCTCGACGCGGTCGTCGAGGACTGTGTGAACGGCGTCGGAGTCGACGTCAACACCGCCTCCGCGCCGCTGCTCTCACGGGTCTCGGGCATCAGCGGCACGCTCGCCGAGAACATCGTGTCCCACCGCGACGCCAACGGCCCCTTCCGCAGCCGCAAGGGGCTCAAGGACGTGGCCCGCCTCGGCCCGAAGGCGTACGAGCAGTGCGCGGGCTTCCTGCGGATCCGCGGCGGGGACGACCCGCTGGACTCCTCGGCCGTGCACCCCGAGGCCTACCCGGTCGTACGGGCCATGGGCAAGACGGCGGGCGGCGAGGTCGCCGCCCTGATCGGCAACACGTCGGTCCTGCGTTCCCTGCGGCCCGAGCAGTTCGTCACCGAGGCCTTCGGTCTGCCCACGGTCACCGACATCCTGCGGGAGCTGGAGAAGCCGGGGCGCGACCCGCGCCCCGCCTTCAAGACGGCGACGTTCAAGGAGGGCGTGGAGAAGATCGGCGACCTGGCTCCGGGGATGATCCTGGAGGGAGTGGTCACCAATGTGGCGGCCTTCGGCGCCTTCATCGACATCGGCGTCCACCAGGACGGCCTCGCGCACGTCTCGGCGCTGTCGAAGAACTTCGTGAAGGACCCCCGGGACGTGGTCAAGCCGGGCGACATCGTCCGGGTGAAGGTCATGGACGTGGACATCCCGCGCAAGCGGATCTCGCTGACCCTGCGGCTGGAGGACGAGGCGGGGGCGGAGCGCGGCGCGGGCGCCCCGGGGCAGCGCGAGGACCGGCGGGGCGGTGGCCGTCCGCCGCAGCAGCGCGGCCAGGGCCAGCGGGGCCAGGGCGGCCAGGGCGGTCAGGGCGGCCAGGGCCAGGGCCAGCGCGGCCAGGGCGGCCAGGGCGGCCAGGGCCAGGGCCAGCGCGGCCAGGGCCAGGGCGAACGCGGTCAGGGCCGGCGGCAGGGCGGCGGAGGCGCCTCCGCGCCCGCCCCGGCGAACAGCGCGATGGCGGACGCCCTGCGCCGCGCCGGCCTCACCAGCCCCGAGGGGCGACGCAAGGGGTAAGACCGCAGGTCACCGCGGCCGGCCCGGCACAGCCGACCGGCGTGTGAAGGTCTTCGTACGCAATGGCCGAATAGGTTCCCCACCTGGGGACTTTCCTTGCCAACTCCCGTACAAGATCTGTAGGCATGGTGGAACGCCCGTTCGTCACCCGGCGGACGGGCTTCCGCGTTTCTCTCCTCAGGACCGCATTCCCGGGGCCGCCTCGAAGGCGCAGGACGTCATGCCCATGCCAGTACACGCCTACCAACGCTGTCCCGGAAAGGGTCCGAAGAGGGATCACATGCCTCAGCGGCAACTCAGCATTCGCAAACGGTGCGAGAACATTCTCGGCCATCTGGATCTGCCCCACCCCTTCTCCCTCGACGAGCTGTGCCACCGGATCGCCGAGCGGCGCGGCCGTCCCATCCGGCTCCACCCCCTCCCCAAGGAGGCCGCGGAGTCGGGGGTGTGCGGACTGTGGGTCGGCACGACCAGCGTCGACTACGTCTTCTACGAGGCGCAGACCACCCCGCTGCACCGGGAACACATCGTGCTCCACGAGCTCGGCCACATCCTCTTCGGCCACCACGCGCTGGAGGGCGAGGAGACCGACGGGAACGCCCCCACCGTGCTCGGGCGCACCAACTACACCACCCGTCAGGAACAAGAGGCGGAGATGCTCGCCAGCATGATCCGCATCCGCACGGCGAACCCCGGCCCCCGCTCGGCCGCCCCGGCCCGCGGCGGCACCCTGGCACGCCTGGAGTCCGCCATGGGATACGCGCGGGGCAACGATGGCAGCTGACCTGACCGCCTTCGGCAACTCGCTCGCCGTCCCCAGCGTCGTCTGCCTGTGGATCGCGGTCCTGCTCCGCGCCCCCGGCGCCCTGCGCTCCCCGCAGCAGCGCGGCCTGTGGCTGGCCGTGGCCACCGCGGCCGCCGCGATGACCCTGAACCTGCCCGACGTGGTCGCGTACGCGATGCGCCGCGGCCCCGACTACGCCCACGCCATCGGGCTCTCCCGCAACCTCATCGGCGTGCTGTCGGCGGGCGCCGTGCTCTACTTCGTGGCCGCCACCACCCGGGGCCGCAGGCTCCAACTCACCTCCTGCGGCGCCACCGTGGCGTGGCTCGCCGCCCTCCTGGCCCTGGACGCGGCCGCCCCCGCGCACGGCGGCCACACCATGCCGCCGGTCGGCGACCCGGTGCCCTCCCTGCCGTACTGGCTCGTGCTGATCTCGGCGCACGTGATCGCCAACATCGTGTGCGTGTCCCTGTGCTGGCGCTACAGCCGCCGCACCGAGAGCCGCGGACTGGCCGCCGGGCTGCGGCTGTTCGGCCTCGGCACCGCGCTCGCCGGAGTGTTCTGGCTGGCGTACCTGGGCAAGGCCCTGTTCGCCAGCACCTGGGCGATGCCCGCCCTGCCCCTGCTGATGAACCTGCACGGCCTGCTGCGCGCCGCCGCGATCCTCGTACCGACCCTGTTCACCCTGCGCCGCACCCTCGCCGACCTCGCCACCGCCTGGCGGCTGTGGCCGCTGTGGCGCGACCTGGTCCAGGCGGTCCCGCACGTGGCCCTCAACAAGCCGCGCGCCGGGCGGGTGGTGGAGCTGCTCTGGCCGCCGGTCCCGCGCAACCTGCTGGTGTACCGCAAGGTCATCGAGACGCGCGACGCGATCCTGATCCTGGGGGAGTACGTGGCCCCGGGCGCCCTGGAGCGCGCCCGGGGCGCCGCCGCCGCGCACGGGGTCCCCGAACAGCGGCGCACCGCGGCCGCGCTGGCCCGCGTACTGAAGGAGGCGCGGCAGGCCAAGCTCGACGGGCTGCCCGGGCAGCCGGGCGAGGCCGCCGCCCTGGAACTGCCCGCCGCGATCCACACCTCGCAGGAGGGCGGGGACCTGGCCGACGAGGCCCGGTTCCTCGTCGACGTCGCCCGCGCGTACGCCGCGCCGGGCACCACAGGGAAGTGAAGCCGTCTTGACGACCGTACTGATCACAGGGGCCAGCGCCGGACTGGGCGCGGCCTTCGCCCGGGGCTTCGCGGCCAAGGGCTGCGACCTGGTCCTCGTCGCCCGTGACAAGGACCGCCTCGACGCCGTCGCCGCAGGGCTGGCCCGGGAGTACGGCGCAGCCTGCGAGGTGCTGCCCGCCGACCTGGTGGACGCGCAGGCCTGCGCGGCGGTCGCCGAGCGGCTCGCCGACCGGGCCCGGCCCGTGGACATCCTGGTCAACAACGCGGGCTTCGGGCTGCCCGCCCCCTTCCCCTACAGCCCGGTCGAGGACGAGGAGCGGATGCTCGACCTGCTGGTCAAGGTCCCGCTCCGGCTCACCCACGCCCTGCTCCCGGGCCTGCGCGAACGCCGCCGCGGGGCGGTGCTCAACGTGTCCTCGGTGGCCGGGCTGCTCCCGACCGGCACGTACGGAGCCGCCAAGGCCTGGGTCACCGCCTTCAGCGAATCGCTGCGGGTGGACATGGAGCCGTACGGGGTGCGCGTCCTGGCGGTGGTCCCCGGTTTCACCCGCACCGAGTTCCAGGAGCGCGCCGGCATGGACGTCAGCGCGCTGCGCGACGCGGTTTGGCTGGAGCCGCAGGCCGTGGTCGCCCAGGCCCTGAAGGACCTCGCGCTGCGCCGCCCGGTCAGCATCACGGGCCGCCGCTACCGCGCGTACGCCCTGGCGGCCCGCCACCTCCCGCGCGCCTTCGTGGCCCGCAGGATGGCCCGCACGCGGCGCGCCCCGGCCGAGCGGCCCGACGAGCGCTGACAGCCCGGCCGCTACGGCAGCCCGATGCGCGGCCCGGTGACGGGTCCGCGCAGGGCCTGCTGGGCAGAGGGCGGCTCAGTGGCCGTACCCGTGGCCGTGGCCGTACCCGTGGCTGTAGCCATGGCCATGGCCATGGCCGTGACGGTGGCCTCCCCAACCGTTGTCGTCGTCGTCATCGTGGTCCCAGCCGCCGTTCCGCCAGCCGCTGTAGTGACCGCTGTAGTCGTCGTCATCGTCGTCGCATCCGCCGCCGTTGACGTAACTGACGGGCTGGGCCGGTACCGCCGCCGAGGCGGTGCCCGCCGTGCCGAGCGCGGCTCCGCCTGCCATCAGGAGACCGGCAGCGGAGGCCACGAAGAGGCGCTTCGCTCGCTGTGCATGCATGGGTATTCCCTTTCCTTCCACCCGGTCGCACCTCTGCGAGGCACGGAGGGGGCGGAACCGCGGCCGCCGGAAAAAGTGAGCGGCGCGGATCGGATACAGGGCCGCGGGAAGTGCGGAGGCGCGTGTCCGGCCACGAGGGGCTCCGGCGCCACACGCCCGCCGGCGCGATGTTCCGGCCAGGACGGCGTGCTCCGCAGGTGCGGCTCTCACCCATAAAGGCTAGTCCCGTACGAACCGTTCGGCACATCGAGATCCCAAGGACGCCCACGGCGCCGCAGACCGGAGCCCCGAACGGAGCCCCCGGCTAGAGCTCGACCACCTTGCCGACCGAGACCTCCAGGCGGCGGGTCACGTGGACGGCGTCCAGCATGCGGCGGTCGTGCGTGACCAGCAGCAGGGTGCCCTCGTAAGCGTCGAGGGCCGCCTCCAGCTGCTCGATCGCCGGGAGGTCCAGGTGGTTGGTCGGCTCGTCCAGGACCAGGAGGTTCACCCCGCGGCCCTGGAGCAGGGCCAGGGCCGCGCGGGTGCGCTCGCCCGGGGACAGGGTGGCGGCCGGGCGCATCACGTGGGCCGCCTTCAGGCCGAACTTGGCCAGCAGGGTGCGCACTTCGGCCGGCTCCGTCTCGGGGACCGCCGCGCAGAAGGCCTCCAGCAGCGGCTCGTCACCGAGGAACAGACCGCGGGCCTGGTCCACTTCACCGACCAGGACGCCGGAACCGAGGGTGGCGGAGCCGGAATCCGGCGCCAGCCGGCCCAGCAGCACGGCGAGGAGGGTGGACTTGCCGGCGCCGTTGGTCCCGGTGATCGCGACCCGGTCCGCCCAGTCGATCTGCAGGCTGGCCGGGCCGAAGTCGAAGTCCCCGCGCCGCACGGCCGCCTCGCGCAGGGTGGCCACCACCGAGCCGGAGCGGGGGGCCGCCGCGATCTCCATGCGCAGCTCCCACTCCTTGCGGGGCTCGTCGACGACCTCCAGCCGCTCGATCGCCCGCTGCGTCTGGCGGGCCTTGGCGGCCTGCTTCTCGCTGGACTCGCCGCGCAGGTTCTTGCCGATCTTGTCGTTGTCGCTGGCCTTGCGGCGAGCGTTGCGCACGCCCTTGTCCATCCAGTTGCGCTGCATCTGCGCCCGGCCTTCGAGCGCGGACCGCTTGCCCGCGTACTCCTCGAACTCCTCGCGGGCGTGGTTGCGGGCCCGCTCCCGCTCCTCCAGGTAGGACTCGTACCCGCCGCCGTAGAGGTTGATCTGCTGCTGCGCCAGGTCCAGTTCGAGGACCTTGGTGACGGTCCGCACCAGGAACTCGCGGTCGTGGCTGATCACCACCGTGCCCGCGCGCAGCCCCTTGACGAAGCGCTCCAGCCGTTCCAGACCGTCCAGGTCCAGGTCGTTCGTGGGCTCGTCGAGCAGGAACACGTCGTAACGGGAGAGGAGCAGCGAGGCGAGGCCCGCGCGGGCCGCCTGGCCGCCGGAGAGCGCCGTCATGGGCAGGTCCAGGCCCACGGTGAGGCCGAGGTCGGCGGCGACCTCCTCGGCCCGCTCGTCGAGGTCGGCGCCGCCGAGGTCCAGCCACCGGTCCAGCGCGGTCGCGTACGCGTCGTCCGCGCCCGGCGTGCCGTCCACCAGGCCCTGCGTGGCCGCGTCGAGCTCCGCCTGGGCGGCGGCCACGCCCGTACGGCGGGCCAGGAACTCCCGCACCGACTCCTGCGGCCTGCGCTCCGGCTCCTGCGGGAGGTGGCCGACGGCCGCGGTGGGCGGGGAGAGCCGCAGCTCGCCGGTCTCGGGGGTGTCCAGCCCGGCGAGCAGCCGCAGCAGGGTGGACTTCCCGGCGCCGTTCACGCCGACGAGGCCGATGACGTCACCGGGGGCGACGACGAGGTCGAGATCGGCGAAGAGCGTGCGCTCACCGTGCGCGGCGGTGAGCTTCTTGGCGACGAGGGTTGCAGTCATGATGTGCCGATCCTATCGGCCGGGGCCGAGCGCCTCGGCCTGGCCGGATAGGTGGGAAGCGCGTCATTGCGGCCGTCCCGGGCGACGGACCACCATGAGGCCATGTCGTCGTCGCCGCGAAACGTGCTGGTCGTCCTCTACGAGGGGGTGCAGAGCCTGGACGTGACCGGACCCGTGGAGGTGTTCGCCGGGACCGGGCGCTTTCCGGGGCGGGCGGGCTACGCGATCCGGACGGTGTCGCCGGGAGGCGAGTCCGTCCGCACGAGCAGCGGCCTGACGCTGGTGCCGGACGGGGACCTGGAAAGCGCCCGGCCGGGGGCGGGGACCACGCTGCTGGTGCCCGGGGGCCGGTACACGGCCGACTTCGAGCCGCGGCTCACCGACTGGCTCCGCGCCCACGGGGGTGACGCCGGGGCGCTATGTGGAACGGGTCCGGGTGGAACACGCCCGCCGCCTGCTGGAGGAGAGCGGGGAGGGGATCGCGCAGATATCCCGGGCCTGCGGCTACGGTACGCCCGAGGCACTGCGCCGGGCCTTCCTGAGGACCCTGGGCCAGCCCCCGGCCGAATACCGCCGCCGCTTCGGCCCCCCGCCCCACCGCGGTGCCCCGCGCCCTTCCCCCGGCCCTCCCCCTGCCCCGCCCGGGGTATAACCAGGCCCCCGGGGCTCCGCCCCAAGCCCCGGGGGCTCCGCCCCAGGCCCCGGGGGCTCCGCCCCAAACCCCGGGGGCTCCGCCCCACTGGGGCCTGCCCAGACCGGGGCTTTGCCCGGACCAGGGGTGTGCCCACCGGGGTGTTGTCCGCCTGGGCTTCGCCCGAACCCGGGCTTCGCCCGAACCCGGGCTTCGCCCGAACCCGGGCTTCGCCCGAACCCGGGCTTCGCCCGAACCCGGGCTTCGCCCGAACCCGGGCTTCGCCC
>NZ_JBWKJU010000005.1:178773-348116 GCF_056432025.1 Streptomyces sp. NPDC045695
GGCTTCGCCCATCCCGGGCTTCGCCCGAACCCGGGCTTCGCCCATCCCGGGCTTCGCCCGAACCCGGGCTTCGCCCATCCCGGGCTTCGCCCGAACCCGGGCTTCGCCCATCCCGGGCTTCGCCCGAACCTGGGCTTCGCCCATCCCGGGCTTCGCCCGGTCGCGTGGGTCAGACCTGTGATTCGTCTACCGCTCCGGAGGAGCCATGCAGATCGCCGTACTGCTCTACGACCGCTTCACCGCCCTCGATGCCATCGGGCCCTTCGACACCCTCGGCCGGCTGGGCGGGGCCGAGGTCGTGTTCGTCTCCGAGCGGCCCGGGCCGGTGCGGACCGACAACGGGTCGCTCGCGCTCGTCGCCGACAAGGGGCTCGACGAGGTGACCCGGCCCGACATCGTCATCGTGCCCGGTGCGCCGCACCCCGAGGTGCAGATGGAGAACCCGGCCGTGACGGAGTGGCTGCGCGCGGTCGACGCCACCACCACCTGGACCACCTCCGTGTGCACCGGCTCGATGCTGCTGGCCGCCGCCGGGCTGCTCGACGGGCGGCGGGCCACCTGTCACTGGATGTTCCTCGACCGGCTGTCGGCGTACGGGGCCGCGCCCACCGGCGAGCGGGTCGTGTTCGACGGGAAGTACGTCACCGCCGCCGGGGTGTCCGCCGGGATCGACATGGGGCTCACCCTCCTCGGCAAGATCGCCGGGGACGAGTACGCCCAGGCCGTCCAGCTCATGACCGAGTACGACCCCCAGCCGCCCTACGACGCCGGTTCCCCCGCCAAGGCCCCGGCCGCGCTCGTGGCCCGGCTGCGGGCGACCGACCCCCTGCGGTAGCTCACGGAGCCCACGTGAAGGAAGGGGCCCGGCGCTCCAGGAACGCGGCGACACCCTCGACGGTGTCGTCGCTTCCGGCCGCCTGGTCCTCCCAGTACGCGTCCCGGTCCGTCCGGCCGTCCGCGAACTCCTTGGCCGCCGCCTGCGTCAGCTGCGAGCGCGAGGCCAGCACCCGGGTGAACTCGGCGACCCGCTTGTCCAGTTGGCCCGTCGGCAGCAGCTCGTTCAGGAACCCGGTGCGCAGCGCCTGGTCGGCGCCGATCAACTCCGCCGAGAAGAGCAGGTACTTGGCCCACGCGGGGCCCACCAGCGCCGCCAGCCGCCGGGTGGAGGACGCCGGGTAGACGATGCCCAGCTTCGCCGGGGTCACCCCGAACGAGGCCCCCTCCTGCGCGAACCGCAGGTCACACGCCGCAGCCAGCTGGCTGCCGCCACCGACGCAGAATCCCCGGATCGCCGCCAGCGTCGGCTTGGGGAAGGCGGCCAGCGCCTCCTCCGCCGTCACGGCCAGCGCCCGCAGGTCCTCGCTCCCGGTCAGCGAGGAGATGTCCGCGCCCGCGCAGAAGGTCGCTCCGTCCCCGGTCAGCACGACCACCCGTACGGCCGGGTCGTCCGCCAGCCCCGCCAGCAGCTGCGGGAGCGCCCGCCACATCGGGGCGGTCATGGCGTTGCGCTTGGCGGGGTGGGAGATGACGACGGTGGCGACCCCGTCGGCGACCGTGTGCAGAAGGGTTCCGTCCGAGGCTGCGTCCATGCCCCGGATGCTATCCCGGGCTCACAAACCTATGATCGGGGAAGTCCGGCCGGGGGTGCGAGGAGGGAGCGCGTCCATGGACACAGACCGTGCGGAGACGACCGAACCCCAACGGGAGAAGAAGAAGCTCAGCCGCAGTTTCGGGCTGCTGGCACTGCTCGGGCTGATCCTCGTGCTGGCCGGGCTGGTCGGCCTGGTCTACACCGGCGTGGCCACGCTCACCTCGATGTTCCTCTTCGGCTGGCTGCTGCTGGTCGGCGGAGTGGTGGGCCTGCTGCACGCCGTGCAGTCGCGCAAGAGCAGCTACTTCTGGCTCGCCGTCATCGTCGCCGCGATCAACCTCGCGGCGGGTTTCGTGATCCTGCGCCGCCCCGAGGCGAGCGCGGAGGCGCTGACGATGTTCGCCTCCCTGCTCTTCCTCACCGGCGGCGTCTTCCGGCTGGCCGGAGCCCTCGTGGTGCGGGGCGCCAACTTCGGGCTCGCCCTCGTCCAGGGGGCCTTCGGGGTCCTGCTCGGCATCCTGATCCTCGCCGAGTGGCCCGGCAGCAGTCTGTACGTGATCGGAACCTTCTTCTCCCTCGCCCTGCTGTTCGACGGCCTCAGTCTGGTGGGCCTGGGCATGGGCGCCCGGCGCATCCTGGGGTTGGTCAGGGAAGACGGGGCGCCGGCGGGGACGGGCGCCGCGGACGGGACACGCGCGGTGGCCCAGAAGCGTCCCGCAGAAGATCAGGAACAGTCGAACAACTGACTCTGTCATACGCCCGTGGTCAGAATGCGTCCGATTGACGCTGACTTCTGGTCAGCGCTCCGGTCCGAACCGGCCCGTTCACCACTCTGGACGCGTGGAGACGATCGAGCGTGAAGACGGGGGACGGAAGATGGATGTCAGCGGGAGCGTCCCGCCAGCCAGGGAGGGGGAGCCGCAGGCTCCGGCCGACCCCCTCGCGTACGAGGGAGTGTGGAGGTTCACCGCGCCCGCCGTAGAAGAATCCGTTCCTCAAGCCCGTCGCGCGGTGCGCGAGCTGCTCGGGCGCCAGGGGGTGCCGGCCCAACAGGACCTCGTGTACTCGCTGCTCCTGATCGTCTCCGAACTGGTGACGAACTCGGTCCGGCACGCCGCCCTGCTCTCGCCGGAGGTGGCGGTCGAAGTAGCGATCGGCCGCGAGTGGGTACGCGTGGCCGTCGAGGACAACCACCCGTACCGGCCCAAGGCGCTGGAGGCCGATTTCGGTCAGATCGGCGGCCGGGGCCTGCTCCTGGTACGGGAGATCACGCGCGAGGCCGGAGGCGTCTGCGACGTCGAGCACACCTCGACCGGCGGGAAGGTCATCTGGGCGGCCCTGCCGCTCGCCGCCCCGAGCGCACCGGCCCCCGTGGGCTGACCGGTCCGGGAGCGAGCCCGGACCGGGTCGGGGGAAGCTACCAGCCCGCTTCCTCGCCGGTCAGCTCACGGATCGCGGGCCGGGCCGCGTCCAGGACGGTCATGAACCAAGCGGAGAACGGTACTTCGGCGTGCCGCTTCGCCAATTCCTCGGCCGTGACGAAGGCGGTGTCCTCGACCTCCTCCGGATCGGGCCGCACCGCCGCCTGTGCGAGTCCCACGAACAGGTGATTGAACTCCTGCTCCACCAGACCCGACGCGGGGTCGGGGTGGTTGTAGCGCACCGTCCCCGCCTGCGCGAGGAGCGAGGGTGACAGCCCCAGCTCCTCGTGGGTCCGCCGGGCCGCCGCCGCGAACGGCGACTCCCCGGGGTAGGGGTGACCGCAACAGGTGTTCGACCAGACGCCGGGGGAGTGGTACTTCCCGAGTGCCCGCTGCTGGAGCAGCAGGCGGCCGCGCTCGTCGAAGAGGAACACCGAGAAGGCGCGGTGCAACTGACCGGGCGCCTGGTGGGCGGAGAGCTTCTCCGCCGTGCCGATGGTGTTGCCGGACTCGTCGACCAGTTCGAGCATGATCGGTTCTTGAGTGCCGGTGCCGTGGGACGCGCTGTTCGCGGCGGTGGCTGGTGTGGTCGGCATACCCATCCTTCGCTTCGGACTTCGGCCTTCAGTCTGCCGTACAAAGGAGGCTTGTCCCCACTTCGGAGATCCGCGCATGTCCGGGCCCCGTCCGTGCTAGGCCGTCTCCGGGCTCTCCGGGCTCTCCGGGCTCTCCGGGCTCTTCGGGCGCAGGACGTAGCCGGTGTACCCGTACTCGTGCCCGTGGCGGACCCGTACGTCGATTTCCTCGCGGACGGCGGCCAGCGCCCGGGCCATCGCGGGGCCGGCGCTCGCGGAGCTGGTGCGCACCCGCTCCGCGAGCGGGCCGTAGTACTCGGCCCAGTCGGAGTCCGGCAGGTGGTGCACGCCCAGCACCCGGTACCCGGCGGCCCGGGCGGCGGCGAGGTTGTCGGCGGTGGAGCGCAGGGGGCACTGCGGGTCCCAGAAGGCGCGCGCGCCGGCGGAGGGTTCCCCGACCGTCCACTCGCACTCGGTCAGCACGAGCGTGCCGCCCGGGGCGAGCAGGCGCTTCCACCGGGCGAGCGCGGTGTCGAAGCCGAGGATGTAGGCGGACCCCTCCGCCCACACGAGGTCGAAGGAGCCGTCGGCGAAGGCGGCCGGGCCCCTGCGGGCCTCGCGCGGGAGCTCGCCCATGTCCGCCCTGACGGCGTGGACGCGGTCGGCGAGCCCGCGGGCCGCCGCAGCCGTACGGAGCTCGTCGAGGAAGGGGTCGTGCAGGTCGACGGCGATCACCTCGGCGCCGCCCCCGCCCGCGCCCAGCCAGCCCGCCTCGGCGGCGAGCAGCAGCGCGCTGCGGCCCGGACCGCAGCCCAGGTCCAGCACGCGCGGCCGCTCGGGCAGCGGACCGCACAGGGACAGCAGGTGGCGGGTGCTCGCGTCGGAGCCGGGGGCCTGCCGGGGCAGGCCGTGGTGCAGGGTGAAGAAGGCCTGCATGAAGTCATCGGAAGCGGTGTCGGTCAACGTGAACCCTTGAACGGGGGCCCCGGCCGACGAGGCCGATCAGTTCAGCGCATGATCAGACCCGGCCAGCGCCCGGAAGGAGCGGAAGGAAGGGAAGGAAGGGAGCAACGGGGACGTACCGGAGCTCGCCGCGCACGGCCGCGACCACTGCGACGGTCATCGACCCACCTCTTTCCGCTCGACACCTTCAGGGGGGTGTCCACCGTAACAGCCAGGCCGTTTGTGGTATCGCGCCGTGATCATCGATGATGATCGCGCCCGGGCCCGGGCCGGGGACATTTCGGCCTGTCGGGGCGCAAACGGGTGGTGAACCCCTGCTTCCGTCCATCCGATAGCCTCTGCCGACGTGCCGCCCCCCTCGGGCGCCCGTTCGCAATCCGTTACAAGGAGTGAGTTCGTCTGCCGACCGTCATCCTCACCGGCCTGCCGGTCCCCGGATCACCGCTCGCGGACGAGCTGCGCTCCCTCGGCTTCGACGTCCGCCCCGCCACCGGCCGCGAGGACGCCGCGGCCGCACTGGCCGGCGTACCCGCCGACCAGCGGGTGGCCGTCGTGGACAGCGGCTTCGTCGGACACGTGCACGCCCTGCGCCTCGCGCTGACCGACCCGCGCTTCGACGCCTGCGCCGTCACCGGCGCCCTCGCCGTCCAGCCGGGCGCCCGCGCGGCCCTCGACCGGGCCGTGGCCACCGCGGCCGACGGCGCCGGCCCGTACGCCGACCGGCTCGCCACCGCGGTCGAGGCCGCCGGGACCGCCGTCCAGCGCCCCGAGCTGGGCACGCTCGTCGCCGCCGTCCCCGCCACCACGGCGGAGCGGGACGCGGCGAGCGCCGCCGTCGCCGCCGTGGACGACGAGGCCGTGCGCCTGCGGACCGCAGTGAAGTCCCGCGACGGGTTCTTCACCACCTTCTTCATCAGCCCGTACTCGCGCTACATCGCCCGCTGGTGCGCCCGCCGCGGCCTGACCCCGAACCAGGTCACCACCGCCTCGCTGATCACCGCGCTGGTCGCGGCCGGCTTCGCCGCCACGGGCGAGCGCTGGGGCTACGTGGCGGCCGGTGTGCTGCTCCTCGTCTCCTTCGTCCTGGACTGCACCGACGGGCAGCTCGCCCGCTACTCGTTGCAGTACTCGACGATGGGCGCCTGGCTCGACGCGACCTTCGACCGTGCGAAGGAGTACTCCTTCTACGCGGGCCTCGCGCTCGGAGCCGCCAGGAACGGCGACGACGTGTGGGCCCTGGCGGTGGGCGCCATGGTCCTCATGACCTGCCGGCACGTCGTGGACTTCTCCTTCAACGAGGCCAACCACGACGCCACCGCGAACACGAGCCCCACGGCCGCCCTCTCCGGCAAGCTCGACAGCGTCGGCTGGACCGTCTGGGTCCGCCGGATGATCATCCTGCCGATCGGAGAGCGCTGGGCCATGATCGCGGTGCTCACGGCCGCGACCACCCCGCGGATCGTCTTCTACGCCCTGCTCGTCGGCTGCGCCTTCGGGGCCCTCTACACCACCGCCGGCCGGGTGCTGCGCTCCCTGACCCGCAAGGCGAAGCGGACGGACCGGGCCGCCCAGGCCCTGGCGGACCTCACCGACTCCGGGCCGCTGGCCGAGCTCCAGGCCCGGCTGCTGCGCGGCCGCGCCGGTACCTTCGGGTCCGTGTACGTCGCCGCCCTCGGCGCGGTCCTGATGGTGGGCGCCGCCCTGTACCTGCCGTTCGGCGACCGGCGGCTGATCGCCGTCGCCGTGATCTACGCCGTGACCGCCGGCCTCGCCGTCGCCGCCCCCCTCAAGGGCGCCCTCGACTGGCTGATCCCCCCGCTGTTCCGCGCCGCCGAATACACCACCGTGCTGGTCCTCGCCGTCAAGGCGGACGTCCCCGGAGCCCTTCCGGCGGCATTCGGCCTGATCGCGGCGGTCGCCTACCATCACTACGACACGGTGTACCGCATCCGCGGTGGCACCGGCGCGCCCCCGCACTGGCTGGTGCGGACGATCGGCGGCCACGAAGGCCGGGTCCTGCTGACCACGGTCCTCGCCGCCATCCTGGTGGGGCGCGAAACGGACTTCCCCGTCGCGCTCGCGGTCCTGGCCGTGTTCGTGGCACTCGTGGTGCTCGTCGAGAGCACCCGCTTCTGGGTCTCCTCCGGGGCACCCGCCGTACATGACGAAGGAGAACCAGCATGATCGGCCTTGTACTCGCTGCCGGTGCCGGACGCCGCCTGCGTCCCTACACCGACACCCTGCCCAAGGCCCTCGTGCCCGTCGGTCCCGCGGGTGACGAGGAGAGCCTCACGGTTCTCGACCTGACCCTGGGCAACTTCGCCGAGGTCGGCCTGACCGAGGTCGCCATCGTCGTCGGCTACCGCAAGGAAGCCGTCTACGAGCGCCGCGAGGCCCTGGAGGCCAAGTACGGCGTCAAGATCACGCTGATCGACAACGACAAGGCCGAGGAGTGGAACAACGCCTACTCCCTGTGGTGCGCGCGTGAGGTCCTCAAGCAGGGTGTGATCCTCGCCAACGGCGACACCGTCCACCCGGTCTCCGTCGAGCGCACCCTGCTCGCCGCCCGCGGCAAGGGCCAGAAGATCATCCTCGCCCTCGACACGGTCAAGAACCTGGCCGACGAGGAGATGAAGGTCGTCACCGCCGACGGCGCCTCCGGGAGCGGCGTCCAGAAGATCACCAAGCTGATGGACCCGGCCGAGGCCACCGGCGAGTACATCGGTGTCACCCTCATCGAGCCCGAGGCCGCCGAACAGCTGGCCGAGGCGCTGAAGACCACCTTCGAGCGCGACCCCGACCTCTACTACGAGGACGGCTACCAGCAGCTCGTCAACGACGGCTTCACGATCGACGTGGCCCCCATCGGCGACGTCAAGTGGGTCGAGATCGACAACCACGACGACCTCGCCAAGGGCCGGACGATCGCATGCCAGTACTGACGAGGCTCATCCCCTCGCCCGTCGTCGTCGACATCAGCCGCGGTGCGATGGACGACCTGGCCGGCCTCCTGGCCGACCAGCGGATCTCCGCCTCCGGCAAGCTGGCCATCGCGATCAGCGGCGGCTCCGGCGTGGCGCTGCGCGCCAAGCTGGAGCCCGTCCTGCCGCACGCCGACTGGTACGCGGTGGTCGACGGCACCATCGACTCCGCGGTCAAGCTGGCCGACGACATAAAGGGCCGCCGCTACGACGCCGTCGTGGGCCTGGGCGGCGGCAAGATCATCGACGTCGCGAAGTACGCCGCGGCGCGGGTCGGGCTGCCCATGGTGGCCGTCGCCACCAACCTCTCGCACGACGGCATCTGCTCGCCGGTGTCCATCCTGGACAACGACAACGGCCGCGGTTCCTACGGCGTCCCCACCCCGATCGCCATGGTCATCGACCTCGATGTGATCAAGGACGCCCCGGTGCGGTTCATCCGCGCCGGCGTCGGCGACGCGATCTCCAACATCTCGGCGATCGCCGACTGGGAGCTCTCCCACAAGATCACGGCCGAGCCCGTCGACGGCCTGGCCGCCGCCATGGCCCGTACCGCCGGCGAGTCCGTGCTGCGCCACCCCGGCGGCTGCGGCGACGACGAGTTCCTCACCGTGCTCTCCGAGGCCCTGGTGCTCTCCGGGATCGCCATGTCGATCAGCGGGGACAGCCGCCCGTCGTCCGGCGCCTGCCACGAGATCAGCCACGCCTTCGACCTCCTCTACCCGGGGCGCTCCGCACTCCACGGCGAGCAGGTCGGCATCGGCGCCGCCTTCGCGATGCACCTGCGCGGGGCCGCCGGGCAGGCCGGGCTCTTCGCCGAGGTGCTGCGCCGGCACGGCCTGCCGGTGGTGCCCGAGGAGATCGGCTTCAGCGTCGACGAGTTCGTCGCGGCCGTCGAGTACGCCCCCCAGACCCGCCCGGGACGTTTCACGATCCTGGAGCACCTCAACCTGTCCGCAGCCGAGATCAGGGACGCTTACGCCGACTATGCCAAGACCATCCGTAGCTGAACTCCGGCCCGTCGTTCACCCGGCGGGCGTCAAGGACCGGGTCAGCGGCGAGCACTGGGGCGGGCGCCTCTACATGCGCGAGATCTCCCTGCGCATCACCCGCCTCCTGGTCACCACCAAGGTCACGCCCAACCAGCTGACCTACATGATGACCCTCTCCGGTGTCCTCGCCGCCCCCGCCCTGCTGCTGCCGGGCGTCTGGGGCGCCGTCCTCGGCGTCGTCATGGTCCAGCTGTACCTGCTGCTCGACTGCGTCGACGGCGAAGTCGCCCGCTGGAAGAAGCAGTTCTCGCTCTCCGGCGTGTACCTGGACCGGGTCGGCGCCTACCTGTGCGACGCGGCGGTGCTGGTCGGCTTCGGCCTGCGCGCCGCCGACCTGTGGGGCACCGGCCGGATCGACTGGCTGTGGGCGTTCCTGGGCACCCTCGCGGCGCTCGGCGCGATCCTGATCAAGGCCGAGACCGACCTGGTCGGCGTCGCCCGCCACCAGGCCGGCAAGCCCGTGGTCAAGGACGCGGCGGCCGAGCCGCGCTCGTCCGGCATGGCGCTCGCCCGCCGGGCCGCCGCCGCGCTGAAGTTCCACCGGCTCGTCCTCGGCATCGAGGCGTCCCTGCTCATCCTGGTGCTGGCCGTCGCGGACCAGGTCCGCGGCGACCTGTTCTACTCCCGGGTCGGCGTCGCCGTCCTCGCCGGCATCGCGCTGCTGCAGAGCGTGCTGCACCTGGTGTCGATCCTGGCCTCCAGCAGGCTCAAGTGACGGCCTCCATGCGGCTGGGCGCCGTCATCATCACCATGGGCAACCGGCCCGACGAGCTCAAGGCGCTCCTCGACTCGGTGGCCCGCCAGGAGGGCGACCCGGTGGAGGTCGTCGTCGTGGGCCAGGGCGTACGCGTCACCGGCCTGCCCGAGGGCGTCCGTACGATCGACCTCCCCGAGAACCTGGGCATCCCCGGCGGGCGCAACGTCGGCATCGAGGCCTTCGGTCCCGGCGGCCGTGACGTGGACGCGCTGCTCTTCCTGGACGACGACGGGCTGCTGGAGCGCACCGACACCGCCGAGCTGTGCCGGCGGGCCTTCGCCGAGGACCCGGAGCTCGGCATCATCAGCTTCCGGATCGCCGACCCCGAGACCGGCGTCACCCAGCGCCGCCACGTGCCGCGGCTGCGGGCCTCGGACCCGATGCGCTCCTCCCGCGTGACCACCTTCCTGGGCGGCGCCAACGCCGTCCGCACGAGGGTGTTCGAGCAGGTGGGAGCCCTGCCGGGCGAGTTCTTCTACGCGCACGAGGAAACCGATCTGGCCTGGCGGGCGCTCGACGCAGGGTGGCTGATCGACTACCGGGCGGACATGGTGCTGCTGCACCCGACCACGGCCCCCTCCCGGCACGCCGTCTACCACCGTATGGTGGCTCGTAACCGGGTGTGGCTCGCCCGCCGCAACCTGCCCGCCCCGCTGGTCCCGGCCTACCTGGGCGTCTGGCTCCTGCTGACGCTCCTGCGCAGGCCCTCGGTCCCCGCGCTCAAGGCCTGGTTCGGCGGTTTCCGGGAGGGGTGGACCACTCCCTGCGGACCCCGCCGCCCCATGAGGTGGCGTACGGTCTGGCGGTTGACCCGGCTGGGCCGACCACCTGTCATCTGACGAGCCCGCGTCTGGGAACATGGCGCGATCACGGGCCTCGCGCCACCAGCCTGATGCCCACCTGGCCGCATCTTGAAGACGAAAGTTTCAACTTGTGAGTGACACAACCCACGACGGCGCCCTCGCCACGAGCAGGCCGCCGTCCGAAGACGCGGGGCTGAGCCCCGCGGAGCTCGCCAGGAAGTACGGCCTCTCCGTCAGCGGTGCCCGGCCCGGCCTGGCCGAGTACGTGCGCCAGCTCTGGGGCCGGCGCCACTTCGTCATGGCCTTCTCCCGGGCCAAGCTGGTCGCGCAGTACAGCCAGGCGAAGCTCGGCCAGGTCTGGCAGGTGGCGACCCCACTGCTGAACGCGGCCGTCTACTGGCTGATCTTCGGCCTGATCCTCGGCGCGGGCAGGGAGATGCCGTCGGGCGTCTACGTCCCGTTCCTGATGATGGGCATCTTCGTCTTCACCTTCACCCAGAGCTCGGTGATGGCGGGTGTCCGGGCGATCTCCGGGAACCTCGGGCTGGTCCGGGCGCTGCACTTCCCCCGGGCCGCCCTGCCGGTGTCCTTCTCGCTCCAGCAGCTCCAGCAGCTGCTGTACTCGATGATCGTCGTCTTCGTGATCGCCGTCAGCTTCGGCAACTACCCGCGGCTGTCGTGGCTGCTGGTCGTCCCGACGCTGGCGCTGCAGTTCGTCTTCAACACCGGCCTCGCCATGATCTTCGCGCGGATGGGCTCCAAGACCCCCGACCTGGCGCAGCTGATGCCGTTCGTGATGCGTACCTGGATGTACGCGTCCGGGGTGATGTTCCCGATCGGGATCTACCTCAAGGACCAGCCGCAGTGGATCAGCGACGTCCTGCTGTGGAACCCGGTGGCGATCTACATGGACCTCATCCGGTTCGCGCTGATCGACGACTACGGCAGCAGCAACCTGCCCCCCCACGTCTGGCTCTTCGCCGTGGGCTGGGCCGCCGTGATCGGCCTCGGCGGCTTCGTGTACTTCTGGAAGTCTGAGGAGCGTTACGGCCGTGGCTGACAACACCCAGGGGCGCGTCCCCACCGTGATCGCGGACGACGTCCACATCGTCTACCGGGTCAACACCGGCAGTTCCGGCAAGGGTGCGGCCACCGCCGCGCTCAGCAAGATCCTGCGCCGGGGCAAGGGCGAGTCCGCGGGCGTCCGCAGGGTCCACGCCGTGCGCGGGGTCTCCTTCACGGCGTACCGCGGCGAGGCGATCGGCCTCATCGGCTCCAACGGCTCCGGCAAGTCGACCTTGCTGCGCGCCATCGCGGGGCTGCTGCCCTGTGAGGCGGGCAAGGTCTACACCGACGGCCAGCCCTCGCTGCTCGGCGTCAACGCGGCGCTGATGAACGACCTGACCGGTGAGCGCAACATCGTCCTCGGTGGTCTCGCGATGGGCATGAGCCGCGAGCAGATCAAGGAGCGCTACCAGGACATCGTCGACTTCTCGGGCATCAACGAGAAGGGCGACTTCATCTCCCTGCCGATGCGCACCTACTCCTCCGGCATGGCGGCGCGCCTGCGCTTCTCCATCGCGGCGGCCAAGGACCACGACGTCCTGATGATCGACGAGGCCCTGGCCACGGGTGACCGCAGCTTCCAGGTGCGTTCGGAGAACCGCATCCGCGAACTGCGGGAGAAGGCCGGTACGGTCTTCCTCGTCAGCCACAACAACAAGTCCATCCGCGACACCTGTGACCGGGTGCTGTGGCTGGAAAAGGGCGAGCTCCTGATGGACGGGCCGACCGAGGAAGTCGTCTCGGCCTACGAGAAGGCGTCCAACGGCTGACCTCCGGGTCGCGCGGCGCCCTCCGGCGTCTCTCCCGCAGGCCCCTGCCGCTCCCGAGCGGCGGGGGCCTGAAGCGTGCGCGGCGGTGACGCGGCGACATTCGCTCGCGCAGCGAATACCCCAGCGGCCCCGGCGGCGTTGTACAGCGTAAGCTGAAGCGGTCCTTAATCGCGCCAAGAGGGGACGATTCCCCGCAGGTGAACGGCCCTGGGGCAGCTCGTGAAAAACCAGGGCGGCGTGTCCGAAATGGGATGTATTGGGTCGGCAGTGTAGAACGGGAGATGTGACGGCAATGGCTACGGGAATTCTCCGGCCCCCAGGCACGACGGCCGTCCCCGCCCCGGGCGGCGGGCGGTGACCCCCGGGCGCGGCATCCCACCCCTGTCCGACACCGTCCCCGCGGCCGACCCCGGCCCCGGGGGCGACTCCGTGCACGGCCCCGCCCCCCATCACGCGGCCGACTCCGTCCACGTGCGCGCCACCCTCGGCAAGGCCGCCGCCGAGAACTTCCCCGTCGCCCCCGCCTTCCTGCCCCGCGCCTGGCGCGACGGGCTCATGGCCGTCTACGGGTACGCCCGCCTCGTCGACGACATCGGCGACGGCGACCTCGCCCCCGGCGGACGCGACGCCGTGCTCCTCGGGCTGGACCCGGCCGCCGTCGACGACCGGCTCGCCATGCTCGACGCCTTCGAGGCCGACCTGCACCGGGTGTTCGGCGGGACCGACGGTCCCCCGCGCCACCCGCTGCTGCTCGCCCTGCGGCCCGTGGTCCGGGCCCACGGCCTCACCCCGGAGCCGTTCCTCGGGCTCATCGAGGCCAACCGGCAGGACCAGCGGGTCGCCCGCTACGAGACCTACGGGGACCTGCTCGCCTACTGCGAGCTCTCCGCGAACCCGGTCGGCCGCCTGGTGCTCGCCCTCACCGGCACCAGCACCCCCGAACGGATCCGCCGCTCCGACGCCGTCTGCACCGCCCTGCAGATCGCCGAGCACCTCCAGGACGTCGCCGAGGACCTCGGCCGCGACCGGATCTACCTGCCCGCCGAGGACATGCGGCGCTTCCACGTGGCCGAGGCCGACCTGGCGGCCCCGTCCGCCGGCGCGTCCGTACGCTCCCTGGTCGCGTTCGAAACCGAGCGCGCACGCGAGCTCCTGAACGAAGGCACCCCGCTCGTGGGCAGCGTGAGCGGCCGGCTCCGGCTGCTGCTCGCCGGCTTCGTGGGAGGGGGACGTGCGGCCCTGCGAGCCGTCACCGCCGCCGGTTTCGACGTACTGCCCGGCCCGCCCAAGCCCACCAAGAGCGGCCTGCTCCGCGAGGTGGCCGCCGTCCTGCGCACAGCGCCGAGAAAGGGGTGAGCCCGACCGTGGAGGGCCCCACACACGCGTCCGCACCCGTCCTTGCGGCGTACAGCTACTGCGAGGCCGTCACCGGTTCGCAGGCGCGCAACTTCGCGTACGGAATCCGGCTGCTGCCCACCGACAAGCGGCACGCGATGTCCGCGCTGTACGCCTTCTCCCGGCGCGTCGACGACATCGGCGACGGCACGCTGCCCCCCGAGGCGAAGCTGGCACGGCTGGAGGAGACCCGCGCCGTGCTCGGGCGGATCCGGGCCGAGGAGATCGACGAGGACGACACCGACCCGGTCGCCGTCGCACTCGCCCACGCAGCCCGCCGCTTCCCGATCCCGCTCGGCGGGCTCGACGAGCTCATCGACGGCGTCCTGATGGACGTCCGCGGCGAGACCTACGAGACCTGGGACGACCTCAAGACCTACTGCCGCTGCGTCGCCGGAGCCATCGGGCGGCTCTCGCTGGGCGTGTTCGGCACGGTGAACGCCGGGGGCCTGGGCGCGCTCGAGGCCGCACGCGCCGGGGAGTACGCCGACACCCTCGGCCTCGCCCTGCAACTGACCAACATCCTCCGGGACGTTCGCGAGGACGCGGCCAACGGCCGCACCTACCTGCCCGCCGAGGACCTCGCCAAGTTCGGCTGCTCGGAAGGCTTCCACGGCGACCGCGCCCCCGCCGGCGCCGACTTCGCCGGGCTCGTGCACCACGAAGTCCGCCGCGCCCGCGCCCTGTTCGCCGAGGGCTACCGGCTGCTGCCCCTGCTCGACCGGCGCAGCGGCGCCTGCGTCGCCGCCATGGCGGGCATCTACCGGCGCCTCCTCGACCGCATCGAGCGGGAGCCGGAGGCGGTGCTGCGCGGCCGCGTCTCACTGCCGCCGCACGAGAAGGCGTACGTCGCCGTGCGCGGCCTCTCCGGCCTGGACGCGCGGACCATCTCCCGCCAGAGCACCCGGAGGCGCAGCTGATGCCCCCGACCCGCCGCGAGCACCGGGGCCGCTCCCGGGCAACCACCGCGCGGGCGGCCGCGTCTCCCCCCGGGGGCCCCGCCGCACGCACCGCACGCGCCGCACGCGCCGAGGCCGGCCCGGACGGCGGCCGCATCACGGGGGAGAGCGCATGACCGGCACCGACCAGCACGCCGTCGTCGTGGGCGGCGGACTCGCGGGAGTCACCACCGCCCTCGAACTCGCCGACGCGGGGCTGCGCGTCACCCTGCTGGAAGGCCGCCCCAGGCTCGGCGGGCTCGCCTTCTCCTTCAAGCGCGGCGACCTCAACGTCGACAACGGCCAGCACGTGTACCTGCGGTGCTGCACCGCCTACCGGTGGTTCCTCGACCGCGTCGACGGCGCCGCCCTCGCCCCGCTCCAGGACCGGCTCGACGTACCCGTCCTCGACGTCGCCCACCCCGGCGGCCCGCGCCTGGGCCGGCTGCGGCGCACCGCCCTGCCCGTGCCCCTGCACCTGGCCGGGGCACTGGCCCGCTACCCGCACCTCTCGCTCGCCGAGCGCGCGAGCGTCGGCCGCGCCGCCCTCGCGCTGCGCCGCCTGGACCCCGCCGACCCGGCGCTGGACGGCCTGGACTTCGCGACCTGGCTCGGCCGCTACGGCCAGTCCGCCCGTACCATCGAGGCCCTGTGGGACCTCGTCGGCATCGCCACCCTCAACGCCACCGCCGAGCAGTCCTCGCTGGGCCTGGCCGCCATGGTCTTCAAGACCGGCCTGCTCTCCGAGAACGGCGCCGCCGACATCGGCTGGGCCCGCGTCCCGCTGGGCGACCTGCACGACACCCTCGCCCGCAAGGCCCTCGACGCGGCCGGCGTGCGCACCGAGCTGCGCACCCGGGTCACGTCCCTGACCCGCACCCCCGAAGGCGCCTGGCGGGTGGACACCGAGGACGAGAGCCTGGAGGCGGGCACCGTCGTCCTCGCCGTTCCGCAGCGCGAGGCACACGGACTGCTGCCGGCCGGGGCGCTGGCCGACCCCGACAAGCTCCTCGACATCGGCACCGCGCCGATCCTCAACGTCCACGTCGTCTACGACCGCAAGGTGCTCAAGCAGCCCTTCTTCGCCGCCCTCGGCTCCCCGGTGCAGTGGGTGTTCGACCGCACCGACTCCTCCGGACTGCCCGACGGCGGCCAGTACCTGGCGCTGTCCCAGTCCGTCGCCCAGGACGACATCGACGAGCCCGTCTCGGTCCTGCGCGCCAAGTACCTGCCCGAGCTGGAGCGGCTGCTGCCCGCGGCGCGCGGCGCCAAGGTACGGGACTTCTTCGTCACCCGGGAGCGGACGGCCACCTTCGCCCCCACCCCCGGCGTCGGCCGGCTGCGCCCCGGCGCGCGGACCGACACGCCGGGGCTCTACTTGGCCGGTGCGTGGACTGCCACCGGTTGGCCCGCGACCATGGAGAGCGCCGTCCGGAGCGGACTGAGCGCGGCGCACGCCGCACTCGCCGCGCTCGGCCGCCCCCGCGCCCACCCTCTGCAGGAGGCGGCATGACGACCATCAGCACGACCGCAGCACGTACAGGAACAAGAGGAGAGCCAGTGAACCCGGGGAATCCGGCTGTCGAGAACACGGATGCCGGTGTGGGCACCGCCGGAGCGGGCATGGAGAAGGCGGACACGATCGCCCTCCTGGAACGCGGCCGCACGCTGTCGACCCCCGCCCTGCGCGCCGCTGTCGACCGCCTCGCCTCGCCCATGGACACCGTCGCCGCCTACCACTTCGGCTGGATCGACGCCCAGGGCAACATCGCCGACGGCGACGGCGGCAAGGCCGTGCGCCCCGCCCTCGCACTGCTCTCCGCCGAAGCCGCCGGCGCCGCCGCCGAGGTCGGCATCCCCGGCGCCGTCGCGGTCGAGCTCGTGCACAACTTCTCGCTGCTCCACGACGACCTCATGGACGGCGACGAGCAGCGCCGCCACCGCGACACGGTGTGGAAGGTGCACGGACCGGCCCTCGCGATCCTCGTCGGCGACGCCCTCTTCGCCCTCGCCAACGAGGTCCTGCTGGAGCTCGGCACCGTGGAGGCGGGCCGTGCGACGCGCCGGCTGACCACGGCCAGCCGCAAGCTCATCGACGGGCAGGCGCAGGACATCTCCTACGAGCACCGCGAGCGCGTCAGCGTCGAGGAGTGCCTGGAGATGGAGGGCAACAAGACGGGGGCGCTGCTCGCCTGCGCGGTCTCCATCGGCGCAGTGCTCGGCGGCGCGGACGACCGTACGGCCGACAAGCTGGAGGAGTACGGCTACCACCTCGGCCTCGCCTTCCAGGCCGTCGATGACCTGCTCGGCATCTGGGGCGACCCGGAGGCCACCGGCAAGCAGACCTGGAGCGACCTGCGCCAGCGCAAGAAGTCACTGCCGGTCGTCGCCGCGCTCGCGGCCGGCGGGGAGGCCTCCGAGCAGCTCGGCGAGCTGCTCGCGGCCGACGCCAAGAGCAGTGACTTCGAGAACTTCTCGGAGGAGGAGTTCGCCGCCCGCGCGGCGCTCATCGAGGCGGCCGGCGGCCGTCAGTGGACCGCCGACGAGGCACGGCGCCAGCACGCGATCGCGATCCGGGCCCTGGACGGCGTCGACATGCCGCAGCGGGTGCGCGACCAGCTCGTGGCCCTCGCCGACTTCGTCGTCGTGCGCAAGAGGTGACCGCCACCCGACAGCGGATATGACTCGCGAGTCGCCGACCGGCGCCGCCGCCTGACGGTGGCGCGCACCGGCCGACGGCAGACCCCAGCACAGCACAGGACACTGTTCTAAGGGGAAGCCATGACAGCGACGACCGACGGCAGCGCGGATGGCGCTGGCGCTGGCAGCGAATCCACCCCGGGCGTTCCGCCGCCCGGTCCCTCACGCCGCAGTGCCCGCCCGGGCCCGGCCCCGGGACCGGGACCGGGCCCCGGCCCCGCGGCCCGGCAGGCCCCGGTGGCCGAGTACGGCCTCGCGGCCGCGCCCGGCGGCGCGGGAACGGCGCGGGCGGCCCGCCCGGCGGCCGACCTGACCGCGGAGCCGGGCTCCCCGTCCGCGCCCGCCCCTCCGGGGACGGGCAGGGCCGAGCCCCCGGCGGTACGGCTCCGGCACGACGGGCGCCCCGGACCCGTCCGGGAGTCCGGCCCGCCGGCCGGGCGCGGCCCCGGCGCGGAGCGGACCACCGCGGGCCTGCCCGGGGCTCCGCGCGGCCACGGGCCGGACCGGGTCCAGGAGGCCGCCGCGCGTGCGACGCGGCACCTGCTGGAGCGCCAGGACCCCGAGGGGTGGTGGAAGGGCACCCTGGAGACCAACGTCACCATGGACGCCGAAGACCTGCTGCTGCGGCAGTTCCTCGGCATCCGGGACGAGGCCACCACCCGCGCCGCCGCCCTCTTCATCCGCGGTGAGCAGCGCGAGGACGGTACCTGGGCCACCTTCCACGGCGGGCCGCCCGAACTGTCCGCCACCATCGAGGCGTACGTGGCGCTGCGCCTCGCGGGGGACCGCCCCGACGCCCCGCACATGTCCCGCGCCTCGGCCTGGATCCGGGCCCACGGCGGCATCGCCGCCGCCCGCGTCTTCACCCGGATCTGGCTGGCCCTCTTCGGCTGGTGGAGCTGGGACCACCTGCCCGAGATCCCGCCCGAGCTGGTGTTCCTGCCGCCCTGGGTGCCCCTGAACATCTACGACTTCGGCTGCTGGGCCCGCCAGACCATCGTCCCGCTCACCGTCGTGTCCGCGCTGCGCCCCGTCCGCCCCGCCCCCTTCGCCCTGGACGAGCTGCACGCCGACGCGCGGACGCCGTACCCGGCCAGGAGGCTGGCCCCGCTGACCACCTGGGACGGGGCCTTCCAGCGGATGGACAAGGCCCTGCACGTCTACCGGCGGTTCGCCCCGCGCCGGCTGCGCAAGGCGGCGATGGCCACCGCCAGCCGCTGGATCGTCGAGCGCCAGGAGAACGACGGCTGCTGGGGCGGGATCCAGCCGCCCGCCGTGTACTCCATCATCGCCCTGCACCTGCTCGGCTACGACCTGCGGCACCCGGTGATGCGCGCCGGACTGGAATCCCTGGACCGGTTCGCGGTGTGGCGCGAGGACGGCGCCCGGATGATCGAGGCCTGCCAGTCCCCGGTCTGGGACACCTGCCTGGCCGCCATCGCCCTGGCCGACGGGGGCCTGCGCCCCGACCATCCGGCGCTGGTCAAGGCCGCCGACTGGATGCTCGGCGAGGAGATCCACCGCAGCGGGGACTGGGCGGTGCGCCGGCCCGGGCTCGCACCCGGCGGCTGGGCGTTCGAGTTCCACAACGACACCTACCCCGACATCGACGACACGGCCGAGGTCGTCCTCGCCCTGCGCCGGATCAGGCACCCCGACCCGGTCCGCGTGGAGGCGGCCATCGCCCGCGGGGTCTCCTGGAACCTCGGCATGCAGTCGAAGAACGGGGCCTGGGGCGCCTTCGACGCCGACAACACCAGCCCCCTGCCGAACAAGCTGCCCTTCTGCGACTTCGGCGAGGTCATCGACCCGCCCTCGGCCGACGTCACCGCCCACGTGGTGGAGATGCTCGCCTTCGAGGGCCGGGCGGGCGACGCCCGCACCCGGCGCGGCATCGCCTGGCTGCTCGCCGAACAGGAGCCCTGCGGCGCCTGGTTCGGCCGCTGGGGCACCAACTACGTCTACGGCACCGGGTCGGTGGTACCGGCGCTCACCGCCGCCGGCCTGGCCCCCGGGCATCCCGCGATCCGGCGGGCCGTGCGCTGGCTGGAATCCGTACAGAACGAGGACGGCGGGTGGGGCGAGGACCAGCGCTCCTACAAGGACCCGTCCTGGGCGGGGAAGGGCGCCTCCACCGCCTCGCAGACGGCGTGGGCGCTGATGGCCCTGCTGTCCGCCGGGGAGCGGGAGGGCGCGGCCGTCGAGCGGGGCATCGCGTACCTGGTCCATGCGCAGCAGGAGGACGGCTCCTGGGACGAACCGTACTTCACGGGCACCGGGTTCCCCTGGGACTTCTCCATCAACTACCACCTGTACCGGCAGGTGTTCCCGCTGACCGCGCTCGGCCGCTACCTGTACGGGGAACCGTTCACCGCCGCCGGGGGAGCGTGATGTCCGCCGCCAGGGGGGAGCGGGCCGGGGCGGCGCCGGAGCAGAACCCCGACCCGTTACTGGTCGCCTGCGCCCTGCGGATCGAGCGCCTCGCGCTGCGCGGCGCAGGGCGAGGGGCCCCGGAGGCGTACGCCCTGCTGCGGACCGGGATGGGCGCGCGCGCGGCCGAGCGGGCCGTCGGCCGCGCGCTGGAGCGGCCGGGCATGGAACGGGCCGCCGTCCTCGCCACGGGATTCTGCGCCGGGCTGGTCCCCGGCATGCACCCCGGCGACCTGGTCGTCGCCGAGGAGGCCCGCGACCAGGAGGGGGCCGTCAGCTGTACCGGAACCGTCCTGCTCGCCGAGGCGCTGGCCCGGGCCGCCCCCGGCCGGACCGTGCACCGGGGCGCCCTGACCGGATCCGAGCACGTCGTCCGCGGCCAGGAGCGCGCGCAGCTGCGCGCCACCGGCGCCATCGCGGTCGACATGGAGTCCGTCGCCACCCTGCGGACCGCGACGCGGGGCGGCAGCCGTCCGGTTGGGGCCGTCCGGGTGATCGTGGACGCTCCGGAGTACGAGCTCGTCCGTATCGGCACGGTTCGCGGGGGAATATCGGCCTTCCGTGTCCTGCGTGCCGTACTGCCCGCGTTTTATGACTGGCACCGTTCTTTGCTGCTCCCCAGGAGGTGAGCCAGATGGCCATGCCGCTGCGCCAGACCATCAGGGTCGGGACGTATCTTCTCGAACAAAAGCTCCGCAAGCGCGAGAAGTTCCCGCTGATCGTCGAGCTGGAACCGCTCTACGCGTGCAACCTGGCCTGTGAGGGGTGCGGGAAGATCCAGCACCCGGCCGGGGTGCTCAAGCAGCGCATGCCGGTCGCCCAGGCGGTCGGTGCCGTACTGGAGTCCGGTGCGCCCATGGTGTCCATCGCGGGCGGCGAGCCCCTGATGCACCCGCAGATCCACGAGATCGTCCGGCAGCTGGTGGCGAAGCGGAAGTACGTCTTCCTCTGCACCAACGCGATGCTGCTGCGCAAGAAGATCGAGAAGTTCACCCCTTCCCCCTATTTCGCCTTCGCCGTGCACATCGACGGCCTGCGCGAACGGCACGACGAGTCGGTCGCCAAGGAAGGCGTCTTCGACGAGGCGGTCGCGGCCATCAAGGAGGCGAAGCGGCGCGGATTCCGGGTGACCACGAACTCTACCTTCTTCAACACCGACACCCCGCAGACGATCATCGAGGTACTCAACTACCTCAATGACGACCTACAGGTGGACGAGATGATGATCTCGCCCGCCTACGCCTACGAAAAGGCACCTGACCAGGAACACTTCCTGGGCGTCGAACAGACCCGTGATCTTTTCAGGAAGGCCTTCGCGGGCGGCAACCGGCGCCGGTGGCGTCTCAACCACTCCCCGCTCTTCCTGGACTTCCTGGAAGGGAAGGCCGATTTCCCCTGCACGGCCTGGGCCATTCCGAATTACTCCCTCTTCGGCTGGCAGCGCCCCTGCTACCTGATGAGCGACGGCTACGTGCCGACGTACCGGGAACTGATCAACGACACCGACTGGAGCAAGTACGGCCGCGGAAAGGACCCGCGCTGCGCCAACTGCATGGCGCACTGCGGCTACGAACCCACCGCCGTCCTCGCCACCATGGGCTCCCTCAAGGAATCCCTGCGGGCGGCCCGGGAGACGATCGGCGGCAACCGGGGAAAGCAGGCATGACAGCCGCGCCGGGAGGGGGCAAGGGCTTCGACCTCGCCGCACTGCTCGCCGAGCGCGGCGCGGAACGGTACGAGCTGCACGCGCGGCACCTCAACCACCAACTGCCCCGGATGCTCCACACGATCGGCTTCGACAAGGTCTACGAGCGGGCCCAGGGCGCCCACTTCTGGGACGCCGAGGGCAACGACTACCTCGACATGCTCGCCGGCTTCGGCGTGATGGGCCTGGGCCGCCACCACCCGGTCGTCCGCCGGGCCCTGCACGACGTCCTGGACGCCCAGCTCGCCGACCTCACCCGCTTCGACTGCCAGCCGCTGCCCGGGCTGCTGGCCGAGAAGCTGCTCTCGTACAGCCCGCACCTGGACCGGGTCTTCTTCGGCAACAGCGGCACGGAGGCGGTGGAGACGGCCCTGAAGTTCGCCCGGTACGCGACCGGGCGGCCACGGATCCTCTACTGCGACCACGCCTTCCACGGGCTCACCACCGGCTCGCTCTCGGTCAACGGCGAGGGCGGGTTCCGGGACGGCTTCGCGCCGCTGCTCCCCGACACCGGCATCGCGCTGGGCGATCTGGCCGCGCTGGAACGGGAGCTGAAGCGCGGGGACGTGGCCGCCCTGATCGTCGAGCCCGTCCAGGGCAAGGGGGTCCTCGCGGCCCCGCTCGGATTCCTGCTCGCCGCGCAGGAGCTGCTGCACCGGCACAAGGCACTGCTGATCGCGGACGAGGTGCAGACCGGCCTCGGACGCACCGGCGACTTCTACGCCTACCAGCACGAGCCGGGCGTGGAGCCGGACCTGGTGTGCGTCGCCAAGGCGCTGTCGGGCGGCTACGTGCCCGTCGGCGCGACCCTGGGCAAGGACTGGATCTTCAAGAAGGTCTACTCGTCCATGGACCGGGTGCTCGTGCACTCCGCGAGCTTCGGGTCCAACGCGCAGGCGATGGCGGCCGGTCTGGCCGTGCTGTCGGTCATGGAGGACGAGGAGGTCGTCGCCCACTCCAGGGCGATGGGCGACCTCCTGCGCGGGCGGCTGGCGGCGCTCGTGGACGAGTACGAGCTGCTGCACGAGGTGCGGGGACGCGGCCTGATGATCGGCATCGAATTCGGTCGGCCGTCCTCGCTGGGGCTCCGCAGCCGCTGGACGATGCTCCAAGCGGCGCGCAAGGGGCTGTTCGCGCAGATGGTCGTCGTGCCGCTGCTCCAGAAGCACCGCATCCTCACCCAGGTCTCCGGGGACCAGCTGGAGGTGATCAAGCTGATTCCGCCGCTGATCGTGGACGAGCAGGACGTCGACCGGTTCGTCGGCGCCTTCCGCGAGGTCATGGACGAGGCGCACGGCGGGTCCGGGCTGATGTGGGACTTCGGGAGGACGCTCGTGAAGCAGGCGGTCGCCAACCGCTGACCGCCTGCTTGAGCGGAGATCAGTCGAGCAGCTGCTCGCGGAGGCGGTCCAGGGTCTCGGGCGTGAGCCCGAGGCCCTGCGACAGGTAGCGGTCCACACCGCCCCAGGCCTCGTCGATGGTCTCGAAGGCCGCGAGCAGGTACTCGGCGCGGGCGTCGAAGAGCGGGGCCAGCAGCTCCATCACCTCGGGGGAGCGGGCCCCGGAGGACCCGTCGCCGCGCCGGACCCGGTAACGGCGGTGCGGGGCGTTCGACTCCAGGTAGTCCGCGACGATCGCCTCGCGCTCCACGCGCAGCGCGAGCAGGGTGACGGCGATCGACAGGCCCGCCCGGTCCTTGCCGGCGGCGCAGTGCATGAGGGCCGGGACGCTGTCCTCGGCGAGGGCGTGCAGGACGCGGCTGTGCTCGGCGGTTCGGTTCTTGATCATCACGCGGTACGAGCGGGTCATCCGGGCCGCGGCCTGCCCGTCGCCCAGGACCGCGCGGAGCTGGTCGAGGTCGCCGTCGCGGACCATCTTCCAGAACTCGCGGCCGTCGGCCGGATCCGAGAGCGGGATGTTGACGTTCCGCACCCCCGGCAGGTCCACGTCCGGGCCCTCCAGCGCGTGGTCGGCGCCGTTGCGGAAGTCGAAGACGGTGTGGAGTCCGAGCGACCCGAGGAATTCTGTATCCGTTTCAGTGGCATGGGCGAGATGTCCGCTTCGGAACAGTCGCCCCGTCTTGACCCTTCGTCCGTCGGAAGTCGGCAATCCGCCCACATCGCGGAAATTGCGCACTCCGGACAACTCCGGCTCCTGTATCTGCTGGGTCAAGGGAACTCCTCCGCTTCGTCGCGCCGACTGTGGGTGCTCTGTCCGAATTACACTACTTGGCGATAACTTGCCATCAGCGGAGGCGAGATCGACCGCGTCCCCGTGAGCCAGATCATACGGTGACCGTGAGTGCCTGATCGCTAAAGCCGAATGACCGCGTCGGAGCGGTTGTTGGCGGTGCGGAATGGACGGAGGGTGACCGGAATTCCGGCGGTCCCTCACCCCTGTTATTCCGTCAGGGAATTCATGGCTTGTTCAGCGTGGCCGTTTGGGATTACGTTCGCGACCGATCCGGGTGGATCGCCGAATCCTGCCGCCGCCCGGAAACCGCACCCGACTATTCACGCGCGGCAGGAGCGGGGGAACCAGGTAAGCCGCTGTCCCGGATCTTCGGACCCGGGACGGCTTGGGGTGAAGCCGTACATGGTCCGTTCATGTGCGGCCGGACATCTCCAGTCCGAACCCGACAGCTCACCTCGCAGGCACCGGAGAGGAAATGCGCCATGCCTGCAAAGGGTAAGCACCGCCGTCCCAAGCCCCTCTCGATATCGCGCGGTTTCGCCGTCGCCGGCACCGGTGGCGCGGCTCTCGCGCTGCCGCTGATGGGCGCCGCCGGTGCTCAGGCCGCCGGTGCTCCGGCCGTCGCCACGACGACCGCGGTCACCGCCGTGACCGCCGTGGCGCCCGTCGTGGCCCCGCAGGTTCCGGTCTCGCTGCAGGCCGCGGCCGCCGCGCCGGGCGTGTACACGGTCGTCCCGGGCGACTGCCTCTCCGTGATCGCCGCCGAGCGTCACCTGCCGGGTGGCTGGGAGCAGCTCTACGCCGACAACCGCGAGGCGGTCGGCAGTGACCCGTCTCTGATCCACCCGGGCCTGAAGCTGAACCTCGGTGGTGCGGGCGACTCGGCCGCGGCCGAGCCCGCCCCCGCCCGGAAGACCGCCGCGAAGCCCGCTTCGAAGCCCGCCACCAAGCCGGTGTCGAAGCCCGCTCCCCAGCAGGCCGCGAAGGCCGCCCCCGCGCAGCAGGCCGCCCCCGAGGCGCCCGCCGCGCAGCCGCAGTCCGCCTCCTCCTTCGTGGCGCCGGTGAGCGGAGGGATCTCCACCCAGTACAAGGTCGCGGGCAGCATGTGGTCCTCCGGCTACCACACCGGCGTGGACTTCATCGCGAGCTCCGGCACCACCGTCAAGGCGGTCGGCGCGGGCACCGTGGTCTCCGCGGGCTGGGCCGGCGCGTACGGCAACGAGGTCATCATCCGCCACGCCGACGGCAACTACTCCCAGTACGGCCACCTTTCCCAGCTCTCCGTCACGGCCGGCCAGAGCGTCACGGCGGGCCAGAGCATCGGCCTCTCGGGCTCCACCGGCAATTCGACCGGTCCCCACCTCCACTTCGAGATCCGTACGGGCCCCTCCTACGGCTCCGACATCGACCCGATCGCCTACCTCCGCTCGAAGGGCGTCAGCCTCTGACGGCAGCCGCCGCCGCGGCACGGACACACGTGGGGCCGGGACCCGAGGGGGGTCCCGGCCTTACGTGTACCTATTCCTTATCCCGCGGGTGGTATAGATCACGGCCCGTCAACCCCTCATTACGTTGGCGTAGGTTGGTAGCGGGAGTGAAGGATGGACCCGTGGCAGCGACGACGACGAAACTCAAGACCATCGGCTCGTACGCGGCGATCGGGGACAGCTTCACCGAGGGCGTGGGGGACCCGGGACCCGGGGATTCATTTCTCGGCTGGGCGGACCGGCTCGCCGTGCTCCTGGCCGATCAGCGCGAAGAGCACGACTTCCGGTATGCGAATCTCGCGGTGCGCGGAAAGCTCCTCGACCAGATCGTGGCCGACCAGGTCCCGAGGGCCAAGGCCCTGGCGCCCGACCTGGTCACCTTCTGCGCGGGCGGCAATGACATCATCCGGCCCGGCAGCGACCCGGACGACGTGGCGGAGCGGTTCGAGGCGGCCGTGGCCGACCTCGCGGGGGCCGTCGGCCAGGTCATGATCACCACTGGTTTCGACACCCGCGGGGTGCCGGTGCTCAAGCACCTCCGCGGCAAGGTGGCGACGTACAGCGCCCACGTGCGGGCCATCGCCGACCGCTACGACTGCCCGGTCCTGGACCTGTGGTCCCTGAGGTCCGTACAGGACCGGCGGGCCTGGGACGCCGACCGGCTGCACCTGTCGCCCGAGGGACACACGCGGGTCGCGCTGCGGGCCGGGCAGGTGCTCGGGCTGGACGTGCCGACCGACCCGGACCAGCCGTGGCCGCCGCAGCGGCCGCGCGGCTCGGTGGACGTGACCCGGGACAACATCCAGTGGGCGCGGGACCACCTCGTGCCGTGGATCGGGCGACGGCTGCGCGGGGAGTCCTCCGGGGACCACGTGGAGGCGAAGCGGCCGGACCTGCTGCCGCTGTAAGAGGCGGGAGGCGGGAGGCGGGAGGCGGCGAGGGGCGGTTGGGGGACGGGCCGCGGGGGCGCGGGGTCGCCGGCCACAAGCGGAATCCTTCGGGGCCGGTGTGCGTTGGGATGGTCGTAGAGCGACGACCACCTTGACCCCACCCCTCCCAGGAGGCGCTTTGACCGGCTCCCGTCCCCTGCGTCCGCGGCTGCGCGCCCTGCGGCCCGAAGCCTTCGGCGCGGACCCGTCCGGCGCCCGGCTCGAGCGGATCCGTCGTTCGCCGAACTTCGCCGACGGTGTCTTCCAGAACCCGCTGGGAGCCCGCAACAGACCCTCGGGATCGATGACGGAGTTCGCCAAGAACTACTTCCACCGGGAGCAGCGGGCGCTGCGCGGTCCCGCCGCGCCGATCCCCGTGTACCCGACGACCCTCGCGGAGCTGGCCAAGCCGCCCGTCGGCGGTCTGCGGCTGACCTGGATGGGGCACTCCAGCGTGCTCGCCGAGATCGACGGGCGCCGGGTGCTGTTCGACCCGGTGTGGGGAGAGCGCTGCTCCCCCTTCCCCTTCGCCGGCCCCAAGCGACTGCACCCGGTGCCGGTCCCGCTGGCCTCGCTGGGCGAGGTCGACGTCGTCGTCATCTCGCACGACCACTACGACCACCTCGACCTGCCCACGATCAAGGACCTGGCCGGTACGGACACGGTCTTCGCCGTTCCGCTGGGAGTCGGCGCGCACCTGGAGCGCTGGGGCGTACCGGCCGACCGGCTGCGCGAACTGGACTGGAACGAGAGCACCGAGGTCGCCGGGCTCACGCTGACGGCGACCCCCGCCCGGCACTTCTGCGGACGCGGCCTGCGCAACCAGCAGCACACCCTGTGGGCCTCCTGGGTCGTCGCGGGCGACGAGCACCGGATCTACCACAGCGGTGACACCGGCTACTTCCCCGGCTTCAAGGAGATCGGCGCCGAGCACGGGCCCTTCGACGCCACGATGATCCAGATCGGCGCCTATTCGGAGTACTGGCCCGACATCCACATGACCCCCGAGGAGGGCATGCGCGCCCACCTCGACCTCCAAGGTGGCGCCCCGCACGGCACGATGCTGCCGATCCACTGGGGCACCTTCAACCTGGCCCTGCACCCGTGGGAGGAACCGGGCGAGGGCACGCTGGCCGCGGCGCAGGGCGCGGGCGCGGCCGTCGCACTGCCGATCCCGGGGCAGCCGTTCGAGCCGGGCGCGGCCGACGCCCCGGCGAGCCCCTGGTGGCGCCCCTTCGCGGGGGCGGGCCTGCCGCTGCCCGCCGAGCCGGCCGCCCGCGCGGTCGTGGCGGACGCTGCGGATCCGGTGGTCCGCGAGGAGCCGGAGGCGGTGGGCTCCTAGAGCAGTCCCGGCGCCTGACCGGGTGCGGTCCCGTAGCCCGCTCGGGGGCGGTCCCGGCTCGCGCGGGGGGCGGACCGGCGCATTTCGGGCTGCTGTACGAGCGCTCCACCGGGAGCGGGAAGCACCCCCGCGAAGTTCCCCAACTGGCGGCATCGGGCGGGAGATCGGGGTCTAGCGTGGGTATCCGGTGATCAACACCGGGCCCCGGGAACGCTGGGGGCCGGGCCCCACGTACCGAGGACGCCGATGTCCGGACTCCGCGCCGCCCGCCACGCCCCGTCGAGACACGCAGTCACCGGTCCGGGGCGGCAGATACGGCCCCAGCTGGTGCACGCGGCCGTACTGCCCACGCTCGCCGCCGCGCTCAGCGGCGCGGCCGCGGTGATCTTCACGCTCCAGCTCGGCGGGGGAGCCGGTGACCGCGACGCCCGGCTGTGGCCGGTGCTGACCGGCTGCGCCCTGCTCGTGGCCGGCGCGCTCGCGGCCGCCCTGTTCGGAGCCCAGCGCTCCGCCAAGGCCGTCCGGGACCGGTGCGAGGCGCTGCGCCGCTCCAGCGTGCGCGGCCGTCAGGAGTTGCGCACCGCCGCCGACCGGCTGGAACGCGGCGAGACCCCGCCGCGTCCGGTGCGGGGCGGGCCAACCGGGCCCGCGGTGGGCGGCGATCCGGCCGGGGTGGACGAGTTCTGGCTGCTCTCCCAGGAGTTGCGCGGAGCCCGGGAGCAGGCCCACGAGACCCTCGTGCGGCTGGCCGGACCGCCCGAGCCGTCCGACAGCGAGCGCAAGGTCGAGGTCTTCGTCAACCTCGCGCGGCGGTTGCAGTCCCTCGTGCACCGCGAGATCTCGCTGCTGGACGAGCTGGAGGACACGGTCGAGGACCCGGACCTGCTCAAGGAGCTCTTCCACGTCGACCACCTCGCCACCCGTATCCGCCGCCACGCCGAGAACCTGGCCGTGCTGGGCGGCGCCGCCTCACGCCGCCAGTGGACCCGGCCCATCGACCTGAGCGAGGTGCTCCGCTCCTCGGTGGCCGAGATCGAGCAGTACACCCGGGTCAAGGTCGTCCCGCCGGCCGGGGGCAGCGTGCGCGGGCACGCGGTCGCCGACGTGGTGCACCTCCTCGCCGAACTGGTCGAGAACGCCACGGTGTTCTCCGCTCCCGACACCGATGTGGTGCTGCGCGCCGAGCGGGTCACCGCGGGCATCGCGGTCGAGGTGGAGGACCGGGGGCTGGGCATGCCGGCCGAGGAGCAGCACCGGATGAACGCCCTGCTCCGCGACCCCGACCAGGTCAGCGTCCGGCAACTGCTCGCGGACGGGCGGATCGGCCTGTACGTGGTGTCGGCGCTGGCCCGTCGGCACGGGATCGCCGTCGAGCTGAAGTCCAACATCTACGGCGGCGTGCTCGCGGTGCTGGTGCTGCCGCAGGAGCTGCTGGGCGCGCAGGCGCCGAGCGCGGCCGACGCGGCGGGAGGCTCACGGGCCACGTCGTGGGGGACGGGGCAGGGCGCGGCGCCGCCGCTGGAGCCCGTACGGGTACCCGCGCCCGCGCCCGTACCGGAGCCGGGCCGTCCTGCGGGGGTCCCGCCACGGGCCGGGGAGACCTCTCGGGCCGAGGGCTGGGCTCCGGCCGCCACGTCCTGGCCGGAGCGGGAGCAGCGGGCGCAGCCGCAGCCCGAACGCGAGCCCGTGCAGCCCAAGCCCAAGCCCGGGCCGGGGGCCGTGGTGCCGACGGGGCTCGGGGCCGCGCCCGGGGCCGAACGAGTGCCCGGCGGGGCGGCCTGGGCGGTGCCCGCGCCCCGGGCCGGGGAGCCGGCTCGGGCCGCCGCCGGGCCCGCGGCGCAGGAACCGCACGTGCCCGCCGCTCGCACCGCGGGCGACCGGCCGATTTTGCCGCGGCGACGGGCCCAGCAGCACCTGGCGCCCCAACTGCGCGAGGCACCCGCCCCGCCGCGGGCGGCCGGCGGTGCCGAGCAGCCCGTACACGACCCCGGCCTCATGGCCGCCTTCCAGCGCGGCTTCGGCCTCGCCCAGTCGGAGGACCAGGCATGACCCCGACCCCTCACCCCAGCAAGGAGCACACCCCCATGGGCGGCGAAGTGGCGACGAAGACCGGCGGCCGGCTATCGGACCTCGACTGGCTGCTCAGCGGCCTGGTGCAGCGCGTGCCGTACACGCGCAGCGCCGTACTGCTCACCGCCGACGGGCTCGTGACCTGCGTACACGGCCTTGACCCCGACAGCGCCGATCACCTGGCGGCCCTCGCGTCCGGGCTGTATTCGCTGGGCCGCAGCGCGGGCTCCCGCTTCGGGCAGGGCGCGGGGGTGAGGCAGGTCGTGGTCGAGCTCGACACCGCCCTCGTCTTCGTCTCCGCGGCCGGCGTCGGGACCTGCCTGGCCGTTCTCGCCGACCGCGAGGCCGACGCCGGGGTGCTCGGCTACGAGATGGCGATGCTGGTCAAGAGCGTGCGTCCGTACCTGGCGGCCCCGCCGCGGCGGCCCGTCGCCGACGGGGAGCAATGAGGGCCCGCGCGACGGGGGCGTACGCGAAGGGGCGGGACACGCCGTGGCTCGACGCCTCGGCGGGGCGGGTGATGCGCCCGTACACCGCCAGCGGCGGCCGGACCAGGCCGGGCGTCGCGCTCGACCTGCTCTCGCTGGTGACCGCCACCGGGGTGCGGCCGCGCACCCCGCTGGGGGCCGAGCACACCCTCGCCCTGCGGCTGTGCGCGGGCGCCGCGGCGGTCACCGTCGCCGAGGTGGCCGGGCAGTTGCGGCTGCCGGCGGTCGTGGTGAAGGTGCTGCTGGCCGATCTGATGGAACACGGGGCCGTCATGGCTCAGGCGCCCCGGTTCCCCGCCGTCGGTGGTGACGCGTATGCCGCCGCCGACCACGACCTGCTCCGGGCGGTGCTCGATGGCCTGCACAAACGACTGTGAAGCCCCCGCCCCCGTCTCCGTTCCCGCGACCCTGAAGATCCTGGTCGCGGGCGGTTTCGGGGCCGGCAAGACCACCTTCGTGGGGGCGGTGAGCGAGATCGAGCCGCTGAGCACGGAGGAGCTGCTCAGCGATCTCGGTGCGACCGACGACCCGCTGCACGGCGTCGAGGCGAAGTCCACGACGACCGTCGCGCTGGACTTCGGCCGGCTGACCCTGGACGAGAGGCACGTGCTCTACCTCTTCGGTACGCCGGGCCAGCACCGCTTCTGGTTCCTGTGGGAGGAACTGTGCGCGGGGGCGCTCGGGGCGGTGGTGATCGCCGACACCCGCCGGCTCGCCGACTGCTTCCCCGCCGTGGACTTCTTCGAGCGGCGGGGGATCGGGTTCATCGTCGCCGTCAACGAGTTCGAGGACGGTCACCGTTACGAGCCCGCGGAGGTCCGCGAGGCGGTGGGGCTCGGGCCGCAGGTGCCGGTCGTACGGTGCGACGCGCGCCTGACCAGCTCCGGGACCGGGGCGCTCGCCGCCCTGGTCCGCCATCTGCTCTGCACCTTTGCTTCCTCGTCCAGTTCTTCGTCCAGTTCTTAGTCTTCGGAGTCGGGGGAACCGCAATGACGCATTACGAATCGACCGGACACCTGCTGCTCACGCCGGTGGACCGGGAGGCGCCGGCGCGCGCCGTCCGGTTGCGCGAGCTGGGCCTGGGGGAGCGTACGGACGCCGCCCTGGACGCCTTCGCACGGCGGGTCGCGGACACCTTCGCCGCGCCGTACGCGGGGGTCAACTTCGTCGGCGAGGAACGCCAGTTCTTCGCCGGGCTGCACCACGCGGCCGGAGCCCCGGCCAGCGGGTACCCGGCCCGGGTCCTGGCCCGCGACCACGGCTACTGCCCGCACGTGGTGGTGCGCAAGCGGGCGCTGGTCCTCCAGGACGTACGGGACTTCGCGCGCTTCGCGGGCAACGCGGTGGTGGACGGGAGCGGGGTGCGCTCGTACCTGGGCGCGCCGGTGACGGACCGGCGCGGGTTCGTCCTGGGCACGGTGTGCGCGGTGGACGTGGTGCCGCGGCGCTGGGGGACGGAGGGGCTCGCCACGGTGAAGGGGCTGGCGGCCGAGCTGGGGGCGCTCGTGCACGAGCGGGAGGACCGGCAGGAGGACTGAGGCGGTGCCGCGGGTCACGGCCGCGGCCCATCCGGAACTGACCGGCGACGGGTCCTGAGCCGCGGGGCACCGGCGTCGGCGCCCGCACGGAGCGTTCCGGAACCGAGAAGGTCACGGTTTGGGGAAGGGCTTCGAGGGTGTCCTCTTTGTTGTATTTCCCGATCCGCGGCGCCGGGGCGGGTCGGCTAGCCTCCCGAAGTGAAACTGAACCATCGCTTGTCCGCCCGGCGTGTCGCGCGAGGCGCGGCCGAGGGTGACACCCCTCCCGCCGCGTCGCGGCTCGGCTGGCTGGACGGCCTCCGCGGCGTCGCGGCGCTCTCCGTCGCCGTGTACCACCTGGCACTGCCGTTCTACTGGGTGCCCCACGGCACCCGGGTGCCGTACTACCTGGACCCGGGCATCTTCGGCGTCCTGCTGTTCTTCCTGGTGAGCGGGTACATCATCCCCGCCTCGCTGGAGCGGCGCGGGGACATCCGCGCGTTCTGGGTGGGCCGGGCCTTCCGGATCTATCCGGTGGTCGTCCTGACCGTGGTCGCCTCGCTGCTGCTCCTGCCCCGCGCGCACACGGTGATCGCGGGCTGGGGCTTCGAGCACGCCCTGCTCTCGCTGGTGGGCAACGGGCTCATGATCCAGGACGTGATGGGCGTCACGAACGTGCTCGGGGTGATGTGGACCCTCACGTACGAGATGGTCTTCTACTACTTCGTCACGGCCCTCTTCGCGCTCGGCTGGCACCGCAAGAGCGCGCCCATCGCCGTCGGCTTCGCCGCCGTGGCCCTGATGCTCGGCGGCTGGGCCTCCGTCGGAACGCTGTCGGTGAACCTGGCGTCGACCCGGCACCTGGTGGTGGCCTGCGCCACCGTCGTGCTGATGGCGCTGGCGTGCATCATGACCGGCAAGCCGGCCCTGACCAGGACCGGGGCGCTGCTCCTCGGCGGCCTCGGGCTGCTCCTGATCACCATGAACGGCCGGGCCGCGTTCTTCGAGACCATGATGATCTTCGCGACGATGTTCTCGGGCACCGTGCTCTACCGCCTGGAACACGGCCAGGTCGACCGCGCCCAGGCCTTCCTGTCCTGCGCCTTCGTCGTCGCCTGCGGCTTCCTCGTCGGCTACATGTACAACCACGGTCCGGCCCTCTGGCGGACCTGGAGCGGGTCGTGGATGGCGTGGTCCTTCGCGTACGTGGCCGCGTGGGCGGTCTTCGTCGCCGGCATGCTGCTGCGCAAGCGCCGCTTCCCCCGCTGGCTGAGCTGGCTCGGGGCCATCAGCTACTCGCTGTACCTCCTGCACAACCCGGTGATCCACGCGATGAACTGGCTGCTGGAGGGGCGCGCTCCGATCGAGAGCTGGACGGGCCGAGCGGTGCAGTTCAGCGCCTTCATGGCCGTCCTGCTGGTGCTCAGCTACCTCAGCTACCGGCTGGTGGAGCTGCCCTTCCAGAACCTGGGCCGCCGCGTACTGAAGGCCGCGACACGCCCCCGACGGCGGGAGCCGGTGCATCCGGTAGACGTGCGGGATGCGGCCGTCGGGGCCCACGGCGGGCCCGTACCGGAAAAGGTGCGCGCGACCACCCCGTGAAATGCGGTATCGTTCTCATGCGCGTTCGGCCAGGGGAAACCCCAGGTCAGCGGGCATCGGGACGTGGCGCAGCTTGGTAGCGCACTTGACTGGGGGTCAAGGGGTCGCAGGTTCAAATCCTGTCGTCCCGACCATGCTTTATGCAGGTCGGAGGCCGTTCTCTCATCCATGGGAGGACGGCCTTTCGTGCGTCCGGGGCCATGGTGGTCGCCATGTGGTCGCACGTTCAGCCTGCGGGCTGGGAGGCCGTAGCGCTGAAGGCGGGCTTCATGGGGGAGCGGAGTCGGCGGACAACTTCGCCGAGCCGGTGGATGTGGTCGCGTGGTGGTCGCAGCCACGCCGGGCGGCTTGTCTCGTGGCCGGCCCTCTCGGCTCCGGTGAGGGTGCGGTCGATGGTGTTGACGGCTTCTCGGGCTGCCTGCTGGGTGAGGTGGCTGTAGAGGTTGGCGGTCGTCGACAGGGTGGAGTGCCGCAGTGCCTTGGAGACCACGGTGAGCGGCACGCCGGCGGTGATGGTGATGGTGGCGGCCAGGTGACGCAGGTCGTGCACCGTGATCCTGGGGACACCGGCTTCGGCGGAGAGGCGGCGAAGTCGGTCGAGGACTTGGTGGGGGCCGAGCGGTCGGCCGTCGGGTCGGCAGAACACGAGTCCGGCGAACGGATCGTCAGGATCGCCGCGTGTTCGAGGCATTGTTTGTGCTCGGTGTCGGAGGGCTGTGGCGACTCTGGGTGAGATGGCGACCCAGCCGCGGCTCGAGCGGGTCTTCGGTGTGGTGATGACGAGGTGGTTGTTGTCGATGGCGGAGAGGGTGCAGCGCACGTAGAAGACGCCCTGGTCGAGGTGGACGTCGTTCCAGTGGAGGCCGAGGGCTTCGCCCTTGCGCAGGCCGGTGCCGATGAGGAACTCGAACAGGTCGGCCATCTCGGGGTCGGCGTGGTGGCAGTGGGCGAGGAAGCGGGCGGCCTCGTTCGCTGTCCAGATGCGTCGTTCCGGCGATGGGGGTCGGTGCAGGACCGGGGGACGGGCCGGGTTGTGTGGGAGGCGGTGTTGGCGCACGGCGTCGCCGAGGGCGCTGGAGAGGGTGGCCAGGCACCGGTAGAGGGTGGTCTCGCCGCGGCCGGCGGCGAGCTGGCCGGTGGTGAAGCCGGTGATGTGGCGGTGGGCGAGCTGGTCGAGCTTGAGGGTGCCGAAGGCCGGGATGAGGTCGTTGCGGACGTAGTCGCGGTATCGGGCCATGGTGGTCGGCTTCAGTACGAGGGCCTTCGCTTCCAGCCAGGCCCCCAGGTAGGCGGTGACGGTCTGGTTCGGGTCCGCGTTGTATCCGCCGGCCTCGCCCTCGAGGTAGCGGCGCAGGGCCTGCTCGGCGGCGTCCTGGCTGGGGAATCCGCCCCGCCGCACCGTGGTGCGGCGATGGTTCGGGGTGGGGACATCGACGGCGAAGCTCCAGGTGCCGTGCTCGCTGTCGGTGACCAGGTGAGGCCAGTGGGCGCCGAGCTGGTGCTGCTGGGTGTCCCTGCAGCCACAGCGGCGGTAGATACGGCCGCGGCCGACGCTGGTACGCATGGGGATCGCCTCCGGGAGGCGGAGGGGGAGTGGGTATCTCCAGCCTGCGACCACAGGCGACCACCGCGCCGCTCACGAGCCCGTGACCAGCGGGTTTCCCTTGTTACCGCGCCAAGGCCAAACGATCCGATGGCACCCAGCAGACTCTTCGTCTCCTGGTGGTACAGCAGCTGCACCCATTGACCTGGGAAACGGCGCTTCGTAAGGCTCTCGGACGGGGGTTGGTCCGGAAATGGTCCGGATCTTGGTACCCGCTGGCCCGGGCGGTAGGCGTCGGTCAGGAGCGGGAAGCCGTGGGAGCGATCGGCAGCAGGCAGGGCCCTCCCGCGGGTGGCCTGTCCTGTCGGCTACGGCCGGTGGTCGTCGTAGAGCCATCCGGCGGGATAGAACCGCGAGGGCGCCCCGCATGGCTGTGCCCCAGCCGCGCACTCGCCCCGGTAGGCGATCGGCGGTGCCCTCGTCAGCGCAGGCCTTGTGCTCGGGACGGACTCCGGCGCGCGGGGTGCCGGGATGGGGGGAGCGGCGCGGTCTCGTGGTCCGGCGCGGCCGGCGTCCGGACGCGGCACGTCGGGTCGTCGTCCGCCATAGGACGCCGCACCTGACGTTGCCTCGGCATTACGGCAGGCGGTTCGCCCGATGTCGCGTCAAGGTACGCAGTGTGATCGGCAGTGGGGGTCCAGGGCTCGAACGTCGTCTGCTTCACCTTGACGATCGCTCTGCGTAAAGCCCGGTGGCGGCATCTCGGATGAATTCGTCGAAGGGGCGTTCCGCAGGTCGCATGATCGGATGCCAGCCTCCGCATTTCCCTGGCCGCGCCTCGCCCTCCGCCCTGTTTGGGAGTGCTCGCTCGTGGCTCTCTGACCTGAAGGCGATCGAAGATCGCGTCGGCCGACCTGATGGATGTCGCAGGGGCGCTCGTCGAATAACGATCGCCGTACCGATGGACCGCGCGGGAAAGACCCGAACGGCCGTTCCCGTCGACCGTGGCGCCCTCCGTCGAGCGGCGGTCAGCGCAGCGACCAGCCCCACTCGAAACCTTACGAGCGCTGCGGGGTGTCGCCGCCCGCCTCCGTACCGTGCTGGCAGCTCCCGGCGAACGACCGCTCGCCGCGGATGTCCAGCGGAGCGGCCGCACGGGGCCGAGAAGGGCTGACCGCCCTCGCACGATTGCAGGACTGTTCCCGGTGAGCCTGGGCCTGCCGATTGTCAGTGCTGCGTGGGACTCTTTGGGTACACGACAGGGCGACGAGCAGAATGCTGAGGTGCAATGCCATGGCTGTGCGTGTTCGCCATTCCGGTCCCCCTGCGCCGTCCGGTTGCCGATGGTGCGGTGAGGAGAAAAGCCTCCATGGCCGGCGCTGGGTCTCGTCCGTCGGCGTGCACTCGTGGGAAGAGCCGACCCGTGAGCAACGACTGAGCCGAATGAAGGCTCGCCGTGCACTACGCAGCCCGGCTCAGCCACCCTCCGGCCAGTAGGCCAGCCCTGCCTCGTGGGCCACCTTGATCACGTCCCGGAAGACCTGCACCAATGCGGCCGGCACATCGGCAGGCTCGCGCAGTCGGCGCGCCAGCTCGATGACCATGTACTCCTTCCTGTTCGGTGCGTCTTCGGAGTGCTCGCGCAGCATGCTGTGCAGTGCCTTGCTGAACTTACCGCCCGACCTGAGGGCCGTGACATCCTGGACGGTCCACTGCAGTGCGTCCTTGCGGGGCCAGAGGGCGTTCATGGTGTCCGCCCACTGATCGTCGCCGAAGACGTCCTCCAACTCGTTCGGGTCACCCAGGAACAGGCAGTCTGCTTCGGTGAAGCCCTGCTTGTTCAGGTGGCTGATGTTGAACTGCTTCTGCTTGTCGCGCATGGTGTCGGCGTCGACGAGGAACAGGACGGTGCGCCGGTGCTCCTTCAGGAACTTGGCGAAGCTCAGAGCACCGTCGTTGCCCTGGCAATTCCACAGCGCGATACCCGCAGACTGCATGGGATACCCGAAGGCACGCTTGAACAGGATGGGCAGCGCCGCGTACTCCGTGGGGCCCTCCACTCCGACGAAACACCGCTCGTGCAGCAGGACGCTGTTGCGGAAGCCCAGGGAGAGGGCCATGTTCGACATGAACCGACGGGTCTCGTCGTCGGTGTCCTCCGCGCCCAGCGACTGCACGTAGGCGCGCCCGTTCCGGCTGCGGAGGTGCACGATGTCCTGGATGTCGACGCCGTCGATCAGATTCAGCGAGTGGGTCGCCACGATCACGGTGGACTGTTCGGCAGACGCCGACACCTTGATCATTTCCATGATGCGGCGCTGGTGATCGTAGTCCAGGTGAGTGTCGGGCTCGTCGTAGGCGATGATCACCCCACCGACGCCGTCCCCAGGGTGCTCCGACAGCAGCTTCTGACTGGCCTCCCACAGCGCCAGGGACACACGCCGGGACCGGCCGGATCCCGCTGCCGTCAGCGAAACGGCACTCTGCCCCGGAGCCGTTGCGGTCAACGACAGCCCATGCACGGCTGGCCGGAACTGCACACCCGGATCCACGGTGAACGCATCGAGGGCGCACCGCTCCTCCACGAGCTTCTGCAGCCGCGCGACATCGCCCTTGAGGAGCGCGGAGAACTCCTCCTCCAGGTCGCTGATCTTCTGCCGGGTCTCCTCACGCTGCGTGTACTCACGCAGCTTCGCCGTCAGGATGCTGCGCACCACCGCTTCCGGAGACTCGGCGGCGTCGCCCTTGAAGTACAGCAACTGCGGCAGTGCCGCGGCCACAGAGTCGGGTGCCCCCACCCAGTCGGGTACCATCTCCGTTCCGGCGGCGTGCGCCTCGAGCGCCTCCACCCAACTGGCCTTGACGTTCGGCTGGTCCGTGCCCAACCGGACACCCAGCTCGGCAGCCAGCTCGCGCAGCTCGGTAACCTTCCGCCCGGGGATGTCACGCAGCTGCGCATTGCGGGGCGCGTCCGTCAGCCACTCCAGACGGCTGCCCTCGCCTTCCACATGACGACGACGCACCCGCAGCGATTCCCGGATACCCAGCGACTTCTGCTCTGCCGAGGACGGAACGAACCGGCCCTCCACCGTGACCGTACGATGCTCTCCTCCCTCCTCGAGCGGCAGCGCCGCACGGGCCGGCTCTCCGACGGCGAAATCCGAGATGTCGCTGTCGTCCATGTCCCGCTCACCGAGGAGGAACGCGATCGCGTCGAGGGTCGCCGTCTTCCCGCAGTCGTTGTGCCCTGTCAAGATCGTCTGCTTGTGAATCGGGATGCCCCGGACGTCGCCCAGCGAGCGGAAATTGGTGACGCTGAGTTCGACGAGACGCACGGTGCTCCCTTGCAGTACGGCCAAACGTCCGCGGGGGACAGCCAGAGCCGGCCCCGTGAGACCCACCCGCTTCGACGTGTGGGAAAACTCTAGCGCCCACTGCGACGCGGGAGCGGGGGAGAGCCCAACGTTGCAGCCGTGAGGGGCAACAGGGCGCCAAGGGCGGAACCCTGCAGCCGTCGTTGGCGGGAGGCATCGGGCTCATGGAGTGACGCCCCGGCACCCCCCGCACCAGCGGCTTCCGTGCCCTCGGCCTCCTGGAGGCGAGGTGGACCAGACCGGCGCGCCGCCCGATGGAGAGCATGGACGCCGTTGGGTTGGTCACGCTGGACGGGATGCTCATACCGGATGTCGTCCTCGCTGATGTTTCCTGCGCCCGCAGGGACGATTCCCGCGGTGTAGTCATCCTCGGAACAGCCCTTGAAGGGCCGTATCAGGCCCAGTGAAATGAGCGAGCTGCCGCTGCCCCTCAGCTGTCCTTGAGGACGTCAGCTCAGGTCTCGAGCCTGCCAGTTGGGCGGCAGCTTGGGCAGGCCGATGAGGGCGTCGATGCCGAGGTGTTCCAGGAGCAGTGCCTTGAGGTGACGGCCGTCGATGAGCTCGACCCGGTTGCGTGGGGCGAAGTCCCAGCTGGCCTTGCCGAACCATGCGGTGGTGACCACGATGCCCTTCGATGCGCTCTTGTCGACGACGAGTCCCGCGACTGCCCGTACTGTCTCGGCGGACACGACGTTCTTGGTGCGCTTGGCTTGGATGATGCACAGACCGCCGATTAGCGGTTCCTCGTTGACCGCGACGGCGTCGATGCCGTCGTCCCGCGATGCCTGGGTCACCCATGACTTCAGCCCGATTTTCTCGAACAGGCGCCGGATCAGGTGCTCGAAGTCGGTCGGGTCCATCGCGACCAGGTCAGGCCTGCTGTCCAGGCCGGCGACGACATCCCGCTCCGGGGCGATCTTGTATCGGGACAGGTCGAATGAGACAACAGGCCGCACCGGCTCCAGGTCGTAGGGGTGCTGGGAGACGATCGCGTTGAGATGATGCAGACTGGCGACCGGATCGAGCTCGGGCTCATCCAGGACCAAGTCCGCGAACCCTTCCCGGCTGACGCGCACACTGACCAGGCACGGTTCGATCGCCTTCCCCGTGGCCCGGTCCTTGGCACGCACCTTGCCGTTGAACGCGATCTGGTCCACGAGCGCCGGCGGAGTCACAGCGAAAGCCTCATCGATGGCCCGCAACGCGAGCCGCGCCACCAGATCCCGGTACAGAGCCTTCGTCTCCGCCTCCTTCCGCGGCTGCGGAACCACCGCCGGGGGAATAGAAGCCTTGAACCGGTACTGCGCAACTGAAGGCACCACCGCCTGACCCGGCAGCTCTATCTCCACCACCAGCTCCCTCGACTCCGGAGCGAACGCCACCTGCCGCGCCCCGCCGAGCCCCTGCGGATAACCGACGGAGCCGAGCGCCTCCTCCACACCGACCGCGAATCCCTCGAGATCTCCCTCGCCGAAAGCCTGCTCCGCCTTCAGCCGCAGCTGGTGCAGCCCTCCAGGACGTGAATGCAGAACCGAGGAAAGAACTCTCAGCCGCTCCTCCACCTCGGCCGTACGCTCGGAGGCCTCTCGCCGCATGCCCTCGACGGCCTCCTTCTTCGCGAGCCGCTCGGCCGCAGCCTTCTCGCGGGCCTCGGCACGTCGCCTCTGCTCCAGCTCCTTTGCCCGCGCCGCATCCCGTTTCTCAAGATCCCGCACGATCTGCTCAGCCCTGCGCGCGTCGGCACTCTGCCGCGCCTGTTTCTCCTTCTGGGTACGCGACCACGCCTGCGCAACCTCACGCTCCGTGCGAGCCTCCTCCCTGGCCCGCGCGGCCGCGACACGCTCCGCCTCCCGGGCCTGACGCGCCAGGTCCGCCTCCGCCCGCTTGGCCGCAGCAGCCTTCGCCTTCTGGCGCTCCTGGTACACCTGCAACAACTGCGCCGCCAACGACTTCCTGCGCGCCATTCACCGGCCCCCACTCCATGTCAAAGCACAAGAACTGCCCCCACGTGAAGCCCGGCAATCCCAATACCGGATCCATGGCCTGACTCGTGCGCGGCATGGCCGTTTTCCCAAGCAGTGGATCCCCTGTTCGCGCTGGGGGAGGGGCGGACCTGCTGCGTTCCCTGCAGGCCCTTCTCAGGGAGCGTGGCGAACCCGCTCCCCCGGCCGATGTCAGTACCCGTTCTTACGATGGGCCGCATGTCCTACGCATCGGCTCGTGATCTCCCCTCATTCCTCGAACTGGACCGGCAACTTAAGCTGCTGCGTCTGCTCGGCAAGACCGGCCGGCAACAAGCAGCGTCGATCAAGACGAAGATGCGTGAGCTGGCGGACACTGTCGACGCCTTCTACCAGCTGCTCGGCGACAAGCACTGGATCTTCCACGACCGGCTCTCCCTCACGGCGGTTCGTACTATCCACGCTTCCGCAGGTGGTGACGCAGACCGGGCCGAGCAACTGCTGATCGAGCACTACCACGACCCCGAACACCTGGCGCTCATGCTTCTTCCCCTGCGGAAACTGCCCGCCATGCGCCGCCGACTGGATCTCGTCGACAAGGCCCGCCAGGACTACTTCGACGGCCGCTTCTACTCCACCGTCCATGTCCTGCTCAGTGTCATGGACGGCTTCGTCAACGAGTTCGAAACTGTCCGGCGAGGCCTCCACGCCCGCAAGCCTGAAGAGCTTCACGCCTGGGACAGCGTTGTCGGCCACCACCTCGGTCTTGCCCACGCCCACAAGACGTTCACCAAGGGCCGCGGCGCTACCCAGGAGGAACCCGTTTTTGAGCTGTACCGCAACGGCATCGTGCACGGCAGCATCCTCAACTACGACAACATCACTGTGGCGACCAAGGCCTTCAACCGGCTCCTCGCCGTCGCCGACTGGGCCGTCGCACGCGAGAAGGAGCAGCGGCACCAGGCCGAGGAGCCTGTCACATGGTCCAGCGTGGGCCGGCAGCTCAAAGAGACGCTCGGCGCTATCAGAGAACAGGCCGAAGCGGACCGAGCCAACCAGCAGTGGGAGCCGGCCGAATACCGGCCCGGCAGTGAGGACTTCACCGGCCATCCTCTCTACCAGCAGACCCATGAGCTGCTGACCTGCTGGAGTCGCCGCAACTACGGATCCCTCAGCGGCCTGATGACCCACGACCTGCACCACAAGTACGGGAAGTCCGTGCGCAGCGAGATCCGCCGGGCCTTCGAGTCGTTTCCGCTTGACGACTTCGAGATCTGCGCGGTGCGTCATGACATGGCAGCCGCGGGCACAGTGCTGGTGGTCTTGGCCCACTCGGGTGGAAAGCGCGTCAGCGCCGAGCTGCGATGGGTCAGGGAGAACACCCAGGCCCGTCCATGTCCCGAACCCATGCCGGGGCAGTGGCGTCTGGTCTTCCAGCCCCGTGTCTTCCTCGACCAGGCCACCTCGCTGCCAGCGGAGTGACCGCCCAGGACAGCCCGTCGCGGACACCTACCCCTCCGGCGGCGACTGGGCCGACCTCTACCTCCAGCCCCTCGCCGACGCCCTCGGCAAGCACGTCCGCTACGACGCGACCGTCACCGGCGTCTCACGCGCCAGCCGCGACCGCATCGTCGAAGCCGACCGCGAGGCACAGCCCTTCGTCGTCCATTTCAGGAGTGCTGACGGTCGCGAGCGGCGGGTCCTGGCCCGCGCCGTCATCGAGCCTCCGGTACCTGGTCCACCCCGAGCCCCGTCGGCGGCAGTGGCCTCGCCGCGCTCGGCGAGAAGACAGCCGTCGACCGGATCGCCTACCGCGTCCCGGACCTGGCCGCGACCGGCGGTGCTTCGGGATCGATGGTGGTCACGCGCAGTACATCGTCGACCTCCGCACGCAGCTCGGCCAGCTCGGACACCCCCGCGTCCCCTCCTCCGAAGCACCGATCCAACACCTGCCCAGCGGAAACGCACCCGTCACTCTCGGAAGGACAACGGGTTCTGAGCGGCCAGCAATGTGCTCCGGCACCGCAAGGGTGGGAGGCCCGTGATGTGCCGGCGCAGGGATGCCGGTGGCAAAGAACGTCGAGGTAACGGTTCTTGGTACCTGAAGACGAGAGCAGACGTGGGTTGATGCTGCACCGCCGCACTCAGCTCATGCTTCTGGGGGCGTTGGTGAGCCGTCCGGGTCCAGCCCGTAGGGCCACTGCTCGTCGAATATGGAAAGGACTCGACTGTCGGTTGCACGAAGAGGTTGACCGGCGTCAGCCGCCTGACGGTAAATGGTTTCGGCGCCGTTTCGATCTCCGGCCTCCAGACGCTTTTGCGCCAGGTCTGCGAGACAGTGGGTGTCTCCCGCATCGGCTGCTCGGTGGGCGAAGATTTCGGCGCCCTTCCTGTCCCCAGCCTCCTCGCTCATCCGTGCAAGCTCTCTGAGTGCCTGCGCTCCCGGGTCGAAGATGGCGGTGATCCACGCAGAGATGCCGTCGTCCTGCAAAGTACTGGTAGAGGCGGTGTCGGCAACCGGCCGGAGGAGGGCTTCGGCGCCCTCGCGATCACCCAAGTGCCACCGTAGCTGGGCCAGGGTGCACAGCGCGTGGATATGGCCAATGTCGGCAACTCCGCGGGCGAGGGCCTGCGCGCCGTCCCAATCCCCGTTCTGACATAGCACTTGCACCATGCGGTTCAGGGAAACGACCTCGCCAGCATAGGCAGCCTGCGTGTAGAGCGCTGAGGCGTCATCCCAGTCTCCTGCTTCATCCCGCATCCGTGCCAGGCGGACGATGGCCCTGGTGTCGCTGGCGTCGGCGGCCCGCCGGAGGAAGGCTTCGGCGCCTTCCTGGTCCCCCGCCATCTCTCGCATCAACGCCAAGCTGCAAAGGGCGTTGGTATCGCCAGCATCGGTAGCCTGGAGGTAGAGGGCTTCGGCGCCCTCCCGATCGCCAGCGTGCCACCGCCCCTGCGCGATGTTGTCCAATGCCCCGGTGTCGCCAGCGTCAGCGGCCCGCTGCAGGAGGGCTTCGGCGCCCTCTCGATCGCCCGCTTGTTCCCGCATCAACGCCGCAGACTCCAGGCTGCGCTTGTGGCCGGCATCGGCAGCCTGGAGATAGAGGGCTTCAGCGCCTTCTCGGTTCCCTGCCTCCTCCTGCATGCACGCCAGTTTGTGCATGGCGAAGGTGCTGCCGGCTTCGACAGCCCTTTGGTAGAGAACGGCGGCACCGTCGTAGTCCCCCGCTTGCTCTCGCATCTGTGCCAGGAAGTCCAGGACGCCGCTGTCGCCGGATTCGACAGCCCTTTCGTAGAGGACGGCAGCTCCGTCGTGGTCCCCCACGTGCTCCCGCACCCGCGCCAAGCCGACCAGGGCGATCGTGTCGCCGACTTCGACGGCCCTTTGGTAGAGGACGGCGGCACCGTCGTGGTCCCCCGCTTGTTCCCGCATCTGTGCCAGGAAGTTCATGGCGCTGGCGTCCCCGGCATCGGCAGCACGGCACCTAAGACGGTGAGCCCATTGCAGGCGGTGCCGGGCCTCTGCGGCTTGGGCGAGGTTGTTGAGATTGTTCGCATCAGCAAGGTGAGCGTCAGCGGCAGCCCAGAACGAGTCGGGCGGGCACGCCCACTTACGGGTAATGCGGCCGTGCTGTTCGAGGTAATCCGCAAGGCGGAATACGGGCCCAGCCGACGCTACAAATGCAGAATCTGGCCCCGATCGGTCAGCTGATGGGCGGCGTGCCGGACGGGGGTTGACGCGGCGCAGAAGAGCCTGTTTGCCGTGGACTGAGCGGGCGAGGTCGGCGTAGGCGGCCTCTGCCCAGTCGTCGGTGAGCTGGTCCCAGTCGTGATCGGTGAGGTAGTCCGCGGCTGCGTGGGTGAGGAACGCCTGGGGGAGGTGGGGTCCGACGCCGAGGCGGCGGGCGTCCATTGCGGCCTCCAGCAAGGCCCTTACGGGCGGGCTGCCGTGTTCGTAGCCACGTAGGAGCTCGGGGGCGCCAGCCAGGTCCTGAGTGACCCGTCCGTTGGAGTGGGTGCGGACAAGGACATCGGCGAGCAACCGATCACCGTCTTCGGCGATGCTTTCGGCGGTGTGGAGTGCGTGCGCATCGAATGCGTCGGGGACGGTGAGGGTGCGCCCAGCGAGAATTTCGCGGGTTCGGCTGTGAGGGTCGAGTTCGCGAGGGCGGGGGACGTACAAGTACTGGTTGGCATACTCAGGCCACAACGTGCCCAGGACGAGGATCGGTCCGCGGCCGGGTTCGGTGAGGAGGGTGTGCAGGGCGGCAGCGATGCGCTCGCCGATCTGCGGGTCGCCGAGGTAGTGCTGGGCCTCGTTGAGCCATACCACCGTGAGTGGTGCGACGCGTTCGAGGTCGGCGAGAGCCGCTTCGGCCCGGGTCGGGTCGTAGGGGTGCCACAGCCGCCATCCGTCGGCGGCGAGCGGCTGCACGGCTTCCCAGCACGCCCGGGTCTTGCCGGTCGAGGACGAGCCGACCAAGACCAACATCCGGCTTCGGCCCTCCTTGGCCTCCTTTACGGCATCAGCCAGGAGCAAGTCGTGGCCGCGCTGCACGTACCCGGGTAACACCCGTCCCGATCCAGGAGAGCCAGAGCTGGGACTGGCGGCGATCCCTGCGGGATGGACCTCCAAATCGTGCGGATCCCACTCGGCGATGGGCCTGCCCTGGCCCGCCCCTGGCAAGGATGCCGGGCCGGGCGCACCAACTGCGATGCGCCTCAGTGCCAGCAGTTCACTCTCCGGCAGGTGCAGCGCGTCTGCCAGCGCGCGAAGCGTTGCAGCGCTCGGTACGGTCCCGCCATTCTGGAAGGCCGCTTGGACGGTGCTGCGGCTCAGGTCCGTCCGAGCGACGAGCTGGAGTTTCGTCAGCCGTGCATGGTCGAGCCCGTCCTCCAGCCGCTTGCGCAGCTCGATGAGTGCTTCATCAGGATTCATAGGCTCCGCCCACACGCCCCCCTGCCCTTGCATGTCCGATAGTGTCCAGCTTTATCCAGCTGGACCTTGGGCACCACCATTTCGGCGAAATTGGTCACGTCACCGTTCCTGCCACGTCAGGGGAGATCGCCGTGAACCACATCGCCATCGCTCTGCTCACCGCTGCTCTGGTTATCGTCGTCGCGTTCCTGGCGGCCGTTGGCGCAGGCGGGTTGGCCCGTCTTGACGGTGCCACCTACCCGGCCGCGCTCATGCGCGCTGGCGCTACCTTCGCTGCTGCCCTCACCATCGCGGCCGCTTTCAGTAGCGTGCTCGCCCAATTCCTTTCCTAAGTGTGGTTGCCGCCAGCTGCGGGCATGAAGGCATGGCGCCGGTGGAGTGCAACTCGGCTGCCGCCGCGGTCCGACCGTTGCTGCCGCTGCCGGCTGGCTGCGCAGCCGGGCGGGCAGCCGGAGGCGTACTACCACCGGGGGATATTGGACGGGGTCCGCTACCTTGTCGACAGAGGCATCAAGTGGCGGGCCATGCCTGCCGACTTCCCGCCGTGGGACCGGGTATGCGCGTTCTTCCGCCGCTGGAGAGACCACGTCCCGGTGCAGGAGTTCCACGACCAGCTGCGATCGAGGACCCGTGAGGGGAGGGGCGGGACACGGAGCCGACGGCCAGTGTGATCGACTCGCAGTCCGTCAAGGCGGCTGCCGTCGTGGAGTCGGACAGCCGTGGCGTCGACGGCGGTAAGCCAAAGGCGAGCACGTCGCAGTACGCCTCCAGGTCATGCCCGGAGTCGAGCCGGTCGGCCAGCTTGCCCAGCTCTTCCATGCGTGAGATCAGACGACGGGCCTGCGTGTAGCAGTCGGGAAACGGGTTAGGGCAACGGCGACAGCCCCCAGGCGCCGGAACGTCGGCCATGCTGCCCCGATCCGGTACGCGCAGGCTGACGCCAGCCCGCTGCGGAGGCACCCGGAATGCCCCGCAGGCCGCCGACAGGTGGAGCAACGAGCCGGCCGCTCCCTGCCACAGCGGTACGTTCATCCTTGCCAGTGGGCCCAGTGGAATGTCGCATGCTGTTGGAAGGGGTACCTCGTCATGTACTGCAACGCTCGCGGACACGCTCGTGAGCTCCTGCCCCTGGGATGCCGAAGGTGTGCCACACCAGCCTGGCGTATGCCCGACGGATACGGCGTGGCTTTCGCCGATCGAGTGACGGGAGCGCTGCTCACCCATGACCGGCTTGCCTACGTCGCCGTCACGATCTCAGGTCGGCAGTGAGAGTGAGGAGCGTCACATGTGAGGTGCGGCCAGCCCGCTTTGAGGGGCAGGCCCAGAGGTTCGGTCAGGCGTGTGCGATGCACCCCAAATTCGGGGCGGCGACCCCCAGTGGCCGCCCGGGAGACGCCTCGGTGCGACGGGTGTTTGGGGACCAGTTGGGGACCAGTGCCACTGCCCGCAGGTGCACGACACGCGCATTCACGCACATTACTCGCCCTCAAAACGCCCTTTATGTCAGGATTTTGACCCCGACCCATCTGGGGGTCAAGGGGTCGCAGGTTCAAATCCTGTCGTCCCGACCATGCGGAAACGCAGGTCGGAGGCCGTTCTCTCGCTCACGAGAGGGCGGCCTTTCGTGCGTCCGGGGGCGTGGTGGTCGCAGTGTGGTCGCAGGTCCGAGCCAGGGCTGGTTCGCCGTGGTGCTGGTGGCGGGTGGCGCGGGGAGCGGAGCTTGTGGAGGGCTTCGCGGAGGCGGTGGAGGTGGTCGCGCGGTGGTCGCAGCCACACGGGCCGGTCCGTACGGACCGCCGTCTGCTCGGCGCCGCGGAGGACGTGGTCGATGGTGTCGACGGCCTGGTGCGCGGCCTGTTGGGTGAGGTGGCTGTAGAGGTTCGCGGTGGTCGACAGGGTGGAATGCCGCAGCGTCTTGGAGACAACGGTCAGTGGGACGCCGGCGGCGATGGTGATGGTGGCGGCGAGGTGCCGCAGGTCATGGACCGTGACCCGGGGGACGCCGGCTTCCTCGGACAGTCGCAGGAGCCGGTCGAGCACCAGATGCGGCCCGAGCGGGCGGCCGTCGGATCGGCAGAAGACCAACCCCGCAAAGGGGTCGTTGGGGTCTCCGCGGGTTCTGGATGCTGATCGCGCCCGGCGGCGGAGTGCTGTGGCGACGCGGGATGAGATGGCGACCCAGCCTCTGCTCGACCGGGTTTTCGGGGTTGTGATGACGAGGCGGTTGTTGTCGAGGGCGGAGAGGGTGCAGCGCACGTAGAGCACGCCCTGGTCGAGGCGAACATCGTCCCAGTGGAGACCGAGGGCTTCGCCCTTGCGCATGCCGGTGCCGATGAGTACCTCGAACAGGTCGGCCATCTCCGGGTCGGCCTGGTGGCAGCAGGCAAGGAAGCGGGCGGCCTCCTGCGCTGTCCAGATCCGCCGTTCCGGCGACGGTGGCCGGTGCAGGACCGGGGGAGAGGCGGGGTTGTGGGGCAGGCGGTGCTGTCGGACGGCGTCGCCGAGCGCGCTGGAGAGGGTGGCCAGGCACCTGTACAGGGTGGTGCGGCCGCGGCCGCGGCCGGCGGCGAGCTGGCTGGTGGCGAAGGCCGCGATGTGGCGGTGGGCGAGTTGGTCGAGCTTGAGGGTGCCGAACGCGGGGACCAGATCGTTGCGGACGTAGGCCCGGTAGCGGGCCATCGTCGTCGGCTTCAGCACCAGCGCCTTCGCCGCCAGCCATGCGTCCAGGTAGGCGGCGACGGTCTGGTTCGGGTCCGCGTCGAACCCGCCCGCCTCACCCTCAAGGAACCGCCGCAAGGCCTCTTCGGCCGCATCCTGACTGGCGAAGCCGCCCCGGCGCACCGTCGACCGACGGTGGCCCGGGGCGGGTACGTCAACGGCGAAACCCCAGGTCCCGTGGGCGCTGTCGGCAGGCAGATGAGGACAGCGGGCACCTATCTGGTGACGGTGGGTGTCTCTGCAGCCGCAGCGGCGGTAGATGCGGCCTCGGCTGGCGCTGGTACGCATGGCGATCGCCTCCGGGAGGCGGAGAAGGGCCTGACATCCTCAGCGTGCGACCACACGCGACCACCACGCCCCTCAGAGAGGCCGTGACCAGCGATTTCCCTTGTCTGTGCATCCGCAGATTCTTCGTGTGCTGGTGGTACACGCCTCGCGTGCCCGCTGACCAGCTGAAACGGCCACGATTCGACCAAGCTGCAGGCGGCTGGTCCGCGTATGGCCCGGATCTTGGTTGGCACGGAGAGGACCTCTGACCGATGGCCCGTGGCGGCGGCGAGTTGGTACACAAGCGAGGGGCGGGCCGACAGGTCGCCGCGGCGCGTGCCTCGATCCAACGCGCCACGAGGGAGAAAGTCGCCAGGACGAAAAACAAGACACTCCCGCGCTTCAGCTACTTGACCGTGCCTGTGAGAAGCGTGTGGAGCTCGGCGGTAAGGATTCGCATCTCCTTGGCGGCCGCGTGCACGGTGGTGGTCTCGAAGTGCCACGGCTCGGACGGGGGCAGCCGTCCGCTGCCCGCGCACCGTGAACCGTTCCGACTTTCCTGCCGGTGGTTTGCTGGCCGGTGATCAGTCGGCTCCTGATTCTGTGTCAGCGTAGTGGGCGCCTCGAACTCAGTGGGGCTGATCATGCCCAGGCTTGAGTGCAACCGGCGGTTGTTGTACCACTCGACCCACGAGGCGGTGGCGTACTCGACGTCCGAGACCGTTCTCCAAGGACCATCATGGAAGACCCTGGTGCGTATGCACTCGGCCTTGTAGAGACCGTTGATCGTCTCCATCAGCGCGTTGTCATACGCGTCGCCGACGCTGCCGATCGAGGGGCGGATGCCCTCGATGCTCAGGTGTTCGGTGAAGCGCACACTCGTATATGGCGACCCGGCATCCGAGTGGTGAATGAGCTGGTCGCGTCTCACGGGCTTGCCCTCGTGGGTTCGGCGCCACAAAGCCATCCGCAGTGGCACGTCGACCAACTCCACGTCTCGCTTGACCGAGGCGTGCCAGCTCACGATCTTCTGGGAGAAGCAGTCGACGATGAACGCGACGTAGGTGAACGACTGATACGTGCGAACGTAGGTGAAGTCGGTGATCCATTTCCGGTTCGGTGCCGGGGCTGTGAAGTCGCGGTCCAGCAGGTCCGGGGCTCGTGCGTCGCCCGGGTTGGAGATCGTGGTTCTGGGTCTTCGACCGCGGACCACGCCGTTGAGTCCGAGTGAGCGCATGGCGCGGTCGACGGCGCCGAAGCCGGCCTCGGGCATGAGGGTGCGGCGGATGAGAGCCAACATTTTACGCCGGCCATAGAGCCCCTCGGGAGCCAGCACACGCTCACCGGCCGCGTTGGTGGTGAAGGCCAGGCGGCGGACTGCGTCCTCGACCAGGGCGTCGGTCACGGTTCGGGCCGCGGCCACATTGGACGGACCAGCTGGGGCGCACCAGGCCCGTAAGGTTTGTGCCGCGATCTTCAGCCCGGCCTGTTGCAGGGCGGTGAGGATCGACTCGACGGCATATCCGGTGGCCCGCATCTGATCGGCGAAGGCCACGATCAGCGGCTTCGGGGGTCGAGTTCCCCCGCGAAGAAAATCGTCGCGGACTTGAGCACCTCGTTGACCTCGCGCAGGCGCTTGTTCTCCGCCCGCAGCCTGCGCAGTTCCTCCCGCTCGTCCGTGCTCACGCCTGCCGCCTGGCCGGCGTCGATCTCGTACTGCATCACCCAGCGCCGCACCGACTCCCGGGAGACGGCGAGGGATTCGGCGACCTGGATGTGCAGTGCACGCTCGGAGGAGTACTCCGCTCGATGCTCAGTCACCAGTCTCACGGCCTGGCTACGAAGGGCTGTGTCAATCTTCTTGGGCACGAGACCCATCCTCTCTGATGGCTCACAACGGAGCGGCAGAGAAGTCGGAACGGTTCACTGCCCCCGTATGTGGCTACGGCCACAAAGTTCCGACGCCCAGCTACCGTGCCAGGTGACCACGTGGTTGGGCGAGCATCACATTGCGCTGGCGTCGGTCGCCGCTCAGGTCAGCCCGAACTGCCGGAGCACATCCGCGGACGGGGAGAGGGCCGTCGTCGGTCAGTCCGGGATCCATCGCACGCGGTAGCACGTCTGGAGTTCGTCGGCGGTCATGCCCCGCCGCTGCGCGCGTTCCTGCTGCTCGGCATCCGGCCCGAGCCCATCGGGGGAGGGGCGCGTCATCGAGGGCGAGCTCGGGGGCCTCCCAGGCCAGAGATGCAGACAAGGTCGGGTGATCCGCCCGTTGACATGAACGTTCCCCTCTGCCGTTGGGGTCTGGCCTGCGCCGTGCTCCTTTGCGCGGTGTCGTCGGGATCGCCGCCTGTTCGAGGCATTGTTTGTGCGCGATGTCAGACGGCTGCGGCGACACGGGGTGAGATGGCGACCCAGCCGCGGCTCGATCGGGTCTTAGGTGTGGTGATGACGAGGTGGTTGTTGTCGATCGCGGAGAGGGTGCAGCGCACGTAGAAGACGCCCTCGGGCAGGTGGACATCGTTCCAGTGGAGTCCGGGGGCTTCGCCCTTGCGTAGGCCGGTGCCGATGAGGAACTCGAACAGGTCGGCCATCTCGGGATCGGCATGGTGGCAGTGGGCGAGGAAGCGGGCGGCCTCCTCCGCCGTCCAGATGCGCCGCTCCGGCGATGGAGGGCGGCCCAGGACCGGGGGACGGGCCGGGTTGTGGGGCAGGCGGTGCTGTCTGACGGCGTCGCCGAGGGCGCTGGAGAGGGTGGCCAGGCACCGGTAGAGGGGTGGTGCGGCCGCGGCCGGCGGTGAGCTGGCAGGTGACGTAGGCGGAGATGTGCCGGTGGGCGAGCTGATCGAGTTTGAGGGCGCCGAAGGCCGGGACGAGGTCGTTGCGGACGTAGTCGCGGTAGCGGGCCATGGTGGTCGGCTTCAGCACGAGAGCCTTCGCCTCCAGCCATGCGTTCAGATAGGCGGCGACGGTCTGGCGCGGATCCGCGTTGAATCCGCCAGCCTCGCCCTCAAGGAAGCGGCGCAGGGCTTGCTCAGCGCTGTCCTGGGTTGGAATCCTCCCCGGCGCACTGCTGTGCGACGACGGTCTGGGGTGGGGACGTCGACGGCGAAGCTCCAGGTGCCATACTCGCTGTCGGTGACCAGGTGAGGGCAGCGTGCGCCGAGCTGGTGCTACTTGGTGTCCCGGCAGCCGCAGCGGCGGTAGATGCGGCCGCGGCCGACGCTGGTACGCATGGGGATCGCCTCCGTGAGGAGGGGGGAGTGATCGGGTGAGTGCTTGGTAGCTGAGAAGGGTCGGTCTGGCAGTCCAACTGGCGAGCTCTGTGCTGATTGTCGAAGTGCGCAAGGGCGAGATTCCGCTATGTCCGGCGACTGGTGAGGTCTGTGGACACGGACCCAGTGCAGAGCCTCCCCCACCCCGAGCGTGTGAGCGACGCTGCTGATATGGCTTCCGGACCTAGCGGACTTCGGCCGGCGGCGGTGTCCCGCCAAGTGGTATAGCAGCGATGAATCGCCTCGCTCCGACTGTAGCGACCTGTCCTGAAATGCGATGGGCCAGATGCACCCGGGACAGGCTCCCCATCCCCTCTCCCGTTCCCCGACTGAGTCGGCGTGCCATGGGGAGTGCTTCGAGATGCTCCTCATCCATGATCCCTTGCCGCTCTAAAGCAAACCTTGATAACGATTTGATGCAGGTCACTCTCTCCCTCGAAACTCCCCGTTTTCGCCCATTTGAGGGTCGCTTCGCGGACTTCAGGATGGCGTGCCCGTAGAACGTCGATGATCTCATCGCAGGACTTGAAGTCGTTCAAGCCGTCTGCAATGGCAAGCATTCCTGACAGCTTCGCCGTGGATTGGTCTTCGTAGAAGCTGTTCATGATTCCTCCTTTTGAAGCGCAGTGATCTCTCCGAAGGAGTCGGTTTCGGTGAAGAGATTCGGAGATCGAACCCACCGCCGCCAAGTCGGCACCTCATTTGAGGTGTCCCCCCTAAAGAGCCGCCATACGGTTGAAAGTGGGTCGGTGCCTAGTCATGGCGCGGTTGCTCGGATTGGGCCGAGTTCAGTGTCTCTTCTACGGTGACTTCGATGACCCTGTCCTGCTCTGCCGGGCTGAGTGCAACACGCTGCACGTCGGGCTGGTCGAGTTGGACGTGGATGCGTCGGGTGATCACGTCTCGGTGAGGAGCCGGGTTGTCCTCCTTTCGGTCGTTATAGATCGTCCAGGCGAGGCTGGCGATGCTGACGATCAGGGCGCCGAGGGAGATGGGATCGCCGTACTGGTCGGGTCGATCTGTCGCCCTGCGGCCGTGCAGGGCGGCCTCTACATCGGTGAGAAGGGCGGGCGTGCTCGGCGTCGTAAGGCGTCGTGCCGCTGCTCGAGCGCCAGCTTCAACCGGATGGGTCATGGACAGGTCTCCTGTTCCATCAGTCGTGGGGTTACGGATCACCCTGGACGTAGTCGCGAACCGAGGGGGGCACCGGCTCGCCCGTGACCGCCTGCCAGGATTCTTCAAGGGCCTCCAACCCAAGTGACGACACCAAGCGCTTGAGAAGTTCAGGGCCCGGCCCAGTCGCCGGGTGAGGGAATTCCTCGAAGCAGGCCACACACCTGACCATCCATTCCAGGGCTTCTCGCGGGTCGCCTCGTTCCTCAGAGAGAAGCCCGAGCTGCCCGTAGCTGAAAGCCATCCCGGGCCGATCCGGCAGGTCCTCCTTGATGACCAGTGACTGCCGGTACCACTGTTCCGCCTCGTCCAGTCGCCCTCGCTCCTGGGCCACCCTGCCGAGCTGGTGGTAGCTCGAAGCGATTCCGGGCCTGTCCCGCAGGCCCTTCCTGATGGCCAGTGACTGCCGGTACCGCTGTTCTGCCTTATCCAGCCACCCCTGCAACTGGGCCACCATGCCGAGCTGGTGGTAGCTCGAGGCGATCCCGGGCTGGTCCCCCAGGTCCTCGTCGATGGCCAGTGACTGCCGGTACCACTGTTCCGCCTCGTCCAGTCGCCCTCGCTCCTGAGCCACCCTGCCGAGCTGGTGATAAGTCAAGACCATCCCGGGCCGATCCCAGAGATCCTCCTCGATGGCCAGAGCCTGCAGGTACCGCCGTTCCGCCTCGTCGAGCTGCCTGCGGAACTGGGCCACCATGCCGAGCTCGTGATAGCTCGAGGCCATCCCGGGTCGATCCCTCAGATTCTCCTTGACCGCCAGGGAACGCTGGTACCACTGTTCTGCCTCGTCCAGCTGGCCTCGCAAGTGGGCCACGATGCCGAGCTGGTGGTAGCTCGAGGCGATCCCGGGCCGGTCCTGCAAGTCCTTTCTGATGGCCAGGGAACGCCGGTACCACTGTTCTGCCTCGTCCAGCTGGCCTCGCAAGTGGGCCACGATGCCGAGCTGGTGGTAGCTCGAGGCGATCCCGGGCCGGTCCCGCAGGTCCTTTCTGATGGCCAGAGACCGCTGGTACCACTGTTCCGCCTCGTCCAGCCACCTCCGCTCCTGGCCCACCCTGCCGAGCCCGTGATAGGTGATCGCGAGGTGGCTGAGCTGCTCATTACTGGGGGGTTGCTCCTGCAGGGCTTGGAGGATGTCCTGGTATGTGTTCTCGGCTTGGCTGAGCTGGTGCGCCCGAACCTGCTGGCTGGCTTCCGATTCGACCACGATCAGCCAGAGCGCGCCTGCGGCGCTATCCAGACAGGGTGGGGCGCCGTTGGAGTTTTCGAGGGCGAGCCGCGCACGGCCGAGCCACAAGCCTGCCTCAATGAATAGCCCCTGGACGTTCCAGTAGGTATCCAGCAGTTCCACGATGTGCTCGGCCTGTTCCCACATGGCGTGATCGAGGGCATAACCAAGCAGGCTGCCGAGAGTCCGCCGCTGGATGTCGATGACGGCGATCGCGGACTGGGGATCCCCGGCTGACAGCCGATGTTTAAGCCGTTCGGAAAGGGCGGCATAGGCGTTGAGCAGTGCGAGAGAGGCTGCCTGGTGCTGATCTCTGTAGCCTTTCGGTTCCTCTTTGCGCCATCGGGCGGCGAGGAACGCCGGCAGGGCCGGGTGGATACGGTAGATGTCATCGCCCAGCTCCGTGAGCAGGCCGATACCAGCTGCGCGCCTCAAGAGCTGCTGCCAGTCCTCTGCGGTGTGACCGCGGAAGCGTCCGGGCGCTACAGGATCCTGTGAAAAGGTTCCCAAGACGTTGGCATCGGCGGCGCCGTGGAGCAGGCTGAGCGCGGTCAGTATCTGCTGGTCGGCGGCAGGCACGTGGTCGAAGGAATAGGCGACGCTGGCGGACAGTGCGCCGCTCTCGTTTTCGGGCATGGGGGCGGCGCCTTGGAGGACGTCCAGCAGATCCTGCGGTTCGCGGGTATCCAGGTGCGGAAGCATAAGCCGCATACAAAGCGGATTCCCCTCAAGCCACTGCATTAGATGTCCGAATGCCTTCTGCGTGCGCCGCTGCCTGCCCCGGGGGTAGGGGGCAAGGAGCTGTTCAGCGTATTGATTGGCTTCCTCGGGTTCCAGGCCGGGCACCTCTATCCGACGCACCTCGCCCAGCCAGGTCTCTGGGGTACGGCTGGTAATGATGACCGCACTCTTGCTATTCCGAGTGATGTGGTTGAGGAATCCGCGCAGCGCACCGCGTTCTTCTTCGCACAGGGCCGGGGTGGCTCTGGTCGGGTCAGGCATGGAGTAAACGCACTCGAAATTGTCCCAGATCAGCAGCAGCCTCCGGTGCTTCAGCACCTCCTTGACCGCCGTCTGACGCTGGGTGCGGTTTTGAAGGAGTGCGAATCGGGTGCCGAACACGCGCAAGCCGATGCCGTTGATCACCCCGTCCAGGCCGAAGGAGGCCAGGCCGGGCTCGAAGGAATGCCAGATCACCGAGTCCGTCGCGTCGACGGCCCCAGTGTCACGGCACCAGCGGCCGAACGCCTTAGCCAGCTCAGTCTTCCCTATGCCGGCGGACCCGTGCAGCACCACTACCCGCTGCAGCCGCGCGGCCACATCCAAGCTGTAAAGAAGGCCATCCCGGCCGACGAATTCGCCATCCGATGTCAGACTCTCATCGGGGCTGGCTGTGCCGGCATTGCCGTCGTCGGGTTGCTTGCTGATCCGGTCCAGGATTTCTTCGGTCGACTCGCCGGCTTTCCGCTCAGTGCGCAATCCGGGAAAGGAAACCTCGCTGCGGGCATACAGGACCGGGACCATCCAGTCATCCAGCGGAAGCAGTCCTTTCGGTGAGGGCCGCCGGTTATGCTGTGCCAGTCGCCGGCGTCCGGCCGCCACCGCGTCCGCGACCCGGTCGCCAGCGAACAAGCGCTCGTAGAACGCCGTCATGAACTCAGCAGCCGCCACGGCGTAGATGCTGTATGCCATCGCCACGACAGCCCCGGCGCCTTCCTGCAGCAATCGGGTCGCCACCGCCGCCTCCACCTGCGAACCGACCATGGCCGACTGGCATGCGTTCAGCACCACCACAGGCACCCGGGCCTGTCCTAGCACCTGCGCCACACGTTCAGCAGGCACCAAGTCCGAACCACCTGCTGGCTGCTCGAACTCCAGCATCCCCCGCGGCCCCGGACCTTGGAACGTCGACGGACCCCAATTGCTCTCAGGCTCGGCTGACTCACCGAAGGCTCCGTGCCCGTCGAAGTGTACGATCTGGAACGGCTCACCCGCCTCCCGTGCCTCGTGCAGCACCTCACCGAGCCGATCCAAGGTCGGTGGCCGCAGCACCACCAAATCCACGTTCCCGCGCACTGCCTCCAGACGGCGCAACAACGGCCGGGCGATCATCTGATAGCCCACATCGGCTTCGCCCCGTGGGCGGGAGATCACCATCAGTACCCGCAGCCGCGAGCCCTCGACCGTGAACACCTCGCCCAACTTCGCTGTAGGCAGGCTGCGCGTCATCGCAGCCCAACCCAGAGCGATCGGCTTGGGATGGCCTGGATCCGCCATCACCTCCCACGGCAGCCCGAGCAGCTGGGCCGATTCGGACCGCAGCACGATCTCCAGCGACCCGCTGCCTGCCCGCGTCCATGCCCGCATATAGGCATCCCTGGCAGGCCCGGTCCCGAAGATAGCCTCAAATACCTGGGCGCCCCATCCCGGCAACTGACCGGCAATCTGCGGCCCCCGGTCGCTGTAAACCCCGAATGGGGCCCGCAGATACTCCTCTAGATACCAGCACAGATCATCCAGTGACTGAGCATCCAGCGGCCAAGCCAACTGCATTGGCCCGCCTGCGGGACTCGGGAATGCCTCCATCGAGCGCCACTCGGACACCGCCACTCGGCCATCTGTGTCTAAATCCACCAGTAGACGCTCCACCATGGCGAACTCCACCGATCACGAACTCCTGGGCAATACCCGGCACGCTGTAGGAGTAAGTACCATCCGTTCTGTGGCCCTATTTGGGTGCCCAGTTGAGTACTGTAGTAATGGACGAGACCCTGCGCTTGCCCGCAGCTGCGCTCTAAGTGGCGATCGGGGGCGTGTTACTGACTTGGCTTGGGCTCACATCTGGCGGCCACGGAATGTTGCCCCATCACGAAAAGTGATGATTCGATGCTTGCGGGCCCTAGCCTGGCGTTTGCCGAGTTGGCTGGGGCGGGCGTCGTCCGATCCATCGACACACAGAGAACGAAAGCCGTTGGCTCCAGCACGCGCTGTAGTTCCGCGACCATCGGGTGTGAGTCAGATTCGGTAACTTCGTGTAAGCCATGCAGTCATTGCAGGCTGTTCAGCGCCTTCTTCCAGTGTGCGGTCACGTGGTTGGCGGCGCGAGTCTTGGGGCCGATCGGCTCCGGTCGACCACGGCTCACAGCGTCGGCCTTTTCCACTCGCCGAGGAACTCCTGGCCCGGCTCGGTCCTAGGGGCCGCAGCTACAGACAGACACCTGTGCGGCCCAAAGGGGCGCAGGGGTGGTCCACGGTGGGGCATGAACCGGGCGGGGCAAAGGGTCCGGGCCGACCGTTCGGCGCCCGGCCGCGGGGCAAGCCGATGGTCGCCGGCCCACTCGGCGGTGCCCCGCCAGCCCGGCCAGACGGTCACGGGAACAGCCAGCGCCTGTCCACCCAGGCGATCTGGATGAAGCGCCCCTTCTCTGCAAGCCAGGGGTAGGGAGTGCGGAACCGCGTCAGGTTCTCCATTGATACCACCGGTGCGTCGAGCTGCCCCGCGACGTTGAGCACCGCATGCGAGGACATCGAGGAAACGGCGATTACGCCCCCTTCGGCGATGGCCTGGTCCAGGAGGTCTCGCTCGTGGTGCTCGACCGCCTCGGACACATCCGTGCCAATGACCGTGACAATGCGCCGGTCCGGGAAGCGCTGCCCGATCGCTGCGAGTGCGGAGGTGAGCAGCCTGTAACTTGGCGGTCGCCGTGATGCCGGGGTGCGCCCTGCCGTCATGACTGCTCTGCCGTCAACAACCAGAGCTGGCACGGTCGGACCGGGTTCCTCCAACTGCGGTTCGGCGTTTGCACGTGGCGCACCGGCCGACTTCGCGTTGGGAGCCGGCTCGGCGATCCGTCGGAGCAATCGCTCCAGCTCACGGTCGAGGCCTCGCTCGATGGGCGTTCCGTCTGGTCCGAAGCAGTCGAGTTCCTCGTTGAGGATCTCGCGGCCCCCATGACGCAGAACCGCTCGGACCTTGAGGATTCCATCGCGGTCGTATCGGTAGTCGACGTCGAAGAGATTGGCTGAGGGATCGGCCGTGGGATGCGGTACGGGCAGCTCGAGCCGGGCGAGTGGGAACGTGCGCTCGTCATCGGCGGCGCGGGCGCTGTCTCCCTCAACGATCTCAAGGACGACTCTTGAGGCACCGGGAACGGCGGGCATTGCACTGCGGCTGCCGCGTGCGGGCAGGGTGGAGTAGCGCGGGATCAACGTGGCGAATCCGCGACGGCCGCCGGCTTGGAAGGCAAGCCCCAGATCATGGCTGGCGGCCACCGAGATGGTGGTGCCCGGAACCAGGCCGTCAATCTCGGCGGCTGTGATCGCGGCTCCGCGGGCGACTGCCGTCATGGGGTTACACAAACTCGCGTCGACGACATCCCGGATCAGTGACTGTTCGACCTCGCGACGGACCATCGGGATCTGCGAGGTTCCGCCGATCATCAGCACGGCGTCGAGTGCGCCGGGGGAGAGCCCGACGTCATTGAGGCATTCTTCCAGCGGCACCAGAGCTCGCCGTACGAGGGGTTCGACGGCCTGCTCGAACTCCTCGCGGTGGATGATCACGGCGCGGCCGCCGCCGGGCGGCTCGAAGAGGACCTCCGTCGTGCCTGGCTGGGACAGTGCGATCTTGGTGAGCTCCACATGACGCCGCCAGCGAAGCGCTTCGGCGCGCGTGAGGTGCTCAGGCCTCGTACCGAGCTTGGGCAGCACGAGCTTCACAAGTGCCTCGTCGAATTCGAGTCCGCCGAGGGCCGTGATCCCTCGTGAGGCGATCTCGTCGAAGATGCCGTCGTAGTGCTCGAGAACCGTGATGTCGATGGTGCCGCCGCCCCAGTCGAAGACGAGGAAGCATCCTTCGCCGGGGTAGTCATGGGCGTAGCTGATGGCTGCCGCGGTGGGCTCATTGATAAGAGCCTTCACCTTGATGCCGGCCAGGCGGGCCGCGGCCCGCGTTCGGTAGCGGGCCGCGCCGGTCGCGTTGGCGGGGACAGTGACGACTGCCTCGTCCATCTCCCGAAGATTGCGGCGGACCCCGGCCCGCATCTGGTCGAACAGGGAAGCCGCTACCGTCGTACTCCGATAGGGCTCGTCGCCCAGCCAGACATTGTGCTCTTCGGGTACGGCGAAGCGCACGCTCTCGTCTTCTTCCGAGGAGGCCCTGGGCCTGGACGCGAGCATGCGCTTGACCGCGTCCTGGGGTGTTGCGGTATCGCACTTTGCAGACCATCCGAAGCACAGCGTTCGCTGCACGTCGCGAATCGAGACCACCGAAGGGAACAACTCGTCGAAGCCGGGGCGGTTCCATTCGGCGGGCAGGCCCCCGCTGTCCACCCGGATCACCTCAGTGCCGTGCCCCGTCCAGCGTGCGACGACCGAGTTGCTCGTGCCGAAGTCGATTCCGAACGTCATCCTCTGCCTTTCGACTCGCCAGTGCTGTCTGTTGGCAGCGTCCGTACTGCGCCGCGCTGGACGACGCGGCCGGTCGCCGTCTCGATGTATGCCGGCGACACAACCTCGTAACTGGCCGCGTCGTCGTGCTCCTCCAGATCCATGATGTCGAACGGCGTCAGGTCGCCTGGCGTCGCCAGGCGAGTGAGTCCCGCTCGCTTCATCTCAGCGTCGACTCGCAGGCGCACAGCCTCGATGTCGTCGGTGCCCCATGCGGTGCGATCGATCAGCGCGAGCTGCGCCAGCTGCTGGTCGCGGACGCGAGTAGCGTCGAGCACGGCGGTCCGCAGGGTGTCGTCCACCGCTGCCTGGACAGCTTGACGTACCAGTGTGCCCACTTTGTCGGCTGTGGACATGGCCACGCGGATGGCGTCGTCGAGCTCTTCGGTGAGCTTGCGGGACAGTTCTTGTGATGCTTTCAGTCCGGCCTTGGAGGCTGCCTTGTCCACCTGAGAGGCCAACTTCATGGTCAACTTCTCGAAGAGCACGCCGGGGTCGGCGAGTGCGTCGCCCACCACTGGAGCGTGCCTGTCGTGTTCCTCTGCGACTTCACGGTCCGAGTTCCCGGACGTCTGCTGCGTGGAGGTGTTCGCCCTGGTGTCGGATGCGGCTTGTCGGCCGGGCGACCGGGGTTGCCTCCGCGCCTTCGGCTCGTCCTGGGCGACACCGGGCCTGGGACGGGTGCGTAGTCCCCGGAAGTCGGGGATGTTGTTGAGGGGTTGCTTCCTGCTTCTGCTGCCCATCAGTATTCTTTCCTCGTGTTTCTGCTGCGGCTGATGACGTCCCGAGCCGCTTCGGACGCGGTCCAGTTCCGTTCTTCGGATGTGCTTGGATCCGTGCGGCGTTCCATGGGTCGTATCTGAGGTTGGAGAACGGGTGAGTGGGCGCGCGGGATCCACAGGAATCGTTCGTCGAGGGGAAGCTCGTAGAGAATCTCAACGTCCCTGCCCAGGCGCGCGGCCATCTCGCGCCGCTGGATTCGGTCCTTGGCGTTGTTGATGTACTCCAGCTGATCAGCGGGCACTTGACCGCGCAAATTTCGCCAGCCGTGGCGCCACTCGGATGAACCGTGTTCGACGGAGAGGGCCAGATACGGGTTGAGGACGTCGTGAGGCCTCGACTTCTGGCGTAGAGCTTGCAGTAGTTCACTGAGCCAGATCATGCGTCGGCGGGCCTTGGGGTCCACGCCTCCGCGACGCCGAGTACCGCGCATGAGTACCTCTTCCAGGAGTCCGACAGCCCGGTCCAGTCTGTCTCGGTCTCCCGGACGAGCGGTCAGGAAGTAGACGTACGCCAACACCGCGCGTGCTTCCCGGTCCGCTTTACCAGCCGCCGCTCCCTCCTTCTCGTTGCGAAGAGCGGTCGCCTGCTCCACCACGCTGCGAAGGACGTCCGGTGCAATGTCGGGTTCAGCTGCCATGAACCAATGAGCCTCGTCGAGCAGCCGATACAGGCGCCGCGTGCCAGCCCAGTAGTGGAATTTGGACGAGCCGGATACCAGGCGATCGTGTGGGAGACAGTCCTCCAGCAGGAAGAACAGGCCCGGTTCGTGTCCCAGCTCTGGTCCCACGGCAGCTCCGCGGCGTACGGCCTGAAGGGAGTGGACCAGCCGGGACAGGTCCGACGGGAATTGCGTTTCGTCGAGCGGCCAGACCTTGTCGAGCGCATTGACATCACCGGCGAGCAGTGCTGCACGCAGACTCCACTCATCGTGCCGCCCATCGACCGGAAGGACCTCAGCCCCCTCCACCACGGCGCGCCGTCGCAGCTCGCTCGTCCAAGCGAGGGCCCTGACGTCGGAGGCGTCGAGTGCGCCTGGCGACACGCGGGCCGTTACGTATCGGGAGCGGTCGTTGCGGTCCGGCCAGCTGGCCGGGTCGGCCCTTGCATCGAGTTTCCCGGAGTCGATGAGGTCGTCTACGACGGCCAGTGGCAGCGTATGTACGAGACGGCGCCACGCCTCTTTGGAGAGGACGGCACGCGTACCTGCCTCGTGGGCCTCCAGGAGTAGCTGCCATGAGTCCGCCTTGGCGGGAGCCACCGGGGGAGCGGGAAGGCGGCCCGTGAGAATGGCTTCGGCCCGCAGCGATTCGTCGTCGCTGAACACAGGCATCCCCGCCGTCGTGAGATCGGCGAGATGGGCAAGGGCAACGAGGGCAGGGAATGCGGCGGAGATGCTTTGCCGTATGGCGTTGGCGACGTACTCCATCGGATCGCGCAGGTCGCTGGCTCGCATTAGTACGTCGTGGAACATGTCTGCGACCCCGGCCTCTGCGCCGACACGATCCAGGATCGTGACGAGGCGTGCGGGTAGCACCAACGGTGCAGGCGCGACATCGGGTGTAGTAACTGCCATGCCGGGGCCGCTGGGATTCACTGCTCTGCGACGAGCCCGGAGAGCAGGTATCTCGCCCCTCTCCCGGGCGAGGCGTCGCTGTTGGCGCTTCTCCCGCTCAATCTGGCGAAGCTCCTCGGTACGGGCCTCGTCAACAGACTCCAACGACATCTGGTTTGTCCCCCTCGGCGAACACCACCTGTAACCAGCCCCACGTCACAGGTGTTTCGGTTCGGATCGTATGCCAGGTTGGAACGCCCCGACATAGCCCTTCCGAAAGGTGACCACCGAAGGGGTTTTGGGGCTGGTCGCCCAACCTGGTGGACGGCCAACCGCGTACAGCCTCTGGGGGCTACGGCAGGCCTGTCGTACCCCGCTCTTATGTTCGCCCGATGACGTCTTACGAGGGCACCCACCCCACCGTTCATCGTCCGGGTGGGCCATCGGCACGCAGAGATCGACGAGCAGCTCGCACACACGATCCAGGCGATGTGGGAGTCCGGGTTCGACACCTTCACCTGCTGTCAGGACGTGGGCGAGAGCAATGCGGACTGGCCGGAGATTCTGCCGCACATGGCGGAGTGGGTGAAGTCCAGGAACCGCTGGATGCTCATCGACTTCCCGGTCGACAGCGGCCTCGCCCTCCTCTCGGCCGTGGCGAACGCCGGCCCGCGGGACACGTTCTATGTCCGGATGACGCACTGGGCGGCTCCGGACGCATGGGACGTGACAGTCAAGCCGATGGACGTGGCGAGGTTTCAGCAGGACCTGCCATCACGATTTCGCCTACAGCTGCTCCAGATGAGCTTCCCGACGTACGACCTGCCAGAACTGACCCGGCGCCTTCGCGAGCACGCCGCAGACCGCTCGGTGCCGCCCGCCCCCGCCGACTGGAGCACCGTCGGCCGGTAGTTCCATGAGAGTGATCAGACGGTGGGCCTGCGTGTAGTAGTCGGGAAACGGGTTGGGGCAACGCCGGCAGCCCCCCGGGCTCCGGAACGTCGGCCATGCTGCCCCGATCCGGTACGCGCAGGCTGACGCCAGTCCGCTGCGGAGGCACTCGGAACGCCCCGCACGCCGCCGACAGGTGGAGCACCGAGCCGGTCGCTCCCTGCCACAGCGGTACGTTCATCCTTGCCAGTGGGCCCAGTGGAATGTCGCATGCTGTTGGAAGGGGTACCTCGTCATGTACTGCAACGCTCGCGGACACGCTCGTGAGCTCCTGCCCCTGGGAGGCCGAAGTTGTGCCACACCAGCCTGGCGTATGCCCGACGGATACGGCGTGGCTTTCGCCGATCGAGTGATGGGGAACGCTGCTCACCCATGACCGGCTTGCCTACGTCGACATCACGATCTCAGGTCGGCAGTGAGAGTGAGGAGCGTCACATGTGAGGTGCGGCCAGCCCGCTTTGAGGGGCAGACCCAGAGGTTCGGTCAGGCGTGTGCGATGCACCCCAAATCCGGGGCGGCGACCCCCGGCGGGCGCACGGGAGACGCCTCGGCGTGACGGCTGCTTGGGGGACCAGTTGGGGACCAGCGCCACTGCCCGCAGGTGCACGACACGCGCATTCACGCACATTACTCGCCCTCAAATCACCCTATATGTCAGGACTTTGACCCCGACCCATCGATCTGGGGGTCAAGGGGTCGCAGGTTCAAATCCTGTCGTCCCGACCATGCTTTTAGCAGGTCGGAGGCCGTTCTCTCATCCATGAGAGGACGGCCTTTTCCATGCCCGGACTGCTGGTGGTCGCAGGGTGGTCGCACGCCCGCTTCGGGGTTGGTTGTGTCCTGGCAGCCACATCGGCGGTAGGTGCGGCCGCGATCGGCGGTGGTGCGCATGGGGATCGCCGCCCGGAGGCGGAGGAAGGGCCGACACCACCAGTCTCGTGAATGGTCCGGAGCTTGGTCCGCCGGGCAGCGGCGTGCCCTCACCGAGGGGCCCGGCGCTCGGATCACCCCGGCGTACCGAGTCCGGTCAATGGGTGTGGCCGTGTGCGCCTGCGGCCGACGTCCTCCAGTCGATGCCGTGTCGACGGGCCGCCGCGAGAGCTGTGGGCACGCCTTCCGCGTAGGGCTCGCCGTGGCCGGGGAGCAGCGTCGTGGCTGTGATCCCGGCCAGAGCGGTCAGGCTGTCCAATGCCTGTTCGGGGTCGTCGTTGAGGGTGCCGGGCATGATTCCCAGGCCACGTCGGCCGGTGACGACGTCGAGGGTCACCAGGGCGTCTCCCGTTATCAGGACGTCTCGGTCGGCGAGCAGCAGGCAGCTGCTGCCCGGACTGTGGCCGGGAGTGTGGATCGCCCGAGGCGATCCCGGTACGTCGAGACGCTGCCCGTCGGTGTAGCACTCGGCGTGCAGGATCGGCGGGACGGTAAACAGGCCCGCGCGTGCCCAGTTAACGTTGAGCGCAAAGACGTGAGGCTTCCACAGGTTTCGCCGAATACGGCGGGGTGGGGTGTGGAGTCGGGCGCCTTTGGCCAGCGCCTCGTCGTCCGGGTGTATGTGCACCGGCCGGCCGGTGGCGTCGGAGAGCCGGCGGACGATGCCCAGGTGATCGGCGTGTCCGTGGGTGAGCACGATGGCCCGAACGGCGGTCAGGCCTTGCCCCCGCTTCTTCAGCCAGTCCATCAGCGCGGGCCAGTGACTGGGCATGCCGCCGTCCACGACGGTCAGGGCGCCCTCCTGCTCGACGACGTACCAGTTGACGTGACCGTCTCCGAAACGGAACACCCCACGGGCAACCTCGATACCGGCCTGACGAAGTCTCTGCATCTGGAAGAACCTTTCCCCAGCAGCTTCCACCATGGAAGTAACGGGAGGCTAGCAGTTCACTTCCAACATGGAAGTCGCTAAGCTGGGGACATGCGCTCGACCCTCGCCCTCGACAACTGTCCCGCCGCCCGAGCACTGGACGTGGTCGGCGAACGATGGGCGCTCCTGGTGGTGCGTGAAGCCCTCGCCGGAGCCCGTCGGTTCGACGAATTCCGCGATCGGTTGCGGATGAGCGAGAACACGCTCGCCCGACGGCTGACGGAGCTGACTGCCTCAGGCGTCCTCAGGCGCACGCAGTACAGCCTCAAACCCGCCCGCTTCGAGTACCACCTCACTGAACAGGGATGCGCCTTGGTGCCGGTGCTCGCAGCCTTGGCCGCCTGGGGAAACGAGTGGACCGATCCCGATCCCGATCTGCCGAGGCCGCCCGAGCGACCGAGCTGGCTCGACGAAGGCGCCGCGGGCGCCGCCGGGCGGAGGGCGTGATCGCCTCGCAAGCGTCCGATGACATCGGTTGTGACAGCCGTGACCCGGCCGGGACCCTGCATCCGAAGTGGCTGCGTGCACTGACCGGCTGCGGCCTCGACGCTCGTGCAGTCGGCCTTCCTCCGGCGGCCATCCACGCTGCGGCCAACTCTGCGATCAGCGAACCGAGTCGACGGCGCTGGAGGCCGGTGAACCCGTGCGGCCAGAGTGTTGCGTCGCAGCAACACCTAACCCGCACGGTCCTGTTCAGGCCGTGACAGAAGCGTGATCGTTACAGCGCGCCACGTTGTCGCGCCCTGCCGTCAGGTCAGCCCGGGCTCGGGAGGGCGGAGAGTAGGGCCGCGGCGGCGCGATCGAAAGGCGCGATGCTACCCGCTGCGCGACAGAGGATGTGGGCGCCTTCGAGTGTGACGATCATGAGGGTGGCCAGATCGGCGGCCTGGGATGGACTCAGTCCGGCGTGGGTGAGTTTTCCGCTGAGCTCGCCGACCCAGCCGGCGAATCCTTCGGCCGCGACAGTGCGCAGGATGCTCTGGTCGGCAATGCCCGTACCGCCGTCGATGGTGACCGCCGCGACTGCGCAGCCGCTGCCCCCGGCGGACGCCTGCACCACGGGGCGGACGTTGCCAAGGAACGCCTCCACAACTTCGCGTGGCGTCCGGGCCGGCAGTTCGTGCAGGTGACCGCGGACGTCCTCCGCGTTGCGGCGGGCGGCTTCGAGCGCGAGTTGTTGTTTGCCGCCCGGGAAATGGTGATAGATCGCCCCGCGCGCGGCCCCGCTCTCGGCCAGGACGTCGGTGAAGGACATCGCGGCCAGGCCGTGGCGTTGCAGCAGCCCGATCGCTGCGCTGATCATGCGGGACTTCGTGTCCGCGGCCATCGCAACCCCCTTGACTAGTACGGCCATCCTACTTCATGCTCACATCACTAGGACGCACGTACTAGTGCCGGGGGCCGGACAGGCCCCGAAACCGGAGGTTCGTGATGGGCAAGACGTTTCTCTACACCGAGATCCAGGCGGCAGTGCCGTTCGAGCAGTTCGACTGGCACCAGGTCAACGCCGCACTGAAGACCGCACCGGGCCTGATCCGCAAGACGTGGCTGTCCGGGGTCGGTACCCACACCATCGGTGGCTTCTACGAGTTCGACAGCGCCGAGAACGCCCTGGCCTTCGCCCAGGGCCCCTTCGCCGAAGAAGCCCGCCGGGCAGGAGCCCCAGCAACAACACGACTGTTCGACGGCGACATCGTCAAAGACGCCAGCATCGACCTGAACTCGCCGTACTACACCTGATCTCTATGAACATCACGCGGCATCCCGCGAACAGCGTGAGCTGGATCGACCTCGGCACCCACGACATGGAGACGACGGCGGCGTTCTACACCGCGCTGTTCGGGTGGATCGTCGCCCGACCGGACTCCAACGGCTACAGGCTCTGCACGCTGCGCGGACATCTCGTCGCCGCCCTGGGGCCCGCCGAGGACGCCGGCGCCCCCTACTGGACGATCAACGTCACCGTGTCGGACATCCAAGCCACCGTCACCCGCTTCGCGGACCTGGGCGCCCAGATCGTCGTGCCGCCCACTCGGGTCGGGACGCTCGGCCATGCCGCTGTCACCCTCGACCCCGTCGGCGCACCACTGTCACTCTGGCAGCCCGGCACCCATACCGGCATGGGGCTGACTCACGAACCGGGCACCTTCGCCGGCATCAGCCTGCTCACCGACCACCCCGCGCATGCTGCCGCCTTCTATCGACCGGCCCTGCACTGGAACGTCAACCCCCAGCACACCGAGTTCGGGGTGCCGGACAACTCCATCGCCGCTACCAGCCCGCCGCCAGGGAAACCAACGGCACAGCGATCACTCTGGCTGGTCGGTTTCGCCAGCAACAGACCCGATACCGACGCCGAGCAGGCCCTGCAGCTCGGCGCAACCGAAGTTCGCCAGGACGCCAACGGAGACGTGGTCCTACGCGATCCCGCCGGCGCTCTGTTCGCCCTCACCCAGCACACCCGATAGTTCCTGTCGTCCCGACTGTGCGGAAACGCAGGTCGGAGGCCGTTCTCTCATCCGTGAGAGGACGGCCTTTCGTGCGTCCGGGGTCAGCCGTGGTGCTGGAGGTGGGCGGCGCGGCGGCGCTACACCTTGCGGAAGAGGACCTTGTGCCTGCCGACGAAGAAGGGGTCGGCGCGCTTGAGCTCGGCGCGGATGCCTGCGCCCAGCACGAGGTCCGTGGCGGACGTGACCTTGCCCATGACGGCGGGCTCCGCCAGGTGCGCGGTGCCCTCCTTCAGATGGTCGAACTCGCGGTCGGTGTTGATGACCGTGACGTCGAAGACCTCGCCCACGCGGTTCTTCAACACCGCGGCCTCCGCGAGGTCCACCGAGTCACGGTCGGCCACCTTGCCCTTCCCCCGCTCCATGGCGCAGGGCAGGCAGGGCAGGGCCTCCAGCACCCAGTCCGGCGGGGCCTTCCCGGCGCACGCGGCCACGCACAGTTCACCGGTGTACCGGTCGACCAGGCGCCGGAGCGGAGCCGTGCAGTGCGCGTAGGGGGCCGCGATGGACGCGTGTTTCGTGTCGTCCGGGATCTGGTGGTCGCGGAAGACGGTGTACTCGGCCCTGAGCAGCATCGCCGTGGCTTCGCTGAGGAAGGCCATGTGCTTGGGGTTCGTCGGATCGAGCTTGCGTACCAGCTGGGCGTACGTGAGGCCGGGCTGCCAGTCGATGCTCAGTGACGCGGCGACGTCGTGCACGCGCTGGATCACCTTCTGATCGGACGTCTCCTTCTGCGTCCGCAGGATCCCGGTACCGCTGTCCAGCATGATCTGGGCCGCCGCCATCCCGGTCATGAGGGACATCTGCTCGTTCCAGCCCTCCACGGGCAGCGTGGCCACGTAACTCAGCCGGAACGTGCCGTCCACGAGGGTGACCTCCTGGTCGGGCAGGTTCATCGAGATCCCGCCGCGGTCGGCCTCGACGGCCTCCCGCAGTTTGCCGATCTCGCGCAGCAGCGCGACGGACCCCTGGGCAGTTCCGGCGTCGATGTCCTGCTGGACGCCCTGGTAGTTGAGCTTCGCCTGGCTGCAGACCTTTGCGCGGCTCACGGACGAGGCGGTGACCTTGCCGTAGGCGTCGAGGTCGTGCTGCCACAGCAGGGCCGGAACGACCTGGCCGGGCAGCAGGCTCGCCGGTCCCTCCGAGATGACCGGCGGGTACAGGGGGACCTTGAGGTCGGGGAAGTACAGCGTCTCGATCCGGTCGTGGGCCTCGGCGTCCAGCGGCTTGCCGGCCTCGACGAAGGCGGCCACGTCGGCGATGGCGTAGTACACGCGGTAACCGCCACCGGGTCGCCGCTCCAGGTGCATGGCCTGGTCGAGGTCCTTGGACGTCGGCGGGTCGATCGTGAACAGCGGCAGGTCGGTGCGGTCCTCGGCGGGCGGCCGCTCTGCGGTCAGGGCCTCGTCGGCCGCCGCGAGCACGCGCTTGGGGAACGTCGTGGGGACCTTCAGTTCCGTCCGGAGTTCCTGCAGCGCGGAGAGCAGGGCGGCCTGGGCCTCGTCGGACATGTGCATCTGGCGGCGTCGCATGCCCCGAGCGTAGGTCCGGGGCCACGGGCGGGCGCGGTGAGCGTGTCCGGTCGGGGGACGTGGTCGGGGGAGGCCCCCGGACTGAGAGCCCGAGGGCCGGGAGCCCGTGACGGGGACGGCCGGCGCATCGCTGATCCGGGGATTGTGTGCTGAGCTGGAAATGTCCTCGGGCAACGGCGCCGCTGGGAGGCCGCCATGCCGCACGTTCATCTCGCCGCACCCGCGCCGACCCGGCCCGGAGTCCTTCTGCCCCGCAGGGATCTGGCGGTCGGCTGGGCGCTGATGGTGCTGATCGCCGTACTCGCGTGGGTGCTCACGATCGGCCAGGCCCGTCAGATGGGGATGGAGCCCGGGACCATGGGCCTGGCGCTGCCGCTCTTCCTGCTGCTGTGGGTGGTCATGATGGCGGCGATGATGCTCCCCTCGGTGGCGCCGGTCGCCCTCACCTGGGTCCGGGGGATCAGCCGCCGCGCGGCGGGCCCGGCCCGCGCCCTGCACGTCGCCGAGTTCGTCTGCGGGTACCTGCTGGCCTGGACCGGCTTCGGGCTGCTCGCGTACGGCGCCCTGGCGCTGACCGGGCACCTGGTGGAGGGCGATCCGGACGTCGGCCGCTGGATCGGGGCCGGCGCCTTCCTGCTCGCGGGGCTGCACCAGTTCGGGCCGCTGAAGCGGGTCTGCCTGCGGCACTGCCGCAATCCGATGTTCCAGCTGCTGCGGTACTCGCGGTTCCGGCCGTGGGCGAAGGACCTGCGGGTCGGCGCGCATCACGGGCTGTACTGCGTCGGCTGCTGCTGGGGGCTGATGATCGTCCTGATCCCGCTCGGCGTGATGAACGTGGCGGCCATGGCGGCCGTGGCCGTAGTGATCTTCCTGGAGAAGCTGTGGTGGCGGGGCCCCTGGCTCACCTGGGCCGTCGGGATCGCCTTCCTCGTCCTGGCGGCTCTCGCCCCCTTCCATGACTGGCTGCTGCCGGGACTGGAGAACGCTCACCCGATGGAGGAGATGGGCGAGATGACGGGCCCGTTCTGACGGGATGACGGGCCCGTTCTAACGAGATGGCGGGCCCGTTCCGAGCGGAGGACTCGTCGCCGCCCCCAGGGCGCGTCACCCGCGCCCGATCGGCGCGCCCTCGGCCTGCTCGCTGGAGAAGGCGTACTGGGACTCCTCCCCGTACACCGGCTCGAAGGACAGGCCGAAGGCACTCGAGGTGCCGGTCGTACGCCCCAGGGTGAACTCGGGGGCGAATCCGAACATCGCGTTCTTCAGCGTCGTAGACCCGCCGTCGGGGCCGCGAAGGGGCTCGAACGCGAGCTCGGTCCTGCCGCCGACGCTGAGCCGGGGGTTCTCCCCGTCCGTCAGGGAGACGCTCGCCCGTTCTATCCCCAGGAACTCTCCGTAGAACTGCGACAACTCGCCGAACGCACCGCCTTCGCGTCCGGACAGGATGCGCTCCAGCGCATCGACCTGCTCGTCGCTGGCCCCCTCGTCGACGACGATGCCGACCTTCCAGTTCCCGGCCGTCAGGTGGGAGGGGAAGTGGTTGTAGAAGGCGAACGTCACGCCGGACAGGTCGATGTCGTCCAGGCGCCCGTCCGCCACGTGGAAGGCGGCGCAGCCGAGGCATTCCTCGCGTCCTTGCGGATCGTGCGGCATGGCGTCGACGGCGCATCCGCAGACCATCGCGCATGAGCAACCAGCCAGGTAGTTGCCCGAGATGCTCCAAGTCATGACTGCTCCCGCTCGCTGGATGGGTTCCGCCGTCCGGTGGTGCGGACGGCGCCTGCGTCGGGCGCGGCGGGCGGGGAGCGCGCGGAGCGTGCGGACCGCAGGGCGGGCACGGGGACGGGCATGGGTGCGGGCACTGACGGGCCAGCGGCGGCGCACGCCCCGCTGCCCGGGTCGGGGACCCGCGTCCGGTGCGTCCGGCGCGATGGCAGCGTACATATCCGACTCCCTCCTGCGGACGCTTGCGGTCCGAGGAGGTGACCCTTCCCTTTCAAGGCTAGGCGCGCCCGTCAAGGCTGTACAGGGTCGTCCCCGCGCCCCGGACGCCCGCCGGCGCCACCCCGCCACGGCCCCGCCGGCCCCCCGCCGGATCCTGTGAAGGTTGTTTGGCGGAGATTTGGAGAAGCTATGGCGGCCCTCCGCAGGATGGAACTCGTCCAAGCCCACCCGTGAAGGAGGTGCAGAGAGATGAAGAAGATCCAGATCCGTAAGGCCGGCCCCGTCCGCCTCACGTCTTCCGCCTGTCAGGTCTACCCGAACCCCGCCTGATCGCGCATCGGGTGAGTTCGTCCATGGGCACCCCCGGCCTCGGCCGGGGGTGCCCACGGGACCCGGGCGCCGACACGAGACGGAGCACCCTCCATGGCGGACCAAGGCATCCGCGGTTTTGACGACACCCCCTTGGCGCTCCACCCGCTGGTCTACGTGGAGGACGGCGGCGAGGTCACCATCGGCCGGCGGGACACCGACTCCTACGCGATCTTCCCCCCGGACGGCGCCGAGCTGGTGCGCCGCCTCCAGGAGGGCGCGACCCCCGCGCAGGCCGCCGACTGGTACGAGCAGGCCTACGGCGAGCGCGCCGACGTCGCGGACGTCGTCGAGGCCCTGCGCGAGCTCGGCTTCGTACGGGACGGGGACGACGAGCCGGCCGGACCACCGGAGCCGGTGCGCTGGCAGCGGGTCGGCCGGGCGGTGTTCTCTCCCGCCGCATGGGTCTGCTACGCAGCGATCACGGCCTGGGCCGTGGTGCTCGTGGTGCGGACCCCCGACCTCGTTCCGGTACCGGGCGACCTGTTGTTCAGCGACTACTACTCCCTGATCAACCTGGTCCTGCTGGTCGTCGCCGTGCCCCTCATCGCGATCCACGAGATCTTCCACGCGCTGGCCGGCCGCCGCCTCGGCATCCGCTCGCGCACGAGGATGTCGTACCGCTTCTACTTCCTGGTGGTGGAGACCTCCCTGGACGGGCTGGTCGCGGTGGAGCGCCGCAAGCGGTACCTGCCGATCGTGGCCGGCATGGTCGCCGACGTGGTCCTGATCAGCCTGGTGATCATCCTCGCCTCCCTCACGGGAGGTCCCGGCGGATCGAGCACCCTGGTCGGCCGGGTGTGCCTGGCCGTGGCCTTCGCCGCCCTGATCCGGCTGCTGTGGCAGTTCTTCCTCTATCTGCGGACCGACGTCTACGTGCTGGTCAACACCGTGCTGGGCTGCGTCGACCTGCACACCACGTCCGTCCGCCTGCTGCGCAACCGGTTCAACAGGCTGCTGCGGCGCCCCGGCCGGCTGGTCGACGAGTCACTGATGCACCCGGTCGACCTGCGGGTGGGGCGCTGGTACTCCTGGCTGATCCTGGTGGGCTACACCCTCAGCCTGAGCACCTTCCTGCTCGGCCTGGGCCCGGTCTTCCTGCAGATGATCAGGTCCTCGCTGGACCGGTTCGGCGACGGCCACGACGCGAGCCTGCTGCAGCTCCTGGACGCCGTCCTCTTCCTCGCGCTGACCTTCACGCAGGTCGGCCTCGCCCTCGGGCTCGCCGTCAGGGAGCGCGTCCGCAGTCGGCGCTCCCGGCTCCATCACGTCATCGCCTGACGGGAAACCCCCGACGGCCTTCCTGTGAAAGGCAGGTCCATGAGCGGCCACTACTGGATCTCCGCGCCGCACCGCCGCGAGCGCGACCGGCTACGGGCCGGCCTCGAACTGCCTCCCCTGCTCGCGTCCGTGGACGCGCACCGCCGGCTGCGCGGTCCCTACACCGCCGCCGGCACGCTGCTGCGGCTCGTCGCCCCGGACGTGCTGCGCGCCGACCCGGCGCTCGCGCGGCGGCACTACATCGAACTCCAGCAGAGCACACCGGAGCTGGCCCCCCTGGTGCCGCCGATCGTGCGACGTCTGGAGCAGCAGTCCGCGGTCGGGGAAGTCAGCCGCTATCCGGCGCGGCTGCACTCCCTGCGGGTCGCGCACGGCCTCGTGGACTTCCTGCTCTCCGCGCTGGCCGGCACCGACGGCGCCGGACCGCGCACCCTGGTCGTGGAGAACGTCCAGCACGCCGACGTCACCGACCAGGAGTTCCTCGCGGCCGCCCTGCGCCGCATACCCCCCGAGCTGCTCACGCTCGTCGTGTGCTCCGCGACGGGGGAACTGCTCGACCCGCCGGGCACGCCCTCCGTCTCCCTCCCCGCCGCCCTGGCCGCGCACGCGACCAGGCTCACCGGCCGGCCTGAGCCGGACGCGGCGCAGGACGCGGCGGCGGACGCCGACGCGGCGCGGCCGAACGCGCAGGATCCCGCCGGTCTCCTGCGGGCGGCCCGGAGCTTCGTGGACGGCGACGGTGTCGACGACGACCCGCTGACGGTCGCCGCGTACGAGGGGCTCCCGGCCGCCGAGCGGGCCGCCCTGCACGACCGGCGGGCCGCGGAGCTGGCCGAGCGGGCCGAGGAGCGCGAACCGTCCTTGCGGCTGGGAGCACTGCCGTACCACCTGATGCGCGGCAGCGACCCCGACGGGGCCGGTGTGGAGGCGCTGCGCGAGGCCCTGCTGCGCTGCAAGTACCTGGGCTTCTACCACGCCGCGGTCGAACTGGGCGACGAGGGCCGCCGGTCGGTGGACCCGGCGCGGCGCCCCGAACTGTGGTGGATCTTCATCCGCGAGACGGGCGTGTGCCTGGCGGCGGCCGGCCGGCCCGACGAGTCGGCGGTCCTCCAGCAGGAGGCCCGGACGGCCTCGCTCGATCCGGCGCACCACATGAAACTCGCCTACGAGATCGGGATGCTGTACGCCCGGCACTACCCGGAGGAGCGCCGCGACCCCGGCCTGGCCCGCGCCTGGGTGAACACGGCCATCGCGATCGCGGACCTGCTGCCCGACCCCAAGGAGCGGAGCTTCTACTCCGTGTTCAACCGCAACGGGCTCGCCCTGGTGGAGGTGCGCGACGGCCGCCCGGACGAGGCCTTGCGGCTGCTCGACGAGGGCATCGAACGGCTGGACCGCGAACTGGGCCTGGGCGAGCGGACCTGGCACCGGGTGGGGCTGCGCTACAACCGCGCCCAGGTCAACGCCATGAGCGGGCGGCTGGAGGACGCCCTGGAGGACTACGCCGAGATCATGGACGCGGACGACGACTTCGCCGACCACTTCTTCAACCGGGGCAACATCCTGCGCAAACTGGGCCGCCTCGAAGAGGCCATCGCCGACTACGAGCGGGCGCTCGGCCTGGAACCGCCGTTCCCCGAGGCGTACTACAACCGGGGCGACGCCCGGCTGGAACTCGGCGACGCGCAGGGCGCCTTGGCCGACTTCGACCGGACCCTGGAGCTCGAACCGGGGCACCTGGAGGCGCTGGTGAACCGCGGCGGCCTGCTGGCCGACCTCGGTGAGACGAAGGCCGCCCTGGCGGACGCCGCGGCCGGTCTGGCGCTCGCCCCCGACCACGCGCACCTCCTGTGCCTGCGCGGACGGCTGCTGGCCGAGGACGGCCGCGCCGAGGAGGCCGCGGCCGCCGTCGCGGCGGCGCTGCGCAGCGACCCGAAGCTGGCGGAAGCCTGGGCCGTCAAGGGCGAACTGGCTTATTTAAACGGGGACTTGAGCACCGCCGCGGCCGATTTCGACCGGGCGGTGGAGCTGTCCGACCGGGCCGAGTTCCGCTTCAACCGCGCCATGGTGCACGAAGCGGCGGGCCGCTTCCGGCAGGCTGCCGCGGACTTCGACGCGGTGCTCGTGGCCACCGGGGACCCCGATGCGCTGAGCCACCGCGACTCCTGCCGGACCGCGGCCGACCGCGCCGGCGCCTAGGCGGTCCGATGGCCCTGCGGCAGCAGCAGACGGAGTCGGCCGGGCAGTTCACCGAGGCCATGGCCCGTTTGGTGTCGGGGGTGGCGGTGGTGTCCGCACGGCGCGCCGACGGGCGCCCGTGCGGACTGCTGGTGTCGTCGGTCTGCTCGTACAGCGTGGATCCGCCGTCCGTCCTGGTGGCGCTGGCGCGCAGCTCGCGGACCTACCGCAGCATGGACGCCCGGGCGGGCACGGCCTTCGGGGTGCACCTGCTGGGTGCCTCGGACGGCCCGCTCGCCCAGGTCTTCGCGGGCGGCGCGGCGGACAAGTTCGCCGACGTGCTGTGGGACTGGGACGCGGGGGTGCCCCGGCTGTCCGGGGTGCCGGTCTACCTCAGCTGCCGGGTCGCCGCGTCGTTCCCGCACGGGGACCACGTGATCATGGTGGGCGAGGTGTCACACTGCGCCATCGCCGAGGGCGAGCCGATGGTGTACTTCCGCCGCGACCTCGGCTGGCGCCTCACCTAGGCCGTCTGGGCCGTCTGGGCCGTCTGGGCCGTCTCGCCGGCGGGGCCCGCCGGGCGCGGGGGAGCGCTGTCGGTGCGACATCGCTCGTGGCCCGCCTGGACGGGGCGGGTTCCGGCGAACAGCGCCCGCTGCGCGGCCTGGAGGGCGGGGCCCGGCTCGATGCCGGTGTTCTCGACGACGGTACGGCGGGCCCGCGTGTACGCGTCCAGGGCCTCGGCCCGCCGGCCGGTGTCGGCCAGCGCCGTCATCAGCTGCGCGTGGAACTCCTCGCGCAGCGGATGCCGGGCGCACAGCTCCTCCAGCTCACCGGTCACCTCGCGGGCCCGCCCCCCGCAGATGTCCGCGCCGATGCGGTCGTGGACGAGGGCGAGGCGCTCCTCCTCCAGCCGTACGCCGTAGTACGCGGGCAGGCAGGCCTGGTCCAGGTCCCCCAGCGGCCTGCCCCGCCACAGCGCCAGCGCGGACCGGAAGACCTCACCCGCCGCGGCGCAGTCCCCGGCGGACAGCAGCCGGCGGCCGAACGCGGCCTCCAGCCGGAAGCAGTCCAGGTCCAGCTCACCGGGCCCCACGTGCAGCAGGTAGCCCGATCCCGCGGTGCGCAGCACCGGATGACGGCGCGCGTCGCCGCCGTCGCGACTGTGGCCCGGGTCGAGGATCCGGCGCAGCCCGGACACGTACATCTGCAGCGTCGCCACCGCGGATCTGGGCGGGTGCCCGTCCCACAGCTCCTCGACCAGCATGTCCACGGAGGACGGCCGGTTGGCGTGCAGCAGCAGAAGTGCGAGCAGGGCCCGGCGCTTGAGCGCCGTCGGTGTGCGCGGCAGGCCGCCCCGGCGTATCTCCACCGGACCGAGGATCAGATACGTCGGGCCGTCGGCCGGCTCGCCGCCGCGGACGGCGCCACCCGCCCAGGTTCTCGCGCGTTGTGCCAGCAATGCCCTGCCACCCCCCATAGGGGCGCCGCCCCGGCGCCCGGTCCGTCTCATGCCACGCGCATAGGTTCGGGCCTCACCGGCGTCCTGTCATGGGGGCCGAATCAGCCATCCTGCGCCCTCAGGCCCGAGGACGGGCCCCGGCGCGGGCCCGGGGCTAACCTGAGGGGGAGCGCCGCTGGAGGTGCGATGCCGTGACGCACGCCGACTGGCTCCTGGTACGGGGCGAACGCGGCAACCCCGCGACCCGCCTGGACGAACGACGTCCGGACGGACGGGCCTGGTCCGAGGGCAACCAGGTGTCGTACCTCGTCCACGGCGCCGCCTACTTCAAGGAGCTCCTGGCGGCCGTCCGCGCGATGCGCGCGGGCGACCTGCTCCTGTTCACCGACTGGCGCGGAGATCCCGACGAGCGGCTCGACGGCCCCGGCACGGAGATCGGCGCCGTCCTGTGCGCGGCGGCGGAGCGGGGCGTCCGCGTCAAGGGGCTGCTGTGGCGCTCCCACCTGGACCGCCTCAACTACAGTCTGGGCGAGAACCTCCGCTTCGAGCAGGAGATCGCGGCGGCCGGCGGCGAGTGCCTCCTCGACATGCGGGTGCGGCCCGGCGGCTCCCACCACCAGAAGCTGGTGGTGCTGCGTCATGACGGGCGCGCGGAACGGGACGTCGCCTACGTGGGCGGAATCGACCTCTGCCACAACCGCAACGACGACGCCGCGCACCGCGGCGACCGCCAGTCGCTGCCGCTGGCCCCCGGCTACGGGCCGAACCCTCCGTGGCACGACGTCCAGCTCGCCCTGCGCGGGCCCGTCGTCGGCGACATCGAGGCCGTCTTCCGCGAGCGGTGGGAGGACCCGGCGCCCCTGAGCCGCAGCCCGCTCACCCGGCTGCGGGAGCTGCTGCACCGCGAGGACGTCCACGCGGACGGCCTGCCCGCGCAGGCAGCCGATCCGGCACCCCGCGGGACGCACACCGTACAAGTGCTGCGGACCTATCCGAACCGTCTGCTGTCCGGCTACCCCTTCGCCCCCGACGGCGAGCGCAGCATCGCCCGCGGGTACCTCAAGGCGCTGCGGCGGGCCCGGGTGCTGATCTACCTGGAGGACCAGTACCTGTGGTCCCCGCGCGTCGTCGAGTGCTTCGCCCGGGCGCTGCGCACGCACGAGCGGCTGCGGCTGGTCGGCGTCATCCCCTCGGTCCCGGAGCAGGACGGCCGGCTGACCCGGCCCATGAACCTGATCGGGCGCATCACGGCCCTGGACGCGCTGCGCCGGGCCGGCGGCGACCGGGTCGCGGTGTACGGCCTGGAGAACCGCGCCGGAACCCCCGTCTACGTGCATGCCAAGGTGTGCGTGATCGACGACGTGTGGGCCACCGTGGGGTCCGACAACATCAACCTCCGCTCGTGGACGCACGATTCGGAGCTGAGCTGCGTGGTGTACGACGAGAATCCGGACCCCCGGCGGCCGGCCGACCCGGGAGGCCTCGGCGACGGCGCGCGCGCCTTCGCCCGGCAGCTGCGCCTGGACCTCATGCGGGAGCACCTCGATGCCGTTGCCGTTGCCGATGCCGGAGCCGAGACCGGGGCCGCGGCGGGGGAGCCGGCGCAGGACGCGCTGTGCGATCCCGTGGCCGCCTTCGACGCCTTCGCGGAGGCCGCCGCCGGACTGGACGCCTGGTACGCGGGCGGCTGCCGCGGGCCACGGCCGCCGGGCCGGCTGCGCCGCTACGAGCCACCGGACCTGCCCGTGACCCAGCGCGCGCTCGCGACCCCACTGAACCGCGTCCTGATCGATCCGGACGGCCGGCCGCTGAGGCTGCGCCGCCGCAATGCGTTCTGAACCGGCACATATGAGCACCCCCTGTCTCGGGTGCCGGTACCGGCTCAGTGGCCGCAGGAGGGGCGGGTTAGCATATGAGCACCGCCTAGCTCGAAAGATAATCCTGTGACTGTCAATGAGGACTCGTTCACCAGCTGGAAGCACCGCGAGGAGATCGCGGAGTCGATGATCCCGATCATCGGGAAGCTGCACCGGGAGCAGGACGTCACCGTCCTCCTCCACAGCCGCTCCCTGGTGAACAAGTCGGTGGTCAGCATCCTCAAGACCCACCGATTCGCACGGCAGATCGACGGTGAGGAGCTCTCGGTCACCGAGACGCTGCCGTTCCTGCAGGCTCTCACCACCCTCGATCTCGGCCCGTCCCAGATCGACATCGGCATGCTCGCCGCGACGTACAAGAACGACGACCGCGGCCTGTCGGTGGCGGAGTTCACCGCCGGCGCCGTCGCCGGCGCCACCGGCGCCAACAAGGTCGAGCGCCGCGAGGGCCGCGACGTCGTCCTCTACGGCTTCGGCCGCATCGGCCGCCTCGTCGCCCGCCTGCTCATCGAGAAGGCCGGCTCCGGCAACGGTCTGCGCCTGCGCGCCATCGTGGTCCGCCAGGGCGGCGACCAGGACATCGTCAAGCGCGCCTCGCTGCTGCGCCGCGACTCGATCCACGGCCAGTTCCAGGGCACCATCACCGTGGACGAGGCGACGAACACGATCGTCGCCAACGGCAACGCGATCAAGGTGATCTACGCGAACGACCCGTCCGAGGTCGACTACACCGCGTACGGCATCAAGGACGCCATCCTCATCGACAACACGGGCAAGTGGCGCGACCGCGAGGGCCTCTCCAAGCACCTGCGCCCCGGGATCGACAAGGTCGTCCTGACCGCCCCGGGCAAGGGCGACGTCCCGAACATCGTCCACGGCGTCAACCACGACACCATCAAGCCGGACGAGCAGATCCTCTCCTGCGCGTCCTGCACCACCAACGCGATCGTCCCGCCGCTGAAGGCGATGGACGACGAATACGGTGTGCTGCGCGGCCACGTGGAGACCGTCCACTCGTTCACGAACGACCAGAACCTGCTGGACAACTACCACAAGGCCGACCGTCGCGGCCGCTCCGCGCCGCTCAACATGGTCATCACCGAGACCGGCGCCGCCTCCGCGGTCGCCAAGGCGCTGCCCGACCTCAAGGCGCCCATCACCGGCAGCTCGATCCGTGTCCCGGTGCCGGACGTCTCGATCGCGATCCTCAGCCTGCGGCTCGGCCGCGAGACCACCCGCGAAGAGGTCCTGGACTACCTCCGCAACGTGTCGCTGAACTCGCCGCTGAAGCGCCAGATCGACTTCACCACCGCTCCCGACGCCGTCTCGATGGACTTCGTCGGCTCGCGCCACGCGTCGATCGTCGACGCCGGAGCCACCAAGGTCGACGGCGACAACGCCATCCTCTACCTGTGGTACGACAACGAGTTCGGCTACTCCTGCCAGGTCATCCGTGTCGTCCAGCACGTGTCCGGTGTCGAGTACCCGACCTACCCGGTTCCGGCGGTCTGATCCCCGCGGACCGCATGACGGTGACGGCCGCCCCGCCCCCGAGCACGCGCTCGGGGGCGGGGCGCCGTCGTTCCCGGCTCAGGCGCCGGCCCGTACCGGCCGCCGCAGCAGGTAGCCGGCCGCGGTCAGGACCAGGACGGCCATACAGGCGATGAACACCAGCCCCGCGCCCTCCAGGCCGATCGGGTCCGCCAGGACCCCGACGCCGATCACCGGCACCGAGATGCCCGCGTAGGCCACCACGAAGAGCGTCGAGATCACCGCCGCGCGCCGGTCCGGGGGAGACGCCCCGGCCACCGCGGACAGGGCTCCGCGAAACGCCAGCCCCTGTCCGGCCCCGCCGACGAGCGCGCTCGCCACCACCAGCGGCAGCAGGTCCCACCGCAGCGCGCCCGCGAGCAGCGCCAGCCCGGCCAGCAGCCCGAAGCAGCCCAGCGGTAGCGAGCGCCCCACCCCGATCCGGCCGACCGCCAGCTGCCCCGCGGTCGAGGCGAAGAAGGCCAGCGCGACGACCAGCCCGCTCACGGCGCGGTTGTGCACGTCCAGGGACTGCGCGAGGAAGGACGGGCTGACCGACGTGAACACCCCGAACAGGGCGAAGCCGACGAACGAGGCGATCGCGGCGGGCCCGAACACCGAGCGCACCTGCGGGGGCAGACCCGGCCGCTGCGGACGCACGGTGCTCAGTGGCCGCCGCCGCTCCACGGTCTCGGGGAGCCCCAGCAGCACGGCGGTGGATCCGGCCACCAGGGCGAGGTGCACGACGAAGGTCAGGTAGAGGGGCCAGGCGGCGTACTGCGCGAGGACCCCGGCCAGCAGCGGACCGCAGCCCAGCCCGCCCATGTTGGCGGCCGTCGCCACGAACGTGGCCCGGGAGGCGTCGCCCGGGGGCGCCAGCTCCATCACGTACGCCGTGGCGGCGCCGGTCAGCAGCCCGGCGGACAGCCCCGACAGCAACCGCCCGGCGTACAGCCAGCCCAGCCCGGTGGCGCACAGGAAGCAGACGGCGCTCGCCGCGGCGAAGCCCAGGCCCGCCAGCACCACCGGGCGCCTGCCCACGGCGTCCGAGGCGTTGCCCGCGAGCAGCAGTACGCCGATCACCCCGAAGGCGTAGACGGCGTACACGACGGTGACCACCAGCTCGGAGAACCCGAACTTCTCCTGGTAGAGGCCGTAGAGGGGGGTGGGCAGGGTGGTGCCGGCCATGCATACGGCGAAGACCGTCCCGCCGAGCAAGCACTGGCGCCACCTTCGGCGATCACCGTCCATGCCGCGACGTTAACCCCGGCCCGCGTGGAGTTCCACCGGGCCGCCGCCCGTCGCGCGGACGGTGAGGCAGGCGGTGATCTGGCGCCGCAGAGCGGGTTTGACCAGGGCGGGGAGCTCCTCCGGGGCGACGGTGCGCCATTGGAGGAGCTCGGTGCGGTCCAGCCGGATCCGGGCGAGCGTGGCGGCGTCGAGGACGCCGCCGTCGTACAGGAAACGGATGCGGGCCGGACGGCCCGGCTTGTGGGACCAGTTCACGGCGAGGAGGCGGCCCGGGGCGAGGTCGAGGCCGAGCTCCTCGTGGACCTCCCGCCGGGCGGCGCCGCGCGGGGTCTCGCCGAGGTCGCTGTCGATGCCGCCGCCGGGCAGGTGCCAGCGGTCGGTCCTGCCGTACGCGGGCTGGACCAGCAGGACTCCGCCGTCGGCGGCGGTGAACACCACGCTCGCGGCGGTCACGGCCTTGGGGCGGTTGGCCCGGTGGCTGGCCGCGTCGAGGGCGCCCGCGTGCTCCAGCGCGGAGCGCCGGGCAGGGTCGAGGCCGGCGGGGGATCCGGGGTGGGGCACCCCGTCGACGAGGTGGGCGAAGGAGCCGGTGTGCAGGGCGGCCAGCGCGGCGCGCAGCCGGGGTGCGACACGCGCGGGCAGGACCGCGCAGGCCTCGTCCGGCCGCAGCCAGCGCGCCTCGGTGATCTCGCCGTCGGGGAACGAGATCGCCGCGGCCTCCTGCGGCGACAGCGGGCCGACGAGGTGGAGGTGCACGACCAGGGAGCGGCCGAGCGGGCCGGGCGGCCGGGAATCCACCGCGAGCAGCCGCCCCACCGGCAGCCGCAGGTCGAGCTCCTCCGCCAGCTCGCGGGCCAGCCCCTCCTCCGGGGTCTCGGTGTCCTCGACCGTGCCGCCCGGCAGCTCCAGGTCCGGCTTGTACGAGGTGGTCAGTACGAGGACCCGCCCCCGGGTGTCCAGGACGATCCCGGTGGCGGCCACCAGCGGGGCCGGCTGAGCGGCGTAGTACGCGCGCACCTCGTCGGGGGAGGGGCGGTGGGGCACGGAGGTCTCCTGGGGTCGGGGCGCCGGCGCGAGCACCGTGCCGGGCTGCCGACGCTACTGGCGCGCGCGGCCCCAGGACCTCAGGCGCGGGCCGCGAGGAGCCGCGCGCGTGCGGCCCGAAGACCTCAGGCGCGGGCCACGAGGAGTCCGCCCATGGTGACCATCGTCGCCGCGACGAGCCCGTCCAGGACCCGCCAGGCCGAGGGGCGGGCCAGGAGGCCGCTCAGCGCCCGGGCCCCGTAGCCCAGGGCGCCGAACCAGGCCAGGCTGGCCAGCCCGGCTCCGACGCCGAAGGCCCAGCGCAGGTCGCCGCGGTCGGCGGCGAGGGAGCCGACGAGCAGGACGGTGTCCAGGTAGACGTGCGGGTTGAGCCAGGTCATGGCCAGGCAGGTCAGCACGGCCCGGCGGGCGGAGCCGGGGGCCGCGCCCCCGGTGGTGAGGGCGGCGGCCGGGTCGGGCCGCAGCACCCGGCGGGCGGCGAGGACGCTGTAGCAGATCAGGAATCCGCCCCCGGCCAGGGCGACCAGGGTCAGGGCGGCGGGCCACGCGGTGACGAAGGCGCCCACCCCCGCCACGCCGAGCGCGATCAGCACCGCATCGGAGACCGCGCAGATCGCCACCACGGCGAGGACGGCGTGGCGACGGGCTCCCTGCCGCAGCACGAAGGCGTTCTGCGCGCCGATGGCGACGATGAGGGAGAGTCCGGTGCCGAAGCCGGCGAGGGCCGCCGTGATGATGCCGTGTGTCATGCCTCCGACCGTAGGCAGCGGAGGTTGTTCAGTACAGCTAAAGGTTTTTACGTACCATTAACTTTCGTGATGGACGAGCTTCCCCTGGACCAGGTACGGACCCTGCTGGCGGTGGTCGACGAAGGCACCTTCGACGCGGCCGCCGCGGCCCTGCACGTGACCCCCTCCGCCGTCAGCCAGCGGGTCAAGGCACTGGAGCAGCGCACGGGGCGGGTGCTGCTGATGCGGACGAAGCCGGTACGGGCGACGGCGTCGGGGGAGGTCGTGGTCCGGTTCGCCCGGCAGCTGGCCCGGCTGGAGCGGGACGCGCGGGCCGAGCTGGGGATGGCCGAGGGGACGGGGCCGGTCCGGCTGCCGATCGCGGTGAACGCGGACTCCCTGGCCACCTGGTTCCTGCCGGCGCTGACCCGGGTGCCGCAGGACCCGCCGGTCTGCATCGAGCTGCACCGCGAGGACGAGTCGCACACCACGGCCCTGCTGCGGGAGGGGCAGGTGATGGCGGCGGTGACCTCCTCGCCGGACCCGGTGGCGGGGTGCAGCGTACGGATGCTGGGGCTGGCGCGGTACCTGCCGACGGCGAGCCCCGCTTTCGCGGCCCGCTACCTGACGGGGGAGCTGGAGCGGGACCTGCGCGCGGCGCCGACGATCGTCTTCGACCGCAAGGACGACCTCCAGGACGCGTTCGTACGGTCGCTGGCGCGGGACGCGGCGGGCGGGGAACGGGGCGCGGCGGCCGGGGCGGGGCCGGTGCGGCACTACGTACCAACGTCGGAGGGGTTCCGCGACGCGGTGGTCGCGGGGCTGGGGTGGGGAGTGGTGCCCGAGCAGCAGGCGGAGCCGCTGGTGCGCTCGGGGAGGCTGGTGCTGCTGGCGCCCCGCCGTCCGCTGGACGTGCCGCTGTACTGGCAGCAGTGGAAGCTGGACTCGCCGGCCCTGTCGACGGTGGCGCGAGTGATCGCGGCGGCGGCCGCGGAGGCGCTGCGGGCCCCTGCACCCGGTGGTCCCCCGGGGGCCGCCCCCGATGCGGGGGACACCCTCCGCGCGCGGGGCGGCGCCTAGGGAGTGGGTGTCTTGCACCCCCTAAGCTGCGGGCCATGGAGTCCTACACCATCGGCCAGGCGGCGCGGCTGCTCGGCGTCAGCGTCGACACCGCCCGCCGCTGGGCCGACGCCGAACGGTTCCCCACCCGCCGGGAAGGCGCGCGGCGGATGGTGGACGGGCCCGACCTGGCCGCGTTCTGCGTCGAGGTCGCGCAGGAGGGCGCCGAGGGCGAGGAGGCCCCGTACACCTCGGCGCGCAACGCCTTCCCCGGGATCGTCACCGGGGTCAAACTGGGCACGGTCGACGCGCAGGTGGACATCCAGGCGGGGCCGCACCGCATCGTGTCCCTGCTCACGCGGGAGGCGGTGGAGGAGCTCGGACTGGTGGTGGGCGCGCGGGCCACGGCGCGGGTGAAGTCGACGAGCGTGTTCATCGACCGGGCCTGAGCCGGGCTTGAGCCGGTTTGGAGCCGGGCTTGAGCCGGTTCGGGGGCGACCCGGCGGCGATGGCAGACTGGCCGGCGATCCACCGAAAGGGAATACGCCGTTGTCCATGTTCAGCAGCCTTCGCCGGGCCGTGCGCCGCGGCTACCGGCGCGCCGTCGACCTCAGCCACCCGGCCCGTTCCCCCCTCGGCAGCGCGGTGGTCAACTGTGTGGTCTACCGGGAGGGCGTACGGCAGGCCGACTGCGCGGAGGTCGAGGACGCGCTGCGCCGGGTCCGCAAGGCGGGCGACGGTTTCGTCTGGATCGGCCTCCACGAGCCGGACGCCTCCGAGCTCGCCGGGCTCGCCGCCCTGTTCGACCTGCACCCGCTCGCCGTCGAGGACGCCGTGCACGCGCACCAGCGTCCCAAGGTGGAGCGTTACGACGACACGCTGTTCTCCGTCTTCAAGACCGTGCGCTACGTGGAGCACGAGGAGCTGACCGCGACCAGCGAGGTGGTGGAGACCGGCGAGCTGATGGCCTTCACCGGCGACGACTTCGTCATCACCATCCGGCACGGCGGCCGCGGCACCCTCGGCCCGGTCCGCGAGGAGCTGGAAGCGGCACCGGACCAACTGGCCAAGGGACCCGCGGCGGTTCTGCACGCCATCGCCGACCACGTGGTCGACGACTACACGGCCGTGACGGACGCCGTGCAGAACGACATCGACGCCGTCGAGACCGCGGTGTTCAGCGAGGCGGGCGGCCGCGGCGACGCCGGCCGGATCTACCAGCTCAAGCGCGAACTCCTGGAACTGCGCCGGGCGGTGGCCCCGCTGAGCCGCCCGCTGCAGCAGCTGGCCACGCAGCCGATACCGGTCATCCCGCCGGAGATCCGCGCGTACTTCCGGGACGTGGCCGATCACTTGACGCGGGCCACCGATCAGATAGGCGCCTACGACAACCTCCTGGACTCCATCCTCCAGGCCCATCTCGCGCAGGTGACCGTCGCGCAGAACGAGGACATGCGGAAGATCACGGCCTGGGCGGCGATCGTGGCCGTACCGACCATGGTGTGCGGGGTCTACGGCATGAACTTCGACCACATGCCGGAACTGCACTGGACGTACGGCTATCCGCTCGTCCTCGGGATCATGGCGGTGGCCTGCTTCGTCATCCACCGCGGCTTCCGGCGCAACGGCTGGCTCTGACCCCGCGACCAACGGCCTGACGTCCGCCAACACTTGACGCCCCATTCCGTGCGGGCGCGGGTCTTGAGCTGCCGTGAACTCTGGTAGTAAAGTTTCCTAACGACATCGGGACGCCTCAACTACCCCACGGAGGCCTTGTGTTCGCCCCCCACCGCACGATGCTGTCGATCGGCGGCGCCCTGCTCGGCAGCGCGCTCCTCGCCGTACCCGTCACCGCCCACGCCGCCGCCGACGCCGGCTCCGCCCCCGCCGCGCAGACGGCGACGGCGACGGTGGCGGCAGCGGCCGTCGGGCTCGACGATCCGGCGAAGAAGGAAATCGCCATGAAGATCGTCTCCAGCGCGGAGAACTCCTCGCTGGACTGGAAGGCCCAGTACAAGTACATCGAGGACATAGACGACGGCCGCGGCTACACGGCCGGCATCATCGGCTTCTGTTCCGGCACCGGCGACATGCTCGACCTCGTCGAGTACTACACCCAGGTCAAGCCCGGCAACGTCCTCGCCAAGTACCTCCCGGCCCTGCGCAAGGTCGACGGCACCGACTCGCACGCCGGTCTCGACCCGAACTTCACCAGGGACTGGGCGAAGGCGGCCCAGGACGCGGAGTTCAGGAAGGCCCAGGACCACGAGCGCGACCGGGTCTACTTCAACCCGGCGGTCAAGCAGGGCAAGGCCGACGGGATCGGCGTGCTCGGCCAGTTCATGTACTACGACGCCATCGTCATGCACGGCGACGGCACCGACTCCACGAGCTTCCGCAGCATCCGCAAGCGCGCGCTCTCCAAGGCCAAGCCCCCGTCCCAGGGCGGCAACGAGACCGCCTACCTCCACGCCTTCCTCGACGCCCGGGTCTGGGCGATGAAGCAGGAGGAGGCGCACAGCGACACCAGCCGCGTGGACACCGCGCAGCGGGTCTTCCTCAAGAAGGGCAACCTGAACCTCAACACGCCCCTCGACTGGAAGGTGTACGGGGACTCCTTCCACATCGGCTGACGACCGATCGGCTGACGACCGCGCGGCGGGACCGAGCGGCTGACGACCGATCGGCTGACGACCGCGCGGCGGCCCGGGACGGGATCCCTTTCCGTCCCGGGCCGAACTGCTGGTGCGGCGCCCGCGCATCGCGGTGCGGTAACGATATGGGCGGCCGTCGAACACGGCTCGGGCGGTAGTGCGTGCGAATGTGGCGTGGACGATACGGACTTCCGGGGACACTGCGCCGTTTCCGCGACCCCAGGTAAGGATCCCGTCACAGGTTCGTCACTCGTGGCCATTTCCCGGCCCCGTGAAGTGGCTTGACCCCGGCATAAGGGGGGCATAAGTTCTGCCCCGGCCCGTTCCAGAAGGCCGGACCCACGTACGTTCCCTGGGGGGACACATGCACTACTACACCGACGTTCTCAAGAAGTACGCCGACTTCTCCGGCCGCGCGCGCCGCCAGGAGTACTGGATGTTCTTCCTGTTCAACCTGGCCGCGCTGATCGTCGTCGCGATCCTGGACAACGTGATCGGCACCTACCCGGTGCTCTACCTGATCTACGCCGTGGCCGTCTTCCTCCCGGGCCTGGCGGTCGGCGTCCGCCGTCTGCACGACACCGGCAAGTCCGGCTGGTGGATGCTCATCAGCTTCGTGCCCCTCATCGGTGGCATCTGGCTCATCGTCCTGATGGCGACCGAGGGCCACGCGCAGCCGAACCAGTACGGCCCGAACCCCAAGGCCCTCCAGGCCTGACGAGCCACGCGCACGCGCACACCTGGGCGCCGCCACCGACGGAACACGTCGGCGGTGGCGCCCTCGCCGTTCCGGGGCCCGGGGCCCGCGTGACGCGCATCTCCCCGACCTCGCGCCAGGGGGCTGTCCAGACCAGCCCGATCACGAGATATCTTGATGTCGAGCAATGTTGCAGACGAGAGACGCAGACTGTGGAGCGGAGCATCCGGTGACTGACTCGACCATCATCTACACGCACACTGACGAGGCCCCGGCCCTCGCGACGTATTCGTTCCTGCCTGTCATCCAGGCATACGCGTCGACGGCCGGTGTGAATGTCGAGACCCGTGACATCTCCCTGGCCGGTCGGATCATCGCCAGCTTCCCGGAGTACCTCCAGGAGAGCCAGCGGATCGCCGACGCGCTGGCCGAGCTCGGCCAGCTGGCGAAGACGCCGGAAGCCAACATCATCAAGCTGCCCAACGTCTCGGCCTCCATCCCGCAGCTCAAGGCCGCGGTCGCCGAGCTCCAGGGCCAGGGCTACGCCCTCCCGGACTACCCGGACGACCCGAAGTCCGACGAGGAGCGCGACATCCGCGCCCGCTACGACAAGATCAAGGGCAGCGCCGTCAACCCGGTCCTGCGCGAGGGCAACTCCGACCGCCGCGCCCCCGCCTCGGTCAAGAACTACGCGAAGACGCACCCCCACCGCATGGGCGCCTGGACCCCCGAGTCCAAGACGAACGTCGCCACCATGGGTGAGAACGACTTCCGCTCCACCGAGAAGTCCACCGTGATCGCCGAGGCCGGCACCCTGCGCATCGAGCACGTGGCCGCCGACGGCGCCACCACCGTGCTGCGCGAGTCCGTACCGGTCCTCGCCGGCGAGGTCGTCGACGCGTCCGTCATGCACGTCGACGCGCTGCGCACCTTCCTCAACGACCAGATCGAGCGTGCCAAGGCCGAGGACGTCCTGTTCTCCGTGCACCTCAAGGCCACGATGATGAAGGTCTCCGACCCGATCGTCTTCGGCCACGTGGTCCGCGCCTTCCTCCCGAAGACCTTCGCCCGTTACGGCGAGACCCTCGCCGCCGCCGGCCTGTCGCCCAACGACGGCCTCGGCGCCATCCTGAACGGTCTGGGCGCGCTGCCCGAGGGCGACGCGATCAAGGCCTCCATCGACGCCGAGATCGCCGAGGGCCCGGCCCTCGCGATGGTCGACTCCGACAAGGGCATCACCAACCTGCACGTGCCGTCCGACGTCATCGTCGACGCGTCCATGCCGGCCATGATCCGCACCTCCGGCCACATGTGGGGCCCCGACGGCAACGAGGCCGACACCCTCGCCGTCCTCCCGGACAGCAGCTACGCCGGTGTCTACCAGGTCGTCGTCGACGACTGCCGCGCGCACGGCGCCTTCGACCCGTCCACGATGGGCTCGGTGCCGAACGTCGGCCTCATGGCCCAGAAGGCCGAGGAGTACGGCAGCCACGACAAGACCTTCGAGATCGCCGCCGCGGGCACCGTCCGCGTCGTCGACGCCGACGGCAACACGGTCCTGGAGCAGGAGGTCGCCAAGGGTGACATCTTCCGCGCCTGCCAGACCAAGGACCTGCCGATCCAGGACTGGGTCAAGCTCGCCGTCACCCGCGCCCGCGCGACCGGCAACCCGGCCGTCTTCTGGCTGGACGAGGGCCGCGCCCACGACGCGCAGCTGATCGCCAAGGTCAAGACGTACCTGGCCGACCACGACACCGAGGGCCTGGACATCAAGATCCTCTCCCCGGTCGAGGCCACAGCCTTCTCCCTGGAGCGCATCCGCCGCGGCGAGGACACCATCTCGGTGACCGGCAACGTGCTGCGCGACTACCTGACCGACCTCTTCCCGATCCTGGAGCTGGGCACCAGCGCCAAGATGCTGTCGGTCGTCCCGCTGATGAACGGCGGCGGCCTCTTCGAGACGGGCGCCGGCGGCTCCGCCCCGAAGCACGTCCAGCAGCTGGTCAAGGAGAACTACCTGCGCTGGGACTCGCTCGGCGAGTTCTTCGCGCTCGCGGCCTCCTTCGAGCACCTCGCGACCACCACCGGCAACGCCCGCGCCCAGGTGCTGGCCGACACCCTGGACCGCGCGACCGGCACCTTCCTCAACGAGGACAAGTCGCCGAGCCGCAAGCTGGGCGGCATCGACAACCGCGGCAGCCACTTCTACCTCGCCCTGTACTGGGCGCAGGAGCTGTCCCGGCAGATCGACGACCCGAAGCTGGCCGCGGCCTTCGACCCGCTCGCCAAGACCCTCGCCGAGCAGGAGCAGACCATCGTCTCCGAGCTCATCGCGGTGCAGGGCTCCCCGGCCGACATCGGCGGCTACTACCAGCCCGACCCGGCCAAGGCCGCGGCGGTCATGCGCCCGTCCGCGACCTTCAACCAGGCGCTCGCGACCCTCGGCTGATCTCTGTAGCCGCACGCGCGTCTCGCTGACGTGCTCCGCCCCGGCCGGCTTCCCGCCCGTCGGGGCGGACCCGTATCCGGGGCGCGCGGCGCGTCTCGTCCAGGGCGTAGACGGCGTAGACGGCGTGGACGTCGTATCAGAGCCGGTGGATCAGCTCCTGCTCGAACGCCAGGGGGGTCCGCCCGGAGGCCAGGATCCGCAGGCCCGGGGCGACCGCCAGCAGTTTGCGCAGCCACGCCAGGGCGTCCGGGCCGAGCTGCTCGGCGCCGTCGAGGACGAGGAGCATGTCCCGTTCGGCCAGCCAGGAGGCGGCGTTCGCCGTCCCGCAGGGCGTGCGGGGCGCGGACGGTAAGGAGTCCAGCTCGGCCGTCAGTTCGCGGACACCGTAGCCGCCGTGCAGCGGGTCCATGGCGACGACGGCCACCCCGTCGTAGAAGTTGGACGCGAGCCGTCGTGCGATCTCCCGCACCAGCAGGCTCCGGGGCTCGCGGAAGCCTCCCGCCACGGTCAGGACCCGTCCGCGCCGGACGGCGGTGAGCAGGCAGGACATCTCCGCGGACGTCGCCGGCAGTGTCGCGGTGGACCCGTGTTCCCCCATCGGCACGATGCCCCCCATTGCATGCGTGACCACGTGCGGCAAGAGGGTTGATTCCGCCGCGTGTCGACGATTATGCGCCACCTGCGCCACGAGACCAGGGGAATGTCGCATTCCGTTGCGCGGGGCGCGGATTTTCACCACAGCGGCCGGGCCGCACCACAGGGTGCCACACTGGAGAACGGTTGTCCGCAGGCCGCACATGGGCTCTACTGCTGTGCAGCCCCCACTCGGGGCGCAGGCAGGGGAGGGGCCAGGATGAGAGCGGACCGCAGAGCGGGGCGAGGCGCGAGACGGGGGGAGCCGCGGCGGGAGCGGGCCGCCCGGCCCGCGTCGCACCGGCGACGGCCCGGCTTCCGCGGCCGCAGGCCACTGCTGGCCCTGCTGATCTCCGTCTTCCTCCTCGTCGGTGTCTGCGCCGCCACCGGAATCGCCTGGGACCCCCGCAACGGAGCGCCCGCGCAGGACGCTTCGGCCCCCGGCGTCGACGTACCCCGGTCCACCGGCCCCGACGCGGCATCCGGCTCCACCGCTCCGGCCGCCCCCTCACCGCAGAACAGTGCGCCGCCCACCAAGGGCGCGGCCGCCAAGGGCAATCCCCGGGGCGCGGTGGACAGCGGGGCCGAACGCCCCGCCGGGGCCCTGCCCTTCGACATGCCCCCGCCGGCCGCCCTGCGTTCCGGCGCGGCGGGCAAGAAGCTGGTCTTCGCCCACTACTTCACCCCGTACCCGCTCTCCCTCGACAACGCGAGCGCGGACGCCGACTACTACACCCGCAACTACCTGAGCCCCGACGGCGAGAACGGCAAGCACGGGCGATACGGCGGCCTGCTGCGCGACCGGCCGCTGCCGGTCGCACCGAAGAGCGGCGACTGGGAGTACGCCAACCTCCAGCAGGAGGTGCGCACGGCCCGCGCGGCGGGCATCGACGGCTTCACCCTCGACCTGCTGTCCCTCTCCGGGCGCAACTGGGACCGCTCCCACCTCCTGATGGCGGCGGCCCGTTCGGTGGACCCGGCATTCAAGATCATGCTGATGCCGGACATGACCTCACTGAAGACCGACGACCCAGGGGTGCTCGCCGACGCGATCGCCGCGCTCGGCGGCGCCTCCGCCGCCCACCGGCTCCCCGACGGCCGGCTGGTCGTGTCCCCCTTCAAGGCCGAGGAGAAGAGCGCGGCCTGGTGGAGCGAGGTCATCGGCCTCCTCCAGTCCCGGCACGGCATCCGCACCGCCTTCGTCCCGCTCTTCCTCGACTTCGGCGCCCACAGCGGCGCGTTCGCCCCGATCAGCTACGGGTTCTCCGAATGGGGCAGCCGCAGCTACGTCGGCCAGGACAGCTCCACGCGCGACGTCCGGCGGGCCCACGGCATGGGCAAGATCTGGATGCAGCCCGTGTCCGTCCAGGACGCCCGCCCCAACCAGGGCATCTACGACGAGGCGGGCAACACCGCGACCCTGCGCGCCACCTGGACGCACGCCATCGAGGACGGCGCCGACTGGGTGCAGCTCACCACCTGGAACGACTACTCGGAGGGCAGCCAGTTCGCGCCCTCGCTGCACAACGGCCACGCCTACCTGGACCTGACCTCCTACTACCTGACCAAGTTCAAGACGGGCAGCTGGCCGGAAATCGTCCGGGACACCCTCTACCTGTCCGCGCGCACGCAGTTCGCGGCCGCCGATCCGACGGGCGAGCAGTCCCTGCTGATGTCACTGCGCAAGGGGAGCGCTCCGCCCCGGGACCGGGTGGAGGTGCTCAGCTTCCTCACCGAGCCCGGGGTCGTCCGTACGGCCGTCGGCTCCGACAAGGGCAGCCACGAGGCCCCCGCCGGGCTCCACTCCGAGCTGCTGCCGCTGAAGCCGGGCACCAGTTCGGCGCAGGTCGTACGGGACGGGGAGACCGCGGCGAAGGTGGAGCTGGCGTACCGGGTGGACCACGAGGTGGAGGTCCAGGACCTCCAGTACTACGCGGCGACCAGCGGACGGGAGCCGTAGGGGGGTGTCTGGTGGGTCACGCCGGGCTCGCGGGGTCTGGTGCCGCGCCTCGCCGCGTTGTCGTCGGTCGCCAATGCTCCGCATTGACTCCCTCCTCCGCCTCGCGATCCACGGCACCAGACCCCGCTCCCTGATCCGGCCTGACCCACCAGACACCCCCTGGGGGTGTCCCGGCCCGGCGTGGGGCGCTCTTCCGGCATCGGCCGGGGCAGGAGATGATCCGGGGGACAGCCGCGCCGCACCCACGGAGGGTCCTGTGACCGAGCCGACCCCGTCCCCGGGGCCCACCCGGGGCCTGCCCGCCGAGTCCCCGGCCGAGGCCCCCGCCGAATTCCCCGGCGGGCCCGCACTGTTCTGCCTGGACCCCGCCGTCGCCCATCTGAACCACGGCTCCTTCGGGGCGGTCCCCCTGCCCGTCCAGGAACGCCAGGCCGCCCTCCGCGCCGAGGCCCACGCCGATCCGGACGCCTTCTTCAACACCGTCCCGGACCGCCTGGCCGAGGCCCGCGCCCGGATCGCCGCGCACCTCGCCGCCGACCCCGACGGGATCGCCTTCATCTCCAACGCCACCGAGGGCGCCAACCTCGCCCTCGACGCCATAGCGTTCGCCGACGGCGACGAGATCCTGGTCACCGACCACGGCTACGGCACCGTCGTCGCGGCCGCCGCCCGCCGCGCCCCCGTCACCACCGTCGCCCTGGACCCCCACCTGCCCGACGAGGACGCCGTGCGCGAGCGCGTGCTGGCCGCGCTGACCCCCCGTACGAGGGTGGCCCTGCTCGACCACGTCAGTTCCCCCACCGCCCGGCTCATCGCCTCGCCCCGGCTCCTCGCCGAGCTCCGCGCCCGCGGGATCACCACCGTCGTCGACGGCGCCCACGCCCCCGGCATGCTCGCCGACCCGCTCGCCGGCGGCGCCGACTTCTGGTTCGGGAACCTCCACAAATGGGGCTACGCGCCCTCCGGCACCGCGGTCCTCGCCGTCGCCCCCCAGCACCGCGGCCGGATCCGGGCACTCGTACCGTCCTGGGAGGACCAGGAGGGATTCCCGCGGTCCGTCGAGAACCGCGCCACCGCCGACTACACCGGCTGGCTCGCTGCCCCCGACGGGCTGGACCTCCTCGCCCGCCTCGACGCGGCCAAGGTCAGGGCGCACAACAGCGCCCTCGCCGCCCACGGGGCCGCGCTGCTCGCCGAGATCCCCGGGCTCGTGCCCCTCCCGTACACCGACGGCCTCGCCATGCGCGCCCTGCGCCTGCCGCCCGGCGTCGCCGAGACCGCGCAGGGCGCCCGCGCGCTGCGCGAGGAGCTCGCGGCGCGGCTGCGCATCCGGGTGCTGGTCTGGCCCTGGCCGGGCGGTGGCGGCATCCGGGTCTGCGGCCAGATCTACAACAGGGCCGCGGAGTACGAACGCCTCGCCGCGGCCCTGCCCGACCACCTCGACGGGTAGGTCGTCTCTTTCGGATCTTGTCGGTTGAGCCCGCGTCGTCCGGTGCCGTGCATCGCAAGGCGGAGGGGTGCCCGTGTACTGGATGTACTCGGGCGCCCCGACAACGCGGCGAGGTGCGGTGCCGGGCGGCGCGGGCCCGGCAAGATCCGGAAGAGACGGCCTAGGTCAGCCGCGCCTGAGCAGGTAGGTGTCCATGATCCAGCCCTTGCGGGCGCGGGCCTCGGTGCGCAGCTCCTCGATCCGCCCCGCGACCTCCGCCAGCTTTCCCGAGACCAGGATCTCCTCGGGGGTGCCCACGTAGGCCCCCCAGTAGATGAAGAGGTCCTGGTCCAGGTGGGCGGTGAAGGCGTGCCGGGCGTCCAGCATCACCACCACGTCGTCCACGTCCTGCGGCCAGCCCTCGGCGAGCCGGCGCCCGGTGGTGATCTGGACCGGGCGCCCGACCCGGTTCAGGTTGGTCCTGTGCCGGGCGAGCAGCGCCGAGACGCTGCTGATGCCGGGGACGACCTCGTGCTCGAAGGCCACCCGGCCGCGCTCCAGCACCTCGTCGAGGATCGCGAGGGTGGAGTCGTAGAGCGAGGGGTCGCCCCACACCAGGAACGCCCCGGTCTCGCCCTCCGCGAGATCCTCCGCGATGAACCGCTCGAAGAGCTCCGCCCGCGCGCTGCGCCAGCCGTCCACGGTGGGGGTGTACTCGGCGGGGGTCCGGTCCCGGTCCGGGTCGCGGCCCTCCACCAGCCGGTGTCCCGGGCGGGCGTGCGCGTCGAGCATCGCCCGCCGCAGCCCGGTCAGATCCGCCTTCTCCTCGCCCTTCTCCAGAATGAGGAATGCGTCCGCCGCGCCGATCGCCTTGACCGCCTGGAGGGTCAGGTGGTCCGGGTCGCCCGCGCCTATGCCGATCACTGAGAACTTCTTCACCCCGCTATTCTGCCCGTCATGCGTGCCGCCCTGTTCGTCACCTGCGTCAATGACGCGCTCTACCCCCGGACCGGCATCGCCGTCGTACGCCTCCTGGAGCGGCTCGGCGTCGGCGTGGACTTCCCGGCGGGCCAGAGCTGCTGCGGCCAGCCGCAGTACAACACCGGCTACCGCCGCGAGAGCGAACCGCTGATGCGGCGCACGGCGGAGGCCTTCGCGGGCCACGAGTACGTCGTCACCCCCTCCGGGTCCTGTGCCGCGATGATCCGCGAGCACTACCCGCGCATCGGCCGCAAGGCGGCGCAGGAAGGGCGCGGCAGCGCACTGGCCGAGGCGGCCGAATCCCTCGCGCCGCGCGTGTACGAGCTGACCGAGTTCCTCGTCGACGTGCTCGGGGTGACCGACGTGGGCGCGTACTTCCCGCACACCGTCACCTACCACCCCTCCTGCCACGGCCTGCGGAGCCTGCGCCTGGGCGACAGGCCGCGGCGGCTGCTCGCCGCCGTCAAGGGCCTGGAACTGGTCGAGCTGCCCGGCGCCGAGGAGTGCTGCGGCTTCGGCGGCACCTTCGCCGTCAAGAACCCGGACGTCTCCGCCGCGATGGGCACCGACAAGACCGACCGGGCCCGCGCCACCGGCGCCGAGGTGCTGTGCGGCGCCGACAACTCCTGTCTCGCCCACCTCGACGGACTGCTGCGCCGCGCGGACGCCCCGATGCGGGCCGTGCACCTCGCGGAGATCCTGGCCGCCACCGAGGAGGAACCGCTGCCGTGACCGGTGCGTATCTGGGCATGCCCACCTTCCCCTCCTTCCCCTCGGCGGCGCGGGAGGCCGTACGGGACGAGGTGCTGCGCGCCAACCTGCGCCACGCCACGCACACCATCCGCGACAAGCGGGCCCGGGCCGTGGCCGAACTGGAGGACTGGGACCGCCTCCGGGCCGCCGGAAAGGCGATCAAGGACCATACGCTGCGTCACCTCGACCACTACCTCCTCCAGTTGGAGGAGGCGGTGACGGCCGCCGGCGGGACCGTGCACTGGGCCGTCGACGCGGACGAGGCCAACCGCATCGTCACGGACCTGGTCCGCGCCACCGGAGCGCGCGAGGTCGTCAAGGTCAAGTCCATGGCCACCCAGGAGATCGGGCTCAACGAAGCCCTGGAGGCCGCGGGCATCGCCGCGTACGAGACCGACCTCGCCGAGCTCATCGTCCAGCTCGGCCACGACCGGCCCTCGCACCTCCTGGTCCCGGCCATCCACCGCAACCGGGCCGAGATCCGCGACATCTTCCGCACCGAGATGGGCCATTGGGGACGCCCCGCCCCCGAGCCGCTCGGCGACGGCCCCCGCGAGCTGGCCGAGGCGGCCCGCCTCCACCTGCGCGAGAAGTTCCTGCGCGCCGAAGTCGCCGTGTCCGGAGCCAACTTCATGGTCGCCGAGACGGGCACGATGGTCGTCTTCGAGTCCGAGGGGAACGGCCGGATGTGCCTGACCCTGCCCGAGACCCTGATCTCCGTCGTGGGCATCGAGAAGGTGGTCCCGACCTTCCGCGACCTGGAAGTCTTCCTCCAGACCCTGCCGCGCTCCTCGACGGCCGAGCGGATGAACCCGTACACGACCATGTGGACCGGGCTGGGTCCGTCGAAGGGAGCGGACGGCGACGGGCCCAGCGCCTTCCACCTCGTCCTCCTCGACAACGGCCGCACCGACACCCTCGCCGACGAAACCGGCCGCCAGGCCCTGCGCTGCATCCGCTGCTCCGCCTGCCTCAACGTCTGCCCGGTCTACGAACGCGCCGGCGGCCACGCCTACGGATCCGTCTACCCCGGCCCCATCGGCGCCATCCTCAGCCCCCAACTGCGCGGAACCGGCAGCGAGATCGACGCCTCCCTGCCCTTCGCCTCCACCCTGTGCGGGGCCTGCTACGAGGTGTGCCCGGTCGCCATCGACATTCCCGAGGTCCTCGTCCACCTGCGCGAACGGGTGGCCCAGGGCGGCCCGGTGACCCGGGAGGGCCTGCGCGTCACCCTCCGCCCCGCGCACGGCCACACCGCCGAACGGGCCGCCATGCGCGCCGCCCGGCTGCTCCTGGAGCGGCCCCGGGCCCTGCGTGCGTCGGAACGCCTGCTCGCCCGGGCCCGTCGGCTGGCGCCCCGCAGACTCCCGGGCGCCGGGAGGGCCTGGACCGACACGCGCGAACTGCCCTCCGTCCCGGCGGAATCCTTCCGCGACTGGTGGGCGCGGGAACGGGGGACCGGCCAGTGAGCAGGAAGGACCGCCAGTGAGCAGCAAGGACCGCATCCTGGGCCGTATCCGCCGGGCCGCCGGCGGCGGCCCCTCGCCTTCGGACACCGGGATCCCCCGGGACTACCTCCGGGTCCACGGCGTCCGCGCCCCGGCCGAGAGCGCCGACCTGCTCGCCGCCCACCTCGCGGAGTACCGGGCGAAGGTCCACCGCACCGACGAGGACGGCCTCGCCGCCCTGCTGGCGCGGCTCCTGGCCGCACACGGCTCCCGGACGGTCCTCGTACCGCCCGGGCTGCCCCCGCACTGGCTCGCGGCGGCCGGCCCCACCCGCGTACACGACCGGGCCGGCTCCACCCCGGCCGATCTGGACCGGACCGACAGCGTGGTCACCGGCTGCGCCCTGGCGATCGCGGAGACGGGCACCGTCGTCCTCGACGGCGGCCCCGAGCAGGGGCGCCGACGCATCACCCTGATCCCCGACCACCACATCTGCGTGGTCCGCGTCCCGGAACAGCTCGTGGACTCCGTCCCGCAGGCACTCGAACGCCTCGATCCGACCCGCCCGCTGACCTGGATCTCCGGCCCGTCCGCCACCAGCGACATCGAACTCGACCGGGTGGAGGGCGTTCACGGCCCCCGGACCCTGGAAGTGATCCTCCTCGGCGCACAATAAGGGGCATGCCATCCCACATCGCCCTCACCGCCCTCGTGGTCCGCGACTACGACGAGGCCGTCGACTTCTACACCCGCGCCCTCGGCTTCGACCTCGCCGAGGACACCGCCCGCCCGGACGGCTCCCGGTGGGTCGTGGTCCGCCCGCCGGGCGCCACCGAATCCGCCCTGCTGCTGGCCCGAGCCAAGGACGACGCCCAACGCGCCCGGGTCGGCGACCAGACCGGCGGCCGCGTCGGCTTCTTCCTGTACACCGACGACTTCACGCGCGACCACGCCCGGATGACCGCGCAGGGCGTCCGCTTCCTGGAGGAGCCGCGCCACGAGGCGTACGGCTCCGTCGCGGTCTTCGAAGACCTGTACGGCAACCGCTGGGACCTGCTCCAGCCCGCGGGATAGGTCGGGGCGGGCGCTCAGGCGGGTCTCAGGCGGGGGGCTCAGCCCCGGGACCGGGCGGCGCGCTAGGCGGGGCGCTCAGCCGGGGCGCCTCGCCGGCGGCGTCGATCGGCTCCCCGGCCTCCACCCGGCCCGCCAGTTCCCGGGCCCACCCGACCAGCCCGGCCCGGTCGATCCCGTAGGCGCCACCGCCCTCCTTCGCGCCGCCCAGCCGCACCCCTTCGATCCCGGCGGCCCCGCGCAGCAGCAGCCGCGCCCCACCCACGGCGTTGCCGCGCGCGGCGTGGGTCAATCCGACGGCCAGCTGCGCGAGGCCCCGCCACAGCGGCGCCTCGGCCTCGGGCCCGGACTTCCAGGCGTCCTCGAACACTTCGTGCGCGTGGAACGGCATCCCGGCGTCCAGCAACCGCTGCGCCTCCCGCACCGTCTCCCCGGGCGAGCGCACCACCCCCTCGGGCTGCCGCTCGACCCCCGGCGCCCCGTAGGGCAACGGCCGCCCCAGCCCATCCCTGGGCCGCGCGCTCCGCGCCCGCCCTTCGACATCCCGATCCCGTGCGTCCACGACACCATCCTCCTCCAACGCCGATCACCCGTGCATGCGCACCCCTCGGCGTGGGGTAATGTTCTGCATGTGCCGCCGAGCACGGGGAAACCTGCAGGTCGAAGGCACAACGGGACGTGGCGCAGCTTGGTAGCGCACTTGACTGGGGGTCAAGGGGTCGCAGGTTCAAATCCTGTCGTCCCGACCATGCTCTATGCAGGTCGGAGGTCGTCTTCTCAGAAATGGGAAGGCGGCCTTTCGTGCGTCCGGGGCCACGGCGGTCGGAAGCGCTCGGTGAGCGGCTTGGAACCGCCGGGCTGGGTGCCGGGGAGCGTGCGCCCACTGCACCCGCGTCGCTGCCCTGGACAAGGGCTCACGATGTCCGGTCGTAGGCACCGGCTGAGGATGGCGGCTTCGGATCGCAGCGGCCGGAGTCCGGAGCTCGGGGGGCAGCAGGCGAGGTGCGTTCGGCCCCGAGGCCGTCGACGAGCACCGTCTCCGGTCGTCTCGCCGGTACAGCGGCCAGGTCCGGCTCCGCGTACCCCGCGCAGCGGTGTTCGCAGCGGGCCGGCGGCACCAGCTCAAGGCCTCGGGCCGTCGCCTCGGTCTACGGACGGCCGTGGCGCTCGACGGGCTGCCCGGGCGGTGAGGCTGCGGAGCGGGTGCCCTGTCTTCGCCGCAGAGTGCTTCAGGCTGCGGCTGTGGCCGTCGTCTGTTCGCCGGTCAGGCGGGCCCGCCAGTCGCTGACGTAGTCGTCGGGCATGGACGCCAGGCGGGCGATTTCCCCGTCGCTGCGCCCATCGGACCAGGCCAGGATCCGTGTCACGGTGCGGTTCCGTGCGGCGCGGAAGTCCTTGAGCATGTTCTCGAGGCGTTCGACTTCCTCGGCTTCGCGGACGAGCTGCTGGTCGACGGCGGAGCGTTCCTCGGCGCGCAACCGGCGCAGATGGGCATCCAGGCCCGTCAGGACCAGACCCTCCTCGTGCGCGGCGTTCTGGAACTTTTCGGCCAGGGCCGCCAACACGCAGTCGGGGACGTCGGCGAGGGTGGCTCCGGGGGGCTTGGCCGCCTCCCAGTTGCCCTGACCCGCCTCTGTCGTCTCCAGCCAGACGCGGGCGTCTGTCGGGATACGGTCGCCGCACGCCTGCGCGCGGTAGGCGTACAGGGCGGCACGGTGGCCGTAGAAAGTGAAACCGTCCTCGATCTGCCGGTCGGCGGCGCGGCACATCCGCCCCGGTACACCGCCGTAGCCGCTCTCGGGACTGTAGTCGGCGCAGGCATCGAGTTCCGCGTCCGTGGCCAGGCCCCAGGAGGGATCGCACAGACCGGGGTTCATGGCGAGGAACGCGCCGACCTCGACACGCCAGGCAGGGATCGGTGTCGTGCACGGCCTGGGCCAGCGGAGATCGCCGGAGGGGCCGAAGGTGTGGGTCGCGGCCTGCTCGATGTCGTCCCAGGCGGTGGCGGCCTCGGCCGACCACTCCAGTTCGCCGTCCGGTCCGATGCGGTGGATGGAGTCCACGAGCCGCTGCACGGCGGGGAGTATGCGCAGGGCGAGCGCGTGCAGTTCCTCAGCGGTGAAGAAGCGCCAGGAGCAGCCCCGCTGTTCGTCATGGGTCAGGTGGCCGAGCAGGTGCACCATGGTTCCGGCGGCCGGGACGGCCCCGTCGCCGAGTGCCCTGCGGGGGAGGCCGGGGAGCTGCCTGCCGAGGTCCTCGGACGGGGCCCGCCAGTCGATGTCGCCGAACCATACGGCGCCGTCACGGGCGTCCACTGCCAGCCACTGGTGGTAGCCCGCTCCCGGGCCGTAGCGCTGCTCCTGCTGCTCGGGGTGCTCGTCGTGCCATACGTACTCGTCCGGAGGCGGGTCGAGCTCCACGGCCATGAAGCCGTCCTCGGGGCGGTAGCCGGTGAGGACGCGGGCCGTTCGCGGCGCACTGTCGGCGGCGGTCATGAGGGGTTTCCTCTCGCTGGAACGTCAACCGCCGCAAACCTAGGGCGCCCGCCACGCAATAGTTTAACTTTCAGCCACTGTGTCCGGTAGTCGGACGAGGCGGGAGACCTGGCGTCACTACCCGGTCTACGCGCGTGCGGCCGCCGTCAACTTGGCGCAATTCACGTGGGTGCACCCTCCGTTCACCCCCGGCTGCCGGCCGCCGCAGCCTCATGAGAGCGCGGCCAGCGCTTGCGCGGCGAGCATCTGTTCCAGGTCCAGGACGGCGCGTGGGGCGTGCCGGGTGTCGATGCGGACGGCGTAGATGAAGCGCGTCAACTGCGGCTCGGCCAGGGGGCGGGCCACGACCTGGGTGTTGGCGCGGGGCAGGGCGAGTTGCGGCATGACGGCCACGCACAGGCCTGCGGCCACGAAGCCGAGCACGGTGTTGAAGTCGTCCCCTTCGTATTGCAGGCGGGCCTGGAAGCCGGGCGTCTTGGCGATCTGGGAAAGCAGTTCCAGGCGCAGTGCGGCCTCCGGGGCCGCGATCCAGGTCTCGGACGCGAGGCTGGCCAGGTCGATGACCTCCCTGTCGGCCAGGCGGTGGTGTGCCGGGACCACGGCCACCACCGGATCCCGTGCGACCAGCATCCGGCGCAGCATCCGGGGCGGCGGGACGGGGATGAAGTCGTAGTCGTAGGTGAGGGCCAGATCCATGTCCCCCCGCTTGAGCCGGTTGTGGCAGGCCTCGGGTTCCAGTTGGCTGAGGCTGACCTGCACGTGGGGGTAGGCCGGGTGGAGTTGGGCCAGCGCTTGCGGAACGATGCTGGTGGCGGCCGAGGCGAAGGCCCCGAGCCGGATCCGTCCGGCCGTACCCGCGCGCATGGCGTCGAGTTCCACCGCTGCCGTCGCCAACGCGTTGCGGACGCCCTGCTCGGCGTCGAGAAGGACTTCGCCGGCCGGTGTGGCGCGCACGGGCCGGCGCTCAAGCACTCTGAGGCCCGCGCGGCGTTCGAGTTCGGCGATCTGCTGGGAGACCGCGGGCGCGCTGTAGCCGAGCTCGCGTGCGGCGGCGTTGAAGGAGCCCTGCCGCACGACGGCTTCGAGGGTGGCGAGCAGGCGAGGATCGAGTCCGTACACGGAGTTAAGGCTCACTTATCTGTCGCGAAGATGTGTTTTCTTGTGATTGCGGATGAACGCCAGCAGGATTCTGCTCGCGGCAAGAAAAACGCAAGCCCGCGCTCCCGGGTCGTGACCGCCGCTCCCCTTGCCGTCACGGTGCCCCTCCGCCAGTGCCCCGTTCGTCTTCTGCCGCAGCCCGCCGCGGCCGGGGACGTCTGCCGGGGCGGATGTGGATCCGGCCGTCGACGATCACCTCGCATGCCCTGAAAGGAAGTGGTATGCCCCAGCCACCACTCATCGGACTCACCACCTACCTGGCCGACGCCCAGTGGGGCGAGTGGGACCTGCCCGCCGCGGTGCTGCCCGCGGCCTACGTCGGCTGTCTCCAAGCGGGGGGTGGCCGCGCCGTTCTGCTGCCGCCGGACGCGCCGGAGGCCGCGGCCGATGTGGTCGAGCGTCTGGACGCGGTCGTCCTGACGGGCGGTGAGGACCTGGATCCCGCCCTGTACGGTGCGGTGCCCCACCCGCGTACGGGGCCGCCGGTCCGCGAGCGCGACCGGTGGGAACACGCTGTGCTGGGCGCCTGCCTCGCCCGCGACATACCCGTGCTCGGAGTATGCCGGGGAATGCAGCTGATGAACGTGCACGCGGGCGGCACCCTCATCCAGCACCTGCCCGACAGCGTAGGCCACGACGGCCACAACCCCTACCGGGGCCACTTCTGCGCCCACGCCGTCACCACCGTGCCGGGGACCCGGATCGGTGCCCTCCTGCCGGGGACCCGCGAGGTCGCCACGCATCATCATCAGGCGGTGGATCGCCTGGGCTCCGGGTTCATCGTGGCCGCCCGTGCGGCGGACGGCACCGTCGAGGCGATCGAGAGCTCCCGGCACCGCTTCGCCCTGGGCGTCCAGTGGCACCCGGAGATGGGTGTCGATGCGCCGGTCGTGCACGCCTTGGTGGCGGCTGCGAGTTCCGCCGCGAGCGCCGAGCCTGCTCGGGTGGCAGGACGAAATGTGCGCCCGGTACGAAGCTCTCCGGGCCCGACCTTCCCGACACAGGTGTCTTGACACCCTCCGGCGCAGCCCTCAGGATCACAGCGTGAAGAACCTGTCAGACAGCCAGACAGGTGGCGTACCGCGGCGCGTAAGCGCGATGGAAGCGGTCTTCGGCCACCTGCGCAGCGCCATCGAGCGCGGCGAGTACGCCGTGGGCGACAAGCTCCCCTCCGAAGCCGAGTTGTGCCGGACCCTCGAGGTCAGCCGGCCCGTGTTGCGGGAGGCGCTCCGAGCTCTCCAGGCCATGGGCCTGACCGTCTCAAGGAGCGGCAAGGGCACGTTCGTCCTGGCGAACACGGTCGAGGACCCCACCTTCGGCGACTACGCCGCAAGCGACCTGCTCGAGGTGCGCCGGCACGTCGAGATTCCGGTCGCCGGGTACGCCGCGCTGCGCCGCACCTCGGAGGACCTGGACCATCTGGGCCACCTGCTCGACCGGATGGAGCAGGAGACCGACACCACCGCGTGGGTGGCGATGGACACCGTCTTCCACCTGGCGGTGGCCGAGGCATCCCGCAACCCCGTCTTCCGCCGCGTCATCGAGGAGATCCGCGACGCGCTGGCGCGTCAGTCGACCTTCCTCAACGAACTCGGCGGCCGGCGCGAGCAGTCCAACTGTGAGCACCGGGCCATCCTCGAAGCGCTGGTCGACGGTTCCGAGCACGACGCGGTGGAGGCCATGTCCCACCACCTGCTGCGGGTCGAGACGACCCTCACCGACATCGTGCGCCCCCAGCGCACGGACACTTCCACGGAAGGCAGACCCGAGGCGTGAGCGAGCAGTTCCTCAAAGACGAGAAGCGCCCCACGACCCGTCACGTCGACGCCGGGGACACCGGCTACAGCAAGTCCTTGAAACCCCGGCACGTCAACATGATCGCCATCGGGGGTGCGATCGGCACCGGGCTGTTCCTCGGCGCGGGCGGACGCCTCGCCGAGGCCGGTCCCTCCCTGTTCGTCGCCTACGCCGTCTGCGGCGTCTTCGCGTTCCTCGTCGTGCGCGCGCTCGGCGAGCTCGTCCTGTACCGGCCGTCCTCCGGCGCCTTCGTGTCGTACGCCCGGGAGTTCCTCGGGGAGAAGGGCGCGTACACCGCGGGCTGGATGTACTTCCTCAACTGGGCGACCACCGGCATCGCCGACATCACGGCCGTCGCCACGTACACCCACTACTGGCACCTGTTCTCCGATGTCCCCCAGTGGGTGATCGCCCTCATAGCCCTGGCCGTGGTCCTCACCGTGAACCTCATCTCGGTGCGGATCTTCGGCGAACTGGAGTTCTGGTTCGCCATCGTCAAGGTCGGCGCGCTGGTGGTCTTCATGGGGATCGGGATATTCCTCCTGGTCACCCGGCATCCCGTCGACGGCGCCGTCCCCGGCCCTGCTCTGATCACCGGCAACGGAGGGATCTTCCCCCACGGCCTGCTGCCCATGCTGCTGATCATCCAGGGCGTCGTCTTCGCCTACGCCTCCGTCGAGCTGGTCGGTGTCACGGCCGGTGAGACAGAGAACCCCGAGGAGATCATGCCGAAGGCGATCAACTCGATCATGTGGCGTGTGGGCCTCTTCTACGTCGGCTCGGTCGTCCTGCTGTCGATGCTGATGCCGTGGAGCAGCTACAGCACCGGCCAGAGCCCGTTCGTGACCGTGCTCTCCCACATCGGTGTGCCGGCGGCCGGCGGCGTGATGAACCTGGTGGTCCTCACCGCCGCCATGTCCTCGCTCAACTCCGGCCTCTACTCCACGGGCCGCATCCTGCGCTCGATGGCCGTCAACGGCTCCGCCCCGCGCTTCACCGCCCGGCTCAGCCGCACCCAGGTGCCCTACGGCGGCATCCTGCTCACCAGCGGCATGTGCGTCCTCGGCGTCGGGCTCAACTTCGTGGTTCCGGCGGATGCGTTCGAGATCGTGCTCAACCTCGCGGCCATCGGCATCCTCGCCACCTGGGGCATGATCATGGTCTGCCACCTCTTCTTCTGGCGGAAGACCCGTGACGGCGAACTGACCCGCCCCTCCTACCGCCTGCCCGGCTCCCCGTGGACCGAACTCGTGACACTGGCCTTCCTTGCCTCCGTCCTGGTCCTCATGTACGCCGACGGAGGAGCGGCGCGCACCACCGTGCTGTGCGTGCCGCTGATCGCCGCGGCGCTGGTCGCCGGCTGGTACGCCGTCCGCGGCCGCGTGGCGCGCGCCGCTGCGAAGAGCGAGGGCTGAACCGGGCGGCGGGCCCGGCCCGTCCCCCTGGCCGGGCCTGCCGCCGACCACCCCGGTCAGCAGCAACCCACCACCGAACGAGGCAGTGATGCGCAGCAGTCTCCTCGCGGACTCGCCCGAGATCCGCGAGCCCCAGCATGCACCCGTCGCCCACGTCACCCGGGGCGGCGTGATCGAGGGAGTCCACTACGGCTCCGTCGTCGTCCTCGCCGGTAATGGCGACGTCCGATTGAGCATCGGAGACATCGAGGCCGCCTGCTACCCCCGCTCAGCCCTCAAGCCGGTCCAGGCCCTCGCCATGGTGCGGGCCGGGCTGCCGCTCGACGGCGCCCTGCTCTCCCTCTCGATGGGCAGCCACTCCGGCGAGGAGCACCACCTCGCAGGTACCCGGCTGATCCTCGAAATGGCCGGCCTCACCGAGGACGACCTCCGCAACGTCCCCGACTTGCCGTACGCCCCGGCGGTCCGGGATGCCTGGGTGCGCGAGGGCCGCGGGCCTTCCCGGCTCGCCCAGAACTGCTCCGGCAAGCACGCGGCGATGCTGTACGTGTGCAAGCTGGCCGGCTGGCCCCTGGAGAGCTACCTCGACCCGGGCCACCCGCTTCAGAGGGCGATCGCCGAGGTCGTCGAGGAACTCACCGGCCAGCACATCGCGAACGTCACCGTCGACGGCTGCGGATCCCCGCTGTTCGCAGTGTCCCTGCACGGCCTGGCCCGCGCCGCCGCCCGCATCGCCACGGCCGCTCCGGACACCGCCGAACGCCGGGTGGGGGACGCGCTGCGCGTCCACCCGGAGATGGCCTCCGGCACAGGGCGAGACACGGCCGAGCTGATGCGCGCGGTGCCCGGGCTGCTGGCCAAGGACGGCTTCGAAGGCGTCCAGGTGGCCGCGCTGCCCGACGGCCGGGCCGTCGCAGTGAAGATCGCCGACGGGACGGACCGGGCGCGCATCCCGGTGACGGCCGCCGCCCTCGCCCGGGCGGGAGTCGAGCCACAGCTGCTCGCCGGGTTCGAGGGCGAGCCGATGACCGGCGGCGGCCGGCTCGTCGGCGGCATCCGGCCGGTGGCGGCGCTGAACCCGCCCAGCGTCCCCGCCACCGCCTGACTCCATCCCCTTTCACCACCTTGACCCACCTACCTCAGGAAGAGGGCCGCACACCCATGACCGCCGCCACCCGCAGCGAACACGACCTGCTCGGAGACCGCGACGTCCCCGCCGACGCCTACTGGGGCGTCCACACCCTGCGCGCCACCGAGAACTTCCCCATCACCGGCACGCCCATCTCCGCCTACCCGCACCTGATCGACGCCCTCGCCGCCGTCAAGGAGGCCGCAGCCCTCGCCAACGAGGAACTCGGCCTGCTGGAGCCCGCGAAGGCCGCCGTGATCGTCGCCGCCTGCCAGGAGATACGCGGCGGCAAGCTCCACGACCAGTTCGTCGTCGATGTCATCCAGGGCGGTGCCGGCACCTCGACCAACATGAACGCCAACGAGGTCATCGCCAACCGGGCGCTGGAGCTGCTGGGCCACGCCAGGGGCGAGTACCGGCACCTACACCCCAACGAGGACGTCAACCTCGGCCAGTCCACCAACGACGTCTACCCGACCGCCGTTCGGATCGCGACCGTCTCGGCGGTGCACGGCCTGCTCGGCGCCATGGCCGTCCTGCAGGACGCGTTCGCCCGCAAGGCCGTCGAGTTCCGCGACGTGCTGAAGATGGGCCGCACCCAGCTGCAGGACGCCGTACCGATGACCCTCGGGCAGGAGTTCTCCGCCTTCGCCGTCATGCTCGACGAGGACCGCAGCCGGCTCGCGGAGGCCCTCGGACTCATCCACGAGATCAACCTCGGCGCCACCGCCATCGGCACCGGCCTCAACGCCCCTGCCGGGTACGCCGAGTCGGCCCGCCGCCACCTCGCCGACATCACCGGGCTGCCCCTGGTCACCGCGGCCGACCTGGTCGAAGCCACCCAGGACTGCGGCGCCTTCGTTCAGATGTCCGGTGTACTCAAGCGCATCGCCGTCAAACTGTCCAAGACCTGCAACGACCTGCGCCTGCTGTCATCCGGGCCGCGCGCGGGCTTCGGCGAGATCAACCTGCCGCCGGTGCAGGCGGGCTCGAGCATCATGCCCGGCAAGGTCAACCCGGTGATCCCGGAGGTCGTCAACCAGGTCGCCTTCGAGGTGATCGGCAACGACATCACCATCACCATGGCCGCCGAAGCCGGACAGCTCCAGCTCAACGCCTTCGAGCCGGTCATCCTGCACTCGCTGTCGAAGTCCGTCATCCACCTGCGCGCGGCCTGCCTCACCCTCGCCGAGCGCTGCGTGGCCGGCATCACCGCCAACACCGAGATGCTGCGGGCCACCGTTGAGAACTCCATCGGCCTGGTGACCGCCCTGAACCCGCACATCGGCTACACCGCCGCCACCGACATCGCCAAAGAGGCCCTTGCCACCGGCCGGGGCGTGGCCGAGCTCGTCCTGGAGCGAGGTCTGCTGCCGGCCGAGCGGCTCGCCGCCCTGCTGCGGCCCGAGGTGATCGCGGGAGCCGGAGCGGCCGGGGCCTGACGCGGGGCTGCGCCGCGGCTCACCGGCCGCGCACCTGGACCGTCCCGCGCCGCGGACGCCACGCTGTTGCACCGTTCGCCATGCCGAGCGCCCATCTGTGGCGTCGGGTACACATGCCCCAGCCGTGCGGCCGCGTCGGCCAGGAGCCGCTCGCCCGCATCATGGGCCATGTGCTCCACCCGTGTGCCGGGGTCGCGGTCGGGGCGTGCCCGGCCCAGCAACCCGGCGGAGGCGCCGTGTGCGATGCCGGGCGCCCCGGGGTCGTCAACCAGAACGGCAGGGCCGCCGCCCGCACGAGAGCGCGGGGGCGGTGCGCCGCCGGGCCAGGGTGCGGACTGCCAGGACGGCCGCACCTGCGGCCCCGGCCGCGGCCGGGCTGATGCCGACCATCGAGCCGGCGGCGCGGGGGAGCGGAGTCGGCCGAGGGCTTCGCGGATCTGGGGGATGTGGTCGCGCCCTGGTCGCAGCCACGCCGCACGGCTCGTTTCGTGGTCAGTCTTCTCGGATCCGGTGAAGGCCCGGCCCCGAGTGCGCCGCCGTGCCCCCACCGGTTTGCGGTGAGGGGCCCGGCGGCGGTCCGGCCGTCGGCCTTCTTACGTGGGCGGGACGGTCTCCTGATGACGGTCAGGCGCCCGCGGCCACGGCTGTCAGCCAGGCGTTCCAGTCGCTCTCGTAGTCCAGCGAGGTGAGGAAGGAACGCGCGGCGGTCCAGTCTCCGGTGCGGTAGTGGCCGAGCACGGTGGCGACGTCGGCCGGGTGCTTCTCGACCATGTAGCGGGCGGCGAGGTAGCCCCAGTTGTAGGTGCGGTTGACGTCGCTGTTGGCGTAGGTGGTGTCGAAGAGCGTGCGGAGGGAGTACGTGTGCTTGCCGGCCTCGGCCAGCGCGCTGGTGTAGGGGACGCCGCGGTAGGAGTAGGAGATGTACTCCGCGATGCCTTCACCCCACCACACGGTGGGGGTGGTCTGGCTGGCGTTGAAGTCGCCGTAGAGGTCGAAGCGGCCGTCGAGGTAGTGGGTGTACTCGTGGTTGAGGTTCCAGATCTGCCAGCCGGGGCTCGTATCGGTGCGCTCGTAGCATATGAACCGCGGCTGGTTGCCCGTCCGGGAGGGGTCTCCCTCCAGGTACATCCCGCCGTTGTTCGTGTCGATGCCGTAGATCCTCCCCGCGTAGGCCTTGTAGTCGGCGCTTGAGTTGAAGACATCGACCTCCAGGGTGGTGTTGTAGTCGTTCGCGACCGGCCCCGAGTCCTTGACCAGGCTGTGGAAGTAGGCGTCCTGGTTGGCCAGGCTCGCGCAGGTAGCCGTCAGTTGGGCGGCGGTCATCTCCTGGGCGCGGATCCGCAGCGTCGGGCTGCAAGTGTGGACGATCGGCAGGATGCGCGATTCCAGCTTGCCGCCGGTGGTCCCGGTCGCGCCGGGAGCGCCTTTGACATTGCCGTGGGCCGGGCGCTGGCCCGGATCCGCGAAGACGTGGTCCGGCTTGGGGTCGGCGTGGGAGGCCTGGGCGGGAGAGGCCGCGACGGCGGCTATGAACAGGGCGGAGGCGACGGCCATGGCGCGCAAAATTCACTCCTGGGGATGGGAGTTGTGGGGTCCCGTCCGCGACGGGCTGCGCTGTAAAATGGCACATGTCACATGGGCTTTTCAATGCTTTTGACAGGTACGCATCGAGATCATTCAGTGGGGGCGGCGCACGTGTCTCCCAGCCGGGCCTGTTCCGCTCGGGAGCGCCTTCCTGAGTCGTGGCCCTGACCAGGGCGGTGTGGCCGTGATCGCGGCCGCCGTCGGCTGCCGGAGAGGACGAGGGGGACTGGCCCCGTCGCAAGTCACTCTCTGCTGAACGACGGTGCGCCCCGCTGGATAATCGGCTCACGCCACCCTGCAGTGCCCCGACACATCGCGAAGGAGTCTCGACATCAGCGCGGCGGTCTGGGGGACCAGTTGGGGACCATGCGATGGAGGCGGTCGCATGAAGCGCCTCCCTGTACGCGGTCTACGTCCCAGGTAAGTGCGGTGTGTCCGGATATAACGGCTAGCCTGCACATCTGAGAGTCAAGGGGGCGCAGGCGTCCAGCAGCGTCGACCACGGACCGGCCAGCTCGTCGATCAAATCGGCCAGGTGCTGACGGGAGACACCGGTGAAGACAGGCTGCGAGAGGGCCGCGCGGGCCCAACCAGGTGCAAGCATCCGGTCATGATCGGGCAACCCTGTGACAGCCCCACAACCTCAACGCGCCTTCGCTCTCGTCGCTGTGGCTGCCAGTGAATCAGAGGGCTGGCCACCGGTGTCAGCTCAGTGCGACCTCGCCTGCCTGGAGGGCACCCATCGCGCGCCCGACAGTCTCATGGACTTCGCCGACCGGAGCCGCGTAGCCGATAGCGCCGCGGGCGGCATCCTCCCCGAGCGTCCGGGTGATCACCCACGCGGCAAGATACTGCGATGCCAGGCAGCCGCCCGCCGTAGCGATGTTCCCCTTCGCATGGAACGGCGCGTCCAGCACAGTGACATCGCAGGCCTCGACATAGGGCCGGCTCGTCATATCCGTACTGGCCGGCATCCCAGCCAGCAAACCGAGTCGCGCAAGTACCAGCGCGCCGGAGCACTGAGAACCGATCAGCTGCCGCGACGGCTCGAGCCGCAGCATGGCGAGCATACGGTCATCGGCGACCACGTCGCGCGTCTTCACCCCGCTGCCGATCAGCACAACGTCAGCCTCGGTGACGAACTCCATCGGACGCTGCCCGGTCACCTCGACTCCGTTCATCGACGTGATCACGGGCACGGGTGTGGTGATGAAGGCCTCCAGGCCGTCTTTGCGACACCGGTTGATCAACGCTGAGGCGATGAAACTGTCCAGCTCGTTGAACCCGTCGAAGGTGACCACGGCTACCTGCATCGCAACTCCCTGAGTATGACGTCCGGGCACCAAGCCTCTCGAATGCGCCAAGCCCGGGTCACGGGCCAATCGGCGGCTGGTGGCATACCTGCCACAGCTCTCACAGTCCAAGACCTCCAGCATCCACGACCGACCGCCGGCTGAACGCCCCGAGCTCAATCGTGCTCGTCCTCGTTAGTGGGATCGCGGCGCGGCAACGGCAGCAGCTGGGTGCTGTCGTGCCGGTTCCAGCCGGTCAGTGTGACGGCGAGCGGGGGTCCGCACCGGGCGACGCCATCTGGTGCCTGCGCCCGCCCGCCCCGCGCAGGTCGTTCAGTGTTCCTCGTCCGGGTAGCCCCAGTCGATGACGCCCTTCGCCGCCGGGGCGGCCTCGGTGACGGCGAACGCGAACGAGCTCTCGAACCCCGGCTGCCAGCGGCCGAAGCCGGTGATGCTGAGCGGGAACTGGGTCTCGCCCGAAACGTAGTGGACGCCGGCGTCGCAGACCGCGCCGTAGCTGATCTGGTTCTCGATGCCCTCGTCGCGCAGCAGTTCGCCGATCGATTCGGCGACCGCCCCGGCCTGGGCCGCGTCCGTGAGCTGCGAGACGGTGAAGTGGAGATTGATGTTGACCGACATGCCCGCAGGCTATCGCCCGCCGCCGCCCGGACGTTCCTCGCCCTTCCCCGTGTGGTGGCCTTCAGCGGCCAGCGGGGAACCGCCCTCGCCGGGGCACCGAGTCCAGGAGGAGGCGGGTGTACCGGTGTTGCGGAGCGTCCAGGACCCGTGAGGTCGAGCCCGTCTCCACGACGTGGCCCGACTTGAGCACGAGGACCTCGTCCGCGATGTGCCGGACCACTGCCAGGTCGTGCGTGACGAACAGGTAGCCGATCCCCGATGCGCTGCGGATCCGAGCGAGGAGTTCGAGTATCTGGGCCTGGATCGACACGTCGAGCGCGGCGACGGCCTCGTCGAGGACGAGGACGCGGGGCTCCACGGCGAGGGCGCGGGCGATCGCGACGCGCTGCCGCTGGCCGCCGGAAAGGTCACGGGGGAGGGCGGCGGCCTCGCGCGTGCCGAGGCCGACCTGGTCCAGGAGTTGGGTGACCCGGGCGCCGCGGCCCGGCGCGTCGAGAGCCGTGTGGAGGCGCAGCACCTCGTCCAGGCATCCGGAGACGGTCACCCGGGGATCGAGCGAGAGGTACGGATCCTGGAAGACCATCTGGATCTCCCGGGCCCTGGCCAGCCGCTCCGCCCGCCGTCGGGGCCGCGTGGAGCGGTCCCGGCCGTCCAGGCGGACGGTCCCGCCGTCCGGGCGCTCCAGGCCGACGAGCATCCGCACCGTGGTGGTCTTGCCGCTGCCGGACTCACCGACGATCGCGAGGCAGGCCCCGGGTGCCAGGGAGAACGACACGTCGTCGACCGCCGTGTGGTCCCCGTAGAGCTTGCGGAGGCCCTCGACGACCAGTCCCTTGCCGGGCGGTCCCTCGGCTGCCGGTTCCTCCTTCACTGAGGCCGTCACAGCGTGATCCCTTCGTCGGCGCGGTGGCAGGCGGCGAGTCCGTCGCCGTGCCGGGTGAGTACGGGCTTCTCCTCGGAGCAGCGCGGCAGCGCGTGGGCGCAGCGCGCCGCGAAGGCGCAGCCCGGCGGCGCCTCGGCCAGGGAGACGGGACGCCCGGGGATGGGGCGGGGAGCGGGCGTGCCCGCTTCGATGCTCGGCGTGCAGGCGAGCAGCCCCGCGGTGTACGGGTGCCGCGGGCGGTCGAACAGCTCGTCGGTACCGCGGGTCTCCACGATCCGGCCCGCGTACATCACGTACACCCGGTCGCAGACGGTGGCGGCCAGTTCGAGGTCGTGGGTGACGAAGAGCAGGCCGGTGCCGCGCTCGGCGCGTAGCCGGGTGAGGAGGTCGACGATCTCCGCCTGGGTCGTGACGTCCAGGGCGGTGGTCGGCTCGTCGGCGACGATCAGCGCGGGTTCGGCCGCGAGTGCGGCGGCGATGACCACCCGTTGGAGCATGCCGCCGGAGAACTCGTGCGGGCGGCGGCGCAGGGCGCCGCGCGGGTCGCGGATACCGACCGCGTCGAGGAGTTCAAGGGCCCGCGCCGTCGCCGTGGCGGCCGGGGTCCCGGCCGCGCGCAGGCCTTCGGTGAGGAAGTCGCCGACGCGGCGCAGCGGGTTCACGGAGGCGCGCGGGTCCTGGTAGACCATGGCGACCTGCCGGGCCCGGAGCTCGGTCAGCTCGGCGCGGTTCATGGTCAGTACGTCCCGGCCGGCCACCCGGACCTCGCCGCTGGTGCGTGCGCCGGCGGGCAGCAGCCCGAGGACGCTGCGGCATGCGACCGATTTGCCGGAGCCCGATTCGCCGACGAGGCCGACGCTCTCTCCCGCGCGTACCCGCAGGCCGACTCCGTCCAGGATCGGGCGCGCGGCCCGGTCGCCGGTCAGGCTGACCCCGAGCCCTTCGATCTCCAGGACCGGAGATCCGCCCCCGCCGGCCGGGACCCCAGTCGCGTCCACCTGTGCCATCTGTTCCCGTTGTTCCCGCTGTTCCCGTTGTTCCTTCACGCGGTTCACCGCTTCCGCCTCGCGATCCGGTCGGCGAGGCCCTCGCCGACGATGCCGAACGCCACCACCGCGAGCACGATGCACGCCGAGGGCGCGAGGGCGGGCAGCAGCGCCCCCTGCTGGACGGCCGACTGGCCCTCGTTGATCATCGCGCCCCAGTCGGCGGTCGGCGGCTGCACGCCGAAGCCGAGGTAGGAGAGCGCCGCCAGGTCCATCAGCGCGTACCCGAAGTTCATCGCGGACTGGGAGAAGACGGTGGGGGCGATGTTGGGCAGCAGGTGGCGCAGGCAGACGTTCCAGCCGGACCAGCCCTGCACCCGGTAGGACTCGATGTACGGGCGGGCCTTCTCCTGGCGCGCGATGCCGCGGACCAGGCGGCCCACGTACGGGGTGTAGGCCACCGCCATCGCGATCACGGGCGCGGTCATCCCCGAGCCGACGACGGAGACGAGCAGGATGGCGAGCAGGAGTCCGGGGATCGCGAAGGCGATGTCCATCGAGCGGGACAGGAACGCGTCCGCCCAACCGCCGCGCCAGGCCGCCACCACGCCGAGCAGGGTGCCGGCCAGGGTGGAGACGCCGACGACGAGCAGCGGGCCGAGCAGCCCGGTGAGGGCCCCGTGCATCAGCCGCGACAGGATGTCCCGCCCGGACTGGTCGGTGCCGAGGAGGTGCTCGGCGGTGGTCCCGGCCAGGCTCGCCGAGAGGTCGACGGCCTCGGGGTCGTACGGCGCGAGGACGGGGGCGAGCACGGCGGTCAGGACGAGGGCGGCGAGCACCGCGACCGAAGCGGTGAACAACGGCCCCTGTGCGAAGAGGCGCAGGGGGCGGCGCAGCCCGGGCCTGCGGCGCAGGACGGCGGGCTCCGCAGGTGCGGTAGTGGTCATGAGGAGCCTTCCCCGTGGAGCGACAGCCGGGGGTCGATGAGGGGTGCGAGCAGGTCGACCGCGAGGTTGACGAGGACGAAGGCGCCCACGCTGAGGAGGGTGATCGCCTGCACGACGGCGAAGTCCTTGGAGGTGACCGACTGGACGAGCAGGGAGCCGAGGCCGGGCACGTCGAAGGCGGTCTCGACGATCGAGGTGCTGATGAGGAGTCCGGCGAGCATCGTGCCGCCGACGGTGACGACCGGGCCGAGCGCGTTGCGCAGGACGTGGCGGCGGACCACGGTCCGCCCCGGGACGCCGCGGGCGCGTGCCACCTCGACGTGTTCCCGGCCGAGTTCGTCGAGCATCGCCGACCGGGTCACCCGGGCGAGCAGCCCCGCGAAGGTCAGCGCCAGGGCGATGGCCGGCAGCGTCAGGTGGTACAGCCGTTCGGAGAGTCCTACGGGTGTGCCGCCGGGGCCGGGGAACCAGCCCAGGCGGACGGAGAACAGCGACACGAGCGCGATCGCGGTCACGAAGGACGGGGTGGCCGTGGCGAGGCCGCTGCCGAGGAGCACCGCGCGGTCCAGCGGCCCGGGCCGCAGCGCGGCGAGGACACCCGCCGCCATGCCGAGGAGGGCGACGAGCAGCGCCGCGTACCCCACGAGCAGGGCGGTGCCGGGCAGCCGGGATCCGATGAGCGCGGAGACGTCCTGGTGGAACTGGGCGGAGCTGCCGAAGTCGCCCTTCAGGACGCCGCCGAGCCACTTGGCGTACTGCACGGTCAGCGGGTCGTCCAGGTGGTACTGGGCGCGCAGGGCCGCCACGGCCTCGGGTGTCGCGGGGCGCCCGTGGAGCAGGAAGGACACCGGATCGCCGGGGGCCAGGTGGATGCTGCCGAAGACCACGAGGGAGGTCACGAACAGCACGGCCACCAGCCCGAGGACGCGTCCGGCGAGGTAGCGCGTCATTTCGCAGCGGCCCCGATCGTGGCGGCCCACGGGTAGTACAGCTGGGCGATCCCGGTCGGGGCGCCGGTCACGCGCTTGCCGAGGAAGAGCACGTAGGGCGCTTCGTAGACGGGGATGACCGGCAGCTCGCGCATCGCGATCCTCTGGAGTTCGGCGGTCAGCTCCGCGCGCTCGCCCGCGTCGGGTTCGCCGTTGGCCCGGTCGAAGGCGGCGTCGAACTCGGCGTTCGACCAGTTGCCGTAGTTGCCGAAGTCGCCGGTGCGCAGGTACTGGTAGAACTCCAGCGGGTCCGGAGTGTTGTCGTACCCGTTGGTGATGACCAGGTCCAGGCCGGCGCGTGCGGCGGGGTCGACGAAGATGCTGCTGTACGCCTCCGGGGGCACCGACTTCAGCTCGACGTCGAGGCCGATCTCCCGGCCGGCGGCCTGCACGGCGGTGGCGACGACGCTGATCTCGGGGGCGAGCGTGCTGGTGACCAGGGTGATCTTGCGGGTGGCGGCGCCGGACTCCTGGACGAGCTTCTTCGCGGCGGCGAGGTCGTAGCGGGGGTCGGGCAGGGTGTCGTAGAGCGCGGCGGTCTTCTCCGGGGCCAGCGCCCACGCGCCGCGCGCGGCGGGGGCCTTGGCGGGGACGCCGACGCCGCCGGCCGCGGCCTTGACGATGTTCTTCCGGTCGAGCGCCAGGGAGAGGGCCTCGCGCACCTTCAGGTCCCCGAGCGGCCCGCCGAAGTCGAGCACGGCGAGGTTCGACGCGGCGGTGTTGGGGCCGAAGAGGACGCTGCCCTTGCCGCTGGAGCGCAGCTGGCCGATCGTGGCGGGGGCCACCATGTATCCGCCGTCGGCGCTGCCGGAGAGGAAGGCGTTGGTGCGGGCGGCAGGGTCCTCGATGAAGGTGAACTTCACGGCGGTGGTCTGGGGGGCGAGCTGGGGGTCCCAGTAGGCGTCGTGCTTCTTCAGGGTGATCTCGCTGCCCTGGGTCCAGGTGTCGAGGGCGTACGGACCGGTGCAGTTGACCTTGCCCGCGGGGGTGCCGTAGTCCTTGCCCGCCTCGGCGAGGGTGGCGGCGCTCTCGATGGTGCCGGGGGAGGCGGCCATCAGCTCGTGGAGCAGGACGTCGGGCTTGGTGAGCCGGAGCGTCACCTCCAGCGGTCCGGTCTTCTCCACGGCGCGGACGTTCTTGAACGCCGAAGCCCAGGGGGAGCCGGTCTCCGGGGCCATCTGACGCTGGAGCGAGGCGACCACGTCGTCGGCCGTCATCGTCGTGCCGTCGTGGAACTTCACTCCCGGGCGCAGGGTGTAGACCAGCGTGAGCGGGTCGGGGCGGTCGTACTTCACCGCGAGGCCGGGCTCGATCCTCATGTCGGGCGTGACCCGCATGAGCTGCTCGCACACGTTGGCGAGCACGGTGTTCGGCGGGTAGTCGTACGCGAGGGCGTAGTCGAGCGTGTAGGGCTCGGCGTACAGGGACCAGGTGAAGGAGTCCAGCGGACCCTGTGCGGCCGGTGAGAGCGGAGCGACCTTGTAGTCGGCGCCGCCGGCGGCGCCGGGCGTGGTGGCGCCGGAACAGGCACCGGTGGTGGCCGCGAGGGCGGCGGCGCAGAGGAGAAACGCCATGCTTCGGGACATGCGCATGCAGACCCACCCCTTTACGGGTGTAGTGACGGGCGCTGTGGGATGGAGCGAGTATTGATGCGGGAACGTTCCCGCACAAGGCCGTGCGGGAACGGTTTTGCAAAGGTCGCGAGGGTGGCAGCATCGGTCGCATGACCGAAGCCTCCCCGCACGGCGGGCAGCCCTCGCCGCCCCTCCCACGCGTGCGCCTCGTCGACGTGGCCCGCGAGGCGGGCCTGTCCAAGACAACCGTCTCGGCGGCACTGAACGGCACCGGAAGGCTCTCTCCCGAAGTCCGGGAGAGGGCCCGCGAGACCGCGCGCAGAATGGGCTACCGGCCCAACGCCACCGCGCGCCGGCTGCGTGCGGGACGGGCCAGATTGATCGGATACGTGGTCGGGGAGTTCGCCGACGCCCCCTGGACCTTCCTGGAGTCGCCGTACTTCGCCCGGCTGACCGCGGCCACCGCGGCGACGTCGCTGCGACGCGGCTACGCCATGGTGCTGCTGCCCACCGGCTCCCTGCAGAGCGAGTGGGCCGATCTGGCACTCGACGCGGTGGTCGTCGCCGACGACCCGATCGTCGAGGACCTCCTCGCCGCACGCATCCCCGTGTTCAGCGACCGCTCCGTCGAGGGACGGCCCGGGGCGTACTGGGTGGACGTGGACGCGGGCGGCGCCGTGCGAGGGGCCCTCGACCACCTGCGGGAGCAGGGGGCCCGGCGGCCCGTCCTCGTGGTGCCGGACAGCACCACCCGGTTCCACACCGAGGTGTTCGCCGCGCACCGGGAGTGGTGCGCCGCCCACGGCCTGCCGGAACGGGTGGTACGCGCCCCGGCGCCGGGCAACGGGCCCGTCGTCCGCGCCGTCGAGACCGCCCTCGCGGGCGACCCGGCGGCCGGCTCGGCGCGGCCCGACGCCCTCCTCGTCGTGGCCGAGGCGAGCCCGCCGCTCGTCCTGGACGCGGCACGCCGGCTCGGCTACGAGGTCCCCGGCGACCTGCTCCTCGTCTGTGTGAGCGAGGACGTCACCGCCGAGCACACCGCGCCGCCGGTGACGACCCTGAGCCTGCGGCCCGAGGCGATCGCGGAGGCGGGGATCGACAGACTCGTGGCGGTCCTGGAACACGGCGACCGGGGGACGGCGGGGGCGCTCGTCCCGACCCGTCTCGACGTTCGGGCGTCATCGGTGCGGCCGGCTCAGCCCGCGTAGACGAGCCGGCCGCCGACATAGGTCCGCTCCACCCGGGCCTGCGCGATCTCCTCCGCGGGCGCCGTGAGGATGTCGCGGTCCAGGACGACGAGGTCCGCGAGGTTGCCGGCCCGCAGGCTGCCCGCGTCGTCGTGACCGTTCACGTGGGCGGCCCCGGCGGTGTAGGCGGCCAGCGCGGTCGGCAGGTCGAGCCGCTGCTCGGGGTAGAAGACCCGGTCGTGGCCGGCCTCGGGATCCCGGCGGTTCACGGCCACGTGCAGGCCCGCCAGCGGATCGGGGCTGCTCACCGGCCAGTCGCTGCCAGCGACGAGGGTCGCGCCCGCGCGCACCAAATCGCCGAACGGGTACTGCCAGGCGGCGCGCTCCGGACCCAGGAACGGGATGGTCAGATCGTCCATCTGGGGTTCATGGGCCGCCCACAGGGGCTGGATGTTGGCCAGGGCGCCGAGCCGGGCGAAGCGGGAGAGGTCCTCGGGGTGGACGACCTGGAGATGGGCGAGGTGGTGCCGGTTGCCGCGGTGTCCGTTGGCCGTCACCGCCGACTCGATCGCGTCCAGGGCCTCGCGCACGGCCCGGTCGCCGAGGGCGTGGAAGTGCACCTGGAAGCCGAGCGCGTCGAGCTCCGTCACGTATCCGCGCAGCGCTCCGGGCTCGACGAAACTCAGACCGCTGTTGCCGGTGGCGCAGCCGCAGCCGTCCAGATAGGGGGAGGTCATGGCGGCGGTGAAGTTCTCCGCCACACCGTCCTGCATGATCTTCACCGAGGTGGCGCGGAACCGTCCGGCCCGCAGCTTCTCGCGGCGGGCCACCAGCTCGGGGATCTGCTCGGCGCCCCGTGCCCGGTCCCACCAGAGCGCCCCGGTCACGCGGGCGGTGAGCGAGCCGTCCGCCGCGGCGCTCATGTACGCGTCCGAGGGGTCGGGCCGGCCGTTGAGGTCGCCGAGCATGGCGTCCTGCCAGCCCGTGATGCCGAGGGAGTGCAGCAGCTTCTGGGCCCGGAGCAGCCCGGCGAGGAGTTCCGCCGGCGTGCTCGTCGGCAGCAGCCGGCCGACCAGCGAGGTGGCACCCTCCTGGAGCATGCCGCTGGGAGTGCCGTCCGGCTCGCGCTCGATCCGGCCGTCGGCGGGATCGGGAGTGGCGGCCGTGACCCCGGCGAGTTCCAGGGCCCGGGTGTTGGCCCAGGCGCCGTGGTGGTCACGGTTGGACAGCAGGACCGGACGGTCCGGGACGACGGAGTCGAGCAGCTGCCGGGTCGGCAGTCCCCCCTCGAAGCTCTCCATCGACCAGCCGCCGCCGGTGATCCACTCGCGGTCGGGGTGCGCGTCCGCGTACGCGCGGACCAGAGCGAGGTAGTCGTCCACGCCGACGGTCTCGGTCAGGTCGCACTCGGCCAGTTCCGCCCCGGCGAAGACCGGGTGCATGTGGGCGTCCTGGAAGCCGGGGAGCAGCAGCTTCCCCGTCAGGTCGACCACCTCGGTGCCGGGCCCCACGAGGTCCCGTACCTCGTCGTGGCCGACGGCCGCGATCCTGTCGCCGATGACGGCGAGCGAGGTCGCCCGGGTACGGGCCGGGTCCACCGTGTAGACGGGGCCGCGGGTGAAGACCAGATCGGCTTCGGCCATTCGAAAGCTCCAGAGCGTGAGGCGACGGGGGGTGGGCGTCATGGAAGCGGCAAGGCCCTTTACACGTCAATGGTGTTGACGTAACGTCCCGGCCATGTCCGAACGCGTCATCCCCGAAGGCGGACGCCGGCGCCGCAGACCCACCAAGCAGGGCGCCGTCCTCTCGGAGCAGCTCATCGTCGAGACGGCGCTGCGTCTGGTGGCCCAGCACGGCGCCGAAGCGCTCTCCGTACGGAGACTGGGCGCCGCGCTCGGCGCCGACCCGAGCGCGCTCTACCGCTACTTCCGCAACACCGACGCCCTGCTCCTCGCCCTCGCGGACGAACTGATCGGCAGGGCCCAGGAGGGCTGGGAGCCCACCGGGGACTGGCGGGAGGACCTACGGTCGATGGGCCTGCGGATCCACGCCTGCTACCTCTCCCACCCGCAGGCCGCCGTCCTCGGCGCCTACCGCACCACGGGACGCCTCCACGAGACCCGGGCCGTCGAGCGCATCGTCGGCATCCTGCGCTCGGCGGGCTTCCCGGACCCGCTCGCCGTCCGCGCCTACCACGCGTTCGTCGACCAGGCGCTGGCGTTCGCCGCCCAGGACGCCGCCGCGCTCGCGCTGCCGAAGGCCGCGCGGGAGGCGGACGAGGCGGTCTGGAACGCGGTCTACGGCAGGCTGTCGGCCGACACCCACCCGCACATCGCCGCCGTGTTCCCGCTGCTCGCCGCCGACATGCGGGACAGCGGCTACCCGTTCGCCCTGGAGCTGACGCTGAACGCGCTGGCGGCGATGCGCCCGGCGGCGACCGAGACCTGAGACCGGCGCGCCCCGCGCGTGGGCTCGTCGCGTAGGCCTGGTCGCGGGGCCTCGTCAGGACAGGGCGCGCCAGGCCTCGCTCGCAGCCCCCGAGACCTCCCGGGCTGACAGGAGGGACGACTGAGGGGCGGCTCCCGGTGGATCCGGGGCCGCCCCTGCTTCGCCTGCCCGTTCCGCCGGGCGCACCGCGTGACGGTCAGCGCGTGACCTGGCGGTTGAAGACGGCGCGCGAGCGCAGGTACCCGACCAGGGCGAGCCCGGCGCACCAGGCGAGGGCGAGCCAGCCGTCGTGGCCGATCGGCGTGCCGAGCAGCAGGCCGCGCAGGGTCTCGTTGATCGGCGTGAAGGGCTGGTACTCGGCGAACCAGCGCAGAACCGTCGGCATGGACTCCGGGGTGACGACCGCGCTGCCGAGGAAGGGCAGGAAGGTCAGCGGCATCGGGGCGTTGGACGCGGCCTCGATGGTCTTGGCGCCCAGGCCCATCGCGGCGGTCATCCAGCTCAGGCCGAAGGAGAGGAAGAGGAGCAGGCCGATGGCGGCGATCCACTCCACGGGCGAGGCGTCGGGGCGGAAGCCCACCGCGAAGGAGGCGCCGATGATCAGCACGAGGATCGCCGCGGCCTGGATGACGCTGGCGAACACATGGCCGGTGAGGATGGATCCGCGCGAGATCGACATCGTACGGAAGCGGTTGACGATGCCTTCCGTCATGTCGGTGCAGACGGAGATGGCGGTCGTGATGGCGCCGGAGGTCACGGCCATCAGGATGATCCCGGGCACCACGTAGTTGGTGTAGTCGCCGCGGCTGGGGCCCGCTCCGATGCCGGTGCCGAGGGCGCCGCCGAATACGTACACGAAGAGCAGCAGCATCACGATCGGCATCATGACGATCATGACCGTCATCGACGGGTAGCGCAGCATGTGCTTGAGGTTGCGGCGCAGCATCGTCATCGAGTCGCGCAGCGCGTACGAGCGGCTCGGCTTGGGGGACGCGGCGGGGGCGGGGGCGAGGGTGACGGTGCTCATCGGTTCGACTCCTTCTGGGCGGTCGCGGAGGTAGCGGTGGGGGCGGGGGCGTTCTGCCGGCCCGTGAGGGTGAGGAAGACGTCGTCGAGGTCGGGCGTGTGCACGGTGAGCGACTCGGCCTGCACCCCGGTGGTGTCGAGGACGTCGAGGACGGCGCGGAGATCGGCGACGGAGCCGTCGCTGGGGATCCGCAGGGTGAGCGACTCGTCGTCGCGGGTGGCGACGCCGAAGACGCCGGCCGCCGTGACGAAGTGGGCCTCGTCGGCGAACCGGAGGCGGACGTGGCCTCCGGGGATCCTGCGCTTCAGCTCGTCGGCGGTGCCTTCGGCGACCAGCTTGCCGTGGTCCAGCACCGCGATGCGGTCGGCGAGTTGGTCGGCCTCCTCCAGGTACTGCGTGGTGAGGAAGATGGTCACGCCCTGATCCGCGACCAGGTCCCGGATCAGCTCCCACATGACGCGGCGGCTGCGCGGGTCAAGGCCGGTGGTCGGCTCGTCGAGGAAGATGATCCGCGGCCGGCCGACCAGGGTCATCGCCAGGTCGAGCTTGCGGCGCATGCCTCCGGAGAAGGTGGCCACGTTCTTACGGGCGGCCTCCGTCAGCTCGAACCGTCCCAGGAGGTCGGCGGCGCGGCGGCGGCCCTCGCGCTTGCCCAGGTGGTGCAGGTCGGCCATGAGGAGCAGGTTCTCCTCGGCGGTGAGCAGTCCGTCGACGGCGGCGAACTGTCCGGTGACGCCGATCTGGTGGCGTACGGACGCGGCGTCGGTGGCCAGGTCGTGGCCCGCGATCCGCGCCTCGCCGCCGTCGGCCGTGATCAGCGTGGAGAGGATCTCCACGGTGGTGGTCTTGCCGGCGCCGTTGGGGCCGAGCAGGGCGAAGACGGTGCCCTCGGGGATCCGGAGGTCGATCCCGTCCAGCACGACCTTGTCGCCGTACGACTTGCGCAGGCCGGTCGCGGAGATCGCGGCTGCTCGCGTGGGGGTGGACACCTGGGTCGCGGTGTTCATGGTGGGCGGGCCCTTCTGTTCGGGAAGTCCGGGGCGGAGGCGAAGCGGAGGCCGGTGGGCCGGGCAGACCGGCCATGGCGAGGGTGGCGCAGTCTTGGCGCCATGTTCGGGGCCAGTGCCGTGCTCGTGTCTCCATGATGGCACATGGATGGCGCCATCGCCAGGGAAAATGGCGCCACTCTTGCATCGTGTGCTGCGCTGTACCGCCTGACCTGCGGGCATGTCCGCCCACGCAAAGCGCCCCCGTGCCGGTGGGTACCAGTACGGGGGCGCCATGGTGGTGCCATCTTGTGGGCTCGGGCGGGTACGAGGAGGTGCGCTCCCCGGCCCGGCGGATCAGGTGCGGCGGATCAGGCGCGGCGATCAGGCGCGGCGGATCACGATGTCGCCGGCGCTGGTGCGGCCGCGCACCTCGACCGTCTCCTCGGACTCCTCGGGGCCCTGCGCCGCCCCGAGCTCATTGCGGACCCGCCCAGCGGTGGACCGTACGTCCAGCCAGGCCGCTGACCCCTCGGCGATGCCGATCTCCAGCCCGCCGGCCGCCGTCTCCAAGGTGATCCGCCCGCGGACCACCGAGGCGAGCCGAATGGAGCCGCTCGCGGACTTGGCCGTGACGGAGGAGTCCGCGTGCAGGACGCTGATCGGCCCGTTGGACGAGCGGACCGTCAGGTCTCCCCGGATCTCCCCGATCGCGGTCTCGCCGTTGAGGTTCTTGATGGTGGCCGTGCCGTCGGCCCGGCCGACCCGAACCCGCCCCGACCCGTGGATCTCGACCTCACCCGTCGCACGGTCCACGAGGACGTCCCCGTGCGTGGTCTTCAGCCGTACGGCCGCGGCCTCCTCCAGTTGGATGTCGCCGGTGGCCGTCGTGACGTCGCAGTTGCCGAACCGTCCCTCGCCGATGAAGTCGCCGAGGCCGGTGGTGCCCTTCAGGTCCGAGCCCGCGGGCAGTTCGACGGTCACGTCCACCGAGCCGATCTTGCCGAAGGGCGAGCGCTTCTTGGGGCCCTTGACGACGAGGGCCCCGCCCGCGCAGGTGACCTTGGTGTCCTCGGCGGCCAGTACGTCCTGCTTGTTGCCGGGGTCGCTCGGGGTCACCTCGACCACGGTGTCGGTGCGCTTGCTGGCGACGATCCGGAACCGCCCGAAATCGAATTCAACGGTGGCGGAGACGGGCTCGGGGGTGGCGAAAGTAGGCATGGCTGAGCCGTCCTTTGGCTGAGGGCTGTGGATGCTGTGGATGCTGTGGCGGTGGGTACGGAGGCAGCGCGGGTGGGGCTACCGCACCCAGCCGGTGAACCCCTGCCCGGCCGCGGGCGTCCGGCCGGTGGAACCCTGCCCGGCTGCGGACGCGCGGCCCGTGCCGCCCGCCCCGCGGTCCGCCGTGGATTCCAGGGCGGCGGCGACGGCCCGGACGAGCCACGCGTTGACCGAGAGCCCCTCGCGGCCGGCGGCCTCTTCGACCCGGACCTTGAGCTGGGCGGGCGGGCGGAAGTTGATGCGGGAGGTGGCGCCACCGTCCTCGATGTCCACCGGGGCCGTCGGCGCGGGCGTGGGCGCCTGCGGCGGCGCCGGGGCGTCGAAGGTCTCCGCGGCGGGCGGGGCCGTGACCACGAACTCCGGGTCCAGCCCACGCAGTCGTACGTGGACCGACCCCGGCGCCAGGTCGCGGGTGACCTCGTCCATCGCATCGGACAGGGCATTCAGCAGGGTGAGCCGGGCGGCCGATTCGAGCTGGGCGGTGAGCCGCTCGGCCAGGGCGAGTGCCTCGCTGCCGCCGGCTTCGGCGGCCACGCCGAGTTCGTGCCGCAGGTTGTCAACGTAGGGGGTGAGGTCCATAGCGCAAGCATGGCACCATCGTGGCGCCACGGCAAGTCATATGGCGCCACGGGAGGGGCGGCTGGCCGCTGTGGCGGCCGCCCGGCGTCGTGGGCACGATGGATATGCCCGGACGACCCGCCACGCTGGAGAAAGTCGTGGTGCTCATGCCTGACCAAGCCCACCTACTCGGCAGCAAACGGCACCTGGCACAGGCGGCGGCCGCAGCCGCACTGGCAGCCGGCGCCGTGCTCCCCCTCACCGGCTTCGCCGCGGCCGCGGCCCCGGCCCAGGCGCAAACCCAGACGGTCGCCGCCCCGGCCGCGCCGCTCGCCCCGGCTCAGAGCCGGTACGACCGGATCACCCTTCAGGCGCTCGACGCCATCGTGAACGGCACCTACACCGCGGCCACGGCCCACTTCGATCCGAGGCTTGCGAAGCTGCTGCCCCCGGACGCCCTCGCGGAGGCCTGGGAGACCTACCAGGACGAGTTCGGGCGCTACCGGTCACACGGTGACCCGCAAGACGTCGCGTTCGGCGAGTTCACCGTCGTCAACGTGCCCCTGCGCATGGAACGCGGGCCAGGGGAGTTCCGCGTGACCTTCCACCCTGACGGGAGCATCGCCGGCCTGCTGTTCCTCAAGCCGGGAGTACCGATCTCGTAGCCGCGGATCCTCGTCGCCGTCCGCCACAATGCGAGAGTTCAACCCCCGCCGGCAACCGGCTCGTGCTCCGCCGAACGCTGCCGTGCGCCCCGCGTGCGCCCCGCGTGCGCCCGGCGTGCGTCCAGACGGGATGAACGGGGGAGGCGCTCCGGCCCGCCCGGTCCCGCCCCCCCGCGCCCGAAGGCGCGCAACCAGCTGGAGTCCACGGACGCCACCCTCGAACGCATCGCCTCCACCTGCGGGTTCAACACCACCGACACCCTGATCCGGGCGTTCCGGCGCACGCTCGACACGACCCCGACCGCCTACCGGAACCGGTTCAGGTCCTCCGTCCCCGGCGGGGGGTCAGACGATGTCGGCGCGGCGCCCGCCCATCGGGATGACCAACGGGGTGCCGGCGACCGGGCATTCGATGACCGCCGCCCGGAGGCCGAAGACCTCGTGGACCAGGTCCGGAGTGACGATCTCGGACGGCGGGCCGGCGGCGATCACCCGGCCGTCGCGCATGGCGATGAGGTGCCCGGCGTAGCGGCAGGCCAGGTTGAGCTCGTGCAGGACCATGATCACCGTGCGGCCCTCGGTGCGGTTGAGGTCCGCGACGAGTTCGAGCACGTCGACCTGATGGGCGAGGTCCAGGTACGTCGTCGGCTCGTCCAGCAGCAGGGCCGGCGTGTGCTGGGCCAGCGCCATCGCGATCCAGACGCGCTGGCGCTGTCCGCCCGACAGCTCGTCGATGGACCGGCTCGCCAGTTCCGCCGAACCCGTCGCCGCCAGGGCGGCGTCCACCGCGGCCTCGTCGGAGGAGGACCACTGGCGCCACCACCGCTGGTGCGGGGTGCGGCCGCGGGCCACCAGGTCGCGTACGGAGATCCCGTCCGGCGCGCTGGGGGTCTGCGGCAGCAGGGCGAGCCGCAGGGCGAACTCCCGCGCGGACAGGCCGGCGATGTCCTCGCCGTCCAGGTGGACGGCGCCGCCGGCCGGCTTGAGCAGCCGGGCCAGCGCCCGCAGCGCGGTGGACTTGCCGCAGGCGTTCGGCCCGACGAGCGCGGTCACCTTGCCGGCCGGGATGTCGAGGTCGAGGTCCTCGGAGACGATCCGGTCGCCGTAGCCCAGGCGCAGCCCGTCCGCGCGCAGGGCGGTGGACGAGACGCCGGCGGGCGGGGTCTCGGTCAGCGGGGCGGTCATGTCAGCCTCCCTTTCCGGCCCGGTTGGTACGGGCGAGGAGTAGCAGCAGGTACGGGGCGCCCACGACGCCGGTGAGGACGCCGACGGGCAGTTCGGTCGGGGCGAGGACGAGCCGGGAGCCCAGGTCGGCGAGGATGAGCAGCACCGCTCCGGTCAGCGCACTGGTGACGAGCGGGATGCCCGCGGTGCCGGTGAGCCGCCGGGCGATCTGCGGGGCGCCCAGGGCGATGAAGGAGATCGGCCCGGCCGCCGACGTGGCCAGCGCGGTGAGGCACGTGGCGAGGATCAACAGCGCGATCCGTGCGTGCCGCAGGGGGATGCCGAGGCTCCGCGCGGTGTCGTCGTCGTACTGGAGCAGCTGGTACGGGCGCGCCAGCGCGAGGGTCAGCGGCAGGAGCACCGCCAGCGCCAGCCCGGCCCACTGGACGTGTTCGTAGCCGCGGCCGTTGAGGCTGCCGGTCAGCCACACCATGGCGCGGGAGGCCTGGTCGATGTCGGCGCGGGCGAGCATCCAGCGGGTCAGGGCGATCAGGGCGCCGTTCGCGGCGAGGCCGACGAGGACGAAGCGGTAGCCGGTGATGGTGCCGTCCCGGTACGCCAGCAGGTAGATGACGACGGAGGTCAGCAGGGCGCCGGCGAGGGCCCCGAACGGGACCGCCCCGAAGGTGCCGGCGCCCGCCGCGGTGACTCCGCCGATGAGGATGGCGCCGACCGCGCCCGCCCCGGCGCCGGCCGCGATGCCGATCAGGTCCGGGCTGGCGAGCGGGTTGCGGGTGACGGCCTGGAACACCGCGCCGGCCAGCCCGAACGCGGCCCCCACCAGCAGCGCCGTGAGGGCGCGCGGCAGCCGCAGTTGATGGACGATCAGGTCGGCGGCGCCGGAGCCGGTCCCCAGCACGGAGCCCAGTACGTCGCCGACGGGGATGGCGAACGTGCCCAGCGAGACCGAGGCGATCAGCCCGGCGAACCCGGTCAGGACGAGGGCGAGCACGATGAACGCGACCCGGGGCGGCACGGCCACGCCGACGGGACCGACTTCGAACCGCAGGCGCCGCGCGGTCTTCACGCGGCTCATCGGGTGTGCTCCTTGAGCTTGCCGCGCTTGACGAGCAGCGCGAGGAACGGTGCGCCGAGCAGCGCGGTCACCACGCCCGCCTCCAGCTCTCCGGGCCGGGCGACCATCCGGCCCACCACGTCGGCGGCGAGCATCAGCGAGGCCCCGCCCAGCGCGGAACAGGGCACCAGCCAGCGGGCGTCGGGCCCGGTGAAGGCCCGTACGACGTGCGGGACGACCAGGCCGATGAAGGTCACGGGACCGGCCGCGGCGACGGCCGCGCCGGTGAGCAGGACCACCGCCAGCGCGCCGAGGGCGCGGGTGGACTTGACCGGGGTACCGAGCGAGCTGGCCACGTCGTCGCCGAGCGCGAGCGCGTTGAGCCGGCCGCTCAGCCCGATGGCGAGGGCGAGTCCGACGACGACGAACGGCAGCAGTTCCATGCCCAGTTGCGTGTCACGGCCGGCCAGGGAGCCCACCGCCCAGAACCGGTACTGGTCCAGGGTGCGTACGTCGAGGAGCACCAGGGTGTTGGTGCCCGCGTCGAGCAGTACGGTCACGGCCGCTCCGGCCAGGGCCAGTTTGGCCGGGGTGGCGCCGCCGTAGCCGGTGCCGCCGACGGCGTAGGCGACGAGACCGGCCAGCGCTCCGCCGAGGAAGGCGAACCAGATGTACTGGTACGAACTGGTCAGCCCCAGCATGCCGATGCTCGCGGCGACCGCGAACGAGCCGCCCGCGCTGATGCCGATCAGGCCGGGGTCGCCGAGCGGATTGCGGGTGATGTCCTGGGCCACGGCGCCCGCGGCGCCCAGCGCGAGGCCGACGAGCAGCCCCAGGAAGGTGCGGGGCATGCGCAGTTCACGGACCACCACGGCGTCGCCGGCGTCACTGCCGGTTATCGCGGCCAGGACGTCGGAGAGCGGCACGGACTTGGTGCCGATCGCCAGGGAGGCGCAGACCATGACGGCCACGGTCGCAAACAGCGCCGTGAGCACCAGGGTTCGGGAGAGGACTCGTGGAGGTGGTGGAACGGCTGGGGCGTGGACCGCGGCGGCGCCGGCGGTGACGGGCTTCAGAGACACTCACACAAGGTAAGGGATGCCTAACCGAAATTCCCCCGCACCCCCCGTCTGGATTTGGCCACGAAGAGCAGCTACTCTTCACAACGCGTTTACTCAGGCAAGCCTTACCTAAGAACAACTGTTCCCTCTGGAGAACTGAGAACTGATGAACACCTTCACTCAGCGACGCCGCTCGGGCCGGTTCGCGTCTGCCGTCCTCACGGCAGCCCTGGCCCTCTCGCTGGCCGCCTGCGGCGGCAGCAGCGATGACAAGAAGCCGGCCGCCGAGTCGTCGAAGCCGTCCGCCGCCGAGTCGGCCGGCTTCCCCCGCACCGTCACCCACGACAAGGGCAAGACCGAGATCAAGGCCAAGCCCAAGCGCGTGGTGGCGCTGGACAACAGCCTGGTCGAGGCGGTCGTCGCGCTCGACGCGCCGCTGGTCGGCGGTATCGGATCGTACCGTGACCAGAAGGGCTTCCCGGCCTACCTCGGTGACGCGGTGAAGGACACCAAGGACGTCGGCCCGCTCGACAGCCCCAACCTCGAAGCGATCGCGGCCCTCAAGCCCGACCTCATCGTTTCGGCCACCGTGCGCCACGCCGACTTCTACGACCGGCTGAGCCAGATCGCGCCGACCGTGTTCGTCAAGACCACCGGCCCGATCTGGAAGGAGAACATCACCTTCCTCGGTGAGGCCCTGGGCCAGGAGGAGAAGGCCGCGGCCAAGCTGACGGCCTACCAGACGCGCGCCAAGAAGATCGGTGACGCGATCAACGCCAAGGGCGGCGGCGCCAACGGCAAGCCCACCTTCTCGGTCGTCCGCTTCGTCGACGGTCCGACGCGCATCTACCTGCCCAAGACCTTCAGCGGCATCATCCTGAACGACATGGGTCTGACGCGGCCGGAGAACCAGCGCGACGAGTCGAAGTTCAACATCGAGATCAGCGAAGAGCAGATCCAGCAGGCCGATGGTGACCACATCTTCATGACCACCTTCTCGGGCGGCGACGAGCGCAAGAAGAAGTTCCTCGCCAACCCGCTGTGGCAGCGCCTGAACGCGGTCCAGAAGAACCAGGTGCACGAGGTCGACGACTCCATCTGGATGACCTCGGTCTCCCTCCAGGGTGCCGACGTGGTCCTCGACGACCTGGCGAAGGCCTTCCAGGTGGACCCCGCCAAGTAGGCGGCGCTCCCACCCCCAACGGACCGGTCCCGGGGGGGGGGGGGGTGGGGGGGGGGGAGGGGGGGGGGGGGTGGGGGGTGGGGGGGGGGGGGGGGGGGGGGTTTTGGTGTGGGGGCCCCTCCCCCCCCCCCCTCCACCCCCCCCCCCCCTCCCTCCCCCCCCCCCCCCCCGGGGCCGGTCTTTTGGCTTTTGGCGCCATGGGGGAGAGGGGGCTCTGGGTGCGGGGCCCGCTCAGCCCTCGCCCTCGATCCGGCGCAGCCGCTCCGCGTCGCAGGTGCGCGGGCAGGTCGCGCAGGCCCGGGCGGAGTCGAGGGTGTAGTACATGCAGCAGCCCAGCCGGGTGCGGGTCGGGTGCGGGTTGCCCCGGCGGTCGGCGAGGCGCCGGAAGTCGGCGCCGCCCGGGAAGGGCGCGATGGCGGTCGGGAGCAACTCGGTCGCCTCCCGCACCCCGTGCTCCTCCTGCCCCAGGGTGCGCCCGAGGTACCAGACGCCGGAGACCAGGTCGTCGGTGACCATGCCCCACAGGGCGTGGTCCCGGCGCCGGACCCGCGGCCCGAACGCGGCCAGCAGCGGCCGCACGTGGTCGGCGACGGCCGCGCGCAACTCGGCGCGCAGCGCCTCCTCGTCGGCCACCACCCGGACGCCCGGCAGGTGCGCCGCCGGGTCGCCGGGCAGGCACGCGAACCCGGCCCCCGGAACGATTTCGTACGTGCCCGTCGACAGGTCCGCGCGCACCTCGCGCGGGCGGACGCGCGGGACGCGCCGCTCCAGGTACCAGGCGCCGCTCATCAGGAGGCTGACGGACCAGAGGTAGTCGTGCAGGGCGCGCGAGGCGGCGACGTCGGGGCGCGGATCGTGCCCGTGGCCGGCCCGGATGCGGGCGGCCTCGGCGGCGATGAAGGCGTTCAGGGCGTGCTGCTCCGTGGCCGGATCCGTCAATTCCGCGCCGTTGACCCAGCGTCCGGGGCGCGCGTCGGCGGTCGCCACCCGTACGTCCAGCACGTCGCAGACGGCCGTGAGGCGGGCGTACGTGCGTGCGAGCACGGCGGTGGCGTCCTGAGCGGGCCGTTCGGGCGACGCGATGCGCTGACGTGCGGTCATCGGTTCTCGATCATCTGCGACACGAAAACTCCGGTACGGGAGAGTAGGTAAGCCTTACCTTAACCCAATGATCTATGATCATGCCGCACGTCCGGTCTCATGCCGTGAGGCCAGTTGAGGCTAAGGGTTGGCTAACCTAAGCTGACGTGGCCGGCGGGTATCGGAATCCGTCGGCGCTGAGGCGTGCCGGAAAACATTTGCGCCACCACCCCCCACTGCCCAGGACTCGGAAGGGGCTCAGCCCATGCGGTTGTACCTGCTCGCACTCAACCCCACCGATTCGGTCACCGAGGGGTTCCTCCCCGCCGCGGCCCGACTCGGCCTCGACGTCACCGTCCTCACCGACCAGCCCGAGGCGCACCGCCGCGTCGCAGGCTCGGACATCGAGGTCCTGGAGTGCGACGTCCGCGACTTCCGCGCGGTCATCAGCCGGATATCCACCCACCACACGCCTGACGCGGTGTTCACCAACAGCGATCACCTCCAGACCCAGGCGGCCCTGGCCGCCGACTACTTCGGCCTGCCCGCCAAGGACTGGCGGACCGCGCTGCGCGTCAAGGACAAGGCCCAGATGCGCCGTCACCTCGCCGCGAGCGGACTCGACACGGTGTGGTCCACGGAACTGGCCGCCGGCCAGGATCCGGCCGGACTCACCGCCCTCGACGTGCCCTACCCCTGCGTGGTCAAGCCCCGCGAGGGCGTGGCCAGCGAGGACGTGGTGCTGGTGGACGGGCCCGAGGAACTCGTCCTGCGCTGCAAGGAGATCCAGACCCGGCGGCCCCACGTGCACCTGGTGATCGAGGAGTACCTGGCCGGCGAGCTGTACACCCTGGAGACCCTCGGCGACGGACACGTCCGCCACGTCCTGAGCGGTTTCCACACCCGGCTGTCCGCACCCCCGTACTTCATCGAGGAGCGGCTGGTCTACACGCCGCACCACCCGGAACCGGTGGTGGAGCAGGTCCTCGCCCAGCTCGACGCCCTCGGCGTGGGATTCGGCGTCTGCCACACCGAATTCGTCGTGCACGAGGGGCGCGCCCGCATCATCGAGGTCAACTACCGGGCCATCGGCGACCAGATGGACCTGCTCCTGACCCGGCTGCTGGACATCCCGCTCTTCGAGCACGTCCTGCGCACCCACCTGGGGCAGCCGCTCCCCGCCGACCTGGGCGCGCGTACGGACGGCGCCGCCGTCGTCGACTACCCCTGCGCGCAGAGCGCCGGCACGCTCAGGGCCGCCCCCGAGGCCGCCGACCTCACCGTGGACGGCGTGGAACTGGCGTACCGGCCGCTGCGCGAGGTGGGGGAGCGGCACGAGGTTTACCACACCAACCGCGACTACATCGGAGTGCTGCGGGCGATCGGGCCGGACCAGGGGACCGTGGAGCGGGTCGCCGCCGAGTACCTCGCGGCCCAGCGGTGGGAGTTCACCCCGTGACCACGACCGCCCCGGCCGCCGCCACCCCGCAGATCGTCCCGCAGGCCGCCCCGCACCGCGCCACGCCCGCCGACACCACCGAGGCGCAACTGCTGCTCCGCGTCCTCGGCGCGCTCCTGCGCGAGGACGTCGTCGGCCTGCGCACCCGCACCACCGCCGTCGACCGCGCGGACGGCCGCTGGCTGCGGCTGCCCGCCGAGGACGGCGACGCCCTGCTCCTCCCGGTCGTCGAGGACGGCTACCAGAGCGTGTACGCCGCCCGGCTGCCGCTGATCGCCCGGGAGTCGGACGGCCGCGAACTGACCACCCACGACGAGGTCCTGGGCGCCCTGAGCGCCCTCGCCGACCCGGTCGACCGGGGCGGTTTCGACGCCTTCGCCGAGGAGTGCCGCCAGACCCTCGCCACCATGCGGCTGCACGCCGACACCGCGGACGAGGTCGCCGCCGCCCTGACCTCCGGCACCCTCGCCGCCACCCGCGGCGCCGACCCCGCCGACTGGACCGGTCTCGCGGGCGGACTCGCCTACGACACCCTGGCCGCGCGCCTCGACCACCCGGTGTACCCCACCGCACGCGGCCGCTCCGGCCTTGACGAGGATCAACTGCGCGCCTACGCGCCCGAGTTCCACCCGCACTTCGCGCTGCGCTGGATCGCCGTGCCGCAGCAGGACCTCACCGTGGCCGGCGGTCCGGCCGCGCTGCCCGCCGCCTGGCCCACCCCGGCCGCGCTCGGCCTGCCCGAGCTCGACCACAGCCACCTCGCGCTGCCCGTCCACCCGCTCACCGTCGGCGCGCCCCTGCGCGAGGCCCTGAGCGCGGCGGGCCTGGCCGGCCGGGCCGTCCTGGCCGAGCGCCCGTACCTCGACGTCGTCCCCACGCTGTCCATGCGTACGGTCGCCGTCACCGCCGATCCCACCCTGCACATCAAGGTCCCCATGGCCACCGCCACCCTGGGACTGCGCAACCGCCGGATCATCCGGCCCGGCTTCCTGGCCGACGGGGCCGCGGGCCAGCGCCTGCTGGAAACCGTCATCGCACGCGAACCGCGGTTCCAGGGCGTGATCCTGCACGCCGACGAGAGCGTCTACGCCCACGCCGGACACGAGCTCCTCGCCGCGCTCTGCCGCCGCTACCCGGCCGGTCTCGAAAACGCCGTCGTCACCCCGCTGGCGGCCCTGCTCGCCGAAGCCCCCGGCGGCCGGCTGCTGATCGACCACCTCGCCGACCGGTTCTACGGCGGCGACCCGATCGCCCTGCTCGACGCCTACCTGCGGCTGCTCCTCGACTGGCAGACGACCCTGTTCGGCTACGGCATCGCCCTGGAGTCGCACCAGCAGAACATCTCCCTCGTGCTCGACCGCGGTCCGGCCGGGGACACCCGCGTACGGCTGCTGCTCAAGGACGACGACAGCCCGCGCGTCAACGCCGACCGGGCCCGCGCGACGCTCGGCGCCGACGCCCCGCTCGGCTTCGACGACGTCCGCGCCCTGTGCGACGACGACCGCCCGCTCACCGACATGTTCACCACGATCACCCTGCACCTGTGCGCCGGTTCGTACGCCTTCGGGCTGGCGCGCCACGGCCGCGCCGAGGCCGCGGCCCTGCTGGACCTCGTACGCGACCGGCTGGCCGAGGCCGTCGAACGGCTCGGCACCGGACCCGGTGAGCCCGGCGCCACGCTGCGCGCCCAGGTCCTGGACGCCGCGCAGCTCCCCGTCAAGGCGATGGTGAGCGCCGGAAGCCTGCTCAGCAAGGAGCGCTCGGGCGCCGCCGACATCAACAAGCACTACACGACCGGCCCCAACTACCTGCGCAGAGTGGAGGGTTCCCCATGAGCGCGAGCGCACCCCCGGACCGGCGCCGCGGGACGGCCTCCCCGATGGCCGCACCGGCGGCTCCGGCCGTGACAGTAGCTCCGGCAGCAACAGCCGCTCCGGCGGCCACAGTAGCTCCCGCAGCAACAGCCGCTCCGGCGGCCACAGTAACTCCGGCCGCTCCGGCAGCCCAGGTCGTTTCGGCCGTGCCCGAGAGCGGCCCGGCCATGCCCGAGAGCGGCCCGGCCGTGCCGGAGACCCGGCCGGCCCTCGGCCGCAGGCAGGTGCACGCGGTCGCCGGATGCTACTTCGTGGCCTCCTTCGCCGCGCTCGGCCTGCCGCCCTTCCTCACCGAGATCCTCCCGGGACTCGGCGACCGCGACGCCGGCTGGGCCGGCGTGCTCTACATCGTCCCGACCGTCTTCGCGGCCGTCGGCGCCCCCCTGTGGGGGCGGCTCGCCGACCGCTTCGGCCGCAAGCGCCTGCTGCTGCGCGCCCAGTTGGGCCTGGCCGCCTCCTTCCTGCTGGCCGGCTGGGCCGACTCGATCGCCACCTTCACCCTGGCCCTGGTGCTCCAGGGCATCCTCGGCGGCACCTTCGCCGCCTCCAACGGCTACCTGGGCGCCGGGCTGGAGGGCCCGGACCTGTCCCGCGCCCTGACCCTGATGCAGGGCGCGGCCCGCGCCGCCCTCGTCTTCGCCCCGATCGTGGTGGGCGGCCTGTCGCCCTGGCTGTCCCCGCACCGCCAGTACGCCCTGCTCGCCGTCCTGCCGCTGACGGCCGCGCTGCTGATCGCCGCGCTGCCCGAGTCACGCGGCGTGAAGGCGCAGCCCCGTACCCCCGCGGCCGGCCGACCGGCCGACGGCGGCGCGGCGGCGGCGGCGCCTCGGGCCGAGGCCGCCCGCACCGAGCGCGTCATCTCGCTGCACGGCCTGTACGCCCTGGAGTTCGCCTTCGTCTTCTCCACGGTCATCTCCTTCCCGTACCTGATCTCCCTCATCGAGGAGCGGCTCCCCGGAACCTCCCCGGTGGTCTCCGGCGTCCTCTTCGCCCTGCCCCACCTGTGCTACCTCGCCGCCGCCATGTGGGTGCACTCGGCCTTCCACCGGCGCCCCCGCCTGGGCGTGGCGCTCGGTTTCGCCTGCATAGCCCTCGGGCTGGCCGGACACGGGCTGGCCCACTCGCTCGCCGCCCTGGTGGCCGTCCGGATCCTGCTGGGCGCCGGCCTCACCCTCGGTCTCGTCTGCCTCTCCGTGATGGCCTCCGACTGCGCCAAGGGCCGTGCCCCCGGCGGGCTGTTCGGCTCGATCGAGTTCTTCTCCAAGGCCGGTGCGGTCGTCGCCGGCCTGGCCGCCGCCGCGGGCAACAGCCTGTACGGGCCCACCGCGCCCGTGCTGACCGGTACCGCGGTGGCGCTGGTCACGGTCTGCGCGACCGTCCTGCCGGCCGCCGGGCCCCGCTCCGCCCGCACCCTCCGCTCCCCCCGCTCTCTCCGCACCCGCTGGAGCCGTTGATGTCTCTGACCGATGCCCTCGGTACCGCCTCCGCCGCACCCTGCGCCGCCGTCGCCCCCCGCGCCGCCGCGGCCGGGCTGCCCACGGCCGACGAGGTGGTCGCCCACACCCTCCTCAACTGCCTGCTGCGCGAGCTGTCCGGTCCGGAACACCAGACCGCCGTCGCGGACGGGCACCTGCTGCTGTGGCTGCCGCGCCGCGGGGTACTGCTGCGCGCAGCCCTGCGCCGCACGTCGCTGCTGGGCGCGCACCGGTTCACGGGACCGGTGCGGGAGCAGCGGGACGGGGGCTGGGCGGAACTGGACTGGCGCCGTCTCGCCGAGTACGTCCAGGACGAGCTGGCCCTGCGGACCGACGTGCACAACGAGGAGTTCCTGGAGCAGGTCGCCTCCAGCCACCAGGCCGTCTCGGCCGCGCTCACCGTACGCGCCGGTCGGCCGGCCTCGGACACCGTGGTCGGGGACGGCGACGGGCTCGCCGCCTACCTGGAGTCCGAGCAGTCCCTCGTCTTCGGCCACCGCTTCCACCCCACCCCCAAGGCCCGTACCGGCGACACCGCCTCCTGGCTCGCGTACGCGCCCGAGACCGGTGCCTCCTTCCAGCTGCGCCACCTCGCCGTCCGCGAGCACCTGATCGCGCAGGAGACCGCCGCCGAGGGAGCCGTCGAGGTGCTCGACCGGCTCCGCGCCGACGTGCCCGAGGGCTACCGGCTGCTGCCCGCGCACCCGTGGCAGTACGAGATGCTGAGCGAACACCCGGAGCTGCGCGCGGCGTTCGACCGCGGCGACATCCTGGACCTGGGCGTCGGCGGCAAGCCCTTCGCCGCCACCGCCTCCGTCCGCACGCTGTACGACGGGGACACCTTCCTCAAGTTCAGCCTCAACATCCGCATCACCAACTGCCTTCGCAAGAACGCGAGTTACGAACTGTCCGGCGCGGTCGCCCTGACCCGCCTGCTCGCCCCGGTCCTCGCCGACCTGGAGACCCGCTTCCCCGGCACCGCCATGCTCCGCGAGCCCGGCTACCGCAGCATCGCCCTGCCCGGTCCCGACGGCGCCCCCGACCGCTCGCTCCTCGAAGGCTTCGGCGTGATCGTCCGGGAGGGCCTGCTCGCCCGGCTCATGCCCGGCACCACCCCGCTGCTCGCCGCGGCCGTCGCCGACGAGTACCCCACCGGACCGGGTCACGTCTCCCGCCTCCTCGGCGCCTCCGGCGGATCGGCGCAGGCCGCCCTCGACTGGTGGGCGGCGTACCTGAAGCTGCTCGTACCGCCCGTCCTGGCCGCGTACTTCGACCACGGGCTCGTCCTCGAACCGCACCTGCAGAACGTCGTGGTCTGCGTCGACGAGGAGGGCATGCCCGCCCAGGTCCTCTTCCGCGACCTGGAGGGCACCAAGCTGGTCCCCGAGCAGCACGCGGACCTCCTTGCGTCCCTGCCGGCCGAGGTCGCGGGACCGATGACCTACGACGCCCAGCGCGGCTGGGACCGGGTCGTCTACTGCCTGTTCGTCAACCACATCGCCGAGGCGCTCGCCGCACTCGCCGACCTGCACCCGCAGTCCGAGGCCGCCCTGTGGGCCCAGGTCCGCGCCACCCTCCAGGCGTACGCCGACCGGCACGGCTGCCCGCCGCGCCTGGCCGCCCTGCTCGCCGGGGTGCCGCTGCCCGCCAAGGCCAACCTGCTCACCCGCTGGGAGCGCAAGGCCGACCGCGACGCCGGCTACGTCCGGCTCGCCTCCCCGCTCGCCGAGGACGTGCTCTCCCAGGTGCTGGAGCAGCAGGCCGACGGCGATCACGACCACCACCACACCCGGAGCGCCCGATGACCACCCCGACGCCCGCGGTGCGCGAGCGCCTGCTCTCCCTCGGCCAGGCCGAGCTGCCCGCCTACCTCTACGACCTGACGGCGCTGCGCGAGCACGCCGCCGCCGTGCGGGCCGCCCTCCCGGAGTGGGTCGAGCTGTACTACGCCGCCAAGGCCAACCCGGAGGCGGAGATCCTGGCCGCCCTCGGCCCGTACGTCGACGGCTACGAGGTCTCCTCCGGCGGCGAACTCGCCCACGTGGCCAAGGCGGTCCCGGGCCGCCCGCTGGCCTTCAGCGGCCCCGGCAAGACCCCCGCCGAGCTCACGACCGCCCTCGAACTGGGCGTGGAGCGCTTCCACGTCGAAAGCCTGCACGAGCTGCGGATGCTGGCCGCCCTCGCCGCCCGCACCGTCCCCGCCGCGTCCGCCCGCCCGTACCGCCCCGGGGTGCTGCTCCGCTTCAACCTCCCGCTGGCGGCCGCCTCCCTCGAAGGCAGCTCGCTGACCATGGGAGGCCGTGCGACCCCCTTCGGACTCGACCCGGCGGAGGCCGACACGGCCGTCCGCCTGCTCACCGACGGCACCTACCCGCAACTCGAACTGCTGGGCGTGCACGCCCACCTGGCCAGCGGCCTCGACGCGCAGCAGCAGCTCGCGGTCGCCGGGTCCGTCGTGACCTGGGCGGCCGACCTCGGTGCCCGGCACCGGATCCGGATCGCCGAGGTCAACGTGGGCGGCGGCATGAGCGTCGACTACGCGGCCCCGGAGCGCCGCTTCGACTGGGAGGCGTACGGGGCGGGCCTCGGCCGGCTCGCGGACGCGCATCCGGACCTCACCCTGCGGATCGAGCCGGGGCGCGCGGTGACCGCGTACTGCGGCTGGTACGCCACGGAGGTGCTGGACGTGAAGCACAGTCACGGTGAGGAGTTCGCCGTGGTCCGCGGCGGCACCCATCACATGCGCACGCCGGCCACCAAGGGCCACGACCAGCCCTGCAGCGTCGTTCCCGTGGACGAGTGGCCGCACCCCTGGCCCCGGCCGGCCGCCGGTGCGGAGCGGGTCACCCTGACCGGGCAGCTCTGCACCCCCAAGGACCTGCTGGCCCGCGACGTGCCCGCGCCGGGCCTGCGGGCCGGCGACCGGGTGGCCTTCGGGCTCGCAGGTGCCTACGCGTGGAACATCTCGCACCACGACTTCCTGATGCATCCGCACCCCGGCTTCCACTTCCTGACGCGGGAGGCTTCCACTTCCTGACGCGCGGGAAGGAGGGGCGGGCGAACCCCAGTTCGTCAGCGGCGGGCGGTCCTGCCGCACGTCCGGGTGATTGTTCGGCGCCCAGGCACCTTTCGGCGTTCAAGGGCCTTGGGGGCAGCGAAAGTTGCTCCATGATCATCGACTCTGACCCGATGCCCGGCGCCGCGCCCGACCCCTCCGACGAGCCCACCCCGGAGCCCGCCCGCCGCCCGTCGCGCCGTACCGTCATCGCCGGCGCGGGCGTCGCCGCGGTGGCGGGCGCCGGTGCGCTCACCGTCGCCGCCGCGTCCGCCGGGACCGTGAAGGCCCCGGCGGGCGCCGCGGGCGCCGACTGGGAGACCTGCCTCGGCATCGCCCGGGCCGTCCTCGTGCGGGACGACGAGGACCAGCCCCTGGTGCCGCGCTACGCGGACGTCCTCCTGAAGAACGGCCTGCCGCGCTCCCGCCGCCCCGCCAAGAAGGTGCTGATCGTCGGTGCCGGGCCCGCCGGGCTCACCGCCGCCCACCTGCTGCGCGAGGCCGGGCACAAGGTCACCGTCATCGAGGCCAACGCGAACCGGGTGGGCGGCCGGATCAAGACCTTCCGCACCGGCGGGCACGAGCGGTCCCCCGCCCCCTTCGCCGACCCCAAGCAGTACGCCGAGGCCGGCGCGATGCGCATCCCCGACAGCCACCCGCTGGTCACCGGTCTGATCGACGGTCTCGGCCTGAAGCGCAGGCGCTTCCACCTCGTCGACGTCGACGCGGCCGGCCACCCCGCGTACCGCACCTGGATCCACGTCAACGGCGTCCGCGTCCGCCGCGCCGACTACGCGAGCAACCCGCAGACCCTCAACCGCTCCTTCGGGGTCCCGGCCGCCTACGAGTCCCTGACCGCCGCGCAGATCGTGCGCAACGCCTTCGCCCCCGTCCGCAAGGAGATCGAGGGGAAGAAGGACCGGGAGCTCGTCGAGGGCTGGGCGCGCGTCATCCAGCGCTACGGCCACATGTCGATGTTCCGCTACCTGACCGAGGAGGCGAAGCTCGACGAGCGCACGATCGACCTGATCGGCACCGTCGAGAACCTCACCTCCCGGCTGCACCTCGCCTTCGTGCACAGCTTCATCGGTGCCTCGCTGATCAGCCCCGACACGGCCTTCTTCGAACTGCCCGGCGGCACCGCCACACTGGTCGACGCGCTCTATGCCCGCGTCGACGACCTCGTACGGCTCGACCGCCGCGCGACCCGCATCACGCACGGCGAGGGCCAGGTCAGCGTCGAGACCGTCTCCGAGGGCCGCGACGGTCCCGTGGAGCGCGAGACCTTCACCGGCGACACCGCGATCATCACCGTGCCCTTCTCCGGACTGCGCCACATCCCGGTCGCGCCCGCGCTCTCGTACGGCAAGCGGCGCGCGATCACCGAAATGCACTACGACGCGGCCACCAAGGTGCTGCTGGAGTTCAGCCGCCGCTGGTGGGAGTTCGACGAGGCCGACTGGAAGCGCGAACTGGAGGCGGTCAAGCCCGGCCTGCACCGCAGCTACCAGACCGCGCGGACCCCGGAGGACGGGAGCCTGCTGGGCGCCCACCCCTCCGTGCCCGAGGGGCACATCTCCCCGGCCCAGCGCGCCCACTACGCCGCCTGCCGCCCCGTCACCCGTGACCAGCCCGAGGCGGCCCGGGTGATCGGCGGCGGCTCGGCGACCGACAACCCGAACCGCTTCATGTTCCAGCCCTCCTACCCCGTCGAGGGCAGCAGCGGTGGCGTGGTCCTCGCCTCCTACAGCTGGTCGGACGACGCCCTGAAGTGGGACTCCCTGGACGACGCGGAGCGCTACCCGCGCGCGCTCGCCGGGATGCAGGCGGTGTTCGGGCAGCGGATCGAGGTGTTCTACACCGGCGTCGGACGCACCCAGTCCTGGATGCGTGACCCGTACGCCTACGGCGAGGCCTCCGTACTGCTGCCCGGCCAGCACACCGAGCTCTTCCCCCACGTCCGCAAGGCCGAGGGCAGCCTGCACTTCGCCGGGTGCCACACCTCCATCAAGCCGGCGTGGATCGAAGGCGCCCTGGAATCCGCGGTACGGACCGCCCTGGAGGTCCACTCGGCGCCGTGAGCGCCACCCGGCCGCGCCGGCCGTGACCCGCGGGGGGAACGGCCGGCCCGGCCCGGCTCAGCTCTCGGCCAGCACGATCAGCCAGTCCTCGTCGGTGAAGCGGAGCCGCTGCCGCTTGTCGGGGTTGATCCGTACGCCGTAGGCGGGGCCGGTGGCGGCCTGCGCGCGCAGCCGGTAGCCGACCGCGCATTCCCGGCGGCGGCGGGCCGACTCCACGAGCGTGGCGAAGGTGACCTCGCGATCGGTCCGGACGTAATCCGTTACGGGCCTCAAGTACAGCTCGTTGCCCTCGGCCCGGAACAACTCCTCGAAGACCCCGGCCAGATGGCGGCTCTCCGAGATCTGGGTCATGAGGAGGCTGATCAGGCGGCCGCTGACGATGAAGTCGGCGCCCTCCCGGACGGGCGCGAGCAACCGGTTGCCGTCGTCGGCCATCTCGGTGGTGAGCGCCAGCTCCCTGTGCGCGGCCTCCCCGATGGCCCGCAGGTGCAGCAGCGTGACCAGCGTCCTGTCGTCCGTCCCGGAGCCGGTGGGCGCGTCCGGCGCCGCGGCGGGGGAGGCCGTGGGCGTCCGGTCCGTCTCCCCGATGACGATCACGCTGTCGTACGAGGGCACGTCCAGCTTGTCCAGAACCGCGGGATCGGTGATGTCTCCGCTGCGGAAGGTCACTTTGAGCCGGGTGCGCGCGGCTGCCAGCCCGCGGGCGCCGTACAGGGTCGTGTCGTCGCCGAGGGCGACGACGTCCAGGGTGGTTTCGGGGCCCACGTACTCGTCGAGCTGCTGCACCATCAGCGGGGCGCGGCGGTTCCAGCCGAGCAGGAGCAGGCGTTCGGCGAGCGGGGCCCTGGGCGGGGCCGTGACGATCGCCTCCGCGTCGACACAGGACGCCGCGTCCGCCTGGACGGCCGTGTCGTCGTCCTGCGAGACGAGGAGGATCCGCTCGGTCGGGTCGATCGTCGTGCCGGGGTCCGGGTTGAGCGCGACCGTGCCGTCGGCGCGCAGCAGGCCGACCACCGAGGAGGTGGCGAACGACAGCAGGGCCTCGCCGAAGGTGCGCCCCGCGAGGCCCCCGACGTCGGCGGTGTAGAACTCGTCGCCCGCGAAGTCCAGCAACTCCTGGTACACCAGCGAGAGTCCGGGCTGCAGCGCGGTCTGGACGAGGAGCCGGGCGACGATGTCGTCCACGCACAGGACGTGCCCGCCGGGCCCGGCGGCCAGCCGGGCGGTGACGTGGTTGCGGGTGTCACGGACGGCGGCGACCACCACCGCGTCACCGGCAGGGGGGACGGCCGCTCCGAGGGCGAGCAGCGTCTTCACCACGTGGGCGTCGCCCTCCTCCCCGTCGGGCGGCAGGACGAGCACGGCCTTCGCGGTCTGCGGACTCACCCTGGCCAGCACGACCGGGTCGGTGGTCGTCCCGTTGCGGCAGATGATCCTCGTCCTGCCGGTGTCGGGGACACTGGTCGCGATCTCCTCCTCCATCTCGACCTTGTCCTTGGGGGCCAGGACGGCGATGGCCGACCGGCGCTGGTTGGCGTTGGCCGCCACCAGTTCCCCGACCACGGGAAAGACCTGGTAGGACCAACCCAGTACGACCGTGTGCCCGGCCTCCAGGACGGTGGAGTGACCGCGGCGCAGTTGCAGGACGCGCTCGTTGATGCCGGTGGTGATCAGGCTGACCAGCGTGGACACGAACAGCAGGGCGACCAGGGCGAGCGTCACCGAGGCGAGGACGTAGAGGGGGGAGCCGACCGCGCCCCCGATCTTGAGCGTCTGGCCGACGCTCACCCACACGGCGGTGAGCCGGCCCGGGAGGGTCGCCGGGGAGGACCGGTCGGCCCAGACGAGGACCGTGCTCGCCGGGACCACGACGGCCAGGCAGGCCAGCGCGAACCAGCCGATGAGCGCGGTGGTGCCCCCGGCCACCAGGTTGTCGAACCGGTACCGAAGGCGTGGCCGGAGGGGCCTCGTGTCCTGCTGCACCATCCGAACCCCCTCATAGCGACCGGTTGTTAACCCCTCCCGGCTCCGATCGGTTACGGGTGAGGGACGCAAACGGTCCGGGGCGGTCTCCAGTCGGCGGGTTCAGGCGGCCGGTTTCGCCGTGGCCACGGTCCGCGGTGCGGGCTGCGCTGCGGGTTCCGGCAGGCGCCGGGCCAGCGCCCAGGCGAGCACGGGCAGGACGGCCAGCGGGAGCAGCGCGGTGCGCAGCGAGGCGGCGTCCGCGACGGTGCCGATGAGCGGGCTCGCCAGGCCGCCGACGCTGACGGTGAGGCCGAGGGTGACCCCGCTGGCCGTGCCGATGCGCGTGGGGAGGTAGTCCTGGCCCAGGGTGACCTGGAGGGAGAAGGGCACGTACAGCGCGACCGCGGCCAGCGCCGCACAGAGGTACACCAGGGGGAGCGGCAGGAAGAGGATCCCGGCCACGGCGGGCACGGCGGCGGCGTAGGCCCGGCGGACGGTGGTCGTCCGGCCCCAGCGCCCGGCCAGCCGGCCGCCGAGCAGGGTGCCCCCGGCGCTGCCCGCGAAGAGCGCGAACAGGGCCACGGCGCCCGCTGTCCCACCGCCGCCGCGCTCGCCCGCGTACAGGGCGACGAAGGTGCTGAGGCCGGTGAAGACGACGGACCGGACGATCACGATCAGGGACAGCCGCAGGAAGGCCGGCCGGTTCTCCTCCGGGGCGCCCGGGGGCGGTGCTTGCGGCTGGTCCGCGCGGGCGCCGGCCGCTCCCGTCCGGGCGGGCGGCCGGCTCAGCAGGACGCCGAGTGCGGCGGGGAGTGCCAGGAGCCACCAGCCGGCCGGTCCGGGCACCGCCAGGGCTCCGGCGACCAGCAGGGGAGCGCAGGCGAAGCCGATGTTGCCGCCCAGGGCGAACCAGCTCATCGCGGTGTGCCCGCCCCCGCCCGCCGTGGCGCGGACCATCCGGGCGGCCGCCGGGTGGTAGGCGGCCACGCCCAGCCCGGAGAGGGCCACGGCGGCCACCGTCGCCGCGTAGCCGGCGTCCAGGCCCACGAGCGCGATACCGGTCCCGGCGGCGGCCGTGGCCAGCGGTATCAGCCAGGGCATCGGGTGCCGGTCGGTCAGCATCCCGAAGAGCGGCTGGACCACGGAGGAGAGCAGCGAGGCGGCCAGCACGATGCCGGAGGCGGCGGCGTACCCGTAGGCGCGCTCCGCCACGAGGAAGGGCACGAGCGCGGCGACGGCGCCCTGGTAGACGTCCACACAGGAGTGGCCGGCGGAGAAGGCGGCGGTGCGGCGCCGCAGCCGGGGGGTTCGCATGACTGGCTTCACCGATCGAGGATCGCCCCCGGCGCCGGTGTGCCGCTTCCGATAAATTGCCGAGTGATGCAGATAATCCGCCAGCCTGATCCCCCCCGCGAGGGCGTCCGCCACACCCCGCGGGCCGCGACCAGCGTCCACGAGCTCGACACCGACGTCGGGATCGACCCCCATCACCACGACGACCACCAGATCGCGTACGCCGGCTCCGGGGTGCTCTCCATCACCACCGACGCGGGCACCTGGGTGGCCCCCGCGACGCGGGCCCTGTGGATCCCGGCCGGCACGGTGCACGCGCACCGCGGCTTCGGCCGCGCCGACCTGCACTCCGTGGGACTGCCGACCCGGCTCAACCCGCTGTCCCTGAACGCCCCGGCCGTCATCGCCGTCGGCCCGCTGCTGCGCGAGCTGATCCTCGCCTACACGCGGGCACCCCAGGACGACAGCCCCGAGCGGCGCAGGCTGCTCGGCGTGCTCCTCGACCAGTTGCGGGTCTCACCGCTGCAGCCCCTGCACCTGCCCGCACCGGCCGACCCCCGCCTCGCCGCGGTCTGCGCGCTGCTGCACGCCGATCCGGCCGACCCGAGGGGCCTGGCGGCGCTCGCCACGGCTTCGGGGGCCGGGGCCGGCGAGCGGACGCTGAGCCGGCTGTTCCGCGCCGAGCTGGGCATGACCTTCCCGCAGTGGCGCACCCAGCTGCGGCTGCACCGGGCGCTGCGGCTGCTGGCCGAGGGCACCGCGGTGACCGCCGTCGCGCACCGCTGCGGCTGGTCGTCCGCGAGCGCGTTCATCGACGTCTTCCGCAGGGCCTTCGGGCAGACGCCCGGAGCCTACGGGCGGCCGTAGCGCAGCAGTACGACCCCGTTGCCGAAGGTGCGCGTGCTCTCATCGGCCACGGTCCCGGCGTTCGCGGGGGCGGCGTCGGCGGTCGGCCGGAAGCCGACCGTCAGCCCGTGCGTGACGCGACCGCTCAGGATGATCTTCCGCATACCGGCTGAGCCTACGCCGCGGCCATACTGAGCGCTGTGAATGCCGAAGACGACACCGCCGCGAACACCGTCCTGTTCCACGTCGAGGGCCGGACCGGGGTGGTCACCCTCAACCGCCCCAAGGCCCTCAACGCGCTCACGCACCCCATGGTGCTGCGGATCGACGAGGCCCTCGCCTCCTGGGCGGCAGACCCCGCCGTCCACCAGGTCCTGATCCGGGGAGCCGGCGAGCGCGGGCTGTGCGCGGGCGGTGACATCCGGGCCATCCACGACGACGCCAAGGCCGGGAACACCGCCTCGGCGGACTTCTGGCGTGACGAGTACCGGCTCAACGCCCGGATCGCCCGCTACCCCAAGCCGTACGCCGCCCTCATGGACGGCATCGTCATGGGCGGCGGCGTCGGCCTCTCCGCCCACGGCAGCGTCCGCATCGTCACCGAGCGCTCCCGCGTCGCCATGCCCGAGACCGGCATCGGCTTCGTCCCCGACGTCGGCGGGACCTGGCTGCTCGCCCGCGCGCCCGGCCTGCTCGGCACCCACCTCGCCCTCACCGGCGCCGCGGTCGGCGCCGCCGACGCGCTGCTGTGCGGGCTCGCCGACCACTTCGTACCGGGCCGCCTGCTCCCGGAGCTGACCGCCGAACTCGCCGCGGCTCCCGTCCACGAGGTCGTGGCGCGGTACGCCGCCACGCCCGAGCCCGGTCACCTCGCCGACCGGCGGCCCTGGATCGACCACTGCTACGCGGCGCACACCGTCGAGGAGATCGTGGACCGGCTGCTCGACCAGGGCGAGCCCGCGGCCAAGGAGGCCGCCGAGACCATCCTGGCCAAGTCCCCGACCGCGCTCAAGGTCACCCTGGCCGCCGTGCGGCGGGCCGCGGCCCTCGGCACGCTGGAGGGGGCGCTGGCCCAGGAGTTCCGGGTCTCCTGCAACGCGCTGAGCTCGCCCGACCTCGTGGAGGGCATCCGTGCCCAGGTCGTCGACAAGGACCGCGACCCGCACTGGACCCCGCCGACCCTGGCCGAGGTGACCGGCGCCGACGTGGAGCGGTTCTTCGCCCCGCTCGGCGAGGACCGCGAACTGCGCCTGCCGCAGGCTCAGCGGTAGCCGGTGGTGTCGGCCGGCAGGTCCGGGTCCTGGACCTCGACCATGTACCGCCAGGCGTCCGGCCGGCTGCCGTCCAGGTCCGTGAAGCCGTAGACCCGCGCGAGCTGCCCGCTGGAGAGGGACCGGCCGTTCCAGCGCGCCACGTCCGGGTCCGCGGCGAGCGCCGCGACGGCCCGGCCCACGTACGCGGGGGTCTCGGAGATGGCGAAGTGCGGGACCTTGGCCAGGGCGTCGCGCCAGTTCGCCTCCGTCACGCCGAAGGTGTCGAGCATCATCTCCGAGCGCAGCCACCCCGGGGTCAGCGCCACCGCCGTGGCCCCGCGCGGCCCCAGTTCGTGCCCGAGTGCGAACGCCATCCGCAGCACGGAGGACTTGGCGATGTCGTAGAAGAACGAGACCCGGTAGCGGTCGGCGTTGTACTCGGCGGTGCCGTCCGTCATCTCCACCACCAGCCCGCCCGGCTCGCGCAGCAGCAGCGGCGCCGCGAAATGGCTGGTGATGGCGTGCGTTTCCACGGCCAGCCGCATCAGCCGCAGGCCCTTGTCCAGGTCGTGCTCCCAGACCGTGCTCTCCCACTCGAAGAGCAGCTCACCGCCCCAGATGTCGTTCACCAGGACGTCCAGGCGCCCCTGCTCGGTGTCGATCCGCCGCACCAGCGACTCCACCTCGCCCGGCACCAGATGGTCGGCGACCACGGCGATCCCACGGCCGCCCGCCGCGGTGACCAGCTCCGCGGTCTCCTCGATCGTCTCGGGCCGGTCGTACTCCGAACGTCTGCCCCTGGTGCTGCGCCCGGACACGTACACGGTCGCGCCCTGCGCGCCCAGTTGGACCGCGATGCCCCGGCCCGCACCGCGCGTCGCCCCGGCCACGAGGGCCACCTTGCCTTCGAGAGTCCGCTGTGTTTCCGGCATGCCCCGACCCTACGACGCCCCGCCCCCTCTTCAGGAGGCCTCGCGCGGATCGGGCCGGGCGCGCCGTACCCGCCCCGCCCGAGGCCCCCTCGCCCGCCCCGCCCGAGGCCGCCTCGCCCGCCCCGCCCGAGGCCGCCTCGCCCGCCCCGTGCGAGGCCCCCTAGCCCCGCCCGACACGGCGGCCGCCGCCAGGGACAGGAGCAGCCCGCCCGACGCCAGACCCAGCGCGGTGCCCGGCCCCCACAGGGTCCAGGCCGCCCCGAAGAGCAGGGACCCCCCGAACCGGGCCAGCGCCTGCGCCGTCTGCAGCACCGCGAGCCCGGTGGTGCGCAGCTCGGCCGGGAGCAGGGGCCCGGCCGCGGCCATCAGCACCCCGTCAGTGGCCGCGTAGAACAGGCCGAGCAGCGCGAGTACGGCGATGACCAGCGCCGCCCCGGCCGGCACCGGGGCCAGGAGCAGCAGGCAGCCGCCGAGGAGCAGGACGTGCCCGCCGAGGAAGACCCGGCGCGGGCCCAGCCGGTCGGCGAGCCGACCGACGGGCAGCGCGGCCAGCAGGAACACGGCGGCCGTGCCGACGGGAAGCAGCGGGAAGTACCCCGCCGGCAGTTCCAGCCGGCGCTGGAGCAGCAGGTAGAGGAAGGCGTCGCCGACGGTGAACAGGCCGAGCACCGCGGCGGTCAGGCACAGCCGCCGCAGGCCCGGGAGCCGCAGGAGCGTGGCGACGGGCGGCAGCGGAGCCCGCGCGGCGGCCGGCGTCGCGGCAGGAGCCTCGGCGGGTGCCTCCCGTACGAAGAGCGCGAGCAGCACGACCCCCAGGACGGCGATGCAGCAGCTCACGGTGAACACGGCCTCGTACCCGTCCACCGCCACCCACAGCACCCCGAACGCGGCCAGCGGTCCCAGCAGTGCGCCCGCCGTGTCGAGCGCGCGGTGCACCCCGAAGGCGCGGCCCTGTTGCTGCGGTGGACAGGACAGCGAGATCAGCGCATCGCGCGGGGCGGTGCGCAGCCCCTTGCCGGTCCGGTCGGCGGCGAGCACCGCCGCCACCGACCAGGGGGTGGTCGCGGCGAGCAGGGCCGCCTTGCAGGCGGCGGAGAGCGCGTAGCCGGCGCCCGCGACGAGCTTGCGGCGGCGGGTACGGTCCGCGATCCGGCCGCCGGCGATCCGCAGCAGCGCGGTGGCGCCCTGGTGAAGACCGTCCAGGGCGCCGAACGCGAGCGTGACCGGGCAGGTCAACACCCTCACCCCGGTACGGCCCGGCCCCGTCTTCGCCACCGACGGCGCGTTCTCGCCGTCGGGTGCCTCGTACGCCCTGCGCAGCGGGGCCCCATGGGGGCCAACACCGCCTCCGTGTACGACACCGCCGGGGTCAAGCTCGCGGACGTCGCCCTGCCGGCCCAGTCGCAGGGCGAGACGGTCACGTACCTCGACTGCGCGAACCTGCTCGCCGGGTCGGAGAACGACACCCAGATCTGGCAGGTACCGCTACCGCCGGAGGCCACCCCGGGCTGCGGCACCACGCCGACGCCCACCCCTACTCCCACTCCCACCCCCACACCCGGTGGTCTGCGACTCACCAACCCCGGCCCCCAGACGTACAAGTTCAACCAGCCCTGCACCATCCAGCTCGCCACCACCGGGTCCAAGCCTCCCGTGCGGTACGCCGCCACGGGCCTGCCCTGGGGCCTGACCCTCGACAGCGCCACCGGACGCATCACCGGCAAGCCCTGGGGCAGCGGAACGGTCCAGGTCACCGCCACCGCGACCGACTCCACCGGAGCCACCGCGGGCACCACCTTCGCGCTGACCCTCACCTGGTTCTGACAGAGGCCTGGCGACACGGGACCTGACTTGTCCAACCCACCACCGAGGCCGCACTGTTGACCGGTATCCGCCACCAGGTCAGGAGATCCGGCTTGTCGTCCTTCATCGAACCCGTCCCGCACGTGATCGACCCCGCCGGCGGCTGCCCGCACGCCCTCAACGCCCGGCTGCGCACCCGGCAGGGCGCGGTGGCGCAGGTCGTGCTCCCCGGCGGGGTGCCCGGAGCGGTCGTCCTGGGGCACGACGCGCTCAAGGAGTTCCTCGCCCATCCCGACGTCGCCAAGGACGCCCGGCACTTCCCGGCCCTGCACGACGGCACCATCCCCCCCGACTGGCCGCTGCGGGTCTTCGCCGACGCCCAGGGCATGCACACGGCCGACGACGCCGACCACCGCCGACTGCGTTCACTGGTCGGCAAGGCCTTCACGGCCCGGCAGGTGGAGCGCCTGCGGCCGCGCGTGGAGGAGCTGACCGCCGAGCTCCTCGACGACCTCGGCCGGGCCGCGGCCGCGGCCCCCGACGGGGTGGCTGACCTGTACGCGCACTTCGCGCTCCCGCTCCCCATGAACGTCATCTGCGAGCTGCTCGGCGTGGACCCCGAGCACCGGGGGCGACTGCACCACCTGACCAATACCGTGATCATCGCGACCGACATCACCCCGGCCGAGAAGATGGCCGCCCTCCAGGAGCTCGTCGCCCTGATCGGCACGATCGCCGCCACCCGGCGCGCCGATCCTGGGGAGGACCTCACCAGCGCGCTGATAGCCGCCCGCGAGGACGACGGCGACCGGCTCAGCGAGGCCGAACTCATCGGCACCATGCGGCTGATGCTCGTCGCGGGACACGAGACCACGCTGAACCTCGTCACGAACGCGGTCCGCGCCCTGTGCGCCCACCGCGATCAGCTCGCCCTCGTCCTGGACGGGAAGGCGACCTGGTCGGACGTGGTGGACGAGACCCTGCGCTGGGACGGTCCGGTCAGCTGGTTCCCCTTCCGCTACCCCACCCGGGACCTGACCGTGGACGGCACCGTGATCCCGCGGGGCACCCCGGTGCTCGCCGGGTACACGGCGGCCGGTCGCGACGTGGCCTTCCACGGCCCGGACGCCGGCCGTTTCGACCTCACGCGCCCCACGGCGGCCCGCCACCTCTCCTTCGGTCACGGCGCCCACTACTGCATGGGTGCCCCGCTCGCCCGGCTCGAAGCCACGATCGCGCTGGAGCGGCTCTTCACCCGGTTCCCCGACCTCGACCTCGCCGTCACCGAGGCCGAACTGCCCCATCAGCGCAGCTTCATCAGCAACAACGTACGATCGCTGCCGGTCCGCCCGGCCGGGCAGTAGCGGGGGCGGCCCGTCACTCCAGGTTCACGGGCCGCTCGGGAGCCAGGTGGTTGGCGATCGCCTGCAGGACGTTGGAGCTGGCGTTACGGGCGGTGCTGCCCAGGCCCTGCGTCGCCACCGTCGCGATGGCGATCTTCTTGGACGGCAGGTAGGCGACCGTGCCCGCGTAGCCGGCGAAGGACGGGTTCTGGATGATCCAGGTGTTCTGCACGGGCAGGCCCAGCGCGAACCCCGTGTTGCCGTTGACCTTGACGACCGGGGTGAGCTGGAGCTCGTGCGACTCGGGCGTCAGCAGCTTCCCCTCGCCGATCGCCGCGAAGGACTTCGCCATGTCCTCCAGCGTTCCGGTCATCACCGCGCCCTCCGCCACCGTCCACGACGGACTCCAGTACGTGGCGTCCTCGAACACGCCCCGCTCGTTGTCGAAGCCGTGCAGCACCGGCGCGGGGATCTCCGCAGTGGAGGAGATGTCGGTGTGGGACAGGCCGAGCGGCTTGAGGATGTCCTCGCGCATCACCTCGCCCAGGGGCTTGCCCCTCACCTTCGAAATGATCTCGCCCAGCAGCACCCAGTTGGCGTGCGAGTAGGCGAAACCCGAACCGGGGGGCCGGACCAGGGGCCGGGAGACCGCGATCTTCACGCGCTCCTGTGCGGTCCAGTTCCGAAAGGGGTTCTTGTACAGCTCGGCGATGAAGGTCTTGTCCGTGACGTAGTCCGCGTAGCCGGAGGATGCGGAGGCCAGCATCTTCAGCGTGATCTCGTCCGCGTGCGGAAGGTCCGGGCGCCAGCGCGAGAGCTTGTCGTCGAGCTTGACCCTGCCCTCGTCCACGAGCTTGAGCAGCTCAGTGGTCATGTAGGGAATCGCGACGGAGCCGATGCGAAAGCGCATGTCGGTCGTCGCGGGGAAGCCCGTCATCGCCTCCCCGGCCGCGGCGGTGGAGACGCGTTCACCGTCGACCCACACCTCTGCCATCGCCGCCGTCAGCTTGTACTTCTTGAGCGCGTCGGCCACCTGCCGCTTGGTGAAGTCCTCGGCATCGGCCGGCAGGCACGTGTCGCCCCGGGAGACCTGGCCGGTCGGGCAGTCCTTGGGGGCGCTCTCGGCCCGGCTGAGCGCGCAGCCGCCCGCGAGCGAAACACCCAGGAGGAGGTTCAGGCAGGTGAGCGTGAGTGTTCTGGAACGCCGCACGGCGGTGCCTCCAGGCAGGTGGAAGGCGAAGGTTGCCCCACTTCGCGGTTGCAGGCTTGTCACGGACGCTAAGCGCGGGCGGCGCCGGCCGCACTCCGGAGGCCTTCCAGGAGTGACGGCGGGCCCCTACCGGCCGCCCGGCGGCGCCAGCTCCGTGCTCAGCCAGCCCAGCGCGTCCGGGTACATGCCGATCCAGGTCCGGAAGTTGTGGCCGCCGGCCGGACGGACCAGCGTCTTGACGCGGACCCCGGTGTTCGCCGCGGCCGCGGCGAAGGCCGCCAGCTGCCGGGGCGGACTGTCCTTGTCCTGCGCGGACGTGGCGAGGAACAGCCCGACGTCCGCCTTGCGCGTGTGCTCGACCAGCCACATCGGGCTGTTGCGCTCGCGCAGCGCCGGATCGGCCAGCACCTGCGGGTCGCCCGTCAGGGGGTCCGGGTCCAGGGCCGCGCCCGCCCGGAACACCTTCGGGTACTGGAGCGGTAGCTTCGCCGCGCAGAAGCCGCCGGTGGAGACGCCCATCAGGCCCCAGCCGCGCGGGGAGGGCAGCGTACGGAAGTTGCGTGCGACCAGCTCCGGCACGTCCCGCGCGAGCCAGTCGGCGGTCTTGCGCTGCGGGGTGTCGCTGCAGTCGGTGTTCACTCCGCCCGGGGAGATCTCCGGGATCACCACGATGAAGGGGTGCGCCGCGCCCAGCTCCATCAGCTCGGCCACCGCGCCGGGCACGTCACCGAGGTCGATCCAGGTGCGGGGCGTGCCCGGGTGGCCGTGCAGGAGCATCAGCACCGGGAAGCGGGTCCGCTCCGCGCCCGGCGCGCTGTACTCCGGGGGAGTCCACACGATCACCTGCCCGGCGAGTTTCGAGTGCGAGCCCCGGAAGTAGGTGGTGCGGGTGCCGTCCCCGCCCTGCGTGAACGTGGCCCGCCCCGCCGACGGTCCGGTCATCGCGCCCGCGTCCTGGGCGGTGCCGGTGCCCAGCAGATCGTCCCACGAGGAGTAGAGCCCGTAGCTGCCGTTGATCCAGGTGGCCACCACGCAGATGGCGGTGAGCTGGCACAGCCCGATCATCAGCAGCCGTGCGGGCCACCGCACCCACCCGGGGCCGGGGATCCTGTTCCACAGGAGCAGTGCGCCGAGCACGGCCAGCACGGTGAGGACGAGCAGCGCGACGAGAAAGGGGGCGCTGGTCAGTTCCACGGGCGTCCCGCCCCTTCGGGCAGCTGCCGCACGCGCACTTCGACCGAGTGCCATCCGGTCGCCCCGTCGGGGACGGTTCCGGCGCGTTCGCCGGTCTGGACGGCGCCCGTACGGTCCGTGGCCCGCACCTCCAGGGTGTGCCGGCCGGGAGTCGCCTCCCACGGCCAGACCCACTGCCGCCAGGTGTCGTTCCCGTCGGCCGCCGCGAGCCGTGCCTCCCGCCACGGACCCGCGTCCACCCGTACCTCCACCCGCTCGATCCCCCGGTGCTGCGCCCACGCCACCCCGGCGACCGCTACCCGGCCCGGCGCCAGATCGGCGTGCGCGCGCGGCGTGTCGATCCGTGACTGCGTCTTGACCGGGGCCTGCTGCGCCCACGAGCGGCGCACCCAGTACGCGTCGTACGCGGCGAAGGTGGTCAGCCGCAGCTCGGTCAGCCACTTGCACGCGGAGACGTACCCGTACAGGCCCGGGACGACCATCCGGACCGGGAACCCGTGCGCGAAGGGCAGCGGTTCGCCGTTCATCCCGACGGCCAGCAGGGCGTCCCGGCCGTCCATGACGGCCTCGACGGGCGTCCCGATGGTCATGCCGTCCACCGAACGCGCCACCAGCTGGTCAGCGCGGCCCCCTTGGGACGGCGGCCGTACGCCCGCTTCGCGCAGCAGGTCCGCGAGGCGTACGCCGAGCCAGCGGGCGTTGCCCGCGTACGGGCCCCCGACCTCGTTGGAGACACAGGTGAGGGTGATGTCATGCTCGACCAGCGGGCGGCCCAGCAGCTCCCGCAGACCGAGCGTGAGCGGCCGGGTCACCCCCTCGCCGTGGATGCGCAGGTGCCAGGCGTCCGCGTCCACGCGCGGGACGACCAGCGCGGTGTCCACCCGGTAGAAGCCCCGGTTCGGGGTGAGGAAGGGCGACAGTCCGGGGACCTTCAGGTCCGCCCCGGCGGGCACCGGCGGCGCGGGCACGGCGGGCCGGGGGAGTACGAAACGGGCCCGGGAGGCCGTCGCGCCCGCCGAGCCGTGGGCGCCGAGCCGCCGCCCGGCGAAACCGGCCGCGGCCGAGAAGGCCAGGACCGCGGCGACCAGCCGGCCGAAGCCGCGCCGGTCCATCGCCCAGGTCCCTCCCTGATATTGAGTCCCGGGGGACCCCTTGGGTGGGGCCCCGCTCGGTCGGGGCCGGTTCACCGCCCTGACCAGCAGGTACAGCACACCCCCCGCCGCCACCGCGCCCGCCAGCGACGGCAGGGCGTCGCCCCAGGACGCCTCCGGCCGGCTGAGCGCGGCCGCGGCGCCGACCAGCCCGAAGCCGGCCGCGATCGCGATCCCGCCGGGCAGGTGGCGCAGGGCCAGCATCCCGGCCCCGGCGGCGACGACGGCCAGTACCGCGAGGATCCCGAGGGCCAGTACCAGCTTGTCGGCGGTGCCGAACAGCCGGATCGCCCACTCCCGCAGCCCCACCGGGGTGAGGTCCACGACGGCCCCGCCCACGGCGGTGACCGGCGCCGCCTCCGGCCGTACGGCCGCCGCGGCCAGCTCCGCCAGCGCCAGCCCGGCGCAGGCGGCGACCAGCCCGCTGACGGCGCCGAGCAGGTACCGCGGGTGTCCGGCGCGGGCCCCGGGACGGGTCATCCGGCCGCCGGGGGCAGGGCCGCGGCGATCCCGGCCGCCAGGGCGTACGGGTCACCGGTCGGCCGGTTCGGGTGCCGGGTGGTCCGCGAGGCCCACTCCTCCTCGAAGGCGGGCCAGTCGACGGGCCTCGGCGGCGTCCCCGAAACCAGCGACTGCTCCAGCGAATCGAAGTAGAGCGCCCACCGCCGGGCGTACAACTCCGAGACCAGGCCGCTCCATTCGCGGTTCGCGTAGTCGTGCAGGAAGCCGCCCTCGCTGGTGCTGCGGCGCCCCCACACGCTCAGGATCGAGCGGGCGTCGTACTCGTACCGGTCCTGCTCGGCCCGGTCGGCGCCCCAGGAGCGGGCCCCGGCGAGCCAGGAGCCGAGGAGGAAGTTCGGGTCGGCTCCGGTGACCGCGTCCAACTTCCGCTCGGCGTCGCGCCATTGGGCGGTCAGATCCCGGAAGCGGGTCAGGTCCTTGGCCTCGTACGCCGCCTTGATCTTCGGCAGCAGCACCCGCGAGTGGTTGGCGAGGGCCTGCCGGGCGGTGTCCACCAGGTCGAATCGGTAGGCGCTGGAGCCGCGCAGCCGCGGGTCCACCTTGAGCAGGTGGTCCAGGGCTCTGCGCACCGAACCGGCCGGATAGCGCATGGACTTGGGGCTCCAGTACGCCGCCCCCGTCGCGCTCAGGCCCGGCCGGGCGGTGAACAGGCTGTCCTGCGACTCCGACCACAGCCCCGAGGAGGTGCTGTACGGGCCCTTGCGCAGCTCCTCCCACGCCGCGGCGGCCGCGGCGTCCGGCCGGCCGTAGCGGCGGGCCGCGAAGTCGGCGAACCACCGGCGCTGGTCGATCGGTCCGGGCTCCCAGGCCAGGTCGGTGAAGAGGTCGAAGGCCGCGGGATTGGTGCCGGTGGCCTCCGGCAGGTAGGCGATCCCGGCGAGCGCACTGTTGCTCTTGTCGCGCCAGGGGCCGAACCGCTCGATCCACACGGAGGTGTTCGCGCCGATCGTGGTGTGCCCGCCGAAGTTGTAGATGGTGCCCATCGCGTACGGCGTACCGCCCCAACGGGCCTCGCGGTCGAGGCGGTTGTACCGGTCGGACAGCCCGTCGAGGATCAGCAGCTTCGAGGTGTCCACCCCGGCGAGGAGCTGGGCGGTCGGGTCGTCCTGCCAGCCCAGCACCGCCCACAGCGCGCCGGGGTGGGCGGCGTGCAGGGCGTCCTGGATGGCGCCCGCGGCGGCGCTCACATCGACCGAGCCGGTCTGACCGCCCTCGTGCAGCGGGCTCATCCGGTACATCGAGCTGTCCCCGAACACCGCGCGCTGCTGCGCGTAGTAGGCGGCGGCCAGCTTCCCGAACACCGGCGAGGTGGGATCCAGCCAGTCCGGGCGGTCGAAGCCCGCCCAGTCGCCCTGGACGACCGTGGTCGCCCCCGGATTGCGCGCGGCGAACTCCGGCGGCACGGTCCCGAAGAAACCGGGCAGCACCGGGGTCATGCCGAGGCCGCGCAGCTGCTCGGCGATCCGGCCGCCCAGCTCGGCGCGCTCGCGCATCAGCCGCTCGGAGACCGGCCCGCCGAAGCCGCTCAGGTTCTGCAGCAGCCACCAGCTCTGGTGCCCGGGGCCGGGGATCCACCGCCGCAGCTCCTCGGCCGAGTAGCCGGAGTCCTGGAGCGCCCGGTAGTACGGATACTCCGCCCCCACCTGCACGAACACCTCGTTGATGCCGTGCAGGGCGAGCAGGTCGATCTGCCGCTGGTGCTGCTCGAAGGTGCGGTACGGGCCCGAGTACCCGTCGTCGGTGTCGTTGAGCGCGTACCGGTGCGGGACCTGTGCACGGCGGGTGACCGCCGCGGGGACGCCCGGCAGCCGGTCGGGCAGCATGCCGATGCTGTCGCCGGGCCAGCCGATGTCGGCCCCGGCGACGTGCTGGAGGTACCAGCCGACACCCGTGAGCAGGGTCGCGCCGGTGCTGCCGCGCACGGTGATCGCACCGGCGGTCCCGGACACGGTGAAGGTGTCGGCGGCGCCGGCCGTGTCGGGCACCAGGGTGAACTGCCCGGAGTGCCGCGGAAGCAGCCGCTCCAGGGCGGCCCGCGCCGGCCCGGCGTCGAAGGTCGCACGCGGTGCCCCCGGCCGCTCGACGGCCGTGACCCCGGCCCCTGCGGGCGAGCCGGCCCCCGGGGCGGTGGCCCCGGGCGCGGGCCCCGCGCAGATCACGGCCAGCAGCGCCGCGGGAAGGGCGGCCAGGGCCACCGGGCGGCGGGCGAGCAGGCGGCGTCCGCTTCGTTGCATGGGCTTCCTCATCGGCTCCTCATCGGCTTCCGCACCGCTTCCTGATCGGCTTCCCCACCGGCTTCCGCCCCGGCTTCCCCACCGGCTTCCGCGCCGCCGTCCCTCATCGGTCGGCTCGGACGTCAGACCGGCAGGGCCCAGGTCTGGTCGACCCGGTGGTCGCCGCAGGGGTCCAGCCGCAGCCGTTCGGCCGGGGCGTCGGGGGTGGCGACCGCGGCCGGAGCCGTCAGGCACAGCCCGCTCGCCTGCTCGACGAGGGCGCCGTCGCGGCGGTGCGACCAGCTCTGCCCGGGCTGCTCCGCCGGCCGCGGCGAGCAGTCGGCCAGCTCCACCACGCGGTCCTCGCCCGCCGACAGGCACTCGCCGGCCAGCCGCACGCGCTCGTCCTCGCCGAGGCTCCACCGCTGGTCGGGGGCTCCGGTGCAGGGCGCGAGCACGACCGCGCCGACGCCCGTGGTGTTGGCCCCGTCCGCGCACCTGACGCCATTGCCGACGATCTGGCCGGTGGGGACGGCCGTGGCGCAGCCGCCGCCCGGCGTGAGCCGCCAGACCCCCGTGTCGTGAGCGGCCACCTTCCCCGTCAACGTCCCGGCGAGTTCGCGCCGCCCTCCGCTCCACAGGTCCTGCGCGTCGACCGTGCAGGACGGCAGCCCGATCTCCGCGAGCGGTACCGCGATGTCGCGTGCGCTGGCGGAGCGGTTGAGCACGGCCACGGCGCGGTCGCCGTCGGCGAGGTCGCGGACCAGGATCTCGAAGGTGGCGTTGGAGGAGACCACGGCGCCCTGACGGCCCATCGGGTCCTGGTCGAGCTCGATCATCCTGGTGTTGCCGACGGCCGCGAGGCCTGCCTCGTTCAGCTGGGAGACGTCGGAGGACAGGATGAACGGGGCCGCCATCATGGCCCAGAGGGCGACCTGGCTGCGGCTCTCCGCCGCCGTGAGCCCGGGGGCGCCCGCGATCAGGAAGTCGGGGTCGTTCCAGTTGCCGGGGCCCGCGTACCGGCCGAGCCAGCGGTTGTAGCCGTAATTGCCCAGCACCGAACTCCACCGGGAGGCGGCGGGCGTGGCCGGGTCGTACACCTTGATGTCCCGGCCCTCGCGCCACAGCTGGCCCGTCTCGCCGACCCAGCCGAGGACCTTGTGCCAGTCGGAGCCGCCCCACTCACCCTGCTGGAAGTAGGCGGGCGCGGAGGCCGACAGGACCATGTCCCGGCCGCTGGTGCGCAGGGCGTTCGCGACGGCGTTGTACGCGTCACGGTAGGCCTGTTCCTTGGTCCTGCCCTCCGGCACCCACAGGTTGCAGCCGTCCATCTTGACGTAGTCCACCTTCCAGGAGGCGAACTGCCGGGCGTCCTGCTCGTAGTGGTCCGCGCCGCCGCCCTGGGGGGCACCGCTGCCGGGGTACTTCTCACAGGTGAGGGAGCCGGCGTCCTGGTAGATGCCGAACTTCAGGCCCTTGGCGTGCAGGTATTCGCCGAGCCAGGCCATGCCGTGCGGGAACTTCGCCGTGTCGACGACCAGACGGCCCTGCGCGTCGCGGCTCTTGGTCATCCAGCAGTCGTCGACGGTCACCGTGTCGTAGCCCTTGGCGGCGAGTCCGGTGGACACGAGCGCGTCGGCGTTGGCGACCACCTTGGCCTCGTCGATGTCGCACATGAAGTGCGCCCAGTTGTTCCAGCCCATGGGCGGGGTGAGCGCGAGCGGGGTGTCCGAGGTCGCCCGGGGCTCGGCCGCCACCGGGGCGGGGGAGAGCGCGAGGGCGAAGAGGGCGGCCGCGGTCAGGCCGGGGAGCGTTGCGCGCAGGCGAGGCGGCACGGAGTCTCCTTGACGTGGGGGCAGTCGTGCGCCCAGTGCAGCGATACGACTACCCACTGTCAACGCAAGTCGCTGATTGTCGGCCGATCGCCAGCAATATGGCTGCAATCCGTGTCACACGAAAGAGTTGATACGGTGTATGTGACACTGGCTGATACGCTGTATCTCATGCCGAGGAGATCACCCGCCCTGGACCTGGCCACCCCCGACGCCATCGCCGAAGCCGCCCTGCGGATCCTCGACGAGGACGGGCCGGAGCACCTGAGCTTCCGCACCCTCGCCGACCGGCTCGGCATCTCCCACGCCACCGTCCAGCGCCGCTGCGCCGACCTCGCCGGGCTGCTCGACCTGTGCACCGAGCACCTCGCCGCACAGCTCCCGGAGATCCCCGCCGGCGCGGACTGGGCCGAGGCCACCGAGCTGCGCTTCCGTGCGCTGTACCTGCTGCTCACCGCCCACCCCGGACTGCTGGTGCTGCGCGGCGGCCGGCCCTGGCTCGGGCGGCAGCTGCTGGCCCGGCTCGTCGAGCCGGCCCTCGCCGACAGCGTGGCCGCGGGCATGACCGCGGCCGAGGCGATGACCGTCTACCGCCGCATGTACCTGCTCACCCTGGGCAGCGCGGCCTTCGTCGACCACCGGGATCCGGCCGGGGCGACCGCCGCGTCCCGGGCGGCCCTGGCCGCGCTGGATCCGGAGCGCTTCCCCGTGCTCGGCGGCGCGCTGGCCGACGTACTGCCCCCTCTGACCGACCACGAGGTGTACTACGGCGCCCTGCGGCAGCTGATCGAGGCGGCCCGGCCGCCGTCCGAGCCGGCCGCGTGAGCCCGCCGTGCGGGTCCGTCGCGCGCACGGGCGCCCGCCCGTACGGCCGTCCGCCCCCGCAAGCTCCCCGCTCGAAAGGCAGTCCGTCCATGGAACAGCAGCTCGACTACGCGGCCGTCCGCGCCGCCGCCGACCGCATCGCGGGCGGCATACGGCCCGTCGCCGTGGTCCCCGCGGCGGAGGGGGTCTGGTACGCGCTGGAGCACCTCCAGCACACCGGCTCCTTCAAGGCCCGCGGCGCCCGCAACTTCCTCGCCGCCCACCACCGGGCGGGCACGCTGCCGGCCGCCGGCGTCACCATCGCCTCCGGCGGCAACGCCGGGCTCGCCTGCGCCTGGGCGGCCCGCGCGCTGTCCGTGCCCGCGACCGTGTTCGTGCCCGAGAGCGCCCCACGGGTGAAGGTGGACCGGCTGCGCGGATACGGGGCCGAGGTCCGGCTCGTCGGCGACCGGTACGCCGAAGCCCAGGCTGCCTGCCGCGAGTTCGCCGCCCAAAGCGGCGCCCTGAGCAGCCACGCCTACGACCACCCGCTCATCGCGGCGGGCGCCGGGACGCTGCTCGACGAGATCCGCGCCGCCCTGCCGGGGCTGGACACCGTGGTCGTCGCGGTCGGCGGCGGCGGACTGTTCGCCGGGGTCGCCACCGCCGCACGCGAGCACGGCGTACGGGTGATCGCGGCCGAGCCGGAGCACTGCCGGGCCCTGAACGCGGCCCTGGTGGCCGGCCGGATCGTGGACGTGCCCGTGGACTCCGTGGCCGCCGACTCCCTGGGGGCCACCCGGGTCTCGGCGGACGCGCTGGCCGCCGCGCAGGAGGAGCACGTCACGTCGGTCCTCGTGCCCGACGAGGCGATCACGGCGGCCCGGCGGGCGCTGTGGGAGGAGCACCGGATCGTCGTCGAGGCGGGCGCGGCCACCGCCCTCGCGGCGCTGCGCCGCGCGCCGCGGCCGCCGGGCGAGCGGGTCGCCGTCATCCTCTGCGGGGCGAACACGGACCCCGGGGACCTGGTGCGCTGACCCCGGGGGAGGGCCCGCCCTTCCGCCGGCCCCTCGGCCGTCCCAACCTCCTTCGGCCGTCCTCGGCCGTCCTCGGCCCCTCCGCCTCCGTCGGGTCGTCAGTCCAGGTCGTCCTCGGCCTCGCGGACGACCACGACGGTGCCGGCGGAGTACTGCACGACCTGCTGGCTCACCGAGCCCAGCAACGCACCCTTGAAGCCGCCGTACCCGCGGGTGCCGACCACGGTCAGGTCCGCCTCCTTCGAAGCGTCGACCAGTACCTGGGCCGGGGATCCCTGTTCGACGCGGCGGAACACCGGAACGCCCGGCGAGGCGCCGACGGCCGCGGTGACGGTGTCCGCCAGCTTTCGCCGCGCCGCCTCCTCGACGCTCACCGCCGCACGCTCGGCCGCCTGTTCGGGCGCCCAGGCGATGGCGAAGGGATTGCGGTTCCACTCCCAGGCCATCACCGCGTGCACCCGGCCGCCCACCATTCCGGCCTGCGCGACCGCCCAGCGCAGGGCCTCCTTGGAATGGTTCGAACCGTCCACGCCGACGACGATCAGAGGCTCGATGGGGTGCTCGCTCACGGTGGTTTCCTCTCGCTTCGCCCGAATAGTCGACCTCCTCCCTGTATACCCCGACCCGGAGCCCCGGCCTCGAACGACGATCGTTGCGAGAACCGACGACTTTCGGGGACAGCCCGCGGCGGCCGGTCCTTGCGAGGGTGTGGGTGTCCAGGCGATCGCCGCCGGACGCGAAACGACGCGGAGGAACGGGCGTGGCTCAGCGCAAGGGTTGTCTGATCGGGTGCGCGGTGGCGCTGGTGCTGGGCGTGGGTCTCCTGGTGGTCCTGGTCTTCGGCATGGGGAAGGTCCTCGACATGGCCGACAAGACCCTGGCCGACCCCGCGGTATACGACGCCGCGCAGATCGGCGACCCGGAGAGCGAGCTCCGCGGCAAGCTCCCCTCGGGTGAGAGCTTCGTCAAGAGCGCTCTGAAGGAGGGCGGCCCGGCCGAGCCCGAGGGCAGCGTCTGCGCCTGGTACCTGTCCAGCGACGAGAGCGAGATCGGCAAGGAAACCGTGCTCCGCTTCTGCTTCAAGGACGGCAAGCTCGCCGAGAAGGCCTCGTATCCGATGAAGTAGGCCTGCCGCCGGTCAGCCGCAGTCGCGGACCGAGCACAGCTCGACCCCGCTGATGCCGGGCAGTTGCTCGATCTGCCGTTTCAGCTCTGCGCGCTGCTCCTCGGAGAGGTCGTCGGGGAAGCGGACGTTCAGGAAGGAGAGATCCTCCGCCCCCGATCCGTACACCGTCGTCGCCCCGTACGGCCCCAGCCGCTCATCGGCGTCCCCGAGCCCGTCGTGGAACCACCTCGGATCGACCGGCGCCCGGTACGTGTGGGGCCGGGCCGTCGCGGGGCCGACGTGGAAGTGCCAGACGAAGTAGGCGCTCAGCGCCACGACTCCCGCGAGCAGCAGGGCGCCGACGGCCCCCGACACCCGCGCCACGACCGGGCGCTTGCGCGGATCCGCGACCGCGGCCAGCAGGAGGAGGAGCGCCGACGGCCAGAAGAGGAACAGTCCCACGAAGACACCCAGCACGCCCCAGGGGATCAGGCCCACTCCCACGATCACGCAGGTGCGCACGAAGGCCTTCGCGCGGCGCACGAGGAACAGGGGAGCCGCGACGCACGCACCGGTCATGAGGTACAGGGCGGCCACGTACTCGTCGCGCACGCCCCACAGCATGAAAGGCACGGCGGCGAGGGCGGCACCCACCGCGAGGGCCCGCTGCGCCCTGTGGGCGGGCTGGACCCGCGCGCCGCTTACCGTGATGGCACTCATGACCGCCCCCTCCGAGTCCTGAACGCGTTCAACTGAACACGTTCAACCTAGCAGACCGCTGTGGGCGTGGGTGCGGGCCCCGGTCCCTCCCCCCCCGCGTCAAAACGCTGGGACGACCGACTGGTAAAGCGCATTAGCGCATGCGGTCGGCGAACCGTCGACAAAGAGTCACATCCTGCCGGTCCGTCCAATCCGTCATCGCACCGATATCGGCGTCGGTGACGCATAGCTAAAGCGCATTAGCCCAGGTGACAGGCGTAGAGATCGCAATCCCCGAAGAGTGCGGGGTATTGCCGCGCGATGGCGCACCAATGCCTCCCCGGCCATCACCGAACCTGCGTCATTGACGAGGTCTTGCTTTACGGCGACCGTGGGCACGCCTCCGGCAATGAGGCCGGACTTCCGTGAAGGCGGCGACGATGACGCACGCGAACGTGACCCGTACGGCTGTGGCGACGCTGGTGACCGGCGCCCTCCTCTCGACCGCCGCGTGCGGCCTGAGCGGCGGCGCCGCGGACGCCGGGGAAGCGGTGAGGACGGGCCGGGTGACCGGTGAGATCACCTTCCGGACCCTCCAGCTCAAGCCCACCTTCACCGGGTACGTGCAGGCGGTCATCGACGCCTTCGAGGCGAGGTACCCCGAGGCCGAGGTCAACTGGGAGGACGTGCCCGGTGACGGATACAACGAGAAGCTGGTGGCCGACGCCCAGGCCGGCGCCCTTCCGGACGTGGTCAACCTGTCCACCGACTCCTTCCAGCTCCTCGCCGACCGGGGCATGCTCGCCGACGTCGCCAAGCTCGACGGCCCCCTCGCCAAGGAGTACGTGCCCGGCGCCTGGGAACAGTTCAAGCTGCCCGGCAAGGGCGACAGCGTGTACGCCTACCCCTGGTACGTGACCCCGGAGATCCTCACGTACAACAGAGAGCTCTTCGAGAAGGCCGGCCTGGACCCGGCCGAGCCTCCGACCACCGTGGAGCAGTTCTTCGACTACGCCGAGCAGATCGCCGCGCGGTCCGGCGGGCAGTTCTCCGCCTTCATGGCCGACCCCAAGGGCCGGCTGCCCGGGGACTGGCAGAAGATGGGCATCCCGATCCTCAGTGCGCAGCAGGACCGGTTCACCTTCGACACCGACCGGGCCGTCGCCTGGGTGGAGCGGATGAAGGACCTGTACGCCAAGGGCGCCATGCCCAAGGAGTCCCTGCTCAAGTCCGACGACATCAACCAGCTCTACGGCGGCGGCAAGCTCGTCTTCGGTCCCGGCTCGCCGGGTTTCGTCAAGGACATCAAGCAGAACGCCCCGCAGGTCTACGCCAAGACCCAGGTCGCCGGAGCCGTCACCGGCAGGCTCGGCCACATCGGCATCTACGCGCAGTCGCTCGGCGTCAGGAAGGACACCAAGCACCTCGACGCGGCGACCGAGTTCGCGAAGTGGGTCACCAACGGCCCCAACCAGGTGGAGTTCTCCCGGAAGGCCACCATCTACCCGTCCCACGCCCAGGGCCTCGCCGACCCCTACTTCGCCGACAAGGGGGACGGCAAGGACGCGCAGACCCTCGCCCGCGCGGTCGGCGCCGAGCAGCTGAAGACCGCCGCGCTCGACGCCAACACCCCCGTCCAGTGGACCAACCAGGTCGGTGATGCCGTCGTACGGGAGGTGCAGAAGGCCATCACGGGCGAGCAGGACCCCCGGACGGCGGTGAAGAAGGCCCAGGAGGCGGCGAACAAGCTCCTCTCCGACGCGGCCGCGAAGTGACCGGCCTGCGCGCCCCGGCCATCGACCCCGCCGACACCACCGGTACCGCCGCCCCGCCCCGGAGCCGCCAGGAGAAGCGGCGCCGCAAGGCGTCGCTGCGGGCCATGGAGGCCGAGACGGGACTGCGCCACCGCGCGTGGTGGACCCCGTACCTGTTCCTCGCCCCGGCGCTTGCCATGGTGACGCTGTTCAGCCTCTGGCCGTTCGTCAACACCGTCATCCTCTCCTTCACCGACGCCCGGATCCTGAGCGGCGGCACTTTCGTCGGCCTCGCCAACTACCGCCGCGCCGTCGACGACCCGGACTTCTGGGTCGCGACCGGCAACAGCGTCGCGTACCTCGCGGTCGTCGTACCGTGCCTGGTCCTCCTGCCGCTGGCCCTCGCGGTCCTCGTCCAGACCAAGGTCCCCGGCATCGGGTTCTTCCGCTCCGCCTTCTACACGCCCGTGATCGCCTCCGCCGTGGTCGTCGGACTGATGTGGCAGTGGGTGCTGCGCAGCGACGGCCTGGTCAACACCGTCTTCCAGAAGCTGCACCTCGTCTCGGAGCCGGTCCCCTTCCTCACGGACAGCACGATGCTGCTGGTCTCCGCCATGATCGTCACCGTGTGGAAGGGCCTCGGCTACTACATGGTCTTCTACCTGGCGGCCCTCGGGAACGTCCCCGCCTCCCTCTACGAGGCGGCCGCGATCGACGGCGCCGGCCCCGTCCGCCGCTTCTTCAGCATCACCGTCCCCCAGGTGAAGCCGATGATGCTGCTGGTCGGGACCCTCTCCGCCATCTCGGCCCTGCGCGTCTTCACCGAGATCTACATCCTCGGAGGCGAGAGCGGCGGACCGGGCGGCGGGGCCCGCACGCTCCCCTTCCTCATCCGGCAGGTGGGCCTCGGCTTCTCAGGCGAGACCGGCTACGCCTCCGCCATCTCCATCCTGCTGTTCCTCCTGACGCTGGTCTTCAGCCTGCTGGGCCGTCATCTGTCGAAGGGAGACGAGCGGTGAGGCGCCACTGGATCGGCCTGGCAGGCCGGTACGCGACGCTGACGACGATGCTCGTGGTCATGCTCGGCCCGATCGTCTGGCAGTTCCTGACCTCGATCCGGGGCCGCACCGAGAACGTGTACGACGGCGTGCTCCCCTCGCAGCCGACCCTGGACAACTACGCCCGGGTCGCCGACTCCTTCCCCCTGCTCCAGTACGTCGGCAACACCCTCACGGTCGCCGTCCTCGCGGTCACCTCGAACCTGCTCTTCTCGGCGATGGGCGGATACGCCCTGTCCCGGGCCGCGTGGAAGGGCCGTCAGGTGGTGTTCACCGTGCTGGTGGCGACCCTGATGTTCCCCTTCGAATCCGTGATGATCTCGATGTTCCTCACGGTCCGCGAGATGGGCCTGGTCGACACCCTCATCGGCGTCTGGCTGCCCGGCGCGGTCTCCGTGCTCAACATCATGATCATGCGGGCGGCCTTCCTGGCCGTGCCCAAGGAGGTCGAGGAGGCCGCGGTCCTGGACGACGCGGGCGAATGGACCCGCTTCACCCGGGTGTTCCTCCCCGCCGTCAAGGGCGCCCTGGCCGTCGTCTGCATCACCAGCTTCATGGGCGCCTGGGACGACTTCCTCTGGCCCCTGCTGGTCCTCACCGACAGCGACCACTACACCCTGCAGCTGGGGCTGAAGACGCTGGCGGGGGCCACCACCGTCAACGACCAGCGGCTCATCGCGGCGGGCGCGATGGCCGCGCTCATCCCGATGATGCTCCTCTTCTTCGCCCTCCAGCGTTTCTTCTTCAAGGGCGTGGGCGAGGGAGCCGTCAAGACCTGACCCCCGCCGCCCCGCGACCTCACCTGTACTGACTGACCACCCCTCCTCAGGAGCAGCCGTCATGCACGATGACCGCAGCATCACCGAACACCGCCTGCGCCGGGTCCTCCAGGAGCGCATCAAGCCAGCCGTGCACTCCCGTCCCGTCCCGCTGACCGTCGAGCGCTGGCAGGCTCCGGACGAACCCGTCCCCGTGGCCGAGGGCCTGGCCGCGACCTACGAGCCCTGCGCCATCGGCGACGCGTGGGGCCCGGCCTGGGGCACCACCTGGTTCAAGGTCACCGGCACCGTCCCCGCGCAGTGGGCCGGCCGCACCGTGGAGGCGGTCCTCGACCTCGGATTCGACCGGATGATGCCGGGCTTCCAGTGCGAGGGCCTGGTCCACCGGGCCGACGGCAGCGAGGTCAAGGCACTGAACCCGTACAACGACTGGGTGCGCGTGGCCGACCGGGCCGAGGGCGGCGAGCAGGTCCACTGGTACGTCGAGGCCGCCTCCAATCCGGTCCTGGTCGACCACGCGCCCACGTACGAGGGCGACAAGCGGACCAGCGGTGACCAGCCCCTCTACCGGCTCGCCCGGATGGACCTCACCGTCTTCGAGGCCGAGGTCTGGGAGCTGGTCCAGGACCTCGAAGTGCTCTACGGCCTGATGACGCAACTCGACACCCAGGACGCCCGGCGCTACGAGATCCTGCGCGCCCTCGAATCCGCCCTGGACGCCCTGGACCTGACGGACGTCCCCGGCACGGCGGCCGCCGCACGCGAACGCCTCGCCGGGGCGCTCCGCGCCCCCGCCCACGCCTCCGCGCACCGGATCAGCGCGGTCGGCCACGCCCACATCGACTCGGCGTGGCTGTGGCCGCTGCGCGAGACGGTGCGCAAGGTCTCGCGTACGGCGTCCAACATGGTCGACCTGATGGACCGGCATCCCGAGTTCGTCTTCGCGATGTCGCAGGCGCAGCAGCTCGACTGGATCAAGACCTACCGGCCCGAGCTCTTCGAACGCGTCAAGAAGAAGATCGTGGACGGACAGTTCGTGCCCGTCGGCGGCATGTGGGTGGAGTCCGACACCAACATGGTCGGTGGCGAGGCCATGGTCCGCCAGTTCCTCTACGGCAAGAAGTTCTTCCTCGACGAGTTCGGCATCGAGACGCACAGCGTGTGGCTGCCCGACTCCTTCGGTTACACCGCCGCGATGCCGCAGATCGTCAAGCTCTCCGGCTCCCGGTGGTTCCTGACCCAGAAGATCTGCTGGTCCCAGGTCAACGCGTTCCCCCACCACACCTTCTGGTGGGAGGGCATCGACGGCAGCCGCGTCTTCACGCACTTCCCGCCCGTGGACACGTACAACTCCGACCTGGGCGGCGCACAGATGGCCCACGCCGCCCGCAACTACCGTGACAAGGGCCGTGGTTCGCGCTCGCTGGTCCCCTTCGGCTGGGGCGACGGCGGTGGCGGCCCCACCCGCGAGCACCTCGCCCGTGCCAGGCGGCAGCGGGACCTGGAGGGCTCCCCTCGGGTGGAGATCGAGCGGCCCGACGCCTTCTTCGAGAAGGCCCACGCCGAGTACGAGGACGCGCCCGTCTGGGTCGGCGAGCTCTACCTGGAGCTGCACCGCGGCACCTACACCTCCCAGGCCAAGACGAAGCAGGGCAACCGCCGCAGCGAATCGCTGCTGCGCGAGGCCGAGTTGTGGGCGGCGACGGCCGCCGTGCGCGTCCCCGGCTTCGCCTACCCGTTCGAGGACCTGGAGCGCATCTGGAAGACGGTACTGCTGCACCAGTTCCACGACATCCTGCCGGGCTCCTCCATCGCCTGGGTGCACCGCGAGGCGCGCGAGACGTACGCGCGGATCCGCGAGGAGCTCCAGGCCATCACCCTCGCCGCGCAGCGGGCCCTCGCGGGGGAGGGCGCCGAGGAACTGGTCTTCAACTGCGCCCCGCACGCCCGGCGCGGCGTCCCCGCGGGCGGCGCGGGACGCCCGGCCGAGCCGGGGCGGCCCGTCACGGTCGAGGAGCGGCGCGGCGGCGGGTACGTCCTGGCCAACGGCCGGCTGCTGGTGGAGATCGACGGCCGCGGCCTGATCGTGCGCGCCTACGACCTGGAGGGGCGCCGGGAGTCGATCGCCCCCGGGGCGGCGGCGAACCTCCTCCAGATCCATCCCGACCACCCGAACATGTGGGACGCCTGGGACGTCGACGAGTTCTACCGCCACCGGGTCACGGACCTCGTGGACCTGGACCGCCGGGAGGTCGCCGAGAGCGGTCCCGCGTCCGTCACCGTCCGGGTCACCCGCTCCTTCGGCCGCTCGAAGGCGGTCCAGTCCCTCACCCTGCGGGCCGGGGCCAAGACCGTCGACATCGTCACGGAGGTGGACTGGCACGAGACGGAGAAGTTCCTCAAGGCCGCCTTCCCGCTGGACGTGAAGGCCGAACGGACCGCCTCCGAGACTCAGTTCGGGCATGTCTTCCGGGCCACGCACACGAACACCTCGTGGGAGGCCGCGAAGTTCGAGATCTGCGCCCACCGCTGGATCCACGCCCAGGAGCCCGGCTGGGGCGTCGCACTGCTCAACGACTCCACGTACGGGCACGACGTGACCCGCGACGTACGGGCCGACGGCGGCCAGACCACCACCGTCCGCCTCTCCCTCCTGCGGGCCCCGCGCTACCCCGACCCGGAGACCGACCAGGGCCGCCACACCCTGCGCTACTGCCTCGCCCCGGGCGCGGAGATCGCCGACGCGGTCCGCGAGGGCCACGCCCTGAACCTGCCGGAGCGCACCCTGACCGGCGCGACCCCGGTCGCCCCGCTGCTGGTGGTGGACAACGAGGCGGTCGTCGTCGAGTCCGTCAAGCTCGCCGAGGACCGCGGCGGCGACGTCGTCGTGCGCCTCTACGAATCCCTCGGGGGCCGCGCCACGGCCACCCTCACGGCGGACTTCCCGATCGCGGCGGCGGTCGAGAGCGACCTGCTGGAACGCCCCCTGGAGGGGTCCGCCGTCGCCGCCCCGGCGGCCGACGGCACGGTCCACCTCACCCTGCGCCCCTTCCAGATCCTCACCGTCCGCCTCCACCGCGCCTGACGGGCACCGGCCGCGCCGGCCCCCGCCCTCGCGGCGCGGGCGTGAACTCCACCACAAGGAGGGCCCGCCTCCCCCGGGAATCCGGGGAGACGGGCCCCGCCTGGTTTTGCACCTAGTTGCAAAACAGACTCTCCCTCGCTAGAACAGGTTCATCACCCCGCGCGAGGAGGCACACCCCGATGAGTCCGCAGAGTTCCCAGAGCCGCTACCCGCACCTGCTGAGCCCCCTGGACCTCGGTTTCACCACCCTGCCCAACCGCGTGATCATGGGCTCCATGCACACCGGCCTCGAAGAGCACGAGGGCGGCTTCGAGCGCCTCGCCGCCTTCTACGCCGAGCGCGCCCGCGGCGGCGCCGGGCTCATCGTCACCGGAGGCATCGCACCCAACGACGCGGGCCGGCCCTTCGAGGGCGGCTCCCGCCTCACCACCGAGGACGAAGCCGCCGAGCACCGGGTGATCACCGAGGCGGTGCACGCCGAGGGCGGGAAGATCGCGATGCAGATCCTCCACTTCGGCCGCTACGCCTACCACAAGGACCTCGTCGCCCCCAGCGCCCTCCAGGCCCCCATCAGCCCCTTCGTACCTAACGAGCTCACCGACACCGAGGTCGAGCGCACCGTCGAGGACTTCGTCCGCGCCGCACGACTCGCCCAGCTCGCGGGCTACGACGGCGTCGAGATCATGGGCTCCGAGGGCTACCTGATCAACGAGTTCATCGCCGCCGCCACCAACCAGCGCACCGACCGCTGGGGCGGCGCGTACGAGAACCGCGTCCGCTTCCCGCTGGAGATCGTCCGCCGCACCCGCGCGGCCGTCGGGGACGACTTCATCCTCGTCTACCGCCTCTCGATGCTCGACCTGATCCCCGGCGGCTCCACCCTCGACGAGGTCGTCCACCTCGCCAAGGAGATCGAGGCGGCCGGCGCCACCATCATCAACACCGGCATCGGCTGGCACGAGGCCCGCATCCCCACCATCGCCACCTCCGTTCCCCGCGGCGCCTACACCTGGGTCACCAAGCGGCTGATGGGCGCGGTGAGCGTCCCCCTCGTCACCAGCAACCGCATCAACACCCCGGAGATCGCCGAGGAGCTGCTCGCCGACGGCCGCGCCGACCTGGTGTCGCTGGCCCGCCCCTTCCTCGCCGACGCCGACTTCGTCGCCAAGGCGGCCGCCGGCCGATCCGAGACCATCAACACCTGCATCGGCTGCAACCAGGCCTGCCTGGACCACACCTTCAGCGGCAAGATCACCAGCTGCCTGGTCAACCCGCGCGCCTGCCACGAGACCGAACTCGTCCTGTCCGCCACCCAGCTGAAGAAGCGCGTCGCCGTCGTCGGCGCCGGCCCGGCCGGACTCGCCTGCGCCGTCTCCGCCGCCGGACGCGGCCACGCCGTCACCCTCTTCGAGGCCTCCGGCCACATCGGCGGCCAGCTCGACATCGCCCGCCGCATCCCCGGCAAGGAGGAGTTCGAGGAGACCATCCGCTACTACGGCACCCAGCTCGTGGAGAGCGGCGTGGACGTCCGCCTGGGCACCCGCGCCGACGTGGACACCCTCCAGGGCTACGACGAGGTCGTCGTCGCCACCGGCGTCACCCCCCGCACCCCCGACATCGAGGGCGTGGACCACCCCCACGTCGTCAGCTACCTCGACGTGCTGCGCGACGGCGCCCCCGTCGGGGAGCGCGTCGCCGTCGTCGGCGCCGGCGGCATCGGCTTCGACGTCGCCGAATACCTCACCGACAGCGGCGAGGGCGCCTCCCAGGACCCCGACGTCTACTTCCGCCACTGGGGCGTCGACACCGCCTACACCGGGCCCGGCGGCCTGACCGAGGCGTCCCGCCCCGCGTCGCCGCGCCAGGTCCACCTGCTCCAGCGCAAGCCCACCAAGGTCGGCGCCGGCCTCGGCACCACCACGGGCTGGATCCACCGCGCCGAGATGAAGCACCGCGGTGTCGTGTCCGTCGCGGGCGCCACGTACGACCGCATCGACGACGAGGGCCTGCACATCACCGTCGGCGGCGAGCAGCGCCTCGTACCGGCCGACACCGTGGTGCTGTGCACCGGCCAGGAGCCGCGCCGCGACCTCTACGAGGCCCTGCGCGCGGCCGGCGTCGAGGCCCACCTGATCGGTGGCGCCGACGTGGCCGCCGAGCTCGACGCCAAGCGGGCCATCCGGCAGGGCACGGAGCTGGCCGCCACCCTCTGACCCGCAGCCCGTGACCGCAGGGGATTGTGGCGGCCCGCCCGGGCCGCCACAATCTCCCGGTGACGTTCTCACCCGCAGACGCAGACAAGATCCTCGCCGACCACTTCGCCCCCTGGGTGCTCGCCCTCGGCCTCACCGTCCAGGAGACGGGTGAGCGGCACGCCGTACTGCGGCTGCCCTGGTCCGAGGAACTGGCCCGGGACGGCGGCGGCCTGTCCGGGCAGGCCATGATGGCGGCCGCCGACACCGCCACCGTCATCGCGATCTCCGCCGCGCGCGGTGGGTACGGGCCGATGACCACCGTCCAGCAGTCGACGAGCTTCCAGCGGCCGGTCGTCGGAGCCGACGTGCTCGTCCGCGTACGGGTCACCAAGCTCGGCAAGCGGATGGCCTTCGCCGACATCACCCTGACCCCCGAGGGCGCGGCGGAGCCGGCCGCCACCGCCTCCACCGTCTACGCCCTGCTGGGGTGAGTCCTAGAGGCCCTGTCGTCAAAGTCCCGCCTGGCCCGGGGGGGGGGGGGGGGGGGGCCCCCCTCCCGGTCGGGGGGGGGAGGGGGGGGCGTAACCCCCGGCCACC
>NZ_JBWKJU010000005.1:348126-377327 GCF_056432025.1 Streptomyces sp. NPDC045695
TGTCTCGTGTTTCTGGCGCGTCCTCCTCTCTTTGTTTTCGGCTCGCTCGCCTCCCCCCCCCCCCCCCCCCCCCCTCCGCCTTGCGATGCACGGCACCGGACACCGCGGGCCTGACCGGCGCCACTTTGACGACAGGACCTAGGCGCGGGGTCCCGGCGGTCAGGCCGACCGCCGGGACCCCGCCTCGGGCCGGTCGGCTCAGAACCGGCCCGGCCCGGCCGGGAAGGGCAGCCGGCCCGAAGGGGCCGGGGACCCGCCCCGCTCCGCGGCGGCCGACGGCTGCGGGTTCTGGCAGGTCACGTCCTTGTCGGGCAGCACACCCGTGGTCAGGTAGGCGTCGACCGTCGCATTGGCGCAGGAACGCGGGTCGAAGACGTACACGCCGTGCCCCTCACCCCCGGCGGCCAGCACCATCCGCGAGCCCTTGAGGGCCCGGTGCAGGCCCTGCCCGCTGCTCAGCGGGGTCTGCGAGTCCCACTCGTTCTGCACGGTCAGCACGTTCGCCCGGGTCCGCATCGGGGTGGCGGCCTCCACCGGCCGCTGCCAGAAGGCACACGGCTTGATGTTGGACGCGAAGTCCCCGTACAGCGGGTACTTGGCCTTGTCCCTGGCCGCGTCCCGCTCGTACTGCTCGGTGTAGCGCGGCCACGCGCCCGTGTCCCCGCACAACACGGCCCAGAACACGGCCGTGCCGTTGTCCGAGGCGGGCTCCTCGTCCCCGCCCCTGAGCATCTTCTTCAGCTCCGGGACGTCGGCGCCCGCGGGCAGCGGCTTGCCCTCGGCCGCGGCCTTCAGCGCCGTGATGAGCCCGGAGGCCTGCGCCGGGTAGAAGAAGTACGGCCGCGCCGTGCGGATGCCGTCGCCCGTGAGCTTCATGCCCTCGAAGTCGATCGGATCCCGGTCGGCGCGCGCCACCAGCCCCCAGAAGGTGTCGGACACCGCCTTCGGGCTGTCACCCAGGCCGTACTCGGCCGACCGCTCCGCCGCCCACTGCGTCCAGCGCGCGAAGGCGGGCTCGCCCTCCTCGGCCCACACCTGGATCATGCCGCGCCAGACCCGTTTCGGATCCACGGCGCTGTCGAGCACGAAGCGGTCCGTGCGCTCGGGGAACATCTGCGAGTACACCGCGCCGAGGTAGGTCCCGTACGAGTACCCCAGGTACGAGAGCTTGCGCTCGCCCAGCACCGCGCGGACCGTGTCCATGTCGCGCGCCGTGTTGCGGGTGGTGATGTACGGCAGCACCGCACCGGCCTTCTCGCGGCACTTGTCGGCGACGGTCTGCGCCCACGCCACGTCGGAGGGGAAGGTCTCCGGGCGGTACGGCCGCTCGAAGTTCTGCTCCGTCGCGTTGAGGCCGCAGGTGATCGGGCTGCTGCGGCCGACCCCGCGCGGGTCGAAGCCGATGAGGTCGTACTGCTCGCGCACGTCCTTGGGCAGCGATTCGTTCATCAGCAGCGGCAGGTCAAGCCCGCCGCCGCCCGGGCCACCGGGGTTGAGGAGCATGACGCCGTGGCGCTTGGCCGGGTTCTCGCTCTTCATCCGGGATATGGCGAGGTCGAGGGTGGGCCCGTCGGGGCGCCGGTAGTCCAGCGGGACCTTGAGCGTGGCGCATTCGTACGAGGCCGGCTGTTCGGGACTGCAGCGCTGCCAAGCCGGTTTCTGCCGCAGGTGGTCCGCTGCCGGGGCGGCGGAGACCTGCGTCGCGGTCAGCAACGGCACGGTGGCCGCCACGAGTCCGGCGGCGGCCAGCAGCGGTGCGGAGCGTTTCAGGCGCACGAAGCCGATTCCTTTCGGTCAATTCGCTTACCCGTCCACCCTGTTGCATGGCGGGCGGGGGCGAATCATCCCGAAGGGTCGTGCCCTGTGCTCCTCACGAATGAGCTGATAACCGGACAACTGGCCGACACGCCGCAGTCACGCCGCAGTCATGACCCGGAAGGCGGGTGGTGGCCATGGGGGACCGGGTGCTCGTCGTGCTGGGAACCGGTTTCGACGGCGCCGCCGAGCCGGTCGCGCAGCGGCGTCAGGGCCTGCTCCGTCCCGGCGGTGACCACCCACCGGTCCCCGACGAGATAGGTGCCGCCGTACATCCGGGCCTCGGTCAGCCAGGAGCGCAGGCCCCGGTCGTCAGCGAAGGTGACGATGCGGTACGCGCCTTCCCCGGTCCCGCATCCGCCCTGGCGCAACTCGTCGGCGTCGACGCTCACTTCGGCGGTGCAGCCGAGGGCGGCGGCGATCTCCTCGATGGAGGTGCCGGGCGGCTCCTCGGCCCTCGCTCCGGCGCAGCCGCCGCACAGCAGCGCGGCGGCGCACACCGCGACGGCGGCGGGCAGGGACGTGCGGATCCGCCGGGTGCGGGGGGTGCGGGGCGCGCGGCGGGTTCGGCGGGCGGTGGACGGCATGGCGACCTCACTGGCTGATCGGGGTCCGGCGCGGTCGTGGTGCCCGGGTGGGGAGGAGGGCCCGGGCACCACGGGTCTGGGGTGCGGGCGGAAAGCCAGCCGCAGCGGTCTATCCGGCGGACTTCGCCTTCTTGCCCTTGTCGGTGACGGCGAACCAAAGGCCCTGCTTGTTGTGGCCGCTGATGTCCCCGGGCTCCTTGTCCCCGGTGAACGAATAGACCGGCCAGCAGTCGATCGTCAATTGCTCGCTCCCGTCGGGTCGTTTCACCGAACCCACCAATTCAGCGGGTATTCCGCTCACTTTCGACTTGTCGACGGGCTTGGCGGGCTTCCAGGTGTCCAGGCAGGCATCGAGGCATCCGAACTTCATCGGCCAGGCGCTGTCCTTGTCGAACCGGTAGAGCGTCCGGCCCTCCGCGTCCGCGACGATGGTGCCGAGCTGGGCGTTCTGGACCGCGCTGAGTTCACTGGCCGCCGCGCCCTTGCCCTTCGCGGCGTCCTCGCCGTGCGCCCCCGCGGCCGGCTTCTTGCCTCCGGCGGCGGCCGGCTTCCCGTCGGCTCCCAGCGCGTGCCAGGTCCCGCCGACACCCTCGCCGAGCGTGTCGCCCGCCTTGGCGTCCTTGGCGTAGCGGTACACGGGCCACCCGGCGAGCGTCAGCTGCCGGGTGCCGTCGGCCCGCGCGACCGAGCCGAGCAGGGTCGCGTCGATTCCCTCGCCGGCCGAGGCGTCGTCCGCGGACACCGCGGGCCAGGCCGTCGCGCAGTCCCCCTCGCACGTGGACTTGGGGGGCTTGGCCGTGTCCTTGTCGAAGCGGTAGAGCGTGAAGCCCTCGCTGTCGGTGACCGCCGCGCCGAGCGCCGGTACCTCCTTCACCTTCAGCTGCCCGGCCGGCCCGTTCTTCCCGGCCTCGCCGGCCGGTACGGCGCCGGAACCGGCCCCGTAGTCGTAGGCGGACCCGAGCTGTTTGCTGTCGCTCACCGGCTTCACCGCGTTTCCCTTTCCCGGGGATTCGTCGGCACTGCCGCATCCGGCGGTCAACAGAAGTACGGCGATCGCCGACCCGGCGAATATGTCACGGCGCGCTTTCTTCACGATTTCTCCTTCAGGTTCGATCCCGCGATGACTGCCCGCAATTACGTGCTGCAATTTCGTGTCTGCGTCATTGATACGGGGCGCCGGGCCGAAGGAGTCGGTTTCCCCGGGAATTTATCGGATCACGCAAAGAATGAACCCGGGGAAAGGCCGGAGCCGTGCACCGGACCGGCTCACTCGCTCAGTCAGGTCACTCCTGGATGCGCAGCGCGAGCGCCGGGCAGCGCCGCACCGCGCGCAGCGCCTTCGGCCGCAGCCGCCCCGGGACCGGCATGGACGCCTGGGCCGGATAGCCGTCGGCGTCGAGCCGGACGACATCGGGGAGGATGTCCACGCACAGCCCGTGCCCCTTGCACAGCGTCCAGTCCACGACCAGTCGCTCGGGACTCTCGTCCTGGGGCAACGGCAGCGCCCCCAGTACCCGTCGGCCGCACCCGCTGCCGAGGGCGTGGTCCATGAACTCCTCGGGGAAGGCGGCCAGCGCCGACGCCACGAAGTGCGACGTGCCGTCGGGATGGCTGCACGCGCCCCGGCCGCGCACCACGCGCAGCCGCGCCTCCACCGCTTCGAGCGCGGTTCTGCCCCCGCCCGCGACGGCGTCCTCCAGTACGTCGGCCAGCGCGGGCAGCCCCCGTACGCACGGGCCGCACTGGCCCGCCGACTCCTTGGCCATCCAGCGCGTCACGCGCGCCACTTCGCCGGCCGGACAGGTGTCCTGCGGCAGGGGCAGGACCGCTCCCGCCCCCAGCACCGCGCCGAGCGCGGCGAGGGACTGCCGGGACACCTCGGCGCCGCGGGCGGACCCCGGAGGCAGCCATCTGCCGTGGTAGCCGCCGACCAGCACGCCCTGACCGGCATCGGAGCCGCACAGCTCGAGGACGTACGCCAGCGAGGTCCCGGTGGGCGTCTCGACGACCGTGGAGCCGGCAACCGTCAGCAAGGTGGTGCCCGGTTCGGCGGGCAGGCCGCTCGCACGGTAGTCCAGCGCGCCGAGGCGGGCGGCGACGGCGAGCTGGGCGAAGGTCTCGGTGTTCGACAGCAGCGTGGGCGCGCCGCCCAGGCCCCTCTCGCTGGTGCGCACCTTCTGCCCGGACGGCAGCGCCGCGCCGCCGTTCAGACCGCTGACGAGGGCGGTCCCCTCGCCGGTCACGAAGCGCTCGGGAAGCCGGGTCACCCGTACCCGCCGCCCGGCCGGGCCGCGTTCCGCGACGGCGTCCCGTACCGACTGCTCCACGTCCTCCCGGGTGACGGCCACGACCACGTCCTCGGCGCCGAGCGCGGCGGCGGCCAGGAGTGCCCCGTCGAGCACCAGGTGCGGGGCGTGCAGCAGCAGTGCGGTGTCCTTGAGGCAACTCGGCTCGCCCTCACTGCCGTTGACGACGACGGCGGTGAGCCCGTCCCGCTCCCGGGCCGAGCGCATGACGGCGCGCAGTTTCCGGGCGAAGGGGAAGCCCGCCCCGCCACGGCCCCGTAGGTCGATGTCCTCGGCGAGGTCGACGAGTTCGTCCGGACGCAGCCGCGGCAGTGAGCCGTGCGCGGTGAGGTGGGCGACCCGGTCGAGGCGAGGCGCCCGGTCCAGTCCGGCCAGCAGCCTGGGGGCGCCCACACAGCCGAGACTGGGGCGCGGCGCGCCGCTCACGTCAACCCCTCACGGGTCGCGAGCCGTTCGTCGAACGGGTCCGCGCCACCACCCGGCCGGCTCGGCGCGTACGCGGGGAACACGACCGGACGGCGGCGCGTCCATCTCCGCTGCCGGGGGAGGGTGACCGCCAGGGGCTTCTGCGGCGCGGTCAGAGGGGATGAGGGGCGGGAAGCGGCCATGTCCAGACGGGACTTGAGGCGCAGGGCGAGAACGCCGGCGACCCCGACCAGGCACAGGGCGTACGAGGCCGTCACCCAGGCGTCGGCGGGCCGGCCGGCCTTCAGCCCGTGCACCAGCGAGGCACCCCACGCCGGATAGGCGCCGATGTGCAGGGCCCGCCACCACAGGGAGCGGCTCTTGGTCGCGAACACGCTGCGCACGGCGCCGGACACCGCCACCGTGAGGAACAGATATCCGGCGAGCGTGCCGAGCCCGATGAGGACGGGGCGACCGGCGTCCGTGAACGGCACGACCGCCGCGGTCGCGGTGGTCTGTCGCTGCGCGACCTTGACCCAGATGTGGAGGGCCAGGAAACCAAGCCCCGCCACGGCGAGACCGCGGTGCACTCCTTGGGCCAGCAGCCGGTGGCCCGAGCCGAGCAGCAGCCGGTCGGTGGCCATCAGGCCCCAGAGGACCGTGGCGGTGAGGGAGACGAGCGAGAGGACGCCCACCCCGTAGTCGAGGAACTCCCACACGTGGGTCAGGGCGCCCGCGCGGGCGGCCACGGTGATGGAGACGAGAGCCGCGAGGGCGGCGCAGATGGCCCCGGGTCTCAGTCTGCCCGCGGTGGGAAGGAGGGAGGGCCGCCGGACGGCCCGCCGTCCGGCGGCCGGACTCGAAGCCGCGTGACGGCTTCTGCGGCGGGCTCTGTGTGAGCGGGGCATGTGAGGCTGGGGCAGGGGCATCCAGTTCTCCTGTGAAACTCCGCTCCGGCCGAGGGAACTTGGGGCCGGAGTGCAGAAGCATCGTGGAGGTGCACAGGGGCTCCACAGGATTTATCGAAACGTGATAATTTCTCGCACCGCGTCTCCGGCGCATCGAACAACACCGGAAGATTCCCCTCCAACGGAGGTTGTGACAGGCCCAGTGGTCGGACCTCTCAGGAGGGACGGGGGTCACAACTTCCCTGCCAGCGAAGGCTGTTGGCGAAGGGGGAACCTCGGTGAGCTGGTCGCTCTTCCCCGGGCGGGCTCACCCCGGCACGAACGAGGAAACGATGTGCGAACTTCTGAACCGCATCTGGTCCCGCCCCCGTGGCGAGTGGACCCGCGTCCTGCGACGGGAACTCCCCGCGCTGGCCGCCGAGATAGTGGAGGAGCTTCTGCATGGAATTCCGGAATTTTCCGCACTTGTCGATGACAACGATGCCATCGACGACGAGCTGCTCCGGCAGAGGGTGGAAGAGGCTCTTCTCACCGCTCTCGGCTACCAGGAGCACCCCCGGGAACACGCACCGGACGAGGACGAGACAGCGGACGAAAGCGAGGCCGAGATCAGCGACGAAGCCGAGATCAGCGACGAGCCCGAGATCAGCGATGAGTGCGAGATCACGCACGAGGGCCGGCACGAAGGCATCAGGGAGGGCCGGCAGGAAGGCATCTGCGAGGGCCGGCAGGAGGGCATCTGCGAGGGCCGGCGGGACGGCGGCCATGAAGACGGCCGGGAGGGCGTCCGCGAGGGGGACCGGGCACGCCAGGAGCTCTTCAAGGCCCTCACCGACGACAGGGCCGCATCGGAGACCTCCCTCACCGAGCTCGCCGAGGCCGCCGGATGGTCCCTGCCACCGGCCCTACGGGCCATCGTGCCCGCCAGCCCCGGCGAGACCGCACAGCTCGCCGCCGTACTGGACGACGCCCTCGCGGGCACCTTCGCGGGCCGACCCTGCCTGCTCGTCCCGAGCCAGGACCCGGACGTCCGCGCCCCGCTGGAACACCTGCTCCGCGGCCGTTTCGCGGCCGTCGGCCACGCCGTCCCCCTGCGGGACGCGGCCTCCTCCCTGCGCTGGGCGCTGCGCCTCTTCGGCCTGACGCCCACCCGCCCGGGCCTGGAGGCCCGCACCGTGTTCGTCGACGACCACCTCTCGACCCTGCTCCTGCTCCAGGACGAGCCCCTCGCCCACGCGCTGGCCGCCCGCTGGCTGCGCCCGCTGGCGGACCTGACCCCGCGCCAGAGCGAGCGGCTGGAGGTGACCCTGCTCGCCTGGCTGGAAGGGGGCGGAGCCCCCGAGGCCGCCAAGGCCCTGAGTGTGCACCCGCAGACCGTGCGGTACCGCATGCGCCAGCTGGAGAAGCTCTTCGGGACCGGGCTGCGTGACCCCCGCACCCGCTTCGAGCTGGAGATGGCCCTGCGCAGCCGCCGCCTGATGGCCCAGGTGCGGCGTCAGCACTCCCGGGTGGGACGCAGGACCGCCCGCGTGATCACGGCGGACTTCACCCCCGTGGTCGTCGGACGGATCGCGCGCGTGAACGGCCTCTGAACCAGTTCTGACAACCGGTCCCAAGAAAAGCGGTGTTGGCCCGAAGTCGGCTTCGGGCCAACACCTTTGTCCCGGAACGGGCGCAGTGGGTGGGGGAGGGGGCGCCCGCCCCGGGAGCGGAGGGGGATCCGTACCGCGCGGTCAGCGGCAGGTGCGCCCGTCGTTGATGCAGCCCACGGCCTTGTTCATCAGGCCGTTCGACATCACGTTGATGAAGTCGTCATGGTCGGTGACCGGCTTGTGCAGTTGTTCGGGGAAGCTGTCCACGGCGAAGCGCGCGCCCGGCTCCACCCCGTAGGTGAGGCGCTGTACCAGCTGCGGAATGGCCTTGAAGCCCTTCGGGCAGCGGCCGCCCCGGTCCGCGAAGGCGACGTGGGTACGGTGGTTGGCGCTGTCGGTGTTCCGGCCGTCCCAGCAGCTCTGGAAGGTGAACGTGCGCACCACGTCGCTGCCCTTGGGGCAGACCGGGTACTTGTCCTTCAGCTGGCGGTTCTCGAAGCCGGTGCAGCTCCACGAGGCGTTCGCGTTGGCATTGCCGTTGGCGAAGGCCTTGGCGTCACCGGTGATGATCCGCAGGAAGCGGGGCATGGCCGTGACCTTGCCGGCCGGACTCCCCTTGAAGGTGATCGTGACCTGCTTCGGCCGCAGGATGGTGCCGACGTTGCCGTCCTTGCCGCCACCGGCCGCCTTCGCGTCCCGCTCCGCCTTGCCGTCGCGCAACCGCAGGACGGGCCAGTAGTAGCTGGACTGGTCGCCGTTGGCGCAGGTGGTGCCGGCCGCGGCGAGGCTGTCGTTGGTGGAGAAGGCGTCGGTGGACTTGTTGCCCACGTAGTCGTGCATGTGGTGGGCGCCGTTGGAGACACCGGGGGCGACGATGACGTTGTCGGGGTTGAAGTGGCCGTTCTCGTTGCGGCCGCACTGCGAGGTGAACGTTCCCGTGGAGGCGCCCGCAGAAGGGGCGGGAGTGCGTACGTTCGGCCGGATCTTGGTGATGGAGACGAAGTCGCTGCGGGCCGGACCCCCCTTCTGCGACGTGTTGGAGGCGACGCCGAACTGGTCGGCGGCGGAGTCCCCGGCGGCGGGCTCCTCGGCGGCGGGTGCCTGCTTCATCTCGCATCCGCTCAACGCCTTGAGTTCCTCAGGCGGTTGGGCGGAGCGGCCGATCGCGTCGGTCATCTCGGCGATGGTCTTGTCGCGCTGCTCGCGGAGCTCCCCGAGGAGGGCGTCCCCCTGCGCTTCGCCAGCGGCGAGCCGCCGGTAGGCGTCGGCCACCTGGTCGTCCAGCTTGGCCAGACTCCCGTCGACCTCGGCCTTGGCCTGGTCGGGGACGCTGGTGAGCCGCTCTCCCACGTCGGGGCAGTCGATGGTGGCCGTCAGCTGCCCCGCGCGGTCGCCCTCCTGTCCGGCGGACGCGTTGCCGGCGATGACGGCGACCCCGCCCCCGCCCAGCACGAGGGCGGAGACCACGGCCAGCAGCTTGTTCGACAACCGGGGGCGTTTGTGGCCCTTTTGGCTCATGCGATCACTTCACTTCGTCGGTCGGACATTGTCGGAAAGCGCGTCGAAATCGACCAGCCCGCTGTCTTCGAGGACCGAGATGTGGTCCAGCACCGTGGCATTGGCGGACGTGGCGAGGGCGCGCACCATGGAGTTGCGGGTCTGTGCCCGCACCCCGGCCAGCAGGGCGAACACCTTTCCGTGCGCTCGGCGCAGCAGCTGGATGAACAGCCGTTCGTAGTCGTCCCCGCGGGCGCGGGTCAGCTGGCCCAGCCACTCCTGCTGCTGCTCGGAGGGCTGGTTGGGCAGGTCGATGCCGAGGGCCTGGCCGACCTGGATGACCTGCCGGTCCAGCTCGGTGTGGCCCTCGACGAGGTGTTCCCCGGCCGTGCGCACCGCGGGGCGCGTCCCGCGCTGCTGGGCCTGCCGTCCCGCGGGCAGCTCCCACAGCCCCGCGAGCCGCACCTTCCGGACGAAGTCGCGGTCCGCGGCGGTCAGCGGCCCGTACGCCGTGCTCATGGTCCCGGCGCCGTCGTCCTCACCCGCCGGACCCGCGACGGCGGCCGAGGCCCGGCCGTCGAATCTGTCCACGGGTATCAGCAGCGCGATCAGGGTGAGGGCGAGGGCGGTGATGACCACGCCGCTCCCGATGGTGTATCTCGTCGCCACCGAAAGGCTGTTGATGGATCGTCGCCGCAGTGACAGCACGGTGCCTCCTCGCTCCAGGGGGCCGGGAGGGGGCGGCGCAGGAGGGCCGCACGTACCGTGCGGTGCACACCCGCATTCCCGGGGTGTCACGGGACGCTAGTGCCCGCCGCGGCGCCGCTGCGGGAGGACATCACCCTTGGACAAACATCCCGGCGAGCCCGCGAAAGGCTGCTATCTTGCCGCGCCGGCGGGCGGACCCCGGCACGGCCGGCTCGACGTGGCGGCGCCCGCACCCCCACCGCCCCACCGCCACACCGAACTCATGCGGACTACTGGGCTGCGAGCGGTCCCAGGTAGGTGCCTCCGGAGACGTCGATGGTCTGGCCGGTCACCCAGCGCCCCCGCGGGCCCGCCAGGAAGCCCACCACGTCCGCGACGTCCTCCGGCTCGCCGATCCGCCCGAGCGCCGTGATCGAAGCAAGCGCGGCCACGGCCTCGGGAGCGCAGCGTAGGGACTGATCATGTCGGTCAGCACCACCCCGGGTTCGACCCTGTTCACGGTGATACCACGCCGGCCCAGCTCGTTGGCGGGCGACGGGCCGAGGGACGCCAGCGCCGCCTTGGTGACGATGTAGCCGATCTGTCCGGGTTCCGCGATCCGGGTGGCTGCCGAGCCCCTGTTGACGATCCGTCCGCCCTCCCGCAGCAGCGGCAGCGCCCGCTGGACCACGAAGATCGGCGTGCTCACGTTGACCGCCAGCAGCTGCTCGAACTCCTCCCGCGCGAGCCGCCCGTCACCAGCGCGGTCCTGCCGTCCAGTTCCGGGGAGAAGCTCCAGGCTCGCAGGGGATCAATGACCGCCCGTGGTCGGGATCGGCGTGGCTCCGAAGAGGCCGTCACCACCTTCGGTGCACGGCTGCCTTGCTACCGGTCACCAAGCTTGCCGGCGGAACGTCATCGGCCACGACCGCGCCGGCGGCGACCACCGCGTCACGGCCGATGCTGACGCCGGGCAGGATCGTGGCACCGGCACCGATCCACACGTTCTCTGCCACGTCGATGGGTGCGCCGGTGAGGTACAGCCGTCGCTCCGCGGGATCAACGGGGTGACCGCTGGTGATGAACGTGACCTTCGGTCCGATCATCACTCCCTCGCCGAGACGGATGCCGGCATAGTCCAGGAACGTGCAGTTCTGGTTGATGAAGACGCGTGCGGCGAGGTCGAGGTTCAGGCCATGGTCCGTGAAGAAGGGCGGATAGATCGTGACCTTCGGCGGCAGTGGCTTGCCGAGGATCTGTTCGAACAGTGCCGCCTTGCCCGCTTCATCTTCGAAAGGCAGGACGTTCAGCCTGGAGGTGAGCTCGGTGACTCGCAGGACCCTCTCGGCCATGGCCTGGAACTCGGCGCTGTGGATGCGCATGAGACGGTCGCTGGACATGCCACGGTCCTTTCTGTGTGCCAGTGACTGGGCAAGACTCACCGGGTGATCAAAGCCAAGGGGTGGCACGGGAGGCGAAGATGAGGGCATCCAAGATCGTTGTGACGAGCAACCCGGACACCCTCGCGACGGCACTCTATGTGCAACCGACGAGCTGCTGAAGGCGCCCCCGCGACTGGCGCCTTGGTGCCATGGCGTCCGACCTGGGGATCGCCCCGCAGCTCACGAACTCCCAACTCGTCACGCCGGCGACGATGCACGGATCGTCGACTCCACCTCGGTCGAATGCGGCCGCTACGCACCTCCAGGGCCCGCCCGTCACGTTCGCGCCGACCGACGCCATCTGGCACGACGGGCCGCACCGGACAGTCGTCCCACGCGCACTGACGGCTCACGACCACTGACTCGGAATCGATCGTCTAGGCAGCCCAAAGGATCAGCACGCGCGCCCCGAGGGCCCTGGCGCTGGGCCCGCCGGGACGGTGCGTCACACCATCGCGAGCCGGTCCACCAACAGCTCCACCCTCGGCTCAGCGTCCTCGGGCAGCAGGCGGCCCGCTCGGGTCAGGGTCGCCAGGCCGTGCAGAGCCGCCCAGAACACCTCGGTGAACAGCCCCGCCTGGACGCCGTCGCCGGCGACCTCGGCGAGGGACTCGAGCAGGGCGGCGAAGGCGTCCTTCAGTGGCTCGGGGGTGTCCTCCTGTGCGTATGCCAGGCCGCCGTCGAGCTGGAACAAGGCGTCGTAGACCGCCGGGTTGTGCTCGGCGAAGCCGAGGTAGGCACGGGCGAGGGCGACGACCCGCTCGCGCGGGCTGTTCGCTGTGGAGGCTGCGGCACGCACCGCCGCGGCCAGCTCGACGGCGCCCTCCAGGGCGACGGCGCCGATGATCTCGCGCTTCCCTCGGAAGTGGCTGTAGAGGACGGGCTGGCTGTACTCGATGCGCTCGGCGAGCCGGCGGGTGGTGACGGCGTCCCAGCCCTGCTGCTCGGCGAGTTCGCGGGCTGTCGCCACGATGAGGCGCTCGCGCTCCGCCCGGTCGCGCTCCTTGCGTTCCTTTACCGACATAACTCGATCCTAGCATCGCTAGACAATCGAGCGTTAGCAGCGCTAGCGTTGCCCTCAAACATCTAGCACCGCTAGTTCATTGAGGGGTCGTCATGCTCAGCACACTCGAGGTCGTCACCACTGTCGTCGTCGGCCTGATGGTGGGGGTCGAGTTCTCCGTCGCCTTCATCATGAACCGGATCCTGGACGCGCTTCCCGAGGACAGCGGCCAGCTCGGCCACGCCCACGGGGGCCGCATGCTCGGAGCCCTGATGCCGTTCTGGTACATAGGCTCGCTCGTCCTCATCGCGATCTGGGCCGTCGCCGGATGGCACCGCGACGGCGCCGGACTCGTCGTCACCGCCGCCGGACTGCTGATGCTCAGCGTGGTCATGTCGATCCTGCTGCTCGTCCCGATCAACAACCGGAACAAGACCTGGACCCCCGAGAACCGGCCCGCCGACTGGAAGGAGCAGCTCCACCGCTGGAACCGCTACCACTACCTCCGCGTCGCCGTCATCGTCGCCGCGTTCACCCTGCTGGTCACGGCCCTCGCCTGACACCAACGCTGTGCCGACAGGCAGCGGTTCGGCCGCCACTGCGGGAACGCGCGCCCCGCACCCCGCCCAGGCCGTCTCTTTCGGATCTTGCCGGGCCCGAGCCGCCCGGCACCGCACCTCGCCGCGTTGCCGGAGCACCCGAGTACATCCAGTACGAGGGCGCTCCTCCGCCTTGCGAGGCACGGCACCATCCGTCCCTGCTCGCGAGGACGGATGCTCCCTGGAGCCGCCCTTCTAGGAGCGGGCCCTCTCAGGTCCTTCCGGCCGACACCGCCTGGACCGGATGCCCGTCGGCGTCCGTGTGGTCCTTCTGGCTGGTGAACTTGTTGAGGAACACGTCGTAGTCGCCGTCCGGGCGGCGGGTCATCGTCCCGCCGTCCTGCCAGATGCCGTTCTCGGGCCACCACTGAGTGCCGTACGGGTCACCCTGGTTCTGGTGGATGTTGTGCACGCCCAGCCCCGCGGTGAACGGTTCGCCGAAGACCAGGATCGGGCGTCCCACGACGAGGATCGGTTCGAGGGCGAGGGCGGCATCGAGGTTCGACCCCGAGGTCCAGGGCTGCCGCAGCTTCACCCACCGTTCGAGGCGCTCCCGCAGGACGGCCGGCAGCCACGACGGCCACGGAGGACGGCCGCGCAGTGCCGGATGCCGGATGTAGTCGAGGGCGCCGGACCCGGCCGCTCGGTCGAGTTCGTGGTAGCCACCCGGCATCGAGGCCACCGGGCCCAGCGCGGCGGCGGGCAGGGTGGACGTCTTCCACTGCACACCGGTCGTCGATTCGTGGCTGTCCACGTCGACGGCGCACTTGTAACGCCCGTCCGGGGCGTCGACCCGGAGGTTGACGTGGAACCACGCGCCCTCGGTGTCCGGCGTGTCGCGGAAGTGCTGACGCAGGGTCCCGGCCAGGACGCCGTAGTGCTGGAATGGCATGTTCCTCAGTGAAGCACCGGGCCGGGCGGGCGGCCATCAGGGCTCGCCCATGCGGTCGGTCGACCGCACCGTCGCAGGCGTCACGGCTCCTCCTCCTTCTCCTCGCGCTGGGAGGAGGCCTCGGGAGAGGGCGGCACGGCTCGCATGGGTCCGCGCAGCCGGAACCGGGACGCCTCGGACGGGTAGGCCTCGCGCGCCTGAGGCGGGCCTGGTAGTGGGTAGGTCACGGCCATGATCCGGCGGCATCACCGTGCCGAAGTCCTCCAGGGGCACCTGCCCGACCTGAAGCTCCCACCTACCATCAGGCGCCGCCGGTCCTTTCCGGCCGACCGGAGGTGCAGGTCGCCTGACCGGTGAAGCCGGACAATACAGAAGGCCCTCCACCAGGGTGGAGGGCCTTCTGCGCCTGGGTGACAGTTGGTGTTCGGCGCCGCCGCACTGCGGCGAGACACGTACAGGTGTCGAGGCGCCGCCGGGCTATCCGCACCGCCGGACGTGATGCCAAGCCGTTGATCGGCAACGGGACTTAGGTATTCCTGGCGGTGTGGTCGGCGGGCACGAGATGGGGGGGCGACGCTTCGCAGTTTTTCGCAGGTCTCCTCGTGCTCGCGTTCGGGCCGTGACTGCCGTACGACGCCGGCCCCGGCTTGGAGGCAGGACCGGCCGCCCATCCGGAAGACGCTGCGCAGTACGAGGGCGGCATCGAGTGTGCCGTCGGCGTCGCAGGTCAGGACCGCGCCCGCGTACAGGCCGCGAGGGCGGCCTTCGAGCGCCCCGATGAGGGGATACGCCTGGGCTTTGGGGATGCCGGTGGCGGTGACGGCGGGGAAGAGGGCCGCGAACGCGTCCCAGGGGCCATGGCCAGGGCGCGGGCGGCCGGTGACGGTGGAGGCCAGGTGCGGGACGGAGCCCCGGTCGAAGACGGTCATGTACTCACTGACGCCGGTGTCCTGGCACACCTCGTCGAGGTCTTGAAGCGCGAGTGTGACGGTGAGGGCGTGCTCGTGGATCTCCTTGGGGTCGCCGAGGAGGTCGGAGCGCAGCCGGGCGTCGTCCGCGGTCATTCCCGTCCGGGCTCGGGTCCCGGCCAGAGGCCGGGTGGTGACGTGGCCGTCGGTGGTGACCTCCGCGACCGTCTCCGGGCTGAACCCGGCCGCCTGGATACCGCCGAGGTCGCAGGAACGAACGGGCCGGGGTGTTGGCCCGCCGCCCCGCGACGTAACTGGCGACCAGATCCACCTCCCCGGGCACGGGAACCCGCCGGGAGAGGATCACCTTCTCCAACGGGCCCTGGCCCTGCAGTTCCACCAGGGCTGCCGTGACCGCCGCCTGGTAGCTGCCGGTGTCCTCCAAGGGCAGCGCGATCCACGACGGACACGGCGGGCGCGACGCGGAAGGCTCGATGATCATCCTCCGCGACAAGAACAACAAGTTCCCCTCCACGATCGCGAGCACCCTCGGCGGCAAGGGCGGCGCGCCGGGGCGGGCCGGCAGCGGCGGCTCAGGCGGGGTGGGCGGGACCAACGGCTCGACCGGCGGCGGCGGCGCCGGTGCCGGCGGGGCGGGCGGCACGGACGGCGGCGCTGCCGGGGCCGGCGGTGCCACTGCCTCCAGCTCAAGCAACCAGTGCGGCAACTCGCGGGCGTCCGCAGTGGAGGGGGCTGCCGGTGGGAGCGGAGCGGCCGGCAAGGCCGGTGCGAAGGGCTCAGACGGCAAGACGAACCCGCAGGGCGGCACCAGCCGGGGCGGAGCCGGCGGATCTTCCGGCGCTGCCGGCGCCGCCGGACGCGGCGGCGCGGCGGCCCGCGCACTGGCCGTGTCCTACGGTGCCGGCGGCCACGGTGGCGCCGGAGCGTACGGCGGACACGGAGGTTCGGGCGGCGGGGGCGGCGAATGGGATCCCAATGTCGGCAACGCCAAGGGTGACAAGTGGAAGGGCCTGGACGGCGGCTACGGACCGACCGGCGGAGTAGGGGCCAACGGCTCCAAGGGTGGCGACGGCGCCTTCATCCTCACCTGGTGACAACCCCACCGGCCACCCGGTGCCCCCATCGGGGTGCGACCCGCCGGCGGCCCCGCCCGGTGAGGGACGGGGCCGCCGACGGCAGGTCAAGTTGCGGTCCTGGCCGGCCCGGGAAGCCGGAACAGCAGTGCCCACATCGCCGCGAGGGCGGCGATGACGTACCAGACGCTGCCCGCGAAGGCGTGGGTCACGGTGCTGTCGTGGCTGCCCGCAGGAGCATGGTTGAAGAACACCACGGACGCCGTCGCGATGCCGAGGGCGGTGCCGAGCTGCATGGCGGTGTTGAACAGTCCCGCGGCGGATCCGGCGTCCTGGTGGCCGACCTGGCTGAGGGTGAGGCCGGCAAGACCGGCGCCGATCATGCCGAAACCGGCGCCGACGAGGATCATCGGGGCGACGGCGGCCACGAACGGCATCTCCGTCTGCTGGGTGGAGACCAGCAGCTCGTAGCCGACCAGGCACCGCCTGCTGCCCGGGCGTGGTGCCCCGCCGACAGCCGTACAACCCCACAGCACCCGATTACCTCACTGTCGAACACGCGAATATCTGTGGCGGTCGGAGTAGACATTGGGCGGTGGCGTGGTTATGGTTTCTCTCGTAACGCAGAGAGACCGCAGGGCCCGGCAGGGACGAACTGCCGGGCAGTAGTACTCGCAGTACCGCAGTACCGCAGTTCCCGTAGTTGCAGTGCGCAGGACGGTGCGGTGGTGGAGTTTCGAAGCCAGGGTTGTTGCAGGACGGCAACGGGACTGACCACCGGACTGGGTGGCCCGCAGTGATCAGGGGCCGCCGTGAGCAGTACCGCAGTTGACGCAGTGGCAGTACCCGTAAGTGCAGTACCCAGCAGTGAAGTCAGTGAGCGGTACCTCGGTGAAGGCGTCAGCTGCGGGCGCGCGCACCGGGAAGTTCGGCAGTGGGGTTCTAAGCCAGAGCAGACGCAGGATGGGCGACGGGGCTGGCTGCCGAAGAGTGGCGCTACCGCAGGCCACCGAGCAGTTCGCATTACCAGCAGTACAGAAGTTCCCGCAGGTAGCAGTTGATCACCAGAGGGAAGAACGGAGGAGTTGAGGCGCCATCAGGATCGCCCGGACGCCACGCGAGTCCGGGTACCGCAGGACATCGTAAGTGAGGTGGTCTCCGGTCACGCATCCGCGATCCCCGCATCCCCGACGAAGCTCAGGTCGGGCAGGCGGACACAGAAGGCCGGCGCAGTATCGGGGCCGGCAGATGGTGTAGCAGTTCCTTCGGGGCCCGGGTGCCAGCAGGCACCCGGGCCCCTCCACGCGTTCCGCAGAGAGGTGAAATGACCGCAGAGGACATGCTCGGCCGTCTCGACGACGACGACGACCCCGCCTACACCATGGGCCGGGCCGCCGAAATACTCGGCACCACCCAGGGCTTCCTCCGAGCCATCGGCGAAGCCCGCCTGATCACCCCGCTGCGCTCCGCCGGCGGGCACCGCCGCTACTCCCGCTACCAGCTGCGCATCGCGGCCCGCGCCCGCGAACTCGTCGACCAGGGCACACCGATCGAGGCCGCCTGCCGCATCGTCATCCTGGAAGACCAACTGGAGGAAGCCCAGCGGATCAACGCCGAGTACCGCCGCGCCGCCGCTTCGGCGAACCCGGCGGCCGCGGCCTGAGTCCGTACCCACGCCCGCGGGACACAGGCGGGCCCCCGCCCCGGGACGCAACCCGAGCCGGCGTCCCAGGGGCAGTAGACACACACCGGACGAAGGGCTGCGGGAGTGCGCGCGGCCTCGCCCGTGGTGGTGCATCGCCATCTCCCGCGCGGTCGCCCCATCGAGCGGCGTGTGGCTGTCGGATTCTCTGATCTACGACGCCCTCGCGCGGCAGCGGCGCCAGGAAGGCCGGGAGGTTCCCGGCGGCGAAGGAACCGCGCCAGAAGGAAGGCACCGGTCGGCAGGCGCAGACCTGTTCCCCCGCGGCTGACCGGACCGGCGGTGCCGCCCGTACGGCCGAAAGATCTGAACCATGACCGGGAATCAGGCCGCGACGAGCTCCTGCTCGCGGTCCGGCGTTTTGACCTTGGGCTTCTTGTTCGGCAGTGAGAGCCGGAAGACCTTGCGCCACGCGGAGAACACCTGCTTGGGGAGCGGCCCCGTGACGTACTCCAGCTCGTACTTCTCGAACAGCGCGCGCACCTTCACCGCGACCTCGGCGTACCGGTTGCTCGGCAGGTCGGGGAACAGGTGGTGCTCGATCTGGTGCGACAGATTGCCGGTCATGAAGTGCATGGCCCTGCTGCCGCTGATGTTCGCCGAGCCCATCATCTGGCGCAGGTACCACTGGCCGCGCGTTTCGCCCCTGATCGACCGGCGCTCGAAGACCTGCACGCCCTCGGGGAAGTGCCCGCACATGATCACCGAGTGGGTCCAAATGTTGCGGACCAGGTTCGCGGTGAAGGTGGCGGCGAGCGTGGGGAGGAACGACGGGCCCGACAGCAGCGGGTGGATCACGTAGTCCTTGAGCACTTGCTTGCGGATCTTGCGGCCCACGGCCTTGGCCCGCGCGCGGAACTCCGGGTTCTTGCGGCGGCGCTTGTGCAGGTTCTTGCCGAGCTCCAGGTCGTACGCTGCGATGCCGTACTCGAAGAAGCAGGCGTTGAGGAAGTTCCACAGCGGCTGGCCGAGGTGGAACGGGTGCCACTTCTGGTCCTCGTCGACGCGCATGATGCCGTAGCCGAGGTCGTTGTCCTTGCCGATCACGTTGGTGTACGTGTGGTGCAGCTCGTTGTGCGAGTGCTTCCACTGATCGGACGGCGAGACGTGATCCCACTCCCAGGTGGTGGAGTGGATCTTCGGGTCTCGCATCCAGTCCCACTGGCCGTGCAGGACGTTGTGGCCGATCTCCATGTTGTCCATGATCTTCGCCACGGACAGGCCGGCGGTGCCGATCAGCCACGCGGGCGGGAAGATCGAGAACAGCAGGATGCCCCTGCTGACCAGCTCGAGCTTGCGCTGCGCCGCGATGACCTTACGGATGTAGGCGGCGTCTTCCTCGCCGCGGCCGGCGATCACCTCGTCGCGGATCGCGTCCAGTTCGCGGCCGAGCTCCTCGATCTGTGCCGCGGTCAGGTGGGCGGTGGGGTCGATGGCGGTCAAGGTGCTCCTACCGTTCGATGTCGCAGGGGCCCGCCGCGGCGGACACGCAGGTCTGGATGAGGACGCCCGGCTCGGCCTCGGTGATCTCGCCGGTGCGCAGGTCGCGGACGGCGCCCGCCTTGAGCGGCGTGATGCAACCGAAGCAAATGCCCATGCGGCAACCGGAGGGCATGAGCACGCCGGCCTCCTCGCCGACGTCCAGCAACGGCGTGGCGCCGTCCGCGTCGACGGTCTTGCCCGTGGCGCTGAACGTGACCTCGCCGCCGTCGCCGGCGACGATGATGCCCGGGCGGAAACGTTCGGTGTGCAGGCGCTCTGGGACGCCGTGCTCGCTCCAGTGCTCTTCGGCGGCGTCGAGCAGGCCCGCGGGCCCGCAAGCCCAGGTCTCGCGCTCGGCCCAGTCGGGTACGAGTTCGTCGAGACGGGTGATGTCGAGCAAGCCGTCCGTGTCGGTGTGCACCTCGGTGAGCCGCAGCTTGTTGTCCGCGACCAGGTCGTGCAGTTCGCTGCGGAAGATCACGTCTTGCGGCTGTGGCGCGCAGTGGACCATGACGACGTCGTCGAACCCGGTGTCGCGCAGCATGCCCATCACGGGCGTGATGCCGCTGCCGGCGGTCAGGTAGAGCACCTTGGCGGGCTTGGCCCGCGGCAGCACGAAGTCACCGGTCGGCTGGTCGAGCTGGATCAGCGTCCCCGGTGTCGCCTTGCGGACCAGGTGGTTGCTGACCTTGCCGTCCGGGATCGCCTTCACGGTGACCGTGATGCGGCCGTCCTGGCGGTTCGTCGGCGAGGTGAGGGAGTAGGCACGCCACAGGCGCACCCCGTCGACGTCGACCCCGATCCGCACGTACTGACCGGCCGTGTGGCCGCGCCAGCCCCGTCCCGGCCTGATCACGATAGTCGCGGCGTCACTCGTCTCGGGGTGCACGGCCTCGATGCGCCCACGTAGGTCAGCGCCCGCACGCAGCGGGCTGACCAGGTCGAGGTAGTCCGACGGCAGCAGCGGCGTCGTGACCATCTCCAGCAGTTTCCACGCCCTGCTGCGGAGGGCTGCACTCGTCATGACTCCAGCTTGCTGCGTCTCAAGGGGTAAAGTCCTGACCGCAGGATGTAAATTTGATCGGCTGAATTGTTCGCAGGGAACAAAACCGTGAGCCATGCAATCCGGAGGGCCAGCGAACTGGCCCTGGATGAGACGACGGTCACCGCACTCCGGGCCGTGCTGAAGACCACCGCCGACGAGGTCGTCCAGGCGATCATCGACGAGGTCCCTCCCTACGCCAACGCCCTTTCGGGCCGCATGGGCGCCACCATCCGCCGAGCCGTCCGTACCGCCCTGGGGCACTACCTGGACCTCGCGAGCGGGAAGGCCACAGGCGGCGACGCCGGTGACGCGGCCTACGAGCTGGGCCGCGGCGAGGTGCGCGACGGCCGTTCGATGGACGCCCTGCTCAGCGCCTACCGCGTGGGCGCCCGCGTGGCCTGGCGATGCCTGGCAGCGGGTGCCGTACCCGTAGGTCTGCCCGCCGCCGAGGTCGCCAAGTTCGCCGAGCTGACCTTCGCCTACATCGACGAGCTCTCTGCCGCGAGCGCCGCGGGCCACGCCGACGAACTGGCCGCCCGGGGCCGGGCCCACGAGCGCCACCTGGAACACCTGGCCCGCGACCTCCTCACCGGCGCGAGCCCCGACGTGCTGCTGGCCTCTGTTCAACGGGCCGGGTGGCAGCCTCCGGTTTCACTGACCGCGGTCCTTCTGCCCGCCGCCCAGGCCCGGCCTGCCTACCGCGTGCTCGACCCGAGCACCCTCGTCCTCGACGATCTGCCGGACGCCACGGGTGTGCTGCTCGTCCCCGATGCCGACCGATCACATCTCTTGCGGCAGCTGACCGACCGCACCGCCGTGGTCGGCCCGGCCCGGCCATGGACCCGTGCGTCCGCCTCGTACGCACGAGCCGTGCGCGCGCGCTCCCTCTCCTCCGATATTCGCGACACCGAGGACCACCTGCCCGAGCTGGTGCTGAGCGCCGACGCGGACGCGTTCGCAGACCTGCGTGCCCGAGCCCTCGCACCGTTGCGGACCTTGCCTGTCGCGACGGCACGGCGGCTGGAGGAGACGTTGCGAGCGTGGCTGCTGCACCAGGGCCGGCGGGACGAGGTGGCGGCGGCGTTGTTCGTCCATCCCCAGACGGTCCGGTACCGGATGTCGCAGCTGCGGGAGCTGTTTCCGGATCTCGCATCGCCACAGCGGGTCCTTGAACTGACGCTGGCGGTCGGTCTCCGGGGCAGCTGACGCGTACTTCGACCGTCCACTGCGCTGCGCGGACTGGGGCGCGTAGGAGACCTCGCGCAGGCCAGCCGCGATGCTGCGGTTCCCGGCCTGACGGAGGGTGTCGGTGCGCGAGCCGCGCGCGGTCTGCGGTGTCCCGGTGCGGCCCCGCGTCCCGTCGGCGTGCCTGCGGGCCTTCGGGCAAGCCGAGTGCCTGGTACAGGGCCGTGAGGTGGTCGCGGGCGGCGAGGGCGTGCCGGGCGGTGCGGCAGAGCTGTTCGCTCCGTTACTCCGACCGCTCCGGCCAGCGCCTGCCCCACTCCTTGACCACCCGGTCGCCGACGGCGAGCGACCGATACGTCCGGTCGTTCACCTCGATGCTGAGCTCCCGCCCCTCGTCGGTGCGGATGTGCATCATGCAGTGGCCCGTCGGGCCGTAGGTACCGATCGACGTGCTCACCTCCCGGCCGGTGACCTCCCCGGTGTAGGCGTCCTTGCTCTCGCGCAACCCGCGCGCGGCGATCATCGCCAGGACCATGGCGAGCGGGCCGGCGGAGAGGAGCAGGACAACGGTGTTCGACATGTGCGACCCCCTGCATCGACGACGGCACAGGCCATCCACGGCAGCGTACCGGTCTTGTGGGCGCCAGCCCAGAAGGCTGCCGCCAGTCTGCCACCGTCTGCCTGATCAAGTCGCCCAACCCCGCCCCACGCGAACTGCCCGTGCTGACGCATCGGTTGACGACTCTGCCTGACCCGCACGACCGTCGCGGACGACGACACTCGCTGGTCGCGGTTCTCCTCACCGCCGCCTGCGCGGTCCTGGTCGGCGCCGGTCCTACCCGGCGATCGCGCAATGGGCCCGCCACGCTCCCAGCACACCCTCGCCGGCTCGGCATCCGCGCCCACGGACCGCTCGGGGTCCGCCCTCCGCCGTCCGCCTCCACCCTTCGCCGCGTCCTGGTCGCGGCCTGCCCCGGCGGCCTGGCCGACTTGTTGACGCGGCCGCTCAGCGGGTGGGTGTCATGTCGTAGGTGACCCACATGGTCCGCGTGGCCACCTGGTCGTACTTCGACCTCGCCCGGTGGTTGTCGTCGGCCGTGATCCACCGCACCACGCTCCAGCCGCGCTCGGCGGCGAGCGCGCGCAGTGCGTCGAGCAGGGCGTCGGCGGCGCCCGAGCCGCGGTGCTCCGGCGCCACGAACAGGTCGTCGAGGAAGCAGCCGACCGTCGCGGAGAGCGGCCGGGCGAAGGGGCGGTAGTGGGCCAGACCGAACAGCCGGCCGTCGGGGCCCTCGGCCACCAGGGCGCCGACCTCGTGGCCGGGATCGGTCACCCACGACCACACCGTGGCGGCCGCCTCCTCGGTCTGGTCCACCTGGTAGAAGTCGGCGTAGCCGCGGTACAGGGCGCGCCACTGCGCGAAGTCCTCGGGCCGTACGGCTCGTACCGTGATGTCGGACATGGGCTGGACTCCCTGATCGAAGGCGTACGGAGGGGCGGAACGCGGAATCGATCATCCTGGAGCCGGTCGGCCGGGGCAGTCACCGGGGTGTCGCACATCGGGCCGCCGCAGCACCGCCGTGGACAGGTGCCCGGGCGGCCGGGGGCTGATAAGGGGTGTACTGCGGATCACGCCCGGCGGGTCACGTCCAGTCGTCGGGGCCGGGGTCGCCGCCCTCCGCCCAGGTCACCAGGCGCCGGACGTAGTGCGTCCAGGCCTCGGCGTGGGCGGCGTACGCGTCGGGGGAGGGCAGGCCGCGGTGCGTCAGGCGCAGTCGGGTGCCCTCGTCCACCGCTTCGAGCGTGATCTCCACGGTGCTGGAGCCGGGCGGTACGGCCTCGTCGCCCTCGGCCCAGCCCCAGGTGAAGACGATCCGCCCGGGCGGTTCGATCGCGAGGAACCGCCCCGCGGCGACGGCGTCACTCCGCACGGTGGTCCGGTAGGCGCCGCCGGGCTCGAAGGTGAACTCCCCGTCCTCGCCCATCCACGCGAGCCACTTGTCGTCTTCGGTGAGGAAGGAGAACACCGTCGCCGGGCGAGCGGCGATGTGCCGCTCCAGCGTGACTGCGTCCGTGTTCACGGCCCGGTCACCTCCGCTCTGATCGCCCCCGCACCCGGTGTTCGCTTTATCGCTACTTCCCGGCCACGCGCAAGGCTTCGACCGGAAAATTCTTGATGGCGCACTAGACTGGCGGGCTGTTCGGCGCTGGAACGGAACAACCCGGGCAGACCCGGGCTCCGCCGGTGACCCGGTCGCCACCGGGAACGAGACGCGAGGGCCGATGTCAGCCACACCTGAGCGCGGTGACGTCACTCTGCTCGACGACGGCGCAACTCTGCTCGACGACGGCGCACCGCGCGAGGAGTCCGTCAAGTTCGCCCGGTTCACCGCCGGGCCCGCCGCCCCGCCGCGCACCCTCGTCGACGTCTTCGAGGACTCCGTACGGGCGTACCCCGACGAACTCGCCCTGGACGACGGCACCGAGCGGCTGACCTACCGGGCGCTGGCCGCCGTGGTCGAGCGCCGGCGGCGCTCCCTGGCCGCCGCCGGGGTGGGGCTCGGCGACCGGGTGGGCGTACGGGTGCCGTCCGGGACCAACGAGCTGTACGCGGGCATCCTCGCCGTACTCGCCGCGGGCGCGGCCTACGTACCCGTCGACGCCGAGGACCCGGACGAGCGCGCCGAGCTGGTCTTCGGCGAGGCGGGGGTGCGGGCGGTGCTGGGCCCCGGAGAGCGCATCGCCAGGACCGACGCCGCCCCCGACGACAGCAACCGCCCCCACCCCGACCGCCCCGGACCCGAGCACGACGCCTGGATCATCTTCACCTCCGGCTCCACCGGCACACCCAAGGGGGTCGCCGTCAGCCACCGCAGCGCCGCCGCCTTCGTGGACGCCGAGGCCGCGCTGTTCCTCACCGAGGAGCCGATCGGGCCCGGCGACCGCGTCATGGCCGGCCTGTCCGTCGCCTTCGACGCCTCCTGCGAGGAGATGTGGCTGGCCTGGCGGCACGGCGCCTGCCTCGTGCCCGTCCCCCGCTCCCAGGTGCGCAGCGGCGCCGACCTCGGCCCCTGGCTCGCGGACCAGGAGATCACCGTGGTCTCCACCGTCCCCACCCTGGCCGCGCTCTGGGAGCCCGAGGCCCTGAACGAGGTCCGGCTGCTGATCTTCGGCGGCGAGGCCTGCCCGCCCGAACTGACCCAGCGCCTGGTCACCGAGGGCCGCGAGGTCTGGAACACGTACGGGCCCACCGAGGCCACCGTCGTCGCCTGCGCCGCGCTCCTGACCGGCGAGGAGCCCATCCGGATCGGCCTCCCGCTGACCGGCTGGGAACTGGCCGTGGTCGACGAGTCCGGCGAGCCGGTGCCGATGGGCGGCAGCGGCCAGCTCGTGATCGGCGGCGTCGGCCTCGCCCGCTACCTCGACCCCGAGAAGGACGCCCAGAAGTACGCCCCCCTTGAATCCCTCGGCTGGCAGCGCGCCTACCGCAGCGGCGACCTCGTCCGCGCGGAGCCGGAAGGGCTGGTCTTCCTCGGCCGCGCCGACGAGCAGATCAAACTCGGCGGCCGGCGCATCGAGCTGGGCGAAGTGGACGCCGCCCTCCAGGCCCTGCCCGGCGTCGCCGGCGCGGCCGCCGCCGTCCGCACGGCCCGCAGCGGCAACCAGCTCCTCGTCGGCTACCTCGTCGTTCAGGAGGGCTGGGACCACGCCGCGGCCGTGACCCGGCTGCGCGCCGAACTGCCCGCGGCCCTCGTGCCGCTGCTCGCCCCCGTCGGCGAACTGCCGACCCGCACCTCCGGCAAGGTGGACCGCGACGCGCTGCCCTGGCCCCTGCCCGAAGCGCAGAGCACCGGCCGCACCGAGCAGTTGTACGGCACCGAGGCCTGGCTCGCCGAGCAGTGGAGCGAGACCCTCGGCGTGGCCGTCACGGGGGCCGACGACGACTTCTTCGCCATCGGCGGCAGCAGCCTCGCCGCCGCGCAGCTCACCACGCGGCTGCGCACGCGCTACCCGGGGGCGGCCGTACTGGACGTCTATCAGCAGCCCACGCTGCGCAAACTGGCCCGGCGGCTGGAGAAGTCCGTACGGGACGACGGCGCCGCACGGGCCGTCGTACCGGTTCCGCTCCGGTCCCAGGTGGTGCAGTGGCTCCTGCTCCTCCCGCTCTTCACCCTGGTCGGACTGCGCTGGACGACGGTGGCGCTGGCCCTGGGCAACGTCCTGCACTGGTTCGGTCCCTATCCCTGGGCGCCGGCCGCGTCCTGGTGGCTCGTCGCCGCCGGCGCGGCGCTGTTCTTCAGCCCCCCGGGCCGGCTCGCGCTCGCGGCCGGCGGCGCCCGCCTGCTGCTGCGCGGGGTCACGCCGGGACGCCACCCACGCGGCGGAAGCGTGCACCTGAGGCTCTGGACGGCCGAGCGGCTCGTCGAGTGCGTCGGCGCCACCTCGCTCACCGGCTCCTGGCTGGAGCGCTACGGCCGGGCTCTCGGCGCCAAGATCGGCCCCGAGGTGGACCTGCACTCGCTGCCCCCGGTCACGGGCATGCTCAAACTCGGGCGCGGCTGCGCCGTGGAGTCCGAAGTCGACCTCTCGGGGCACTGGCTGGACGGCGACCGCCTCGAAATCGGCCCGGTGAAGGTCGGCGCGGGCGCCGTGGTCGGCACCCGCAGCATCCTCTTCCCCGGCGCGCGCGTCGGCAAGCGCGCCGAAGTGGCCCCCGGCTCCGCCGTCGTCGGCCAGATCCCGACCGGCCAGCGCTGGGCCGGAGCGCCCGCCGGCAAGCTCGGCAAGGCCAAGCGCAACTGGCCCAGGGAACGCCCGCCGCGCTCGGTCCACTGGCGCGCCATGTACGGGGCGACCGGCTTCGGGCTCACCGCCCTGCCCGTAATCGCCGCGCTGCCCGCCCTGCTCGTGGCAGGCCGGTTCGTGCCCGCCGACGCCGGGCTCGTCCCGGCCCTGCGCGGAGCCCTGCTCGCCGTGGTCCCCGGCGCGCTCGCCTACGGGTTCGCGTACGCGCTCCTGCTGCTGGTCGGCGTCCGCCTGCTCAGCCTGGGCCTGCGCACCGGAAGCCATCCGACGCACAGCCGCGTCGGCTGGCAGGCCTGGACCGTCACCCAGCTGATGGACCTGTCGCGCGGAACCCTCTTCCCGCTGTACGCCGGGCTCATCACGCCGGTGTGGCTGCGGCTGCTCGGCATGAGGATCGGCCGCGGCGCGGAGGTGTCCACGGTGCTCGCGCTGCCGAGCCTGACCACCGTCGGCGAAGGCGCCTTCCTCGCCGACGACACCCTGACCGCCCCCTGTGAACTGGGCGGCGGCTGGGTGCGGATCGGGCACTCCGAAATCGGCCGGCGGGCCTTCCTCGGCAACTCCGGAATGACCGCGCCGGGCCGCACCGTACCGGACGACGGGCTGGTCGGAGTCCTGTCCGCGACCCCCAAGAAGGCCAAGAAGGGCAGCTCGTACCTGGGTCTGCCCCCGGTCCGGCTGCCGCGGTCGGCCGCGGAAGCCGATCAGAGCCGGACGTACGATCCCCCCGCGCGCCTGCTGTGGGCCCGGGGTCTGGTGGAGCTGTGCCGACTCGTCCCCGTCTTCTGCTCGGCCGCGCTCGCCGTACTGACCGTGGCGGCGCTCTGCGCACTGCTCACCACGACCGGTCTGGGGACCGCGGGCGCCGCGCTGCTGTCCGGAGCGGTCCTGCTGGCCGCCGGCACGGCCGCCTGCCTGGTCGCGATCGCCGCGAAATGGCTGCTGGTGGGCCGTCACCGGACGGGCGAGCACCCGCTGTGGAGCGGCTTCGTGTGGCGCAACGAGCTGGTCGACACCTTCGTCGAGGTGCTGGCCGTCCCGTGGCTGGCCGGATCCGTACCCGGTACGCCGCTCCTGGCCCTGTGGCTGCGCGCGCTCGGGGCCCGCATCGGCCGGGGCGTGTGGTGCGAGAGCTACTGGCTGCCCGAGACGGACCTGGTGGCGCTGGGCGACGCGGTCAGCGTGAACCGGGGCTGTGTCCTGCAGACTCACCTCTTCCACGACCGGATCTTGAGGACGGATACTGTGGTCCTCCGTGAGGGCGCCACCCTGGGCCCGGGCGGAATCGTCCTGCCCGGCAGCACGGTCGGGGCCCGCAGCACCCTGGGCCCCGCCTCTCTCGTCATGGCCGGGGAATCGGTCCCCGCTGACAGCCGCTGGCTGGGCAACCCGATCGAGGCGTGGCGGTCCTGACGGGGCCGCGGCGGCGCCTCGGCGGCGCGGCACCGGCACACCGGCACACCAGCACGTCGTACGAGCACAGCGCAGGGAGCGGAAGCGGCAGTGAGCGGCCCCAACACAGCGGCACCGGCGGCACCGGACCCGTACTTCCCGGCCAACGGCGACGCCCGTTACCGCGTGCACCGGTACGAACTCGCTCTGGAATACCGCCCCGGTCCCAACCGCCTGGCCGGAACGGCCCGGCTCAGCGCGATCGCCGGACGCGCCCCGCTCACCGAGTTCCACCTGAACCTGGCCGAGTTCAAAACGAGCCGGGTCCTGGTGAACGGCCGGGCGCCGCACTACACCCACCGCGGCGGCAGACTCCGGATCCGGCCCGCCAAGCCGCTGCCCCCCGGCGCCGCCTTCACCGTGGAGGTGCACTGGGCGGGCAACCCCAAGCCGGTGCGCAGCCCCTGGGGCGGCATCGGCTGGGAGGAACTGACCGACGGCGCGCTGGTGGCCAGCCAGCCGGTCGGCGCGCCCTCCTGGTACCCGTGCAACGACCGGCCCGCCGACAAGGCCTCGTACCAGATCTCCGTCAACACCCCGTCCGCCTACACGGTGGTCGTCGGTGGCCGGCTGCTCACCCGTACGACCAGGGCCAGCACGACCACCTGGGTGTACGAGCAGTCCGCGCCGACCTCCAGCTACCTGGTCGGGCTGTCCATCGGCATGTACCAGACGGTGCTGCTCGGCGACCCCGGGCTCGGCGGCGTCCCGCAGAGCGCGCACGTGCCGGCGCACCTGCTGCCCCGCTTCTCCCGCGACTTCGCCCGGCAGCCCGCCATGATGCAGCTGTTCGAGGAGCTGTTCGGGCCCTACCCCTTCGGCGAGTACGCGGTGGTCGTCGCCGACGAGGAACTGGACGTCCCGGTCGAGGCCCAGGGGCTCTCCCTGTTCGGCGCCAACCACGTGGACGGCGTGCGCGGTTCGGAGCGCCTCATCGCCCACGAGCTCGCGCACCAGTGGTTCGGCAACAGCGTGACCATCGCCGACTGGCGGCACATCTGGCTGAACGAGGGATTCGCGAAGTACGCGGAATGGCTCTGGTCGGAGCGCTCCGGCGGCCGGACCGCACACGAACTGGCGGCCGCCGCACACCGCCTGCTGGCCTCGCAGGCGCAGGACCTCCGGCTGGCCGACCCGGGGCGCAAGCTGATGTTCGACGACCGGCTGTACCAGCGCGGCGGCCTCGCCGTGCACGCGGTCCGCTGCGCCCTCGGCGAGGACGCGTTCTTCCGGATGCTGCGCGACTGGGCCTCGGTGCACCGCCACGGCGTGGTGACCACCGCCGGTTTCACCGCCCACGTGGCCCGCTACGCCGCCGGCCCGGTGGACGACCTGCTCGCGGCCTGGCTGTACGAGCCGTCGCTCCCGCCGCTGCCCCCGGCGCCCGCGCCGCCGTCGATGCCGGCGCGGCCGTCCCACCCGCCCACGAACGGCGGGCCGGCCGGGCGGGGGAGGGCCTCCGGGTAGGGCAGCTGCGAGACCGGCGGAAGCTATGTAGCCATTATGGCGAGAGTCACACAGACGCGATACGCTGCGTCGGTGCGACGTCACCAGCCGTCGCCGCCCCGGCCCGCCGCCGTCGACCGACGGTGTCCGGCGCCGTCTCCCCGCCCTTCTCCGCCCGGACCGCAGCGTGAGGCGTACCGCGCCCGCCGCCGTCCGCCGGACCGGTGCATCCGCCTCCCGTTCCCTCCCGCGCCCCTAGGCCGTCTCTTTCGGATCTTGTCGGGCCCGTGTCGTCCGGCACCGCACCTCGCCGCGTTGTCGGGGCGCCCGAGTACGTCCAGTACTCGG
>NZ_JBWKJU010000006.1:0-369572 GCF_056432025.1 Streptomyces sp. NPDC045695
AAGGCCTCCGTGCGGTGAGTTCCTAGACAGCTCCCACCACACCGGAGGTCTTCGCCATGTTCAAGACCTGCCGAGTGTCAACAACGCTCGTGATCCATACACCTAGGTCCTGTGGTCAAAGTGGCGCCGGTCAGGCCCGCGGTGTCTGGTGCCGTGCATCGCAAGGCGGAGGGGCGCTCGTGTACGGGACGTACTCGGGCGCCCCGACAACGCGGCGCGGTGCGGTGCCGGACACCGCGGGCCAGGCGGGACTGTGACGACAGGACCTAGGGCTGGCCGGGCTGTTGGTAGGGCTGGAAGTGGGCGGGCGCGTGGTCGAGGGGGAGGGTGGGGTCCCAGGCCGTCAGGCACTGGGCGCTCGGCACGAAGAGCGGCTGGGGCAGTGCGTCGGCGGGCCAGAACCTCCAGGACCTCAGGGCTTCCTCACGCTGGTGGGGGATGCCGGTCCAGTGGGTGACGAGGACGGGGGCCGTGATCCGGACGACGTCGCCCACCCGGTCCAGGAGTGTGCCCAGCACCTGCACGGCATCGGGGTCGGCCACGATCCCGGCCTCCTCGTGGAGTTCACGGACAGCGGCCTCGGCAAGGCTTTAGCCTGGCTCCACAGTTCCGCCGGCGAGCTCCTAGGCTCCGCGGCGGTGCAGCCCGAGCAGGACGCCCTGCGGGCTGTGGACGATCACGCCGACCCCCAGCGCTGCCGTCGGCGCGGGTGGAGCGCTGCTGCGTGGGCGGGTCGGTACCCGCTCGGGGCGGCGTGCCGAGTACAGCCGGTAGGAGACCGTGCTGTCCGGCTGCGGGGAGTCGATCGCGGTGACCGACTCCATGATGAGGCCGCGTTCGCCGAGGAGGTCCTCCCACAGCTGCGGAGTCAGCGTCCACATGTTCACGGGGTGGTCTTCGGTGGTGCCGGGCAGCCGCAGGATCTCAGGCCGCGCAGCCACCCGGGTAGCGGGGCCGACCCCGGCGGAGTTCGTGTGCAGCGCGGAGAAGAGCAGGCGCCCGCCGGGCCGAAGAGCGTTCGTGAGGGCGGGCAGGAGCCGGGCCGGGTCCAGGTACGGGACCGAGCAGACGGAGTAGATCAGGTCGTACGGACGTGAGTCCCGCAGGTGGGTCACGGCGTCAGCGCGGACCAGGTGCAGGCCCGGAGTCTCCGGGTATCGGGCGAGGGCGCGCTCGTGCTGTGCGGGGGAGGCGTCCACGGCGGTGACGTCGGCGCCCGCGGCGGCCAGGCGGGCGGCGTGCCGGCCGAGACCGTTGCCGAGGTCGAGGACCCGAAGTCCCGAGACCTCGCCGAGGACCTCGATGCCGGGCCCGGCGCCCTCGATTCCCCAGTGCCACTTCTCCAGTTCGGGCAGCTCGATCCCGCGGGCCATTTGGTGTGTCCCGTAGGTGTTCCAGATTGCGACGGTGTCCTTCTCCATGGTCGACAAGTCCTCCTTCAGGAAGCGGGGCGGGGGTCAGGGGCGTAGGGCGAAGCAACGGAGCACATCGAGGTCGGCGCTCTGGACGCTGGACCAGCCGGAGGTGAGGAGTTCGGTCTCGGCGGGACTGATCCCGAGGCTGCGGAGGGGGTCGGTGTCCTCGCGGCGGCCCGCGATCTCGGTGACCACCCAGAAGACCCCACCGGGTGCGAGGAGATGGCGGACGCGGCTGAGGAAGGCCCCATTGTCGTCCATCCACCGCTACACCAGACGGCAGGTGATGACCGCGTACGCGGGATCCGGCAGGGCCGTGAGATCACCGGTGGCGATATCGGTGCACTGCCAGGCCGGCCCCGAACCGGGCCGTGCGTCATGGGAGGCGGCGAGCGCGACGGCACTGGGGGAGATGTCGATGCCGGTGGTGCGGTATCCGAGGTCGTGGTGGAGATGGCGGGCCAGGGAGCCGTCACCGCAACCGATGTCGAGGGCCGGGCGTCCGCGGCCGGCGCCGAGACGCTCGTCCATCAGGCGCGCTTCGGTACCGTCCAGGCGCCGGTAACGCCGGCCCCCGGACCACAGCGCCTCCCAGTACCAGACGGACCGGACGGACGGGCGGCACGGCGTTCCGCGCGAGCGGGGAAGGCATCTCCCGCAGCGCGCGGACCGGGGAGAGGACCAGGAGGACCACCGGGACGACCTGGAGGATCGCGCCGACGGCGAGGGTGCCGCGTACGCCCAGGAGGAGGACCAGAGCGCCGGCGACCGCGGCGGCGACGGGTCGGGCACCGGCGGTGAGCGTGGTGCTCACGGCCTGCATGCGGCCCTGGAAGCGTGGCTCGCACAAGGTCTGTCTCAGGGATCTCTGACTCGTCCCGGAGGCCGTCGCCCAGAACAACTGTGCGGTCAGCGCCGCTGCGAGGGCGATCTGCCAGGCGAGGCCGGTGCCGGCCAGCAGGAGGGGGATGTGGGCCAGCGGGCTGACAGCGAAGCCGATGATGATCGTCGGTCCGATGCCGATACGGGAGGCGATGCGCGGGGCGAGGAGCGCCCCGGCCAGGCTGCCGGCCCCGCCCCCCCGCGCTGGCCACCACGGACAAGAAACCCTAGCCGCCCGAGTAGCTCACTGGTCAGATCGTGACTGGGCCGTGGGCGGTGGCGAACTCGACCGAGACGAGGCCCGGTTCCTCGTCCCCGACCCAGGTGACGTCGATCTGGTCGAGGGGGTGGTCGGCCGGTTCGCCGAGGAATTCGGCGATGGAGGCGGCGTCGCCGGCGATGGAGACCCCGTGGATGGTGGTGGGGGTGCGCGGGTCGGCGCTCGGGCGCTCCTCGGTGGGCACCAACCACTGGAGGAAATAGGGAAGTTGGGGGTCGTCCAGCAGTTCCAGCAGGCCGATCTGCTTCCACCTCAGGTCGTACCCGTCGGGGCGGACTCGGTGGCCCTCGGCCGAGGTGCGGCCGAGGCGGCCCTCGACCGGGGTGATGTCGTCGACGGAGACCACCCAACCGAGCCAGCCGCCGCCCTCGGCGGCGCGGCGCGCGACGGCCTGGCCGAAGGGGGCGCGGTCGGCGGCGGGGTGGTCGAGTGTGGTGACGACCTCGACGTAGGTGCCGCCGCTCAGCGGGAGAATGAAATTGCGGGTGCCGAACCGCGGGTGCACGCCCCCGTCGACGAACCCGGCGCCGAGGGCCGATCCGATCCACTGGACGGTAGAGACGAAGCTGTCGCGGGCCACCGCATAGGACACGTGATCAAGTCGCACCGCGCCATCATCACCCGACAACCCGCACACATCCCGACGCCACGCCAAGGAGACCCCCGTCGCGTGCACGATCCGGCCGATGGTCTGCTCGGCGAACACGCGCAGCCGCTGCGGCGGCTCCACCTCACCGGTCGGCGGGCCGGGTAGGAGGCGCGTGCGGCCCGGCGTGACAGCAGGAGCTCGGGGCCGTTCCCGCTGTCGTTCGCGGCGCAGGACGAGGTGGACGTCGACCGGCACGGTGTGCCGGTGCCCGCCGCTCACCGCGGCGTCCCGGGGCGGTGAGCGAGCAGCGCGGTGAACACGCCGTCTTCGTGCAGGACCGCGTCGTGGTGGGGGCGGGCGGAGGGGTGGTCAGCCGAGTCGAACGGGGTCACGTCTCTCCGATCTCCAAGCGCGGGCCGCGAGCAATCGGCCGAGCCTCGCGGTGTTCAGCGGTCGGGGTGGTGCCGGGTGTCGGTGACCTGGGTCAGCCACGGGACGGCGGTGTCGCGGAAGCTCTGGTGGACCGGGATCAGGTCGGGCGGGTTGCCCAGCGCGGTCAGGGTGACGGCGATGCTGGTGGCACCGTCGTCGAGCGCGCACAGCTGGCTGCCGCAGGCCGGGCAGAAGCCGCGCCGGGAGTCCGGCCACGTGTAGTGCCACGTCGGCTCGCTGCCGCCGTTCCAGGTCAGGCCGCCCAGGGGGAAGGAGACCCAGGACATCATCGGGGCCCCGGACAGCCGCTGGCAGTGTGGGCAGCTGCAGGTGTGGGGGTAGTCGGGGTTTCCGGTAACCGTGAACTGGATCGTGCCGCACTGGCAGCCGCCGGCCCGCGGAGTCTCGGTGGGAGGGGGAGTGGTCATGGGGTCGCTTCCTTCGGTGCGTGGTGGTCGGGGTGGAACTCGTGGGGTGGGTGTGGCGCCTACCGCTTCGGGGCTGAGGGGAGCGGCCAGGAGAGTTCCGCCGTCCTGCGACATCGCCGACATCGCCGACATCGCCGACAGCGAACCGTCCGAACGCGGGCCCGGCACCCGGCCCAGGATCGGCTCACCGTCGTGCTGGATGAGCACGCTCTGGCCGCCGTACAGCAGACCGAGCATCTCCTCCCGGCGTAATGCCAGGAAGGCGTCGGGATCGGGCCCTGTTGGAGGTGGCCGGCGGCTTCCAGCCCGGCGATCATCGCCGCCCGGGCGGTCTGCGTTCTCTCCTCGAGGAGGGGTTCGGAATGGCTAGACGGCATGGCGGGCGGCACGGTGGAATCGGGCACGTACGACTCCTCACGTCGGGGTCGGAGGGACCCCGGACGGCGGGCAGAGCGGGGAGACGGTCAGGTCCAGCCGAGTTCGGTGTAGGTGCGGCCGGCCCGGATGCCGTCGATCGCGGCGCGGGTGTAGGGGACGATCCGGTCGGGGAGGGCGTCGGCGGGCCACCAGTCCCAGGAGACGCAGCGGTCCGGCTCGCGCACCTGCGGTGTGCCGGTCCACCGTCGGGCGCGGAAGACGAGCTGCATGCGGGGCTGCCCGCCGGGATGATCCACGACGTGAACGACGTGCACGAGCTCGACGTCGCCCGGATCCACGTCGATGCCGGCCTCCTCCTGCGCTTCGCGGACCAGGCAGGCGACGGCGGACTCCTGCTCGCAGTGGCCGGCGAGGAAGTGGTGGGTGGAGCCCGCGTATGCGGAGTCGGGGTGCCGTAGGCCGAGGAGTACCCTGCCGTCCTGCTCCAGATAGAGGTGGACGCCCACGACGTTGAGGCGCGCCCGCCCTCCGGCACGGGCTTGCACCGGTACCGGGACCACGGTGGGGGCAGGGGCAGGGGCAGGGGCAGGGGCAGGGGCAGGGGCAGGGGGATGGGGATGGGCATGTACCTGGGCGTGGTGGAGGTCGATGACCTCCTTCGTCCACGGGCACATCGTCAGATACCGGATGGTGCCGGCGTCGAAGTGCCGGAACATGATGCCCTCGGGACACGGCAGGCTGTCGGCGTCGCCGTCCCAGGATCCGAGGTACACGCGGATACGGCCCTTGACCCCGTCGGGGCCCCGGCTGTCGACCACCGTGAACTCCTCCAGCGGGACCACCAGGCCGGTCTCCTCCAGCAGTTCGCGCTCCACCGCTTCCCGGCAGGACTCCGCTCCTTCGCGGCCACCACCCGGGATGCTCCAGGTCCCCGGGTCGCAGATCCTCTTGTTGGCGTCCCGCAGGTGCAGCAGGTAGCGGCCTCGGGAGTCGACCAGCAGCGCGGCGGTTCCGCTGGGGTCGTCGGGCGTGGTCACGGTCATCACAGGCTCCTTGAGGTGGGGATGCGGCGGATGCGCCGGTAGAGCGGTCGGCGGCAGACGGAAGGTGGGACGGCGCCCGTGCTCACGAACGGTCCCTTGCGGCCGGTGTGTCGTGGTCACCGGTGGGCTGCCCCGGGACGGAGGCGTCGAAGGCTGAGGCCTGGACCAGGTAGGCGTCGCGGAAGTCCCCGGTTCCTGTCTTCGCGTGCATCAGCTCGGCGAAGGTCCCCGACGCGGCGACCCGGCCGTCCTTGAGGACGTGGATCAGGTCGGCGTGACGTACGGAGTGCAGGCGGTGGGTGATGAGCACGATGGTCTGCCCGGTGGTCGCGGCGAGAGCCCGGATCTGGTCGAAGACGCGTTGCTCGGCGATCGCGTCGAGGGCGCTGGTGGGCTCGTCCACGATCAGGATGTCGGCTTGCCGGTACTTGGCGCGGGCGATGCCGATGCGCTGCCACTGGCCGCCGGAGATCTGGTGGCCGCCGCGGTAGCCGCGTGCCAGCAGGGTGCCGAGCCCCCGGGGCAGGTCCGCGAGGACCTCGTCGGCCCCGGAGAAAGCGGAGGCCCTCTCCACCGCCGGGTCGTCGATGGCCTGGCCGGCCTGGCCGATGCCGACGTTGACGCGGAAGGTGAACGGCCATTGGTAGAAGTCCTGTGACATCAGGGCGACGCGTCCGAAGACCTGGTCGCGGTCCGCGGCGGCGGCGTCGACGTCGTCCCACCAGATCGTCCCGCTGCCCTCATCGGGCAGGTACAGGCCGGCGAGCAGTTTGACCAGGGTGGACTTGCCGGAGCCGTTCTCACCCACCAGCGCGATGATCTTTCCCGTGGGGAACGCCAGGCTGACGTCGCGCAGCGTGGGTGATGGCTCCTCGGAGCCGCTGCCGGGGTAGGTGAAGGTCACCGCCTCGAACCGGACCTCCCGCAACCGCTCGGGCAGCGGCAGCCTGCCCACGGGGATGGCCCGGGTCCTCGCCTCCCGGCACAGCCGCTCGAAGTCGGCGACGAACAGCGATTCCTGGTGCAGGTCGGTGATCTGCAGCACCAGGGTGTCCAGGCTCGCGGCGCCGGTACGGATGGCCAGGACGGCCGTGCCCGCGACGGCGAGTTCCATCGCCCCGCCCCAGAGCAGCGCGCCCAGCGCTCCGTAGGCGAGGAGGGTGGCGATACCGCCGGCGCCGTCGGCGATGAGGCCGATGCGCGCGGCGCGGCGGGCCAGCCGGGTCTGCTCGCGTTCGCCGGTCTCGGCCATGGCCCGGAAGTGGCCCAGCAGGAACGGGCCGACGCCGTGGACGCGGACCTCCGCCGCCGCCTCCTTCTGGGTCAGCAGCTGCCCGAGCAGATGCCCGGCGCGGGCGTGCTGGACGAAGGCGTGGAAGGAGATGTACCGCTGCTTGGCGATCGTCAGCGAACTCCAGGCGCTGGGCAGGGTCATCAGGACCAGCAGCGGGAGCAGTACCGGGTGCAGGACGGTCAGCACACCGGCCGCGGCGATGAGCGAGACAGCGGAGTTGAGGGTGTTGGTGCAGTAACGGATCATGCGCCGGGCGGAGTCGGCCCCGTACCGGGCCGCGTCCAGGAGCCGGTGGAACTCGTCGTCCTCGATCGCTGCGAGCTCCGTACGGTGCACCAGCCCCAGGTACTGCTCGGTCGCGACCCGCTGCACCTTCGGCTCCAGCGCCCCTGTGGCGGCCGTCGACGCCGACCGCAGCAAGGACCCGAGTAATGCGGTGACGGCCACGACGACGAGCGCGGGCACTGCCTGAGTGAGCCGCGCGTTGGTGCTGCCGGTGCCGAGGATGTGGGCGAGCACGCTGTTGACCGCGACGAGTCCCACGGCCTGGGCGATGCCCCGGCCGGCCTCGGAGGCCAGGACGATGCGCAGGGCCCGGCCGTCGGCCAGGTGCGCGAGCCGCAGGCCGGTCCCGGCCAGGCGCGGCAGTTGCTTGGCCATGGTCCACAGCCCGAGCTTCAGCCAGGCACCCTCGTGCCGCTCCCAGCCGATGTCGTAGGCGAGCTCGCCGCCGAAGAGGAGCCGCTCGGACTCCGACACCCGCGCGGCGCCCGATCCAGATCCGGATCCGGTCTTCTCGTGCTCGCTCATGCGGACCTCCCGGTGGCCAGTCGTGACGCACCGGAGCGCGTGGGGAGCGCGTCAACGTGGCGCCCGTGCGCCGGGCGGGGGCGGAGGGCGGCCTTGGCTTGTTCGATTGCGGCAGGCGCTGCGTGGTGGGGCGGCGACGGATTCACGAGGTCCTCCGGACGGGCGTACGGCTGGTACTGGTGCTCTAAGAACGGCTGCCGATCGGGTCCGTCACGGCCGATCCGGGGGCGAAGGGTGAACGAATGTTCTCGTCGGCTCGGGTGGGCTTGGCGTACCTGTGGTGGCGGAGCTGAAACTCGCTCGAACAGGGTGGACTCACCCGGCCGGGGGATTGTCGGCTGTGGTGCGGTCGCCCGGTTCCGCGGCCTTGCGCGGGCATGCAGGGGGCAGTGTCTTCCGCGCCTGGGCCGGGATGTTGGCATAGGGGGTCAGCCAGCCCGCCGGCCCGCTGCAGTGAGGGTGCGTGAGCCGTCGGCGAGGTCGTTTCCGACTTCGCCTCCCTGCGCCTGCCCCGTGCAGGAAACCAGGGGTTCCGAAAGCTGCTCCGGTAGAGCTGAGACGAGACGATGTCAGGGCTCGGGCAATCCCGAAGTCGAGCACACGCGGCCCGTCGTCCGCCCCGCCCAGCCGTCGGCGGACGGTGCTTTTCGTCGCCGAACCGGCCACCCTGCACGCCGACGCCCTCCACGTCCTGCGGGGCGCGGCCTCGGCCCGAGAGGCAGGACCACGGACCTGAGCCGGCATCCGCAAGCGGTATCCGGTGTCCGGCAACCGGCAACCGGCATCCGGCAACGGTCATCCGGCAATCAAACGCCCGCCAAGTCCGTGGCGGCGTCGCCCGCCGCAGTGCCCCCGCGTAGCCCTGGCGCGAGAAGCAAGGTCGCGGCCAGCGAGGCCGCCGCCGTCACCACGATCCCGGTGGCCGGTGACGTCAGCTCGGCCACGGCCCCGGCCACTGCCGCGCCGATCCCCTGCATGGTGAGCATCCCGGAGCTGTGGAGGCCCAGCGCCTGCCCGCTGAGGGCGTCAGGCGTCAGCGCCATCAGCCGTTCCTGGAGCAGGAGTCCCGCCGCGTACCCGAACGTGGCGACGGTGGCCAGCGCCAGGGCGACGGGCAACCCCGGGCTCAGGGAGAAGAGCAGGTAGGGGGCGGCGAGCAGGACGCACAACGGTACGGTCAGCCGCTCTCGCCACCGGGCCGGCAGGAAACGGCCCGCGGCGACGTCCCCGACGAGCATCCCCACAGCCCCGAAGGCGAAGAGGAGGCCCGCGTCATCGGGCGAGTACGGGACGTACAGCGACTCGACCCCGACGATCAGTCCGTTCGGTACCCACAGCGCGAGGTAGACGTACCGCCGGGGCACCGACGACCAGAGCCGTGCGTTGGTGCGCCAGCTCTCGGCGACCGAGGCCCTCCCCGTGCCCCGGGGCGGCCGGCTGCTGAGACCGCAGCCCGCCGCCACAGCGGCCAGCACGTACAGGCCGGCGGACAGGAGCAGCGTGCCGCGCGCCGAGAACACCGTCACCAGCGCGCCGCCGAGCGCGAAGCCGAAGATCTGGACGACCCCGGCCGACATGTTGAGGACGGAGCGCCCCAACAGGTAGCCGTCCCGGGTCAGGACCTCGTTGAGCAGCCCGTACCTCACCCCGCCGCTGACCGACCCGACCACGCCGAGCCCCAGGAGGACCCCGAACACGGCCCAGACCGGCAGCCCGGGAACGGCCTGCACGGCTGTGCCCGCACCGAAGAGGAGGCTGAGGACCGTCATGGCGGCGCGCGGTGGCAGCCGATCCGCACCGGACAGTACGGTGGCCGCCCCCACGACCTGGGCGAACGCGGTACCGAACATGGCCAGGGAGGACAGCAGGGCCGAGTCCGTCTGCTGGTACACCAGGACGCTCAGGGCCAGCCCGCTCACCGTCTGGGCCATGGTCTGCCCGGCCGAGGCGAGGAAGAGGGGGGTGAACTCGCCGGTACGAAAGAGCTTCCGATACGAACGCATGTCGGGCAGCCTCTCCGGCATGCGAGCCCGGTCGTTAGATTTTCGCGGGGAGGCGAAACCAATGGGCTGGTGGCGAGTCGATACGGGCACTCTTGCCGGGAGCCATTTCGTCATCTCTCCGCTGGCCGAGGTGCTCGCCGGCCTGAAGACCCTGCATCGCGGCCGCGGCGCACACGTCGGTGAGCACCGGTGGCTCGCCGCTCACCTCTCCGGCTACCGGAACCGTCTTGCCGGTGACCGCGTCACAGCCACCCTGATCAGGGCCGGGCTCGGGCGCCGGTGGAACGCAACCTTCCTCACTCCCACCCCCTCGGGCGACGGCGGTCGCGCGTTCGCCGAGGAGTTGGAGCAGATCCGCAGCAGTGAACCTGCGGCCGTTCGCACCGACCTCGAGGAGTCACTGAACGGCTCGCTGCCGACCCTCCTGCGCCGCGATGACCTGGCCCAGCGGGCTGCGGACCTGTTGGAGTGGGTGTGGACGGAGGCCGTCGAGCCCACCTGGCCGCGCCGGCTTCGGATGATCGAGGCGGACATCGTCGCCCGTACCGCGCAGCTCGGGCTGCACGGCTGGGCCACCGCTCTGAACGAGATGCGCCCGGGCATGCGCTGGCTCGGGGACGACCGTCTGCAGATCACCGTTTGCGACAGCCCACCGCTGGAGCTTTCACGCGGGCAGCTGATGTTCGTCCCGGTCACTCCGAGCCAGAGCTGGGTTTGTTGGGACGTCCCGTCCGCCGACCCCCGGCGCTCGCGTTCCGCCCCGCGGCACGCGGTCGTCTACCCGTGCTCGGGGGTCCTGGCCGACGACGACCTCCGCGCGCCGCCGCAGGCTCTGGCCGCTCTACTCGGCCCCGCCCGGGCCGAACTCCTCACCCTGCTCGACACTCCGAAGAGCACGACCCAGCTCGTGGCTCTCACCGGCCTCCCCCTGGGCTCGGTGGGCCGGCACCTGCGCATCCTGCGCGAGGCCCGTCTGGCCCAGCGCCGGCGCGCGGGCCGCTCGGTCCTCTACTTCCGCACTCCGACCGGCCAGACCCTCGTTGCAGCACAATTCACCGGGTGAGGACGGGCATGCCCAGGTCGACCAGCTGTGGCCGGCCGGCGGTGGGAGCGGCCGGCGGTGGGGGCGGCCGTCGGTGGGGGCGGCCAGGGCCCCTGTGTCGTGTGGTTTCGGCCAGACCGTAGTCTTCTGGCCATACGCACGGGTGGGAGGGGGTATGGATTCATGGCACGCAAACCTGGACGTCGAAGGGGCATTTGGGCGATCGCCCTGCTGGTGCTGGGCGTCGCACTGATCGGCGGACCGATCGCGTTCATGCTGAGCTCGTTCACCGCGACGCATCAATCCGGCGACAGCATGCGGCCCACGTTCGCGCCGGGGGATCTCATCGTCCTGCGCAAGGATCCGGCCGAGGTCCGGCGCGGAGACGTAGTGGTCTACGATTCCGGCGAGTGGGGGATGCAGGGCCTGCTCCTGGGACGAGTGGTAGCGGTGGGTGGAGACCGCATCTCCTACGCCCTGGGGAACGCGGCCCTGACCCTGAACGGTCAGCCGCTCGGCGAGCCGTACGTGAACGGCGCTCCCGGTGACGGTGGGGTGCCCTTCGACGTCGAGGTGCCGAAGGACCGGGTATTCATCCTGGGCGACAACCGCGGCAACGCCGCCGACTCGCGCTTCCATCAGGACAGCAACAGGGGCACACTGCCGGAATCGGCCGTGACGGGGGTCGAAGAGGACCAGGAGGGCACGGTGTCCATGGGCCTCGGCTTGGCGCTGTTCGCGGGGATATGCCTGCTGCCCGTGGGGGTGGGTTTGGGGATTTCCGCACGTGTGGTGCGGCGGCGGGAGTCCGTGCCGGCGGCGGTCCGGTCCTGATCAGGGCCAGTCCTCGGTGATGGGGTACATGTGGGCGTAGGGGTTTGGCTCCCCTGTGGAGGGATCCAGCCCGGCCCTGAGCCGTCGATGTTGCTCTCGCCAGCTGACGAACGTGTCCGTCCGCTTCCACAGCGACGCATCGCCGAGTGGGCACGCCTCGAACTGGCCCAGCATCATGCGGGTGATGAACTGGACCATGTTGCAGTCGAACAACGCCCATGGCGCCTCGCCCCACGAATGGTGCCGGCGCCAGGCTATGACGGGCCACCTGTCCGGATCTGGGCCGTTCATGAGCCAACCCATCTCGTTGGCGTTCATTCCAGAACCCCAGGGCAGGATGGCATCGCCACCCAGCGTCACGTCCTGGACTCCTCCCTCGTCCTCCCAGAGCTGGCGCAGGCCGACCGCCATGCCCCCGATGTGACACCCTTCCCACCCGCGCACGTCACTCGGGAGCGGGGGCAGAATGACGAGGTCTCCGAGATCGCCCACGCCGTACGTGTCCAGCAGAGCCTTGTAGTCACTGGGCAGCTTGGCGCCCAGCGCCGCTTCTGCCGCAGCCCAGTCGATCTGCTCGCCGCCTGCGAGGTCTGCCGGCACAAGGTCGAGCAGTCCCGCGACGTCGGGATGAACACCCATGACGAAGCCCCCCCTTGGATCAGTGGTCCCCACCTTAGTTGTGTGGTCTGACACCGACGTCACACCATGAAGTCGCACCGACGTCGCACCGCGGCATCGGGCCGACCGCACTGTCGCTCAGTGGCACTCATCGTCCTCTCGATTGGGGCTCGAGCCGCCGGTTCGCGGCCGGCTACTGGCAGGCCCACAGACGTACGGTCAGCACCGACACGACGGCGGCCGCGCGACCTCGCTTGGCGTCCGACGCGGGGGCTCACCGTGCTCGGCGGCTCAATGATCGCCGGGCACCCGGCCGGGCGGCGGCCGGGGGAGCGGCCGTACTCAGTGAAGGGCGTGCCGGTCCGCCCAGGCGGTGAGGGCGGCGGCGATCGTGAGGGGCTGGTCCTCGGGGGTGTGGTGACCGGCGACCGCGTCGTGGTGCTCGATCTCGAGACCGGCGATGTTGCGCGCGCACCAGTCGACTATCTCCGGGCCCATCATGGTGCCGGGCCCGGCCGCGAAGGTGAGCAGCAGTTTGGGTACGTCCGTACTGGTGGCCAGCCACTTGTCGTAGTCCTGGATCCGGGCGACGACGTCGGTGGGTTCGCCTCCCAGTGGCATCGAGCGTGGCCACTGCAACAGCGGGCGGCGGCTCTCCCTGGTGGGGAACGGGCGCCGGTAGACGTCCAGGTCGGCCGGGTCGAGCGGGGTGGCGACGGTCCCGGGCAGGGCCTGCTCGATGAAGGTGTTGTCATCGAGGATCATGGCCTCGCCAATCTGAGGCGTCTTGATCGCCCGGAACATCGGACGACCGCCCTCGGGGAACTCCTCCCAGGTCATGGGCTTGACGATGGTCTCGGTGAACGCGACGCCCCGCACGCGCCCGGGGTGCCGGGCGGCCCAGTCGAAGGCAAGGGCACCGCCCCAGTCATGCCCGACCAGCACCACGTCGTCGAGGCCGAGCGCATCGAACCAGGCGTCCAGGTAACGGGCTTGGTCGGCGAAGGTGTAGCGGATGTCGGGCTTGCCCGAGACCCCCATTCCGATCAGGTCCGGGGCCAGCAGCCGGCCCGGTGCGCCGACGGTGGGCAGGACGTTGCGCCACAGATGGGAGGAGGTGGGGTTGCCGTGCAGGAAGACCATCGGCGCACCGGCGCCGAGTTCGCGGTGGTACATGGTGGAGTCGAGAACGGGCTGAACGGGCAAGGTCGTTGCTCCTGGCGGGGCGTGGTTCCGGGGGCTTGGTACTCAGTGCTCGGTGCTGGGAGGTCAGCGGAAAGCGGGCGCGGTGCGTGCGGCCCAGTCCGCGAAGGTGCGCGGCGCCCGGCCGAGGAGGTGCTCGACAGCGGGGCTGGGCCGCTGCTCGGCGGGCAGCGGCTCGCCGAGGATGGCGAGGGTGCCCTCCACCACCGGTTCGGGCATGAAGGCCAGCATCTGCGCGCGGGCCTCTTCGCGGGACTGCTCGACGAACCGCACCGGCGTACCCAGGGCCTCGCCGATCACGGTGGCCCGTTGACGCGGTGTCACGGGGGCGGGTCCGGTGAGGTCATACGTGCTGCCCGCGTGGCCGGTCCCGCGCAGAACCGCAGCCGCGACCTCGGCGACGTCCGCCGGGTCGACGGTGGGTAGTCCTACGTCGCCGAACGGCGCGGCAGCCGTACGGTTCGCGCGGATCGTTCCGGCCCAGGCGAAGGTGTTGGAGTTCAGGCCACCGGACCGCAGGATCGTCCAGTCGAGCCCCGACTGGCGCACGGCCTCTTCGAAGGCCACGTGGTGCCGGTAGACCTCCGGCCGTGTGCCAGCCCCTTGCGAGGAGAGCAGGACCACCCGCCGTACTCCGGCTGTCCTGGCGAGGTCGAGGATGCCCTGCGGGTCCTCGCCGGCCACCAGCAGGAACAGCGCCCGGGCGCCGTCGAGTGCGGGGCGCAGGCTCTGCGGGTCGGCCAGGTCGGCGGCGAAGTGCCGTACGCCGTCGGGGCGTTCCTCTGCGTGACGGGAGACGGCGGTCACCTGCTCGCCGTCCTCGGCGAGGATCCGGACCAGCACCCGGCCGACGTTTCCGGTGGCACCCGTGACAACGAACATGAAGACTCCCTGTGTAAGTTAGTTGGCTGACTTAAAACGGGATCGTAGCCCGCATCGCGTCAGGCGTCTACAGTTAGTCAGGTGACTCACTCAAAGAATGTCCGTCGCTCATCGGGCAAGCGGGAACGGCTGGCGGCCGCGGCGGCGCAGGTGCTGCACGAGAAGGGCGTCGAACAGACCACGCTCGCCGACATCGCCCGCGCGGCGGACGTCCCGGTCGGCAACGTGTACTACTACTTCAAGACCAAGAACGAGCTGGTCGAGGCGGCGATCGACGCCCACATGCAGGGGCTGCGGGCCGCGATCGACGCGCTCGACGCACTGCCCACCCCGCAGGAGAGGCTGAAGGCTCTTCTGCGGGACTGGGTGGAGCAACGCGACGTCACCGCCCGGTACGGCTGCCCCACCGGGAGCCTCGCCTCGGAACTCGACAAGCGGGCCGACGGCCTCGACACGGCGGTGGCCAAGGTGATGCAGCACCTCATCGACTGGGCCGCAGAACAGTTCCGGGCCATGGGTCGCGAGGACTCGGGCGAGCTCGCGGTCGCCCTGGTCGCCGCGTACCAAGGGATCTCCCTCCTCACCAATACGTTCCGCGACCCCGACCTGATGACGGCCGAAGGGTGCCGCCTGGAACGGTGGATCGACTCGCTCACCTGATGCGGCGCCGTCGGCCGGAGGCGCGGGGCAGTGGTCCTGGGGACCTGGGCGTGCGGGTATCGCCGTAGCCGGTGGCGGCGTGAACGGCCGAACCGGCGCCCCCGGCGTGCGGCGGCGCGTTGTGGATCCGGCCCGGGTGAAGGCGATAGCGATGGCTGGGGGAGGGGCGGTGGCGATGGGGGAGGGGCGGCGGCCGGGCACCCGGACGTCTCCGTCTTCGCCGCCGCCCGGCAGGGCCAGGCCCGGATTCCCAGATGCCCGAGATGTCATCACGAAGGTGGAGCAGGTAGCGCCCGACGCCGTCGTGGAGGAGCGCAGGCGCGTTAACCGGCTCGATCCGGCCGTCGAGCCCCGGAGAGATCAGCTTGGCCCGCAGGCTGGGGTATGCGCCCTCGTCGAAGGGGGGCCACCCACTATGCCCCCGATACCTAGTACTCCAGCCGTAGTTCGTGATCTCGATCGTGAGGGGCGCCGAGGAGGCAGCTGGCAGCGTCGATCATCTGGACGAGACCGACCACGCCGTCGCGGGCGTCCGTTCCTTCTCCGCCTACCCGAGTCCACCGAGACGGAGGGCGTTCCTTATCTCGCTGAGCTTCGCGGTCGTCGCCGGGGTCCACTCCTTCGCCTGCTCACCGAGACGGAGGGCGTTCTCAATCTCGCTGAGTTTCGCGGAGGACAGAACGCCCGCTCGCTCGATCAGGTCGTCCCGGGACACGGTGGTCAGCCACGTGCAAGGGGTAAAGCCCGGACGTGGCAACGCGAACCGCAGCACGCCTTCAAAGGGCAGTCCTTCCACGGCGCCTACTGCCACTTCGACGCCCAGACCGGTGATGTCGACACCCGCCCGAGCGACGACCTGCATCACCCGGATCCCGGAGGCGTCGTCTCCCGACAGCAGCACGACGGGCCGCCGCTCGTCGAACTCCACCCACCAGACTTCGCCACGTTGCACATGTCCTCCTGACACAGGAACGGCGGGCGGACGCTGCGCGACCCCGACGCGCTGTGGAAACGGGTGCGGCGACCCGTTGATCATCGGTGTGTGAAGACAAACGATCACGCGGTGGCCACAGGTCACAGCGTAGACCCTGCCCGCTGGCAGGAGGCGTTCGAGGGCCTGATGAGCCGGATAGCGGGACGGTTCACAGGGGTCGAAGCCCGGTGCCGGGTCTAGAAGTTGGTGCTCGGACTGCTGTCGGATCTGCCGCGCAAGAACTGCTGGACCATCGCCGAATGGGCCGGGGAGAGGACCCCGGACGGCATGCAGCACCTGCTCGGCCGGGCCAAGTGGGACGCCGACCGGGTCCGCGACGATGTGGGTGACTACGTGGTCGACCACCTGCACGACGACCAGGCGGTAGTGGTGGTCGACGAGACCGGGGACGTGAAGAAGGGCACCGGCACGGGCGTCCAGCGCCAGTACACCGATACCGCGGGCAGGATCAAAAATGCCCAGCACGCGGCAGTGGACCGGGAACTGTACGTCCCGCGTTCCAGAACGCTCGTGATGACTCACGGCATCTTGATCCAAACGAAGCGACCTAGTTGGGCGTGTATCGAAAGTGCGTGTGGCGACAGGTGTGGCGTAGTACTCCTGGAGACCTCAGGACATGCCTCTTCACTTGGAGCTGTTGATGGCCATTCGCCGTGTCGTACCCAATGTCCAGTCGGAGGCTGTGCAGGAGAGCCGGGAGTTCTACGGCCTGCTCGGGTTCGAGGAGGTCATGAATCACGGCTGGATCATGACGCTCGGCTCCCCGTCCAGCCCGGCGGCGCAGGTCAGTTTCATGGCCAGCGACAAGACCGCACCAGTCACACCCGACATGAGTGTCGAGGTGGACGATGTGGACGCGGCCTACGAGGTCATGCAGGCGAGCGGCGCGGAGATCGTGCACCCGTTGCAGGACGAGGAATGGGGCGTGCGCCGGTTCTTCGTCCGTGACCCCAACGGCCGGGGGGTCAACGTGCTGGGCCACCGCTGACACTCATTCCGGCCGCGCGACAGTCGATCTTGCCGAGTGCTGGCGGACGGCCGCCGTGGGAGCCCGTTTCTTGCGGGAGGCGTACGCCTTGTCGGCCTGCACCCCGTCGGGCCGGGTGCGCGGCCTGCCGGGACCGATACGACGCACCCGGATCTTCTTCAGCTCGGGCTCGCACTGAGGGGAGCCACCGTGCTGTCCGGCAGCGATCATCATCGACATGGGCTCCTGGCCCTGCTCGATGGCCAGGGCGGCCGCGCGAGTGTCCTAGTCCCCTTTTTCCGCGCTCTGGCGGCGTGCTAATGAGCCCGACAGGCCGTGGAGTTGACGTGACGTCCAGGTGATCAGCTGCTTCACGTCGGTCTACGCCTGGGCCTGGGGTCCGGCGAAGATGGGCTGCCAAGTGCCCCTCCGGCTGCCAGCGGCGGAACAGGTTGTACACCCGGGCCCATAAGCCGCGACCCACCAGGCGATCGCTTCATTGGTTTCGGACCGTTCGGCTCGCCGACCGGACCCGCCGCAAGCCGAGCACCGATAGCGTGCTCGCCCGGCGGGCCGCCTGCCGATCAACCACCAGCCGACCCGCCAGGCCAGCATGCCCAGACCTCAATCGCGGACCAAGTCGTAACCGGCTGGACGCCGTGGTTGGCGTAGTTGCGAGGCAGGGACGGCAGGAGCGGGGAGGCTGAAGACGGCGTAGGCGTGCGACTCAGGACCGGCGGGCCATCCTCGGCTCAACCCCCGTGAGTGCCCGGAGCGGTTCGATGTCGGCGGCGGCCACGGCGGCCCGGCATCATGGGCGCCGCGACGAAGGGGAGGTGGGTGGGGGGCGTCGTCAGCATTGATCGCTGAACGGGTCCATTGGGGCGTCCTGGTCCGCCGCCCTTGGTCGGGTACCTGTCTGGTTCCTGCCTGTGAAGTCACCGGCTGGTCCGGTGTCGGTCAGCACCAGGCGGTGCCGTCGTGGCTGGCTGTCAGTTCGATGGTGTACTCGCTCGGTTTCGCCTGGGGTTCACCCGGGATGTTGAAGGCGTCGGGAAAGGACATCGAGAGACCCGGTAGTGGGCGATGAGGTCGTCGCGACTTCCGGGGTGGTCAAAGGTCCGGCCGGCGTACGCGAAGCCGTCGTCTTCGTCGCACCCGCTGTAGGGATCACCGACCTGTGTGGACCCGGGCCACGCGGCAGTCAGAATCGGATCCTCTTGCAGTTCGTCTGCAAGGTGCGCATCGCGCTGCGAGCAGCCGATCATGGTAGACGCCGCTACCCACACCCCTGCGCAGCAGGCTGCGGGCACGGCGAGTGCCAGCAGGACTACGGCAGCACGCTTGAGTATTTGCATAGCCGAGGAGCCTAACCAGCCCGCCCATGGCTGCAACACTTCCTCGACCTCCGGGTGTGGCCGGGGCTGCGAGCATCGCGGGACGGACGTCGCATCGCTGCTGTCCCGACAGCTCTCGGGTGAGCTTCGGCGGTACTCGGTCCGACTGCGGTGGCACGTCACGTCGTACGTGGCAACAGGCCGACGCCCTGCCCGTCCCGGAAACGCTGCGGCGCCTCGTCCGAGCCGTCCTCAGGCACCATGACGGTCGGCTCGGCGACGACGCCGCTGTCCTGCTGTGCGAATGGCACGACCGCCGGACCCGGTACCCGCAACAGTCCCCATGCCGCCCGGCGCTCCCTGATCCCTGAAGCAGGTGCCCCTGGCGGCAATATCTGCCGGTTGTCCGTCTATCGGACAGGGCATTGCGTCGTGTCCCTGGTACGCCCAGACTGAGCGGATTACCAGCCGACAGAACAGCAGGTACCGTCATGGATCAACACATACACGTCCGCGTGAAGGACGGCGTGAACGTGTCTGCTGTCGGGGAACTGGTCGAGACCTACCGCTGCAAGTGCGGCAGTACCTGGACGAAGATCTACCAGGTAGAGGGCCGGGAGCCGGACGCGCTGCCGGGCGCCTGAGGGGCCCTGACCCGGATTCCTCCGCGATCCGCACCCTCGGCGCCCAGTTTTCTTGCGCGGCCGTTTCCTTACGCCATGTCCCCCGTAAGACCCAGACCCGTCGAACCCTGCTCTCCTTCAGTCGTGCGGGATCCCTCCGCGCGGCCGGGCTCCTGGAACCCCTGAGTGCCCCGCATGCTCTGAGGGGTCTCGGTCGCGGTCTGCATGCCTTGAGCGGACCCGCTTCCCTGGGCGCCCTGCATTCCCTGCATTCCCTGCGCTCCCTGGCTTCCCTGCGTTCCCTCGATGCCCTTGGATCCCTTGCTCTTGAGCTCGATCTTGTGCCGCCTGCTTTCGGACGCCTTCGGAATACGAACCGTGAGTAGTCCCTCACTGAGGTCAGCGTCGCACTCGTCCGCGTTGACTGTGCCCGGCAGGCTGGTGCGGTAGGAGAACTTGCCGGTCCTGCGGGAGAGGACCTTGCCCCGGTGCTCCTCGGAGACCTCGCCGGTGATACTCAGTTCGTTGTCGTCTATTTCGATGTTCACGTTCTCGCCGGGTACGCCGGGCAGCTCCATCGGCACGACGTACGCGTCATCCGTCTCTTCTTCCTCGGCCATCGGCAGCCACTGGCCGCCGCCGACGGTGGCTGCCGGCGCAGCGGCCTGCTCCAGCAGCCGGCCCATCTCACCCCACATGTTCTCGAAATCCCGGAACGGGTCCCACGACGGCCGCAGCCGCTCGGAAAGACCGCCTCCGCGCCGAATGGGCAGCGCCATTGTTGACACCTCCATGTCATGCGACCGGGAGGTCGAACGAGAAGCAGCCACCAGGACCGCTTCCTGCTCCCGGTATTCGGCCCTGTCCGCCCTGTCGTCGGCTAAACCAGCGCCACCGAAGCAATCGGTTGCCGGTTCCAACGGCCGCTGGAACCCTTGGGGTGACAGCGCGTACGGGACCTGGAGGGAGCCGGAGCAGGACAGCCCGGGTAGGTGCGCTGCTCCGGCAAGGTAACAACGCCGTCTGCCCGTCCGGGGTCACGCCCGCGGCGGCGAAAGGAGTCCTCCCATGGCACGGATAGTGGTGCGGGGCGCCGAGATCGTCGTGTGCCTGTCGTGGTGGGAGAAGCTCCTCACGCGCTCCCGCGGGGTACGGGTCCCGCTCTCCGCGCTCCGCCGTGTGTACGTCCAGCCCGACTGGTGGCGTGCGCTGCGGGGCACCTGTGGCAGGGGAACCCGGATCCCGGCGCGGCGATGTGCCGGCGTGCGGCACGTGGGACAGCTGAAGGACTTCGTGGTCGTCCGTGCCGACGGGCCGGTCCTGTGCGTGGAACTCGGCCCTTCGGCTCCCTTCAGTCGCCTGGCTGTCTCGGACCCCGAGCCCCACAAGGCGCTGAGAGCCCTGGAACCCCACGTCCCGGACAGCCTCCTTTCGGGCTGATGCGCACAGACCTGCACTGGCCCCGCGCCGCCTCGTCCGACTACCGCAGGGGCAGCGGGGGAATCCCCGCCCGGTCGGCGGCGGTCCACTGGTGCTCGGCCCGCTGCTGGATCAGGCGGCGGAAACCGACAAGGGTGCTGTGCCGGACGGCGTACGGTCCGTCGTCGTCTGGGGGGAGACCGGCGACGCGGCTCATGAGGCGCTGCGGCTGCGGCTGCCACCCCACGACCAGGACGCGCAGGCCGCCGAGTTCCAGGCGCCGGTGCAGGTCGAGGAGGAGCAGCAGGCCGGTCGAGTCCATGAACGGCACCCCGTGCACGTCGATCAAGGCGACGGTCGTCCCCGTCGGCACGGCGTCGGGCACATGGCGGAGGGACGGTTCGGCGGCCGCGTCCAGGTCCCCGATGGCGGCGACCATGACCGTAGGTGCGGTGTGCTGGATCGCCGTCTCGAAGGTGGTCTTCATGGTGGTGTCCTCCGGCTGCCAGTTGCCCTGCCCCGGGCTGATGCGTCTGGCAGGGTCATCCTGCCGGTGCGGGAGGCGGCCTGAATACGAGGCGCGCCAAGGCGGAGACGGGCCCGTCGCCTGAGGGGCGGCAGCTCAGGGCGCCATTCGGGTACCGGACGGGGGTAATCCCCGGCAAACCTGGCGATGGCCGATTTCCCCCTGTTGGCCTACGTCCGTTGGCCTCTTTGGAGCAGGGGCGCTCTCATGGTCAGGGACGGCCGGTTGATCCGGCCGCCACGGCAGAAAGGGAACGGCCCATGTACGAAATGCGCGCCGAGTTCACCCCCGAACGATCTGAAACGCTGTGGCACGTCCTCGCCAAGCGGCAGACCACGACCACGCTCTGCGGCTACGTGCTACCGCAAGCGTCGACGGTCGCCGCGCTCATGTCGGAAGGAACGGCGGAGCGCTACTGCGCCCGCTGCATGGCCGCCTTCCGCAGCATGGTGGGGCAGGACGCCGATCCTGCGGCCGAGGCCGGAAGGGAGTCGGCGGCGGTCTGACCGCGGTCCGGTGCGTTGCGTCTCCACGGGGGTTTGGGCACGTGGTGGGGGCGGCGAGAAGCCAGGAAGAGCAGGTGTTTCGCCGACCACATCAGTGCCGACCTGTCCCACGGCGTGCTCACCGTGCGGATCCCCAGGGCGCCGAGCGGCACGTCCCACCGCATCGAGCTCACCAGCCGGTGAGCCCGGGTCCGGCTTCCGGGGGCTGCCAGGCGACGGTGAGGTGATCGTCGCCGACGTCCAGGGTCACGGTGGAGCCGTCGGCGACATCACCGGCGAGCAGGGCGCGTCCGGTACGGGTCTCCACCTCGCGCTGGATGAACCGGCGCAGTGGCCGGGCTCCGTAGACCGGTCGAAGCCTTCGGCCGCGATGTGGCGGCGGGCGGCTTCGGTCAGGAGCAGTTCGAGGCGGCGGTCGGCGAGCCGGTGGCGCAGGTCCTCGGTCAGCAGGTCCACGACCTGCTCGATCTCCGGCAGTGTCAGCGGTTTGAAGAGGACCACGTCATCGACGCGGTTGAGGGACTCCGGGGGGAAGTGGGCGCGCAGTTCGGCCGTGACCGCGGCGCGGGCCTCGTCCTTGGCTTGCGGCGTACGGCCTCGTCGATCTCGGTGCGCAGCATGGCGCAGCCTCGTCGACGAGGTCGATGGCCTTGTCGGGGAGGAACCGGTCGGGGTTGTAGCGGTGGGAGAGCGTGACCGCGGCGACCAGGCCCCGTCCTGGATCTGCACGCCGTGGAAGACTTCCAGGCGCTCCCGGAGGCCGCGGAGGACGGAGACGGCGTCTTCCTCGCTGCGCTCGTCGATCATGACGGGCTGGAAGCGGCGCTCCAGTGCCGCGTCCTTCTCGACGTGTTGCGGTACTCGTCCGGCGTGGTCGCGCCGATACGTCCGCGACCTGAAGGCCGCCACCGATGCGGCTGTCGAACAGGGCGGCAGCGGCGTCCCCGGCGACGGCCGTGGCCGAGCGCCAGGTCACCGTATGCGACCCGGACGGCGCCCTGTTCACGCTCGACCAGTCGCTCACCGCCCCTTGGCCCGTCGTGCCCTGACGGCAGAGGGCAAGCCCGAAGTCTGCTTCTCAGCCCAGATCTTCGCCGGCCAGCCGGAGCGCCAGTTCCTGGAGGATCCCCTCGGTCTGCGGCTCGGCGCCCGTCTCGTCGTAGGCGTCCGCGACCGCCTCGAAGGCGGTGATGAACCCGCTGACCAGGGCGCTCAGCGGCTCGGACAGCTGACTGAGCACGGCGAAGCCAACCTCTTCGGGCCCCGCTTCCGCCGGAACCGTGAACTGGTCCGGGATGACCTCGCCCAGCAGATCCGAGACGAGGCCCTCGTCGACGTCGGCGCGCAGAGCCGTCAGGGCGGCAATGGCCTTGAGCTTGATCTCGTTCTCGGTCATGTTCCGAGGATGCCTTGGAGGTGGCGCAGGAGAGCGGAAATGGATGCCCAGGTTCCGGAGATTGCGCGGTCCCGGGGCTCAGTCTCGCGTTCGAGGGCGCCGGTGGCCTCCAGCGGTTCCACACGCTGATCGAGGGCCGAATCTGTCCTAGATGGCCTCTACCGTCCTCACATCACGACATCACGCAGGACCACAGGAAGGATGAGGCCGATGAGTCACACCGCGCCCGACGGCTATACCAGCGTCGCGCCGTGGGTGGTCACCGACGATACGGGGGCACTGATGGACTTCATCACCGCCGCGTTCGGCGGTGAGGAGATCGCACGGGTGGCGGTCGAGGACGGCACCATCGGCCACGGTGAGATCCGAGTCGGCGACACGGTCGTGCTGGCTTTCGACCGACGGCCCGACTGGCCGGTCATGCCCTCGCTGCTGCGGGTCTACGTTTCGGACGCGGACGGCGCCATGAGGGCTGCTGTCGCCCACGGGGCACGGGTGATCACTGAGATCGCCGACAGCGCCTGGGGGGACCGCGGCGGCAGAGTGCAGGACCCGTTCGGCAACATCTGGTGGATCATGAGTCGGGAGGAGCAAGTCCCCCCGGACCTCGCCTGGAAGCGCATGTCCGAGCCGAAGTACGCCGACGCGATGCGCACGGCGCAGGAAACCCTGGACGCCACGCTCAGCGGCCGCGGGACGGGAGTGGCCAGCGCCCCGCAGCGCCCGACCGGCTGAGCGGGCTCGCGGCTGCACCCAGCAGGCGAAGGGCGTAGGGCCCCGTAGCGACGTACGGGGCCCTACGGTCAGCGAACTGAGTGGTCATCGTACTGAGAAGGGCCGCCGTGGCGCCGCGGCCGAACGGCGTCGGCTCAGAAGCTGCACACGACCATGCCGGCGGTGGCTTCGCCCAGCAAGCCGAGAACGCCGCCGGGGACAGCGCCGACGCCTGTCGTGAAGAAGCCTGGAAACCGGGCCGACCCTCGCGTCCCAGGCGGTGATCAGGGCCTTGGTGCGGAGCTTGCCGTCGTAGGAGGCCACGGCCGCGCCGCGGCGGGAGCGCGGGGCCGTGTGGAGGGCCGTTTCGTCCTGGGCCGTGCCGGGTGAGAGGGGAGCGCCGCCCGTCCATGCCCTGCCGTCGTAGGTGGCGTGCCGCAGGAGCGACTCGACGGGTCCTTCCCGGCAGACCACGTGCAGCTTTCCGCCGTGGGCGGCCAGCGCCGGGCTGCCGGAACTACTCCCAGAACTCGAAGGCCCGCACCTGGCTCAGGGCCGGCCAGCGGTCCGTGGGCATCGACCAGCCGTCGTGGTCCGCGTCACGGACGAGGTGCCTGACCAGGCCGTTGTAGCGGTCGGCGTAGACGAGGTGGACGGCCCCGTCGTACACGGCCAGGGCCGGCCGAGCGGCAGCTGCCTCGTCTCCTCCGGCCATGCCGACTGCTGCCCTTCCCAGGGCCCCTCGTCGTCTCCGGAGGAGATGACGACGCGTGGCTCGGCCCATACGGCCTCGCCGTCGCGATGCTCCAGGGCGTCGGCCGCGGCCCGCCGCTCGGCGTTCCACCGCTCGGTCTGCTCGGCGGTGGCATCCGCGGGCAGCGCCTTGCCGGCCGCCTCGAGAGCGGCGACGAACGGCTGGGTGGCCGGCGGGGTGAACGAGGTCCGGCGCACCGGCGGCTGGTCCTCGCTCCTCGATCCCACCCCGGTGGGCGCAGTACAGGGTGCCGCGGAGCTCGGCCAGGGCCGGGGCGGCCGCGCTGACGTGGTCGGCGAACATCACACCGGGAGACCATCCCCCGTCGGTGCTGAACACCGCCCGCCGCAGATTCTGGTCGTCTTCCTGCTGGGCCTCGGCCACAGCAGTCCGCGCGTGGCCGTATCGCGGCTAGGCTGCCGGCCGGGGGGATAGATCATGAACGCGTCACCGCCGCTCGTGAAGCGGCTCCGGGACCACGTACGGCTCGCCGCGGCCTGCGCCTTCAGCGCCGTCGCGGTGATGTACGCCGTCCTGTGCCTGAAGTTGAACCTCGTGGACATGTCCCCCGACGCCGTGTGCAGTTCCGGCGGCTGCCCGCGCGGGCTGGGATGGCTGACGCTGTGGACGCTGGTCGCCGGGCTCGCCGCGGGCGGCCTGTGGTGGTCGGCCGTGAAGGGACGCGGGTACCGCTCCGCCGTCGGCTGGGTCGCAGCGGTCGCCGTCGCGCTCGTCGCGCTGTGGCCGGGCTGGCTCGGTTTCTCGTGGCTGAGGGGCCCGCACATGGACCTCTTCTCGTACCAGGTACCGGACGGCACGGGCGTGGACAGGCCGATCGGCTCCTGGCCGGGGACCCCGGGGACGGGGTTCGTGATCCGGGGACGCGCGGACGTCGTGACCGGCTACGACGGTGAGGGCCGCCGCGGCTGGAGTCTGCCCGCCCCGGCCGGCGGCGCGGTGTGCGCGATGAGCAGCGGCGCCCCCTCCGGCACCGGCCTGCTCACCGTGACCACCGCGGAGAGCACCTGCGGCAACCGGCTGGTGGCGGTGGACGTCTCGTCCGGCGAGCAGCGCTGGACCAAGGACATCCCGAAACTCGTGGGCCGGCCGTCCGCGAGCGGCTCCCTGGCCGTGACGGCGACCGCGGACGCCGTGTTCGCCCACGACCTGGTCACCGGTGCCGAGTCGTGGCGCTCCCCGCTGCCCGCGGGCGCCGTCGCCTCGGAGGTCGTCGCCGGCCCCGACCGGGTCCTGCTCCTGGCCCGGACCGACCAGGGCGTCGAGCTGTTCGCGCTCGACGCCCGCAGCGGCGCCCTCGCCTGGCGGTTCGCGATGCCGGTCGGGACCGAGCCTCCGCGCATCGTGTCGGCCTCCCCGGCCGCCGCCGTCGGTGACGGGCGCCTGCTGACGTTCGACGAGTCCGGCCGCCAGAGCGCGCAGTCTGAGGGGTCGTACGTCCCGGCCAAGGACGCCACCGAGTGGCTGGTCGTCGGCGAGGTGCTGTACGCGCCGGTCTGGGAAAGGGAGAAGCGGGAGGTCCTGGCCGCCTTCTCCCTGAAGGACGGCCGCCGCTTGTGGACCCGCGCCTTCGACCACGACTGGCGGGTGCGCGCGCTGGCCGCCGACCGGAGCGGCCGGATCGCCGTGGTCACGGAGGGCGCGTACTTCCACCTCTGGCACGTCGACCCGGGCACCGGGAAGCCGGGTGGCGAGTCGACGGTCCTGCGGGGCCTGCGGCTGGGCACGTCGTTCGCCCTCTACGGCAGGACCTTCGTCAACCTCGACGACGACGGCCGCCTCCCGCCGATCTTCGACGTGGCGCCGACGGTCGGCTGGTGAGTCAGGCCCGGCCGAACGGGGCCCGGCCGAAGGGGGCTCGGCCGAACGGGGCCCGGCCGAACGGGGCTCGGCCGAACGGGGCCCGGCCGAACGGGGCTCGGCCGATCACCTGTGACCGGGCTTCATCGTGGCCTTCGTCCTCTCGGGCGCGGGGATCGTCCTGACGGAGGCAGGCGCCACGAAGGCATACCTCGGCTCGTTCTGACGCCCCCTGGAAACCGCCGCCCCGCCGGGGCTTCACCGAGGCCAGGGGCACGGCCTCAGCGCGCCGGGGTGAAGCCGCCCCACACCGAGAGGGCGCCGCGGGCGCCGTTGGCGTCGACGCGGTAGCGGTCGTTGCCCGCCTCGCGCTCGCCGGCGGCGTGGTTGTACTGCCCGGCGAAGACGTGCTGTCCCGCCGGGACGGTGCGGCCCGGCTTGAGGGTCCAGCGGTAGACCACGGCCGCGGCCTCCTGCTGCACGGTGACGGTGAAGTCTTCGGCGGGCAGGGTCCGCCAGCTGCCGGTGCTCTGCACCCCGCCGGTCTGCGCGACGCGCAGTTCCACGGTGAGCGCGGTGAGCGGCTGGGCGGTCTTGAGGGTGATGTCGCTCTGCGCCCAGTAGGTGTTTCCGCCCGGGTTCAGGGAGCCGGCCGACGACAGGGGTCCGTCCTGGACGCGCGCGCCGTCGGGCCGGGCCGAGCCCGCGCCGCCCGACGCCGCGGGGCCCGGGCTCGGCGGGGACGGGCGGTCCGGCGCGGTCGGGCCGCCGGTGGCGGGCGCCGACGGTGTGGAGCGGGGAGTCCCGGACGCGGGCGGGGCGGAGGGCGTGGCCGGCGCGGCGGGGGTGGCCGGGACGGCCGGAGGGGACTGGACGATGGCGGCGACGGCGAAACCGCCGACCGCCAGGACGCTGACCGCGGCGAGGGAGGCGAGCGCCACCCTGGGCCAGGGCATCGCGCCGGACGACCCGCGGTGGTGGTCGGGGGCGCCGGACATGCCGCGTTCCACGCGTGCCAGGATGCGCGCGCGGTCGGGCTGGTGGGCCTCGGCGGCTGCGCGCAGCCGCCCGGTGAGGTCCTCGTTCACCGGCTCCTCCTTCCCGCCAACAGTTCCCCGGCTGCGCCCGTGCTGCCCAGCATCCGTTCCAGTTCGGCCATCCCCTTCGAGGTCTGGCTCTTCACCGTACCGACCGATATTCCCAGGGCCAGAGCGGTGTCCTTCTCCGAGAGGTCGAAGGCGTGTCGCAGGACCACGCACGTGCGCTTGCGGAACGGCAACCGGGCGAGAGCCGTACGCACGTCCACCGCCGCGGCCACGTCCGGTCCCTCCGACGGCTCCTGACCGCGGGACCAGAACAGGGCGATCCGGCGGCGCTCGCGCACCGCGCTGCGGATCCGTGACCGTACCAGGTTGGCCACCACGCCGCGGGCATAGGCGAGCGGGTGCTCGGCCTGGCGCATCCGGTCCCAGCGCTGCCACAGCGCGATCAGGGCGTCCGCCGCCAGGTCGTCGGCACCGTCCGCCTCACCCGTCAGGAGATGGGCAAAGCGGGCGAGTTCGGCGTAGTGGCGTTCGAAGAAGTCGTGGAACTCCGCGGACGCGTCATCGAGGACCATGTCCGTCGATCGCCCCCTCCGGCAAAATGTGTGCGCTAACATCCGGGCGGCAGCGTACCAGCGCCCGGCCGCGGCGCGGTGTGAGTGCCGTGCCAGTGCGGTCTCAGTGCGGCGTGAACTGGACTCGGGTCGGTTGTATGACGTCCGGCAGCAACGCCGTCCCGTCGACCGTCAGTTGCTCCCCGTAGATGTCGGTGATCCTCATCGCGCCGCCGCACCCGCTGCCGTCGGCGGCGAGGAAGTAGTTGTACACGGTGCGGGGCAGTGCGCGCCAGCCCTTGGCGGTGCGCACCTCCAGCCGCGCGACCGGGTTCCGGTGGCCGAGCACCTGGATGCCGCACCAGTGGGGGCTGGAGCCTGTCTTGTACCGGACGGAGAGGGGGCCGGACGTGGGGGAGCTCAGCAGGCTCCAGGTGATCGGGACGCGGCCGAGCTTGGGATCGGCCAGTTTCGCGAAGGCCTGTTCACTGAGGTCCAGTTGGCCCGGTGCGCAGGGCAGCGGGCATTCGTTGGTGATCCGGACCGTGATCGAGGCGCCGCTCGCGGCGCGGACGCGTACGTAAGCGCCGCACGCCCTGGACGACTCGTAGTCGGTGGTGTTCATCGCCGCGACCATGAGGTCGTCGCTCGGGCCGAACAGGCAGGCGCCGTTGCCGTCGCCGGCGGCGTATGCGGTGGCGACGCCCTTGTAGGTGGTCCCGGGCCGGATGCGTCCCGGCGAAGGCGCCGTGCCGGACGCCGCCTGCGGGCTCGCCTCCACCGAAGGCCGTGGCGCCTCGGTGGCCGTACCGGCGGCCGCGGTCGGGGTCGCGGTCGCCGCGGCAGGCGGGCTGTCCGTCGGCGGCGCGGGGGCCGTCGGGGCCGAGGGCGTGGCGTCCGGCTGGCTGACGGCGGGCGCGGCCGTGCCGGCCGCGGTCCCGGCCTCCTGGCCGGGGAGCATGGCCGTCACGAGGCAGACGAGCACGCCCGCGGCGGTCATCACCACCGCCGTACCCGTGATCAGCCTGAGTCTGCGCCTGCGCTGCCGCGCGGCCTGCCGTGCAGTGTGCATGTCGGTCCGTTCGAAGGTCGAGTCGAGTGCACTGCCTGGTCGCCGCAGGATGCGAAAAGGTTGCCGACGGGGCGCAGGCGCGCGGCGGATCTTCCCGGGCAGCCGCGTCCGGTGCCGGCCCGCTCACTCGGCGGCGGAGCGGGGCGAGAGGGGCCGAGAGGCACGGACGGCCCGGGGAGACGCTCCGAGTACGCGGCGGCAGGCCTTGTTGAGCGCCTGGAGGTCGGGAATGCCGACCGATGCGGCGACGGCGGGGACGGAGAGCGTGGTGGCCTGGAGGAAGTGGCGGGCCCGTTCCATGCGCCGGGCCCGGATGTAGCCGACGACCGTCTCTCCCGTCGCGGCGCGGAAGAGCCGCGTCAGGTGGTTGTGGGAGACACCGGCCGCCGCCGCGATGTCCGGCACCGTCAGGGGCTGACCCAGCCGCGCCTCGATGAGGGCCACGGCGGCTGCGACCGCCGGATGAGCGGCCCGCGTGTTCCGTTCCCGCGCAGGGGTGAGCTGCGAGACCCGCCACAGGGCGGCCCACACCTCGGCGGCGGCCCGTGCCGGGGTGTTCGGCCTTGCGGCCAGTGCGTGCCGCAACGGGTGGTGAGCAGAGCGAGATGAGGCCCGGCGTGCTGAACGACCGGAATGCAGCGTGGGGTTCCACCCGCGCCCAGACGGAGGGGGACGCGGTTTGCTGGAGGTCCCGCAGGTCGCGGGGGCCCGGCACAGCCTCGGGGGCCCGGAGCCGTGGGTGGACCACCACTTCGTACACATCCGCGAGCCCCACGGCGGCCACGCGCAGCCGTTGCACGGGGACGCCATCATCGACGTCCGCCAGGACGCCTTCGACGTGCCAGTTGATGTACTTTCCGCAGGCGGTGACGCTGGAGAGGGGCGGAACGCCCAGCGTGCCGGGCAGCCACCTCCGGCGGATCAACGAGTCCGACACCAGCCGCTACCAGAACCTGCTCGGCCAGGACCGGCTGGTCTGCCCCGCCGGGACAGTCGGCGCTGGACTCCCATGTCGTCGGCCGGTCCGTGTACGACGGCACGGGCCGCACCTCGCCCACCACGGGCGACGGCGACGAGCCGCCGAGTTCTTCTTCGAGCGGATCGTGGACGCGCGAGCGGAGCCGCACGAGGAGGGCCACCGGTAGGCGGGGCACCCTTCCTCGTGCGGGCTGCGGCGCCCGGCCCAGGAAGCGGCGGGGTCAGCCTCCGGCCTTGCGCTTGTTGTAGACGTCGAAGCCGACGGCCGCCAGCAGCACCAGGCCCTTGATCACCTGCTGGTAGTCGGTACCGACGCCGACCAGCGACATGCCGTTGTTCAGCACCCCGAGCACCAGACCGCCGATGAGGGCACCGAGTACGGTCCCCACACCGCCGCTCGCGGAGGCGCCTCCGATGAAGGCGGCGGCGATCGCCTCCAGCTCGAAGTTGATGCCGGCCTGCGGCGTACCGGCGTTGAGGCGCGCCGCGAAGACCAGCCCGGCGAGGGCCGCGAGGACGCCCATGTTCACGAAGGCCAGGAAGACGACCCGCTTGCTCTTCACCCCGGACAGCCGCGCCGCGGCTTCGTTGCCGCCGATGGCGTAGGTGTGCCGGCCGAGGATCGAGTTGCGCATCACGTAGCCGAAGCCGACCAGCAGGACGCCGAGGATCAGCAGTACGACCGGTACGCCGTGGTAGCTGGCCAGCAGCAGCGTGAAGGCCACCACGGCCGCCGTGATCGCGCCGAGCTTCATCAGGAACAGTCCCGCCGGGAGCGGTTCCAGCCCGTACGAGACGGCCCGGCGCCGTCCGCGCACCTCTTGCAGGATCGCGACGGCCCACACGACGAGGCCCAGCAGCAGGGTGAGGTTGTGGTAGTCGGTGTGCGGACCGACCGCGGGGAGGAAGCCGCTGCTGATGTTCTGGAAGGACTTGGGGAACGGCGCCACCGACTGGCCCTGGAGGAGGATCTGGGTCCCGCCGCGGAACAGCAGCATGCCGGCCAGCGTGACGATGAACGAGGGGATCCCGAGGTAGGCGATCCAGAACCCCTGCCAGGCTCCGGCGAGGGCACCGATCAGCAGCGCGGCCACCAGCGCCACGGGCCACGGCACGTGGTGCTTGACCATCATCACCGCCGCGGCCGCCCCGACGAACGCGGCGAGCGACCCCACCGACAGGTCGATGTGCCCGGCGATGATGACGATCATCATGCCGATGGCCAGGATGAGGATGTAGCCGTTCTGCTGGATCAGATTGGTGATGTTGAGCGGCTGGAGCAGGATGCCGTCCGTCCAGAACTGGAACAGCAGCACGATCAGCGCCAGCGCGACCAGCATCCCGTACTGGCGCAGATTGCCGCGCAGCGCTCCGGCCAGTACGGCACCGGCCGACGGCCGTGGGCCGGTGGGCCGTGTGCCGGGCTTGATGTCGGGGGTGGTCTGGGTCTGGGCCATGCCTCACACCTGCTTGTCGGGGTATGCGGGGCTCATGGTCATGAGCCGCATGAGGGATTCCTGGGTGGCGTCGGCACGGGGCACCTCACCGGTGATCCGGCCTTCGGCCATGGTGTAGATCCGGTCGCACAGGCCCAGGAGTTCGGGGAGTTCCGAGGAGATGACGAGGATCGTCTTGCCCTGGGCGGCGAGGTCCGCGATGACGGTGTAGATCTCCGCCTTGGCGCCGATGTCGATGCCCCGGGTGGGTTCGTCGAGGATCAGCACCTCCGGGTCGGCGAAGATCCACTTGCTGAGGACGACCTTCTGCTGGTTGCCGCCGCTGAGCTTGCCGGTCTGCGCGAACACCGAGGGGGCTTTGATGTTCATGGTCCGCCGGAACGATTCGGCGATCCGCGCCTCCTCGTGCCGGTTGACCCAGCCCCGCCGGGCGACCTTGCCGAGGGAGCTCAGCGAGATGTTCCGGCTGATGTCGTCATTGAGGTCGAGGCCGAGCTGCTTGCGGTCCTCGGTCACGTACGCGATGCCGTGCCCGATCGCCTCCGGTACCGTCCGGGTGCGGATCTCCCGGCCGTGCAGCCGCACCCGGCCGCCGGTCCACCGTCCGTAGGAACGGCCGAAGACGCTCATGGCCAGTTCGGTGCGGCCGGCGCCCATGAGGCCGGCGATGCCGACGATCTCGCCGCGGCGCGCGTTCAGCGAAGCGCCGTCGACCACCTTGCGCCGGTGGTCGATCGGGTGCCGGACGCTCCAGTCCTCGATCTCGAAGGCGGGCGCGCCGATCTCCGCCCCTGGTGCCGAGTAGGGCTGCCGCTCGGGGTAGCGGTGTTCCAGGTCGCGGCCGACCATGCCACGGATGATCCGCTCCTCTGAGATGCCCCCGGAGCCGATCGCGAGGGTCTCGATGGTCCGCCCGTCGCGCAGGATGGTGACGGAGTCGGCGACGCGCGCGATCTCGTTCAGCTTGTGCGAGATCAGGATGCAGGAGATGCCCTGTGCCTTGAGTTCGACGATCAGGTCGAGCAGATTGCGGCTGTCCTCGTCGTTCAGGGCGGCCGTCGGCTCGTCCAGGATGAGCAGCTTGACCTTCTTGGCGAGCGCCTTGGCGATCTCGACCAGCTGCTGTTTGCCGACGCCGAGATCGGCGATCCTCGTGTGCGGGCTCTCGTCGAGTCCGACCTGCCGGATCAGTGCGGCGGCGTGGGTCAGCGTACGGTGCCAGCTGATGACGCCGCGGGTGGCGTGCTCGTTGCCGAGGAAGATGTTCTCGGCGATGGACAGGTAGGGCACCAGCGCGAGTTCCTGGTGGATGATCACGATGCCGCGCTGCTCGCTGGCGCGGATGTCCCGGAACCGGCAGGGCTCACCCTCGAAGTAGATGTCGCCCTGGTAGCTGCCGTAGGGGTGGACCCCGCTGAGCACCTTCATCAGGGTGGACTTGCCGGCGCCGTTCTCACCGCAGACGGCGTGGACCTCACCTGCGGCGACGGTCAGGTTGACCTCGGAGAGGGCCTTGACACCGGGAAACGTCTTGCTGATCGACCGCATCTCGAGAACGGGTCGGGCCATGGTTGTGCATCCGTATCGTCGGGGCGGTGCGGTGCCGGGCGCTCTCCCGGGCATCGCACCGCCGGTTCGGCCGGGCATCGCGCCGCCGGTTCGGCGTCGCCGGACCCCTCGGTTCGGCCCCGTGGGCTACTTGAGCTGGTCCGCGGTGTACTGGCCGCTGTCCACCAGGACCTTCTGGTAGTTCTCCTTGTCGACGCTGACCGGCTGGAGCAGCTGCGCCGGGACGGTCTTGACACCGTTGTCGTACTGACTGGTGTCATTGACCTCGGGCTTGCCGCCGGTCAGCAGTGCGTCGCCCATCTGGACGGCGGCCTTGGCCAGTTGGCGGGTGTCCTTGTAGACGGTCTGGGTCTGCTCGCCCGCGATGATCGACTTCACCGAGGCCAGCTCGGCGTCCTGGCCCGTGACGACGGGCAGTGGCTGGCCGGCGCCGTAGCCGACGCCCTTGAGCGAGGAGATGATGCCGATCGAGATGCCGTCGTACGGGGAGAGCACGGCGTCGACGCGGGCGGCGGTGTACGACTTGCTCAGCAGGTTGTCCATCCGGGACTGGGCGAGACCTCCGTCCCAGCGCAGCGTGGCGCTCTGGTTGAAGGAGGTCTGGCCGCTCTGCACGACCAGCTTCTTGTCGTCGACGTACGGCTTGAGGACGCTCATCGCACCGTTGAAGAAGAAGGTGGCGTTGTTGTCGTCCGGTGAGCCGGCGAACAGCTCGATGTTGAACGGGCCCTTGCCGTCCTTGAGGCCGAGCTTGTCGACGATGTAACTGCCCTGGAGGACGCCGACCTTGTAGTTGTCGAAGGTCGCGTAGTAGTCGACGTTCCCGGTGCCGCGGATCAGCCGGTCGTAGGAGATGACGGGGATGTGGGCGTCGGCGGCCTTCTGCAGCACGTTGGTGAGGGAGGAGCCGTCGATGGCGGCGATCACCAGCAGCTTGGCCCCCTTGGTGATCATGTTCTCCACCTGGGAGACCTGGTTCTCCACGACGTTGTTGCCGTACTGGAGGTCGGTCTTGTACCCCTTGGCCTGGAACTCCTTGACCATGTTGTTGCCGTCGTTGATCCAGCGCTCCGACGACTTGGTCGGCATCGCGATGCCGACGAGGCCGCCCTTGGCGTCCCCTCCGCCCCCGCCGTCGCCCGCTCCGTTGGCGCTCTGGCCGCAGGCTGCCAGCGACAGCGTGAGACCCACGGTGACAAGACCCGCTGCAAGCTTCCGCACAGTTCCTCCAGTGATGTTCCGCGACCGGCACGGTGCGACCCGGTGGGTGACCGGAAGCGGTCGAGCGGGGCCGGCCGGGAGTCGTTTCCTCGCGCGGGGCGAAGTCGCGTGGGAGCGGCTCCGGCCTGGCGATACCTGAGTGTTAACGCTCACAAGAGTGTCGTCAAGAGTCTGTTCGGATCGCCGTCGACCAAGACCGGGGCGGGCCCTCAGCAACCCCGGCGGGGGCCTGTCTTCAGATCGGGCCAGGGCGGCCCTGTGCGACCCCGCCCCGACGCCTGAAGGTGTCGAGCGGGCGGCGCGCCGTGCGGGGCGTCTCGGCGGGGTGCGGGAATCCGGCGCCCAGGCGGCGACCAGGCACTTGATCGATCTGGCACCGCACCGCGCGCCACCGGACCGGCCCCTCGGCCCCCCTCGGGCCGGCGTCTCCGGTCCCGTCGCCGGCCGCCGCGCCGGCCCGGGCCCCGCGTCGCGGCGGTCGCCCTCCGGCGAGGCTCGACGGGCTCCTTGTCGGCAAGATTGTGAGCGCTAACATCGAGGGGCGGTGGCCCATTGGCCCGCTCGTGCCGCCCGCCGTCGCACCGACCCCACCGTGATAGCCCGGGGGAGAGGTGCCGCTCCCGTGCCCGCCCCGGCCCTTTCCGTCGACGTTTCGAAGCGCTTGGACATCGCCGCGCCGCTGACAGACGGGTCACGCATCCGGCAAGAAGCCTGAGTAAATACAAAACTGGTTTAACCAGCGACAGTTGACAGTGGCACTGGTTCATGTCAGCGTCGAAGCGCTTCGACAAATACTCGTCACATCAACCTGCCGAGGGGTCGTCCACGTGAGTTCCCTGTTCGCGCCCGCAGCCGGTCCGCCTCCTTTCCGCAATCCGGCGCTCCCCCTGCGCGAGCGCGTCGACGACCTGCTCGAACGGCTCACGCTCGACGAGCGGACCGCGATGCTGCACCAGTGCGCACCGGCCGTCCCGCGCCTGGGCGTCGGCCCCTTCCGCACCGGCAGCGAGGCCCTGCACGGTGTCTCCTGGCTGGGCGTGGCGACCGTCTTCCCGCAGGCCGTCGGCCTCGGCGCCACCTGGGACGAGGGCCTGGTGCGCCGGGTCGCCGAGGCGGTCTCGACCGAACTGCGCGCCTTCCACCGCCACCGCCCGCCCGCCGTCGGCAGTGCTCCGCACAGCCTCCAGGCCTGGGCGCCCGTACTGAACCTGCTGCGCGACCCGCGCTGGGGGCGCAACGAGGAGGGGTACTCCGAGGACCCGGTGCACACCGCCCGCCTCGGAGAGGCCTTCTGCCGGGGCCTGTCCGGCGACCACCCGGCCTACCTGCGGACGGCTCCGGTGCTCAAGCACTTCCTCGCCTACAACAACGAGGACGACCGTTGCACCACCTCTTCCGGGCTGCGCCCGCGCGTGCTCCACGAGTACGACCTGGCCGCCTTCCGCCCCGTCGTCGCATCCGGCGCCGCGACCGGTGCCATGGCCGCCTACAACCTCGTCAACGGCCGCCCCTGCCACGTGAGCCCGCTCATCGAGCAGCAGCTGCGCCGCTGGGCGGCGCCGACCGGCCACGAGCTGTTCGTCGTCAGTGACGCCGAAGCCCCGTCCAACCTGGTCGACCCGGAGGAGTACTTCGACGACCACGCCGAGTCCCACGCGGCGGCGCTCAAGGCCGGCATCGACAGCTTCACCGACCACGGTGAGGACAGCGCGACCCCGGTCGGCCGGCTGCGCGAGGCCCTGGAGCGCGGCCTCATCGACGCGGCCGACGTGACCCGCGCGGTCCGCCGCCAGCTGGAACTGCGCTTCCGGCTCGGCGAGTTCGACCCCGAACTGGACCCCTACGCCGGCATCGGTCCCGAGGTCATCGACTGCACCGAGCACCGTGAGCTGGCGCGGCATGCCGCCACCGAGTCGGTGGTGCTGCTCAAGAACGAGGGCCTGCTGCCGTTCGATGCGGGGCGGTCACCGCGGATCGCCGTCATCGGCCCGCTCGCCGACACGCTGTACGAGGACTGGTACAGCGGCACCCTGCCCTACGAGGTCGGCGTCGCCGCCGGACTCGCCGAGGCGCTCGGCGTCCACGGCGGCGAGGTGGTGTGCGAGGAGGGCGCCGACCGGATCGCGCTGCGCTCCACCGTCACCGGGGAACTGCTGGGCAAGACCGCCTTCGACGTGGCCGACTGGGGACGCGGCGTACTGACCCTGCGCGCCGCCGACACCGGCCGCTACCTGAGCCTCAAGGACGACGACACCCTGGCGGCCGACCGGGAGGTGCTCAAGAGCTGGGAGATCCACGAGACCTTCCGGCTCGAACCGGCCGGGGACGGCGTCGTGGTGCTCCGGTCCGTGCTCACCGGACGCTACGCCGCCGTGGACCCGGACGACGGCGCGGTGAGCGTCACCGCCCTGACCCCGGACGCCGCCGAGCGCTGGCAGCGGGAGCTGCTGCGCGACGGCGCGGCCGAGGCCCGGGCGGCCGCCGAGACGGCCGACGTGACGGTCGTCGTCCTCGGCAACCACCCGATGGTCAACGGCCGCGAGACCGAGGACCGCGCGGGCATCGGCCTGCCCGAGACGCAGGAGGCACTGCTGCGCACGGTCGCCGCCGCCTGCCCCGCGACGGCGCTGGTGGTCATGAGCAGCTACCCGTACGCCGTCGACTGGGCCGACGCGCACCTGCCCGCCGTGGTGTGGACCTCCCACGGTGGGCAGGAGACGGGCCACGCACTGGCCGCGGTGCTGCTGGGGGAGGCCGAGCCCGCCGGGCGCCTGCCGCAGACCTGGTACCGGGGCGAGGACCCGCTGCCGGACCCGCTCGACTACGACATCATCAAGGCCGGCTGGACCTACCAGTACCACCGGGCCGCACCCCTCTATCCCTTCGGCCACGGGCTGTCCTACACCGACTTCGCCCACCGCGGCCTGACCCTGTCGCAGCCGTCCATCGGCCAGGACGGCTCGGTCGACGTCACGGTGACCCTGGCCAACACCGGCCGACGGGCCGGCAGCGAGGTGGTCCAGCTCTACGTCCGGGCACTGGACACCCGCTACGAAGCCCCCCGACGGCGCCTCGCCGACTTCCGCAAGGTCCGCCTGGAGCCGGGCGAGACCCGGGAGCTGACGTTCCCGATCCCGGCCGAGCGGCTCGCCCACTGGGACGTGGCGGCCGGCGCCTTCACCGTCGACCCCGGCCGCTACGAGATCACCGTCGGCCGCTCCGCCGAGCACCCGGTCCTCACCGCACAGCTCGCGGTGACCGGGACGGCCCCCGCCCCCCGCGTGGTCGTCGGACGACGAACCCTGACCGTCGACTTCGACGACCACGCGGGCACCACCATCGTCGACGCCACCCGCACCTGCGGGGACGCGATGAGTCCGGCCGACCCGACGCGGCCCGCGACGCTCCTCTTCCGCGACGTCGACCTCTCCGGGGCGGCCCGGGTCGAGGCCGAGACCGCCCGGGAGAACGCGGGCACCACCCCGGCCCGGCTGGAACTGCGCACCGACGGCGTGCTGTTGGCCGCCCTCGATGTTCCCGTCACCGGCAGCCGCTATGCGTGGACCACCGTCGGGGCCGAGCTCGCCGCTGCGCCGGACGGCGTCCACGACTTGGAGCTGACACTGCACGGCGGCTTCCGCCTGGCCGCCTTCGGCTTCACGGCCTTGTGAGACCGCCGCGCACCGTCACCCCGTCACCCCGTCACCCCGTCACCCCGTCACCACTTCGACCGAGGAAGCCCCCATGCCGCTCACAGACCTCGGTGCGGACGAACTGGTCAACTACCGCCCCGCATTGTCCGAGCCCACGGACTTCGACGCCTTCTGGCGGCGGACCCTTGTTGAAGCCCGCTCGCAGGACGGGGCGGTCAAGGTGGACCGGGTCACCGCCCAGCACCTCCTGCACACCGTCGAGGTCGACGACGTACGCTTCCCCGGCTGGAACGGCGAGCCGGTGGCCGCCTGGCTGCTGCGCCCGCGCGACGCGGCCGGACCGCTGCCGGTCGTCCTCACCTACATGGGCTACAAAGGCGGTCGGGGACTGCCCACCGACCACCTGTTCTGGTCCGCCGCGGGCTACGCCCACCTCGTCGTCGACAGCCGGGGCCAGGGCCACGACACCCCGGACCGGGGCGAGGGCGACGGCACGCAGTGGGCCGAGGGCTTCATGACCCGAGGCATCGACTCTCCCGACCACTATTACTACCGGCGACTGATCACGGACTGCGTGCGAGCCGTGGACGCGGTCGCGGAGCTGCCCGGACTCGACAGCACTCGGATCGTGGTGACCGGGGGCAGCCAGGGCGGCGGTCTGGCGCTCGCCGTCGCCGCTCTCGCGGGCGGCCGCGTGGCGGCGGCGATGCCGGACGTCCCGTTCCTGTGCCACTTCCGCCGCGCCGCCGCGATCTGCGGCGACGGGCCGTACCAGGAGATCGCCCTGTACCTGCGCTGGCACAGCCGCCACCGCGTGGAGCCCGCCTTCGCCACCCTCGACCTCTTCGACGGCGTCCACTTCGCCCGGCGGGCCACCGCGCCGACGCTGTTCAGCGTGGGCCTGATGGACCCGGTCTGCCCGCCCTCCACGGTCTACGCCGCCTTCAACCGGTACGCGGGCGAGGACCGCACCATGACCGTCTGGCCGTTCGGCGACCACGGCGGCGGCTGCGGCTCCAACCCGCCCGTCCAACTGGCCTGGCTGCACGAGCGCGGCCTGACACCGAAGCTCTGACCGCCTGGCCCGCCCCTCCCCGCACCACCGGACCGGTCAGACCGCGCCAGGGCGGCCCGCGCCAAGGCGGCCCGCTTCTTTCGCCGTCGCCCACGCCGTCTGCGCAGGGTGGGCGCGCGCTGACGGCCAGCGCTTCGCCCTGGTCCACGTCGACTACGACACGCTGACCCGAACGCCCAAGGACCGTTACCACTGGTTCAGGGGCCTGATCACCGCGCACCGCGCGCGGGCGGAGGAACCACCCGATGAAGTTCACCGAAGGCTACTGGCTGATGCGCCCGGGCGTCACCGCGAGGTACGCCGCCGAGGTCGCGGACGTCCGGGCCGACGAGCACCGGATGACCCTCCACGCGCCGGTGAAGCACGTGCGCGGCCGCGGCGGCATGCTCAACAGCGCGCTCCTGACGGTCGATTGCTGGTCACCGGCCGAGGGTGTGATCGGGGTGCGCGTCACCCACCACGCCGGTTCGGTGCGGCGCGAGCCGGAGTTCGCGCTGCCCGGCGCGCAGCAGGACAGCGGGAAGGTGCACCGGGACGGCCCGGTGGTCGAACTCAGGGCGGGTGAGCTGTCGCTGCGGGTGGACACCTCGCAGCCGTGGCACCTGGAGTTCACCGCCGGCGGGCAGGTGCTGACGTCCGTCGGCGAACGCGGTACCGGATTCGTCACGGACGACACCGGGCGGCACTTCATGCTCGGGCAACTCGCCCTCGGTGTGGGGGAGCTGGTCTACGGCCTGGGGGAGCGGTTCACTCCGTTCGTCAAGAACGGTCAAGCCGTGGACATCTGGCAGGCCGACGGCGGCACCAGCAGCGAGCAGGCGTACAAGAACATCCCCTTCCACCTGACGAACCGGGGCTACGGTGTCTTCGTCAACCACCCCGGCAAGGTCAGTTACGAGGTCGGCTCCGAGTCGGTCGGTCACGTGCAGTTCAGCGTCGAGGACCAGTCGCTGGAGTACTTCGTCGTCCACGGCCCGACCCCGAAGCAGATCCTGGAGCGCTACACCGCGCTCACCGGCCGCCCCGCCCTGCCCCCGGCCTGGGCGCTGGGCCTGTGGCTGACCACCTCGTTCACGACCGACTACGACGAGGCCACCGTCAACCGCTTCGTCGCCGGCATGGCCGAGCGCGGCATCCCGCTGAGCGTCTTCCACTTCGACTGCTTCTGGATGCGCGGCTACCAGTGGTGCGACTTCGCATGGGACTCCGACACCTTCCCCGACCCGGCCGGCATGCTGACCCGCCTGGGGCAGCGGGGCCTGCGGATCTCGGCCTGGATCAACCCGTACATCGCGCAGAAGTCGGAGGTGTTCGAGGAAGGCATGCGCGAGGGTTATCTGGTGCGGCGCCCGGACGGCAGCGTGTGGCAGTGGGACCTGTGGCAGCCCGGCATGGCCTTGGTGGACTTCACCAATCCGGCCGCCCGCGCCTGGTACACCGGCAAGCTGAAGACGCTGCTCGACCAGGGCGTCGACTGCTTCAAGACCGACTTCGGCGAGCGCATCCCCACGGACGTCGTCTGGCACGACGGCTCCGACCCCGAGCGCATGCACAACTACTACACCCACGTCTACAACCAGGCCGTCTTCGATCTGCTGCGGGCCGAACGCGGCGAGGGCGAGGCGCTGCTCTTCGCCCGCTCCGCCACCGCCGGCGGCCAGCAGTACCCCGTGCACTGGGGCGGCGACTGCGAATCGCACTTCAACGCCATGGCCGAGTCGCTGCGCGGCGGTCTCTCCCTGGGCATGTCCGGATTCGGCTTCTGGAGCCACGACATCGGCGGCTTCGAGGGCACCCCGACCCCCACCGTCTTCAAGCGCTGGGTGCAGTTCGGCCTGCTCTCCTCGCACAGCCGCCTGCACGGCAGCAAGTCCTACCGCGTGCCGTGGGACTACGGCGAGGAGGCCGTCGAGGTCACCCGGGAGTTCACCCTTCTCAAGCACCGCCTCGCCCCGTACCTCCAGCGCGCCGCCCAGCAGGCCCACACGACCGGCATCCCCGTCATGCGCGCCATGGTGCTGGAATTCCCCGACGACCCGGCGGCCGCCGCGCTGGAGCGGCAGTACCTGCTCGGGGAGGACCTGCTCGTCGCCCCCGTGTTCACCGACGACGGCACGGTCGAGTACTACGTGCCGGAAGGGACGTGGACCAACGTCCTGACCGGTGCCCAGCTCACCGGCCCCCGCTGGATCCGAGAGCAGCACGGTTTCCACACCCTGCCGCTGCTGGCCCGCCCCGACTCGGTCATCCCGCTCGCCGCCGACGACCAGCGCCCGGTCTCCGCCTGGGCGGACGGCGTCGAGCTGCGGGTGCACGCCTTCGCCGACGGCGCCGAGCGCACCGTGGTGATCCCGCGCTCCGACGGCCCCGGCGAGGCGGCCCGCTTCCACCTGCGCCGCCGGGGCGAGCGCCTCCACGTGACCACCGACAGCCCGCACCCCTGGCAGCTGCGGATCGGCGGGCCGGCCGGAACCGTCCACCCCCAGCCCGCCGGCACCCTGGAGGCCGAGCTGCCCCACCCCGCCTGAGGGAGGGCTGAGCCGGGCCGTGGAACCGTCACGGCCCGGCTCGCGGGCGCACCGGCTCAGCGGGCGCCGAGGAGGTGTTCCAGGGCGAGCTGGTCCAGCTGTTCGAAGGCCATGCCGCGCTGGGCGGCGGCGTCGGCGTCGAACTCGTCGAAGGCGGACCGGTCGGCCAGGAGCCCGGCCAGGCCGTCCTCCGCGGTGGGCAGGGCGAGGTCGGGCAGCCGGGAGGCGGCGAGCGCCGCCTGGACCTCCGGATCGGCCCGGAAGGCCCGCGAACGCTCTGCCAGGAGCAGGTAGTTGCGCATGCAGGCGGCCGCCGAGGCCCACACCCCGGCGGAGTCCTCCGTGCGCGGCGGCTTGAAGTCGAAGTGGCGGGGGCCGTCGTAGCCCGCCGACTCCAGCAGGTCGACCAGCCAGAAGGCCTGGCGCAGGTCGCCCGCGCCGAAGCGCAGGTCCTGGTCGTACTTGATGCCGGTCTGGCCGTTGAGGTCGATGTGGAACAGCTTGCCGTGCCACAGGGCCTGGGCGATGCCGTGCGGGAAGTTCAGCCCGGCCATCTGCTCGTGGCCGACCTCCGGGTTGAGGCCGACCCGCTCGGGCCGGTCCAGCTCGTTGATGAACGCCAGGGCGTGGCCGATGGTGGGCAGCAGGATGTCACCGCGCGGCTCGTTGGGCTTGGGCTCGATCGCGAAGCGCAGGTCGTAGCCCTGGTCCTCGACGTACTCGCCCAGCAGGTCGAATGCCTCCTTCAGCCGGTCCAGGGCGGTGCGCACGTCCTTGGCCGCGCCCGACTCCGCGCCCTCGCGGCCGCCCCAGGCGACGTAGACCGAGGCGCCGAGCTCCACGGCCAGGTCGATGTTGCGGATGGTCTTGCGCAGCGCGTACCGGCGCACGTCCCGGTCGTTGGCGGTGAAGGCGCCGTCCTTGAACACCGGGTGGGTGAAGAGGTTGGTGGTGGCCATCGGCACCTTCAGCCCGGCCGTGTCGAGCGCCGTGCGAAAGCGCTTGACCGCCTGCTCGCGGGCGGCGTCGCCGGCGCCGAAGGGGATCAGGTCGTCGTCGTGGAACGTGACGCCGTAGGCGCCGAGCCCGGCCAGCCGCTCCACGGTCTCGACCGGGTCGAGGGCGGGGCGGGTGGCGTCGCCGAAGGGGTCCCGCCCCTGCCAGCCGACGGTCCACAGGCCGAAGGTGAACCTGTGCGCGGGGGTGGGGACGAGCGGGTCGCTGGTCATGAGGCGCTCCGGATCAGGCCGAGGTCTATTTGTAATGACGAAAAACAAATTAGTATGCCGGGACGCCAGAAGGAACCCCACCGGAGGAACGCATGTCTGCTCAGCGTGTCGTCATCGGTGTCGACAGCTCGACCCAGTCCACCAAGGCCCTCGCCGTCGACGTGGACACCGGCGCCGTCCTGGGCGAGGGCCGCGCCGCGCACGCCGTCAGCGCGGGCGCCGGACGCGAGAGCGACCCCGAACAGTGGTGGACGGCGCTCGGCGAGGCCGTGGCGGCCACCGGCTGGGCCGATCGCGCCGCCGCCTGCTCGATCGCCGGCCAGCAGCACGGCCTGGTCACCCTCGACACGGCCGGGCGGCCGGTGCGCCCCGCGCTGCTGTGGAACGACGTCCGCTCCGCCCCCCAGGCCGCCGAACTGACCGCCGCCTTCGGCCCGGCCGAGCTCGCCCGCCGCACCGGCAGCGTCCCGACGGCCGCCTTCACCTCCGCCAAGTGGGCCTGGCTCCACGCGAACGAGCCGGCCGCCGCCGAGCGCGCCGCGGCCGTCCGCCTTCCCCACGACTTCCTTACGGAGCGGCTGACCGGCGAGGCGGTGACGGACCGCGGTGACGCGTCGGGAACCGGCTGGTGGGGCCCGGACGGCTACGACCAGGACGTCCTCGGCCGGATCGGCCTCGACCCCGCACTGCTGCCCCGGGTCCTGCCGCCCGGCGCCCCGGCGGGCACCGTCCGGGCCGGGACGCCCCTGCGCGAAGGCGCGTTGGTGGCCACCGGGACCGGGGACAACATGGCCGCCGCCCTCGGGCTGGGCCTGACCCCCGGACGTCCGGTGCTGAGCCTGGGTACCTCCGGCACGGTCTACGCCGTCGGCCGGACCCGGCCCGCCGACCCCGGCGGAACCGTCGCCGGCTTCGCCGACGCCCTCGGCGGCTGGCTGCCGCTCGCCTGCACGCTCAACTGCACCCTCGCCGTCGACCGCCTCGCCGCCCTCGTCGGACGCGACCGCGAGGACGTGGAGGCGGGCGGCACGGTGGTGGTGCTTCCCTATCTGGACGGCGAGCGCACTCCGGACCTCCCGGGAGCCTCCGGCCTGGTCCACGGTCTGCGCCACGACACCACGCCGGGCCAGCTGCTCCAGGCCGGCTACGACGGCGCCGCCCACGCCCTGCTCGCGGCCCTGGACGAGGTGCTGCGCGCCGGAGGCGAGAGCCCCGCCCCCGACGAACCGCTGCTGCTGATCGGCGGCGGCGCCCGCGGCAGGGCCTGGCAGCGGACCGTCCTGCGGCTGTCCGGCCGAGCGGTCCAGGTGCCCGAGGCCCGGGAACTCGTCGCACTCGGGGCCGCCGCCCAGGCCGCCGCTCTGCTCACCGGCGAGCCCGCCGACGCCGTCGCCCGGCGCTGGCGGACCGCCGAGGGCCGGGTGCTGGACCCCCTGCCCCGCGACGACGACACGCTCGAACGGATCACCAGTACGCTGCGGCGGGCGCGGGCCTTGCAGGAGGCCGCGCCGGAACAGGGATAGGGAGGGACCGGCTCAATGACCGGGATGGGCAGGGCGAGCGGGGGCGCGGAGGCCGCGCCCGCCTCGCAGCAGGGGATGCGGCGGCAGAACCTCGCGGTGGTGATCGGCGCGGTCGCCGCGCACGGCCCGCTCTCCCGCGCGGACGTCGCCGGGCACACGGGCCTGACCAGGCCCGCCGTCTCCTCCCTGGTCGACGAGCTCATCGGACGCGGAGCGGTCACCGAGACGGAGACCGCGCCCAGCGGACGGGTCGGGCGCCCCGGACGTGCACTGGCCCTCAACGACCGTGGCCCCGCGGGCCTCGGCCTGGAGATCGGCGTCACCCACCTCGCCGCGTGCGTCGTGGACCTGCGCGGTGAACCCAGAGTGTGGCGCCGGGTGGAGCGGGCCAACGCGGGCCGGCCGGCCGGGCAGGTGCTGGCGGAGGCCGCCGCGCTGGGCGCCGAGGCGGAGGCGGAGGCCGCCGCCCTCGGCCTGCGCGTCGCGGGCCGCGTCCTGGCCGTGCCGGGAGTGGTGCCGAACGAGCCGGGCGGGCTGATCGGACACGCCCCCAACCTGGGCTGGCAGGCCGTCCGCCCCGCCGACCACTGGCCCGACCCGGACACCGTGCCCGAGCCGGAGAACGAGGCCAACCTCGGGGCGCTGGCCGAGCAGTGGCACCAGGGACACCCCGCCGAGACCTTCGTACACGTCTCCGCCGAGGCCGGCATCGGCGCCGCACTGGTCGTCGGCGGGCAGCTGTTCCGCGGCGCCCGCGGCTTCGCGGGCGAACTCGGCCACCTGCCCGTGCACCCGGAGGGCGCGCTCTGTGCCTGCGGGGCACGCGGCTGCCTGGAGCAGTACGCGGGCGAAGCGGCCGTGCTGCGCGAGGCCGGACTCGCGCACGTCGGCGACCCGGTGGCCCTGCTGGCCGAGCGGGCGGGCGCCGGGGACGCGGCGACCCTGCGCGCCCTGGACCGTGCGGGACGGGCCCTGGGCCTCGCCCTCACCTCGGCGGTGAACCTGATCGACCCGGACGCCCTCGTGCTGGGCGGCGCCTACGCCGAACTCGCCGACTGGCTCCTCCCGTCCGTCCGCGCCGAACTCGCCGCCCGGATCACCGTCCGGCCCTGGACCCCGGAGGCGGTACGCCCCTCCGCCCTGGGCCGACGCGGCCCGGTGTTGGGCGCGGCCTGGTCGACGGTCCGCCGCATCATCGCCGACCCCAGCCGTCTGCCGGAGCGCTCCTAGGCCGACGTCAGGGCTGTGGCCGTGCGGTGCGTCCGACCCGGCTCACCGGGCGGCATCCGACGGCTCGTAGCACAGGCTCGTCATGGGGGAGCGCACGGTCCAACCCAGCGAGGAGTAGAGCGCCCGGCCCTCGGGAGTGCCGACCAGGAGGCCGGTCCGTGCACCGGCCTCGTACGCGGTGCTCTGCAGCGTGCGCATCACCAGGCCGCCCAGGCCCTTGCGCCGGTGCTCGGCGGCGCTCTCGACCTGGTCGACCACGGCGCCGTGGCCGACATGGGCTATCTGTCCACGGGCGGCGAAGTGCCCGTCGCGCGTACGGACCAGCACCCGGCTGAGGCCGCCCCGGGTCCAACGGGTGAGCGTATAGCCGGCTGGCACCTCGGTGCGCTCCGGTTCAAGGCGACAGGTCATCAGGAAGCCGGGACCGTCGAGCCGCCAGCCCGGCCCGACCCAGGGCAGGACCGCCTGCTCCTCGGCGAACAGCTTCAGCCACGTCCCGGGCGCGCTCGTCGCGGCGACGATCTTGCGCACATCACCCTCGGAGGGCTCCGGCAGCACGTGCCGGGCGACGTGCTGGGGCTGTCCGACGTCGAGGCAGTCAGTGCCTGTGGGCCAACTCCGGCACCAGCTGGGGCGTCTGGGCCGACCACCCCAACACCGGGGGCATCAAGTCCTACCCCAACTCCACGAAAGCGATCAACAAGACGATCGACTCCCTCGGCTGGCTCACGAGCGACTACGACGTCAGCGTCCCGTCGTCCGGCGCGTACAACACGTCGTACGACATCTGGGACACCGACCACCAGTACGAGATCATGCTCTGGGTCAACTACAACGGAGCCGTCGGTCCGATCGGCACCTGGCAGGCCAACGTCTCGCTCGGCGGACACAACTGGAACGTGTACAAGGGCACCAACGGGTCGAACCAGGTGTTCTCGTTCCTGCGGACGTCCGACTCCAGCTCCGGCACCGTGGACGTCAAGCCGATCCTCCGGTGGATCGCGCACACCAGGGGCTGGATGTCCGGCGGCAAGACCATCGGCGACGTGCAGTTCGGCTATGAGATCACCTCGTCGTCCGGTGGCCTCAACTTCACCACCAACAACCTGACGGTCAGCGGAGGCTGACCCCGCATCAGGGCAGAGGCCGGTCCGCGCCCTCACCGGGGCCCGGACCGGCCTCGGCCGCCGTGCGTTCAGGTGTCCACGGGCGCGGCGGGAGTGCCTCGGGAGGAAGGCCTCGGGTCAGGAGGCGGCGGAGGGAGCCGGCCCCGTGCTCTCGCGCTCCGTCAACTCGGGTGCTATGAGCACGACTTCATCAGTGCCCCGGCCGTCCAGCTTGGCGACCAGACGCTCCACCGCGTGCCGGCCCATCTCCTGTGCGGGGATGGAGACCGACGTGAGCCGGACCGAGGCCTGGACGGCCACCTGGTCCGGGCAGATGGCGACCACCGACACGTCCTCGGGCACGGCGCGGCCCTGCCGGCGCAGCAGGGCGAGCAGCGGCTCGACGGCCTGCTCGTTCTGCACGACGAACCCGGAGGTGCCCGGACGCTCGTCGAGGATGCGGGCGAGGGTGACGGCCATCGCGTCGTAGCCGCCCCCGCACGGCCGGTGCAGCATCCTGATGTCCCACGTGCGTGCCCGGGAGCGCAGTCCGTCGAGGGTGCGCTCGGCGAAGCCGGTGTGCCGTTCGTAGACCGCGGGGGCCTCACCGATGACGGCGATGTCGCGGTGGCCGAGCTTCGCCAGATGCTCGACGCACAACGCGCCGGTCGCCTTGAAGTCGAGGTCGACGCAGGTCAGCCCCGAGGGGTCGGCGGGCAGCCCGATCAGCACGGACGGCAGGTCGGTGCCGCGCAGCAGCGGCAGCCGCTCGTCGTCGAGTTCCACGTCCATCAGGATCATCGCGTCCGCGAGTCCGCTGCCGGTGACGCGGCGGACGGCGTCGGGGCCCTCCTCGCCGGTCAGCAGCAGCACGTCGTACCCGTGCGTCCGGGCCGTCGTGGCGACCGCGATGGCGATCTCCATCATCACCGGCACGTACATGTCGGTGCGCAGGGGAACCATCAGCGCGATGATGTTCGACCTGCTGCTGGCCAGGGCGCGAGCGCCCGCGTTCGGGTGGTAGCCCAGCTCGCGGATGCTCTCCTCCACCCGCAGCCGGGTGGTCGCGGAGATGGACCGCTTGCCGCTGAGGACGTAGCTCACCGTGCTCGCCGACACTCCGGCGCGCTGAGCGACCTCGGCGAGGGTGACCATCCAGTTCTCCCAGGTGTGTAGAACGCTTCGACAGTGCGGGTCGACAGTGCGGGTCGGCAGTGCGGTTCGGCAGTACGCGCGTCCTTACGCGAGTAAGGACGCGCGCGTCATGTACGCCGACCCTACTGCCGGCCCGAGGGGGTGTCCATCTCTGGCGTCGAAGCGCTTCGACTAGCGCCAGGCCCCTGCTCCGGCCGCCGCGGGGGCGGGCGGCCGGAGCGGGGACCCGGTAGGTCAGGAGACCGTGCCGGTGACCGAGCTCCCGGACTTGGTGACGTGGTAGGTGACGGTGGCGCCGCTGTAGAAGTGGAAGACCAGCGTCGCCGGTTCTCCGTCGCGGAGCGCGTTCAGGAAATCGGGGGTCAGCACGATCGCGCCGTTCGCGTAGTCCGGGGAGAACGCCTTGTTGAACTCCTGGAACGGAGTCCAGTCGGTCGGGCCGGCGTTGCCGCCGTCGGCGTACGTGGCGTGCAGGGTGGCCACGTCGTTGCCCCGGTACTGGGTGGGAACGGAGAACGAGCCGGTGGTGCCGCCCGCGTCCGACACCGTCGGGGCGTCGTGGGTGACGATGTCGATGTTCCAGGGCAGCCCACTGGTGAACCGGGCCTGGAGCGTCGCGTTGACGCCGTAGGCGCGGTCGCCGACCAGACGGGTCAGCGTCTTGGCGGTGAAGGTGAGCTGGGCACCGGAGACGGTGTAGTCCCGTCCGGCCATCAGCTTGGTGCCGCCCTGCCACACCCCCCGGAAGTAGGTGCCGTTGAGGTTCAGGGTGAGCGACTTGGCGGTGACCGGGCTGGACTTCGGCACGAAGACCTTGTCGAAGGAGGCCGTGCCCGAGCGGGTGGTCCAGCTCGACTTGATCACGGCGAACAGCGCCGGATCACGCCACTGCAGGGTCTCGCGGTTCAGGTAGGAGAACGGGTCCCACAGGGCGGTGGTGATGCCGTACTTGCGCGCTCCGTAACCCACGTGCTCGAAGTACTTCAGCGCCTCGCCCCGCTCTATACGGGAGGGGGCGAAGTGGTTGGGGTAATCGAGCAGACCGTACTCGCCGAGATAGAGCGGGATGCCGCGGGCGACGAAGGTGCGGTGCAGGTTGGCGAAGGTGTCCTCCAGGTGCTTTTGCGCGACGGCGTCGTACAGGGTGCCGCCCGCGACGTTCACGCTGAACGGGTACCAGCTGTAGAAGTGCACCTGCGCGATGAGCTGGCGGTCCTTCAGCGCGGCGATGGTGTTGTACAGGTTGTCCAGGTGGACCTGGTCACCACTGCCGCCCGGTGTGGTCAGCGACAGCATGCGGCTCGCGTTCGCACCGCCCGAGGCGCGGACCACGGAGTGGAACGAGGTCTGCAGCTCCTTCAGGTAGGAGGCCTTCTGCGCGTCCGTGGCGTTGGCGAAGCTCGGCTCGTTGATGCCCTCGAAGATCAGAGTGCGCGGCGCGTCACGGAAGACCGTGGAGATCTGGGACCAGGTGGAGTTGAACCGGGCCATCACGTTGTCGTGGTCGCTCGTGATCTTCTCGACCCACAGCCACGAGTCGTGGTGGACGTTCAGCACCACGTACAGGCCGTCGGCCAGCGCCCAGTCGACGAGCTGCTCGACCCGGGCCATGTAGGCGGCGTCGACGGTGTACGGCGCGGTGGTGGACTGGTGGTCGGTCCAGGTCACCGGGATGCGCACGCTGCGGAACCCTTGGGCGGCGATGGTGTCGAAGGTCGCCTTGGTGGTCTGCCCGTTGCCCCAGGAGGACTCGTTGGGGAAGGCGTCCAGGGTGTTGCCCAGGTTCCAGCTGGGCTGCATCTGCGCGACGGCGTCCATGGGGTCGTCCGGAACCCTGACCGCCGGCCACGAGGGCTTGCGGTGGGCGTCGGGCGCGGCCAGGGCGGTGCCGCCGGTCAGCCCCAGCATGACGACCAGCGTCAGCAGGAGGGCGGCCAGGCGGCCCGTGCCCCTGCCGCGGTGCCGCGCGCGGTGCCGTATGTCGTTCATGTGGCATGCCTTTCGGTCGGTGGTGCGAAGGGAGGCTCTGGGTTCAGCCGTCGAGGGGCTCGTAGTCGAACCAGTCGAAGTGGACGGTGCCTTCGGCGGCGTACATGCCGATGACGCGGCCGGTGAAGCCGCCGGCGACCTCGGTCGACAGGTAGCGGCCGTCGAGGCTCGCGAGCTCGGCGAACGTGCCGTCGGGCTGCTCGACGCCGAAGGAGACGACGTCGGGTCCGCCGCACGGTCCGTCCGCGGGCGGCTGCGTGACCGTGACGGCGAGGACCACCGGCCCGGCGGACACCGGCCGTGCCGCCACGACCGTGCGCAGCGGGCCGACGCGCGCGATGACCCGTACCTCCGCGGCGGACGCCTCGATCGCGTAGTGGTGCTGCTCGTCGAGCCGGACGGCGAGGCCGCCGCGCCCTTGCGAGGAGTCGGTCAGGGTCCGCGCCCGGCACGCGAGGTGCTGCTGGCGCCGGCCGGTGAACACCGCGTCGGGGTCGTCCAGGGAGCGGCTCCGCGCGCGGAGCGTCAGCCAGCCGGGGCGCTCCTTGGTGGTGCAGTGTGCGGCGGGCCGGTCGCGCAGGGAGATCCAGGACGGTCGCAGCCCGGCGAGCTCGAAGTCGTCCCGCTGCTCCTCCACGGGCCCGGGGGAGAGCGGCCACGGGAGCTCGGGCAGCTCCAGGGCGACCTGGCCAACGATCGGCCAGCCGTCCACCCAGGTCACGGGGGTCAGGAAGGTCTCCCGGCCGAGCACGTGCCAGCCCGGCGTGCCGCCGCCCGGCCGGACGCCGAGCAGGACCATCCACCAGGAGCCGTCGGGGCCTTGGACCAGATCGGCGTGCCCGGTGTTCTGGACGGGGTGGTCGGTGCCGCGGTGGGTGAGGACCGGGTTGGCCGGGCACGGCTCGAACGGGCCGGCGGGCGTGGGCCCGCGGGCGATCGACACGGCGTGGCCGCGTTCGGTGCCGCCCTCGGCGATGAGCAGGTACCAGTGGTCGCCGATCCGGTACAGGTGCGGCGCCTCCGGGGCCTTGGCGTCCGGCCCGCCGGACCAGACCTGGTGCGGGGTTCCGTACGTCTGCCCGGTGTACGGGTCGATGCGGACCTGCGAGCCCCCGGCGACCGTGCACCAGCAGGTGCCGTCCTCGTCCCAGACCAGGTCGGGATCGATGCCGGGGACACCCGGCGCCCGGACGGGCTCCGACCACGGTCCGGCGGGATCGGTGGCCGTGACGATCAGGTTGCCGCCGCCCTCGCTGCAGTTGGTGACGATCAACCAGAAGCGGCCGTCGTGGTGGCGCAGCGTGGGGGCGTAGATCCCGCCGGAGGACAGCATGGAGAACGGCAGACGCAGTTGCTCCGGCCGGTCCAGGGCGTTGCCGATCTGCGTCCAGTGCACCAGGTCCCGGCTGTGGAAGAGGGGGACGCCGGGGAAGTACTCGAAGCTGGAGCAGGCCAGGTAGTAGTCGTCGCCGACACGGCAGACGCTGGGGTCGGGGTGGAGGCCGGGGAGCACGGGGTTGGCGGGGCGTCGGTCCGGCTGGCGCAGCGGGGGCACCCGAGGGGTCCTCTCGTCGGTTCGCGATGCGTGGGTGGGGTGGTGCGGAGCCTGTGTGGGCCGGTGGCCCCCGGGCGGGGGTCAGTGCCCGCGCAGAACCGCGCAGCCGCCGGGCGGCAGCTCGTGCGCGACGGCGTCGGTGAGCAGGTCGTAGGCGGGTACCGGCAGGGACACGGCCTCGGCGGTGTGGTTGAGCAGGATCTGCCAGCGGCGGCCGTCGGACGCGTGCCGGGTGACGGCTTCGACACCGGCCGGCAGGCCCGGCACGTCCGGTCCGACCCCCGCCTCCTTCAGCAGGCGGCCGACCAGGGCGGCGTAGTCGGCGCCGTCCAGGCGGGTGGAGAGGTACCAGCCCTGTCCGGTGCCGGAGCGGTGCCGGGTGAGGGCGGGGCTGCCCGTGAGCATGCCGTGGGTGTAGGCGGCGAGCGTCTGCGCGCCCTCCGTGCGCAGGCACTCGCTCCAGACCGTGCCGTGCGACCCGTCCGACAGGGTGATGCGTTCGTCCGTCCGCAGCGGCCGGTGCTCCTCGACGCGGATGCCCAGCGCCTCGCGCAGCGGGCCCGCCGGGTAGCCGCCCAGCCGGGCGTGCACGCGGCCGTCGACGAATCCGCTCGCGTGCTGGACGAGGAGCGTGCCGCCGCCCTCGACGTACCGGCGCAGATTGTCGGCGCCCTGGTCGGACAGCAGGAACAAGGACGGGGCGATGACCAGCCGGTAGCCGCCCAACCCGTGCTCCGGGTGGGCGAAGTCGGCCGTGACGCCCGCGTCCCACAGCGCCCGGTGCGCCTCGGCGAGCGGCGCGTGGTACTCCAGCCGGGCGGAGGGCAGGCCGTCCACCTCCAGCGCCCACATGGCGTCCGGGTCGTCGAGTACGGCGACCTGCGCGGTGACCGTGGATCCCGCCAGCTCGCCGAGCCGGGCGACCGCCTCGCCGGTCCGGGTGACCTCGCGGAAGATGCGGCTGTCGGGACCCGCGTGCGGCATCATCGCCGAGTGCCAGGTCTCGGCGCCGGCCCGGGCCTGGCGCCACTGGAAGAAGAGCGCCCCCTCCGACCCGCGCGCGATGTGGCCGAGGCTGTGGCGCAGGATCTCGCCGGGTTCCTTGCCGATCACCTGGTCGCCGTCGTATACCGTGCTGGTGCCCTGTTCCATCAGCAGCCACGGGCGGCCGCCGGCCAGGGAGCGGGAGCGGTCGGCGTAGAGGGCGACGTGGGCGGCGGAGTCCAGGCCCGGCTCGGACGGGTACTGGTCGGAGGTCACGACGTCGAGTTCACGCGCGAACGCCGACAGGTTGAGCCTCAGGTCGTAGGGCAGCATCAGGTTCGTCGTCACCGGGCGGTCGCTGTGCGCGCGGATCGCGTCGCGCTGCTCGCAGTACGCGGCGATGATCTCGTCGCCCCAGAAACGGTGGAAGTCCACCGTCTGGCCCGGGTTCTTGTGGTAGTTGGTCGCGCGTGGCGGCAGCACCTGCTCCCAGGCGGTGTAGCGCTGGCTCCAGAAGGCCGTTCCCCAGGCCTCGTTGAGTGCGTCGAGCGAACCGTGCCGGGCGCGCAGCCACACCCGGAAGGCCGCGGCCGTGTGGTCGCACCAGCAGAGCGTGCCGTACTCGTTGTGCACGTGCCACAGCGCGAGGGCGGGGTGGTCGCCGTACCGTTCGGCGAGCGCGGAGGCGATCTTGCGGGCCGCGCTGCGGTAGGCGGGGGAGGCGAGGCAGTACGTGTCACGGCTGCCGTGGACGTGGCGGGTGCCATCGGGCCGGACCGGCAGCGCGTCGGGGTGGGCCAGGGTGAACCAGGGCGGCGGGGAGGCGGTCGGGGTGGCCAGGTCGACGGCCACGCCGTTCGCGTGCAGGCGCTCGATGTGGGCGTCGAGCCAGGCGAAGTCGTAGCGGCCCTCCTCCGGTTCGAGCAGGGCCCACGAGAAGACGCCCACCGTGGCCAGGTTGACCCTGGCCCGGCGCATGAGCTCGTCGTCCTCCTTCCAGACCGGCTCGTCCCACTGCTCGGGGTTGTAGTCGCCGCCGAAGGCCAGGCCACCCAGGCGGTCGGTGATGCTGCGAGTCGTCATGACGGTTCCTCCGGTGCGGAGAGTGGAGTCGTGCTCTGACGAGGCGTCGGAGCCGAGGGGAGCGGCGTTCGGCCACGGCTTCGTGTGACGCCTGTCGAAGCGCTTCACCTCGGGCGACAAAAAGTAACGGACAAGTTTCGTGTTAAACAAGGGCATCTACCCATCCAGTGATGTCTGCGAGCCCACTTGGTGGCCTGGTGGGGAGGTTGAAGCGCTTCGACATGCCATGTGCGAAGCCCGCGACGACGTCGAACAGCTCACCGCGCCGTCGTCGCGGCCACGGGCCGCAGGGTGCGGCCGGAGATGCCTTCCAGGAGGGTGAGGAGGGTCTCGTTCTGTCCACCCGCGACGCCGCCCGCAGGGAACACGGTGCAGTACAGCTGGCCCGGCGTGTACTTCGAGGGCCGCGTCAGGGGCACCGGTGTGGGTATCGCGCTCAACGACCCGGCGGCCGACTACGACGTCCAGGTCGACCGAGCCACCGTCGCCACGCTTGTCAAGCCCGGCAGCACCACGCACTGGATCAGCGGACTCCAGGACCGCGAGCACGCCGTCCGGCTCGTCAAGCGCAACGACACCCCGGGGGACACCAGTACGTTCGGTGGATTCTCAGCCGCACCAGGCGGTGCCGTACTGGACGAACCGACGGCCCGCAGCCGTCAGATCGAGTTCATCGGCGACTCCCTCACGGTGGGCTACGGCAACCTCTCGATCTCCCGCACCTGCACCTGGGACCAGGTCCAGCGGAGCACCAACTCCGATGTGAGCTACGGGGCACTCGCCGCCCGGCAGCTGAACGCCGACTACCAGATCAACGGCTACTCGGGCCGCGGCATGGTGCGCAACTACAATGGAAGCTCGCCGGACGTCACCTACCGGACCTTCTACGACCGCGCCCTGTTGAGCGTGTCCGGCGACGTCTGGCAGAACCCGGGCACCCGGCGCCCCCAGGTCGTGGTGGTCAACCTCGGCACCAACGACTTCTCGACCGCCGTCAACCCCGGCGAGCCGTGGACGCCGGAAAGCCTCGCCGCCGACTACCGCAGCGCCTACGGCGACTTCCTCCAGAAGCTGCGCACGCGCTACGGGGCCGGGACGACCCTCGTCGCAGTCGGCGCCGGCCCGTACGCCGCCCATGTCCAGCAGGTGGTCAAGGCACGCAACGACGGCGGCGACAGCGGGGTTCGCTACTGGCACCTCGACGACTCGGGCCTGGACTTCCTCGGCTGCGACTGGCACTACTCGGCCCATGACGACCGACTCATCGCCGACCGCCTCGCCCCGTTCATCGCCGGCCTCCCGACGGGCTGGTGACGGGCAGGGCCTCACGTACGGACCTCAACGAAGAGCCTCAGGGAAGGGTCTCAAGGAAGGGCCTGCGCACACCAGATCGTTTTGCCGCGGGCGGTCTGCCGGGTGCCCCAGCCCTGGGTGAGCTGGGCGACCAGCAGCAGGCCCCGGCCGCCCTCGTCGAAGGCGCGGGCCCGGCGGAGGTGCGGAGCGGTGTTGCTCGCGTCGGAGACCTCGCAGATCAGGGACGCATCGCGAATCAGCCGCAGCCTGATCGGCGGCTCGCCGTACCTGATGGCGTTGGTGACCAGCTCGCTGACGACCAGTTCGGTGACGAACGACGCCTCCTCCAGCCCCCAGGCGTCCACCTGGTCCACGGCGAACTTCCTGACGAGCGGCACCTGCGCGGGGTCGGGCTCGACGTCCCAGTCGCTGACGTGGTGGGGGTCCAGGGCGTGCGTGCGAGCGAGCAGCAGGGCGGCGTCGTCGGTACGGCGTGCGGGGAGCATGACGTCCAACACCGTGTCGCACAGGGCCTCCAGTGAGGTGGCCGAGTGGTTCAGGACCCGCTGGAGTGCGGCGGTCCCCTGGTCGAGGTCGCGCTCGCGGCTCGCCACCAGTCCGTTGGTGTAGAGGGCGAGCAGACTGTCCTCGGGCAGTTCGAGCTCGGTGGCCTCGAAAGGCAGCCCACCGACGCCGAGCGGCGGTCCCGGCTGGACGAGTACCGGGGTCCTGGTGCCGTCCGGGGAGATGACCAGCGGCAGCGGATGGCCGGCGCTGGCCAGCGTGAAGCGGCGGGAGACCGGATCGTAGACCGCGTACAAGCAGGTCGCCCCGAACTCGCCGGCCGTCTCGACGTCGCCGGCTGACTGAAGGTCGCCCGACAGGTGGAGGACCAGGTCGTCCAGGTGGGTCAGCAGCTCGTCCGGCGGCAGATCGACGTCGGCGAGGGTGCGGACCGCCGTACGCAGCCGGCCCATGCTGGCCGAGGCGTGCAGGCCGTGGCCGACGACATCGCCGACGACCAGGGCGACCCGGGCGCCGGACAGTGCGATGACGTCGAACCAGTCACCGCCCACCTCAGCGCCGGTCCCGGCGGGCAGGTAGCGGGACGCCACCTCGATCGCCGCCGGGCTGGGCAGTCGCTGCGGCAGCAGGCTGCGCTGCAGGGTCAGCGCCGTGGTGCGCTCGCGCGAGTACCGGCGGGCGTTGTCGACGGCGACCGCCGCCTTGGCCGTCAGCTCTTCGGCGAGGATCAGGTCGTCGGCGGTGAAGGCCTCGGGCCGCTCGCGGCGGGAGAAGGCGACGACGCCGAGCAGCGCGCCGCGCGCCCGGAGCGGAACGGTGATCCGGCCGGTCAGTCCGTCCGCGGCGAGGGACCCGTTGATCACCGGATGGCCCGGTGGCCAGTGGGCCGGGTCGGCGGCGAGCCCGGGCCCGAAGGCCCATTCGCCGCCCTGGCCCGGCTCGGTGGCGAGCTCGACGGTGGACCCGCCGGTGGCCATGCAGCGGGCGGCGACGGAACCGGGAGGATGGCTGACCGGGGTCCTGGGACCGGGCGCCCGGTCGGTGTCGGTGTCCGCCCTCACGCTGTGCCGGGCGGCGCGGCTGAGCGCGATGCTCTCGCCAGGGGTGAACGCGGACGCGGAGGGCGGTTCCTCTCCGCGCAGCACCTCGTCGAAGAGGTCCACGGTGACGAGGTCGGCGAATCCCGGCACCGGGGCCCTGGCCAGTTCCTGGGCGGTTCCGAGCACGTCGAGTGTCCGGCCGATGCCCCCGCCGGCCTTGTTGAGGAGGAGCAGGCGCTGCCGGGCCCAGTACTCGGCGCTCATGTCGAATCCCCAGTTGGCGACCGCGCGGATCCTGCCCTCGGCATCTCGGACGGGCCACATGCTGGTGGCCCACGCGTTGGCGTAATCGCTGCCGAGCGGGCGGAAGACGGTGATGAGACGCGCGGGCTCCCCGGTCCTCGCCACCTCGGAGAGCCGGTCGGTGTACGCCATGTCGTCCAGTTCGGGGAAGAGCTCGCGGTACTTCTCACCGAGCACCTGCTCCTCGGAGTGCGCCATCACCCGGCAGGCGGAGGCGTTGACCCACAGGAACCGCAGCTCGGGGTCGTAGACGCCCAGGGCGAAGGGGCACTGCTCGAAGGCCCGGTCGGCGATCACCGGGCGCCGTCCCCACGGCTGGGCGGTCACCACGTGGCCCAGCGCGCGGCCGTCCGCGCCGTGCAGCGGATGAGCCGTCAGCGCGGCGTCCACCGTCGAACCGTTCCGGTGGCGCAGCGGGACGACCCCCGTGAGGTCGGAGCCGATGCCCTGGTTCCAGGGCACGCCGGGGGTGTGAGCGGCCAACAGGTCGGTTACGGGCCGTCCCACAGTCTCCTCCGCCGTCCAGCCCAGCAGCAGCCGCCCGCCCTCGCTCCAGCCGCTCACCATACCGTCCGGGTCGACCACGACCGCGGCGGTCGGGGCATCCTGCTTGGTCGGGGCATCCTGCTTGGCATCCATCTCCACGCGCCACGCCTCCGTCCGGACAGCGGAGCCGGCCAGGACCAGTTTCCAGCGGTCGCTTCCAGCCTAGGTCCGCTCCCTGCGGGACGCGTTCCCGGTCACCTTTCGTAGGAGGCCGTGAACACCACGTGACCGACGGTCTGGTCCGGGCGCTCCCGGGCGGGGCGCCGGGTGTCGCGTCGAAAGCATTGACACACCTAATTGTTAGCGTTAACACTCGTGCGGGAGTGGGCGCCGCACCACCACCCCGGGCCCGCCGACCAGGGCCGCGCACACCGGCCCCCGTTCCCGACTTCCTCCCCCACGGACCACGGAGTTCGCCATGCCGGCTCACCCCTTCAGCCGCCGCGCCATGATCAAGGCGACCGGCGTCGCCGCCGTGGCCGCGGCCACCGGCCCCGTCCTCGGCCTCGCCTCCGCCACCGCCACCGCCACCGCGCAGGCCTCCCCGGTCAGGTCCGACGTCGGAGTGTCGACGTTCCCGTTCGACATGGGCCAAGTCCGGCTCACCAACAGCCGATGGCTCGACAACCAGAACCGCACCCTCGCCTACCTCCGCTTCGTCGACGTCGACCGCCTGCTGTACAACTTCCGTGCCAACCACCGGCTTTCCACCAACGCCGCAGCCCCGCCCGGAGGCTGGGACGACCCGGCGTTCCCCTTCCGCACCCACGTGCAGGGCCACTTCCTCACGGCGTGGGCCCAGGCCTACGCCGCACTCGGGGACACCACCTGCCGCGACAAGGCCGACCGCATGGTGGCCGAACTCGCCAGGTGCCAGGCCAACAACGCCACCGCGGGCTTCTCCACCGGCTACCTCTCGGGCTTCCCCGAGAGCGACTTCACCAGCCTCGAAGCAGGCAGGCTGAGCAACGGCAACGTCCCGTACTACTGCATCCACAAGACCATGGCCGGTCTGCTCGACGTGTGGCGCCTCATCGGGAACACCCAGGCCCGCGACGTGCTCCTCGCGCTCGCCGGCTGGGTCGACCGACGCACCGCCCCCCTCAGCCGCAGCACGATGCAGTCGTTGATGGGCGTCGAGTTCGGCGGCATGAACGAGGTACTGGCCGACCTCTACCAACAGACCGGCGACGCACGCTGGCTGACCTGCGCCCAGCGCTTCGACCACGCCGCGGTCTTCGACCCCCTCGCCGCGAACCAGGACCAGCTGAGCGGCCTGCACGCCAATACGCAGGTGCCCAAGTGGATCGGAGCCGTCCGCGAGTACAAGGCCACCGGGACGACCCGCTACCGCGACATCGCCACCCACGCATGGGCGATCTGCACCACCTCGCACACCTACGCCATCGGCGGCAACAGCCAGGCGGAACACTTCCGGGCCCCGAACGCCATCGCCGGCTTTCTCGTCCGCGACACCTGCGAGCTCTGCAACTCCTACAACATGCTCAAGCTGACCCGGGAACTGTGGCAGCTGGAGCCCGACCGGGCGTCGTACTTCGACTTCTACGAGAAGGCGCTGCTCAACCATGTCATCGGCGCCCAGAACCCGGCCGACCCGCACGGACACGTCACCTACTTCACCCCCCTCAACCCGGGCGGCCGCCGCGGCGTGGGCCCGGCCTGGGGCGGCGGCACCTGGAGCACCGACTACGGCACCTTCTGGTGCTGCCAGGGCACGGGCGTCGAGTCCAACACCAAGCTGATGGACTCGATCTACTTCCACGACGGCACCACCCTCACGGTGAACCTGTTCCTCCCCTCCGTCCTGAACTGGACCCAGCGAGGGATCACGGTCACCCAGACCACCTCCTATCCGGCCGGCGACACCACGACGCTCAAGGTCACCGGCAGCGTCGGCGGGACCTGGTCGATGCGCGTCCGCATCCCCGGTTGGACCGCGGGCGCCACCCTCAGCGTCAACGGCGTCGCCCAGAGCGTCACGGCCGACCCGGGCACCTACGCCACCCTCACCCGGTCCTGGGCCCCCGGCGACACCGTCACCGTCAAGCTCCCCATGCGCGTGGCCCTCCACGCCGCCAACGACGACCCCGCCGTCGCGGCGATCACCTACGGCCCCGTCGTCCTCGCGGGCAACTACGGCAGCACCGCACTGTCCGCCCTCCCGGCCCTGGACCCCTCCTCGATCACCCGGACCAGCGCCGCCGCCCTCACCTTCACGGCCACCGCCAACGGGACGAAGGTCGACCTCGCCCCCTTCCACGACGCCCAGGGCTTCAACTACACCGTCTACTGGCGGACCGACCGCCCCGGCCTCCGTCTCGTCAACGCGGCCAGCGGACTCGTCCTCGGCATCCGGGACATGTCCACGGCCGACGGGGGCCTCGCCCTGCAGTGGACCGACTCCGGTACCACCGACCACACATGGATCCCCCTCGTCGACGGCGCCGCACTGCGGCTGCGCAACCTCAACAGCGGCAAGGTCCTCGGCGTGAAGGACATGTCCACCGCCGACAACGCCCCGATCCTCCAATGGGCCGACACCGGCACCGCCGACCACCGGTGGACCGTCGTGGACGCCGGCAACGGCTACCACAAGCTCCGGAACGTCCACACGGGAAAGCTGCTCGGCATCGAGGGCGGCTCCACCGCCAACGGCGCCGCGGCCGTGCAGGTGCCCGACACCGGCGCCCCCTCCGGCCAGTGGCAGCTCGTCCCCGACGGTGCCAGGCGCATCCAGAACGTCGCCAGCGGGCGGGTCCTCGGCGTGCAGGCCATGTCCACCGCCGACGGCGGCCTCGCCGTCCAGTGGGACGACAACGGCACCGCCGACCATCTCTGGACGGCCGTCGTCGACACCGGCGGCCACCTGCGCCTGCGCAACTCCCACAGCGGCAAGGTCCTCGCCGTGGAGAACGGCGGCACCGCCAACGGCTCCCGGATCGTCCAGTGGGCGGACAACGGCGCCGCCGACCACCGCTGGCGCCTGCGCCACGGCGGCGGCGACACCTTCAGGATCCAGTGCGCCACCAGCGGCCGCGTCCTCGGTGTCTCCGGCGCCTCCACGGCCCAGGGAGCCCAGACCGTCCTGTGGGACGACAACGGCACCGATGACCACCTATGGCGATTCATCTGACCCCGCGCCGAGTCCCGCGCGCACCATCTACGACCGCCGGAGGATCCCGCATTGTCCGCGCGCTATTTCGAGGACTACACCCCCGGTCTCGGCAGGGCGGCGCCGCGCGCGGCCCTGGACTCCGACGCCCCGGACTTCGACGACGGCTCCTGGGACGCCCTTCGCGTCCCCTCCCACTGGCAGCTGCACGGCTACGGCCGGCCCCTCTGCGTCAGCATCGCCTAGCCGATATCTGTCGACCCGCCCTTCGCCCCGACGAGAACGAGATCGGGGACTACCGCCGGACCTTGGACCTCCCCCCCCGACCTGGGCGGGCACACCGGCCGCAACGTGCTGGCGGTGCGGGTGTACCAGTTCTCCGCGGGCACCTACCTCCCGAAGGTCACGTGGTCGGCTGGGGGCAACTGCGGCTCTCCCCGGCGGGCCGCCGCCGGCGGATCGGCCCGCCGGGGCGGGCCCGCAGCGAGGGCGAGCACATCCTGCTCGGCCCCGGCCGCTTCGACCGCACCACCGGAGCGCTGGTCGCGATCGGCGGACTTGCCCTCCGCGGGCCACGGCTGAACCTGTGGCGTGCCCCCACCGACAACGACCGTGGCTGGTCGCAGCGCGACGCCGCCTACGGGAAGGACCGCGGACTGGACCGACTGCGCCGGCGCACCGTCTCCGTCACTCCCGACGCACAGGGCATGACGTCGTCGTCCGCAGCGCCGCCGCCGCGGGCAGCTGCGGCTACCTCACCACCTACAGCTGGGACGGCGACGGCGAACTGCGCCTGCGGGTCCACGCCGAACCCTGCGGCCACTGGCCCGAGCGCGACGACACCTTCCACGACACCATGGTCGACCCGGCGCTCCCGCCGGAGGAATACCAGGAGCTGCTCCGCAGGAACAGGTCCCGCTCCCTGGCCGCATCGGACTGGACTGGGAGGTTCCCGCCGACTGGTCCCGGGTGGAGTGGTTCGGCGCGGGAGCGGGCGAGGCCTACCCCACTCCTGGCAGGCAGTTCACGTCGGACGTTTCCGCGCGGCCGTGGACGAGCTGCAGACGCCCTACGTACGCTCGACGCCGCACGGCACCACGGCGACCTCGTCCCGGGCCCGGTGATCCACCTTCACACCGACCATGCCGTCCAGGGCCTCGGCAGCGCCGCTGTGGGACCCCGTGTCGTGCTCAGTACCGGCCCGAACTCGCGTCGGCGGACTTCGCGTTCATCCGGACTCCCCTGCAGCAGAGCTGAGACCGTCGAGCGGCCCGGCGCACCAGAGTTCCTGGTGCGCCGGGCCGCTCCGTCGATGGCCAGCCCCTGCCTCGGCCCCACGCGAGGACGGCATCTGCTTGACGTCGTCCGAGGTCGCGGCCGTGATCGAGGGCATGCTGCGGACCAAGGCCCGGTCGACGTCACTCGTGATCCAGCGGCTCCAGCCGCGGGCCTCGCCCAGGGCTCGGGCCGTCTGCCGGGCCCGGACGAGCCAAGGGCCGGCCAGGTCGGCGTGCCGTTCCCGGTCTGACCGGTGAAAGTCCCGGACCGTGGTGAAGAGCGGCAGCTGCACCCAGCCCGTGATCACACGCGGCGGAGCGGGAACAGGTGGTCGCTTCGCCTCAAACCATGCGGGCAGGGGCGGTACGGCTGGTCAGGCTTGATCCGCGGCACGCAGGGCTCGCGCCAGCCACTCCAGCTCCTCGGACGCGTCGGGAGACGAATACTGTCCGCGCACGCGGGCGACGAGCCTGCGGTAGCGATCTGCCCCTGCCTCGATCCCGGCCTCCAGGCACAACAGGACGGCGGCCCGATCGGCGTCGCCGAACAACTCGGACAACACTTCGGCCGCTGCCGGTCCCTCAGGGGCGATCCCGCGTTTTCTCACCTCCGCGACGGTCTCCACGACCTGCCTGGCCCACCAGATGGACGCCCCGGGGGCACGACTCTGCCCGGGGACCGGGGTGCTCAGCTCCAGCATGGTGCGCATCCGGGCGCGGAAGCCGGGGTCCCGCACCAGCTCGGCCAGTTCGATCCAGGCGTCGACCTGCTCGGGTGCGGGGTCGTCGGGCAGTTCGACGCTGAAGGTGCGCATGCGGTCACGCAGGCGCGGGTCGACGTCGAGACCGCCGAACACCTCCTCCTTGAACTCGTCGATGATCTGCTTGCGTTCGGCGGCGGACAGCCGTGCCAACCGGTTCATCAGTGCTGTCTCCTCAGCGGTCGAACCACGCTTCGATACGGTGGACAGGACGGCCCGGCTCACCTTGAGGGAGCGGATCTGCGCGTCGAGCGCGGCCACGTGCGCGTCGGCGACCTCGGCGACCGTGGTGCGGCCGCTCAGGACGCGGCACACGTCGTCGAGCCCGAGGCCCAGCTCCCGCAGGGTGCGGACCAGCTCGACGCGGGCCACGGACTCGGCGTCGTACAGCCGGTAGCCGCTCGCGGAGCGGGCCACGGGCGGCACTGCTCCCTCGTCCGACCAGAAGCGCAGGGTGCGCACCGGAAGGCCGGTGCGGTGCGCGAGCCGGCCGATGGTGAGCACGTCGGGGCGTTCGTCTTCCATGGGTGAGATCCTGGACCCTCCAGCCGCTGGAGACTCAAGCACCCGGGCACGCGAGCCGGTGGATCTTGACGTCGAGGGGCTTTCCGCCGCTTGCCGTGTCGGTCATGCAGGTCCACAGGAGCTCGTGGACCCGGGACACGACGGGGCTCAGCGAAGGCGCATCAGTCCTGGCAGCAACACCACCTGCCGTGGATGCGCACCTCAAGAGGATCGCCTGCACCACTGCGCAGGGCAGGGAAAGCAGGAGACGTGCCGGGAACCTCGCCTGTCAGTGCTGCCGGCCTCGTGTTCCTCAAGTGCGTCATCTCGTCGTGCCGGGCGGCGAGCCGGGACAGCACGAGCTTCCGACGCCCAGACGTCGAGGCCGGTCGGCCGGGGCCCGGCTGCGGGGAACCGGGCTGGGCTTCAACGGGTTCACAGGCCGCGTGCCAGCCGGTAGTACGCCTGGTTCCAGCGCAGATCGCGCCGGAACTGCTTCGCGGTGGTGGTCTCGTCGATGAGGAGGAGCTCCACGCTGAGCATGTCCGCCAGGTCGTCGAGGTGGTCGGAGGTGAGGGCGGTGCTGAGGACGGTGTGGTGCGGTGCTCCGGCCGTCAGCCAGGATTCGGTGGAGGTCCGAAGATCGGGACGGGGCCGCCAGACCGCGCGGGCGACGGGCAGGGCGGGCAGCGGGTGAGGGGGTGCCACCACGTCGATGTCGTTGGCGATCAGACGGAAGCGGTCACCGAGGTCGGCCAGACCGACCACCACGGCCGGGCCGGGCGCGGCGTCGAACACCAGCCGGACCGGGTCCTCCCGCCCGCCGATGCCGAGGGGATGGATCTCGCAACGGGGCCTGTCGGTCGCCAGGGTGGGGCAGACCTCCAGCATGTGCGCGCCGAGGATGAGCTCGTCGCCGGGCGTCATGTCGTAGGTGTAGTCCTCCATGAAGGAGGTGCCGCCCGGGAGACCGGCCGCGGCCACCTTGAGCGCGCGCAGCAGGACGGCGGTCTTCCAGTCGCCCTCTCCGCCGAAGCCGTACCCCTGGGCCATCAGCCGCTGGACCGCGAGGCCGGGCAGCTGGCGCAGTCCGCCCAGGTCCTCGAAGTTGGTGGTGAAGGCCCCGAAGCCGCCGGCTTCGAGGAAGGTGCGCAGACCGGCCTCGATGCGGGCCGCGTAGCGCAGCGAGTCGTGCCGCTCGCCTCCCGGTCGCAGCTGCGGTGTCAGCTCGTACAGGTCCTCGTACTCCTTGACGAGGGTCGTCACCTCGGTCTCGTCCGCGCTGTCGACGACCTCCACCAGGTCGTTGACGCCGTACGTGTTGACGGAGACGCCCAAGCGCAGCTGCGCCTCGACCTTGTCGCCCTCGGTCACGGCCACGTCGCGCATGTTGTCGCCGAACCGGGCGACCTTGAGGGTGGCCAGTTCCGTACGCGCGGCGGCGGCCCGCGCCCAGGTCGCGACGCGTGTGATCGTCACCGGATCGGTTACGTGCCCGGCCACCGTCTTGCGGGGTACGCCCAGACGGGCCTGGATGTGCCCGAACTCGCGGTCGCCGTGGGCGGCTTGGTTGAGGTTCATGAAGTCCATGTCGATGGTGTCCCAGGGCAGGGCCACGTTCGACTGGGTGTGGAGGTGCAGCAACGGCTTGCGCAGGGCGTCCAGTCCGGCGATCCACATCTTGGCCGGCGAGAAGGTGTGCATCCACGCGATGAGCCCGATGCACCGGTCGTCGGCGTTCGCGTCGAGGCACACCCGGCGGATGGCCCCGGCGTCCGTTAGCACCGGCTTCCACACCACGCGTGCGGGAATGCCGGAGTCGTCGGCCAGCGCTGTGGCGATCTGCCGTGACTGGTGGGCGACCTGCTGGAGCGTCTCCTCCCCGTACAGGCCTTGGCTGCCGGTGAGGAACCAGATTTCCTGGGCGGGAGACGTGGGGCTGGGCACATGGACTCCTGAAGGTGACGTCCCGCAACGGTGGTGAGGGCACGGCGGGCGGGTGGGGAAGGGGTGATGAGCAGCGGGGGCGGTCAGCCCGCGGTGCGGGCCGTGTCGCGGATCCTCCTCAGGCGGTGCAGCGGGCCGCCGTCGGCGAAGTGGTCGTGCAGGAGCCGGTACTCGGCGAAGAGGGCGTCGTAGGCGTCGGCCCGGGAGGTGTCGGGCACGTACCCGGCGGGCCGTCGGCGGCCCATGGCGGCGGTGGCCGTGCGCACGTCGGGGTGCGCGCCGGCGGCTACGGCAGCGTGGATGGCCGACCCCAGGGCCGGGCCCTGGTCGGACGCGGCGAGGGAGACGGGGCGGCGCAGCACGTCGGCGTAGATCTGCATCAGCAGCTCGTTCTTGGCCAGTCCGCCGGCGACGATGAACTCGTGCACCGGTACGCCGCCCGACTCCAGGGCCTCCACGATGACACGGGTGCCGAACGCGGTGGCTTCGAGCAGCGCGCGGTAGACGTCCTCGGGGCGGGTCGCGAGGGTGAGACCCACGATGACCCCGGACAGGTGGTGGTCGACGAGGACCGAACGGTTGCCGTTCAGCCAGTCGAGGGCGACCAGTCCGTGGCCGCCCACCGGCTGGTCCGCGGCTTTGCGGGTCAGCAGGGTGTGCAGGTCCTCGCCGCGGTCGGCGGCCTCGGCCAGGTAGTCCGACGGGACTCCCTGGTCCAGCACCCAGGCGAAGATGTCACCGACCGCGCTCTGGCCGGCCTCGTAGCCGTAGGTCCCCTCGACGATCCCACCGTGGACGACACCGCAGATGCCGGGGACGTCGGCGAGGACGGGAGCGTTCACGACGTGGCAGGTGGAGGTGCCCATGATGGCGAGCAGTTGACCGTCCTCGACGGCCTGGGCCGCCGCCGCGGTGACATGGGCGTCGACGTTGCCCGCGGCCACGGCGATGCCGGGGCGCAGCCCCGTCCAGGCGGCCGCCTCAGTACTGAGTGAGCCCACGCGGGAGCCCAGCGCGGAGAGGGGGAAGGCGAGGCGGGTGCGTGCGAAGTCGGCGAACCGGGGGTTCAGCGCGGCCAGGTAATCCTCGCTCGGGTAGGCGCCGTCCTGGTGGATGCCCTTGTATCCGGCCGTGCAGGCGTTGCGGGACTCGGTTCCGGTGAGCTGCCACACGATCCAGTCGGCGGCCTCGATCCACCGCGCGCACGTGTCGTAGACCAGCGGATCCTCCTCCAGGACCTGGAGGGCCTTCGCGAACTGCCACTCGGCGGAGATCCGGCCGCCGTAGCGGGCGATCCACTTCTCGCCGCGGGCGTGGGCGAGTTCGTTGATGCGGTCGGCGTGCGACTGGGCCGCGTGGTGTTTCCAGAGCTTGGGCCACGCGTGCGGCCGTCCGGCGAGCTCCGTCTCGGCGAGGGGAGTGCCGTCGGCCAGCGTGGGCAGGACGGTGCAGGCGGTGAAGTCGGTGGCGATGCCGATCACCGCGGCGGGATCGATCCCGGCCGCCGCCACGGCCTGCGGGACGGCGCTGCGCAGGACCTCCCTCCAGTCCTGGGGGTGTTGCAGGGCCCAGTCCGGGGGCAGCCCGGCACCGCCGTTCGGCAGCTGGCGGTCGATGACGCCGTGCCGGTACGGGTGGACCGCCGCGGCCAGCTCCTGACCGTCGCGCACCCGCACCACGACGGCGCGGCCCGACAGCGTGCCGAAGTCGACGCCGACCGTGTACTGCTCCGATTCCTCGGAGTGCGGGGCGTGGGCGGGGGGGTGGGGTGACGTCAACGGAGTGCCTTTCGAAGGAGCCGTGGGGCTGGCCGGCCGTGCGGCCGGGCGCGGCGGGGCAGGCGCAGGTGCCGCCCCGCGGACCTGGCGGTCGGACGGTGGTTCCCCCGCAGTGTGAGCGCTAACAATGTCGATAGGCAAGGGGTGGGCGCGGGTCGCCTGTGAGCTCCAGCCTCGCGGGGGCCGCCCGGATGGGTCGGGCGCCCGAGTCGATCTCGCGTCCAGGTGCGGTGGGTACGCGCTTCCCGCGGGTGGTCGGCCGGGCCGACGGCGTCGCGAAGGACGCGCCCCGCCCCGGCATCGCACCCGGCGCGGTAACGGACAGGTAACGCACGCAAGGGGGTTGAGAACGCGGCTTGTTAGCGCTCACAATGCGACAGCGCCGCCGCCCTCAGGAAATCCCCTCCTGCCGGTTCCGACTTCGACTGCGACTCCGGTTCCCCTTCCGGCTTCGACGTCGACGCCGGCCACCCGGCCGTGCGGCGCCTCTTCCGTACACCGTGAAAGGACACACGACATGGCTCGCAGAGCAGCTATCGTCCTCACCGCCGCCCTCCTCGCCTCCTCGGCGTTGACCGCCTGCTCGACCGAGAAGCCCGCCTCCGACTCCTCCCCGGGAGCCAAGACGGGCTCCGGCGGCACGATCACCCTCGGCTTCGCCCAGGTCGGCGCGGAGAGCGGTTGGCGTACCGCCAACACCAAGTCCGTCCAGGAGGCGGCGAAGAAGGCCGGCATCACCCTCAAGTTCTCCGACGCGCAGCAGAAGCAGGAGAACCAGATCAAGGCGATCCGCACCTTCATCCAGCAGAAGGTCGACGTCATCGCCTTCTCGCCGGTCGTGGAGTCCGGCTGGGACACGGTGCTGAAGGAGGCCAAGGACGCGGGCATCCCGGTCATCCTCACCGACCGGGCCGTGGACACCAAGGACACCTCCCTCTACAAGACCTTCCTGGGCTCGGACTTCGTCAAGGAGGGCAAGTCCGCGGGCGAGTGGCTGACCGCCGCCTACGCGAACGAGCAGGGCCCGGTCAACATCGTCGAGCTCCAGGGCACCACCGGATCCGCACCCGCCAACGACCGCAAGTCCGGCTTCGCCGACGTCATCCGCGCCGACGACAAGTTCAAGATCGTGGCCTCGCAGTCGGGCGACTTCACCCGCGCCAAGGGCAAGGAGGTCATGCAGGCGTTCCTGAAGTCCCAGAAGGACATCGACGTCCTCTACGCCCACAACGACGACATGGCCCTCGGCGCCATCCAGGCCATCGAGGAGTCCGGCAAGAAGCCCGGGACGGACATCAAGGTGATCTCGGTGGACGGCATCAAGGACGCGTTCGTCGCGATGACCGAGGGCAAGATCAACGTCGTGGTGGAGTGCAACCCGCTGCTCGGTGACCAGCTGATGGAGCTGACCAAGAAGGTCGCGGCGGGGCAGGAGGTCCCGACGCGCGTCGAGACCGAGGAGGGCGTCTTCCCGCAGGACAAGGCCGCGGCCGCGCTGCCGACCCGGAACTACTGACGGGGCGCGGTTCCGGGGCCGGAGGAGGCCCGTCGCAGGCCCGGAGCAGGCCCGGAGCCCGGAGCAGGCCCGGAGCAGGCCCGGAGCGGACCCGGAGCGGGCCGTCCCCTCCCGTTCCCGCTCTCCCGGCCACAGCCGGGAGGTGCCCCGCGCGGGCGGCCGGGCAAACCTTCCGGCCGCTGCACCACTTGCCTCCTTCACCGCCCGGAGCACGGCTCCACCACCCCACCCACGAGAGGAGGGCGGATGGCATCCCCGTCCACCCCGCGGCCCACGGACGCCGCAGGCCCGCGGCCGGTCCTGGAAGCCCAGGGCATCCGCAAGCAGTTCCCGGGCGTGCTCGCCCTCGACGGAGTCGCCCTGCGGCTCTTCCCCGGCGAGGTGCACGCCCTGATGGGCGAGAACGGCGCCGGTAAGTCCACCTTGATCAAGGTGCTCACCGGCGTCCACCCCGCCGACGGCGGCGCCATCCTCGTCGACGGCCGGCCCCATGTGTTCGCGGACCCCCTCCAGGCGCAGCGGGCCGGAATCAGCACCGTCTACCAGGAGGTCAACCTCTGCCCGAACATCTCGGTCGCCGAGAACATCCTCATCGGGCGCGAACCGCGCCGGTTCGGTCTCATCCACTGGTCCGCGATGCGACAGCGGGCGGCGGAGCTGCTGACGGAACTCGACCTCGGCCTGGACGTCACCAGTCTGCTCGGATCGCACTCCCTGGCGGTGCAGCAGCTGGTCGCCATCGTCCGGGCGGTGGACGTCTCGGCGAAGGTGCTCGTGCTGGACGAACCCACCTCCAGCCTGGACCGCGAGGAGGTCAGCCAGCTCTTCTCCCTGGTGCGGCGCCTGCGGGACCGTGGTGTGGCCATCCTGTTCGTCACGCACTTCCTGGACCAGGTGTTCGACCTCTGCGACCGCGTCACCATCCTCCGCAACGGCCGTCTGGAAGGTGAGTACCCCATCGGGGAACTCACTCCGATGACCCTGGTCCAGCGCATGATCGGCGGAGAACTGGCCACCCTGGACCAGTTGTCCGGCCGTGCCCGCGAGGAAGCGGCCGGGCGGGCGACCAGCGAGCCGTTCCTGCGGGCCCGACAACTGACCCGCACGGGCTCGATCGAGCCGTACGACCTCGACGTCCATGCCGGCGAGGTCATCGGACTGGCAGGTCTCCTCGGCTCGGGCCGCACCGAGGCGGCGCGCCTCCTGTTCGGCGCGGACAGCGCGGACGGCGGAGACGTGAGCATCGAGGGCGAGAAGGTACTCCTGCGCACCCCCCGCCACGCCATCGCCCGCGGCATCGCGTTCTGCTCCGAGAACCGCAAGTCGGAGGGACTGGTGGGCGAGCTCACGGTCCGCGAGAACATCGTCCTGGCCCTGCAGGCCGCCCGCGGCTGGACCAGGCCGCTGGCCCGTGCGAAGCAGGACGAACTGGCACGGCACTGGATCGAAGCCCTGGACATCCGCCCCGCCGACCCCGAAGCGCAGGTACGCCACCTCAGCGGAGGCAACCAGCAGAAGGTCCTCCTCGCGCGGTGGCTGCTGACCGCACCCCGGCTCCTGATCCTCGACGAACCCACCCGGGGCATCGACATCGGGGCCAAGGCGGAGATCCAGAAACTCGTGGCCCGCCTGGCGAGCGAAGGCACCGCCGTGCTGTTCATCTCGGCGGAGCTGGAAGAGGTCCTGCGCCTGAGCCACCACATCGCCGTGCTCCGCGACCACCGCGTGGTGGCCACCCTCACCAATGACGACAGCGTCACGCCCGAACGCATCCTGACGGCCATCGCCACCGGAGCGGACTCATGACTCCCCAACCCGACACGTCCACGTCCACCACCTCCACGCCCACCTCCACGCCCACCTCCAAGCACCGCTCGGCGTCCGGGTCCGGGGCGCCCGGCGGAATCCGGAGACGACTGGCCGGCCACCGCCTCCTGTGGCCCACGCTCATCCTGCTGGCCCTGCTCCTCGGCAACCTCGCCTTCCAGCACGACTTCTTCTCCGTCCGCGTACGCGACGGCCACCTCTACGGCAGCCTCATCGACATCCTCCAGTTCGGCGCGCCCCTCACCCTGGTGGCGCTCGGCATGACCCTCGTCATCGCCACCCGCGGCATCGACCTCTCGGTCGGTTCCACCGTCGCCATCGCCGGAGCCCTCGCCTGCGGGCACATCTCCACCGCCGCGGATCCCGGCAGCGTCGCCACCATGCTCACGGCCGTCGCCCTCGCGCTCGGCGTCGCCCTCGTGCTGGGCCTCGCCAACGGCTTGCTGGTGTCCGGGCTGGGAGTGCAGCCCATCGTGGCCACCCTGATCCTGATGGTCGCGGGCCGCGGCGTCGCCCAGCTGATCACCGACGGCCAGATCATCACGGTGACCAGCTCCCCCTACAAGATGATCGGCGGCGGCTACTGGCTGACCTTCCCGTTCGCCGTCCTCCTGGCGACCGCCCTCGTCGCGGTCACCGCCTTCGTCACCCGCCGCAGCGCCCTGGGCATGCTCATCGAGTCCGTGGGCGGCAACCCCGCCGCCAGCCGCCTGGTCGGCATCCGCGCCGGCGGTCTGCTCGTCCTGGTCTACGTCTTCAGCGCGCTGTTCGCCGCCGTCGCCGGGCTGATGATCAGCTCCAACGTCTCCAGCGCCGACGGCAACAACGCCGGCCTGTGGATCGAGCTCGACGCGATCCTCGCCGTCGTCGTCGGCGGCACCGCCCTGACCGGAGGTCGCTTCTCCTTCGGCGGCACCGTCCTGGGCGCCCTGATCATCCAGACCCTGTCCACCACCGTCTACACCCTCGGCGTCCCACCCGAGACCACCCTCGTCTTCAAGGCCGTCGTCGTCATCGTCGTCTGCCTCGTGCAGTCCCCGGTCTTCCGGGCCAAGGTGCTGCGCCGCCGCGCGGCGACCACCGACCGATCCCCCACCACGGCGGGCGCCGCCCCGCAGCAGGAGGTACCCGCATGAGTACCGGCATCGCGGGCGCCGCCGCGGCCCTCACCCGCCCCTTCGCGACCGTGTCCCCACGCACCCGGACCCGTATCCCACTCATCGTCACGGCCGTCCTGCTGGCCGTCATGTTCAGCGTCGGATCGGTGCGCTACGAGGGCTTCCTCTCCACGCAGGTCGTGCTGAACCTGCTGATCGACAACGGATTCCTCCTCGTGGTGGCGGTCGGGGCGACCTTCGTCATCCTCACCGGCGGCATCGACCTGTCCGTCGGCTCCATGGTGGCCCTGTCGACCATGCTCACCGCCTGGCTGGTCGAGTCGCACGGCTGGCCCCTGGCCACCGTCGTTCCGCTGGTCCTGCTGGTCGGCGCCGCGAGCGGGACGCTCATGGGCTGGATCATCCACACCTTCGAGATCCAGCCGTTCATCGTCACCCTGGCCGGCATGTTCCTCGCCCGCGGGCTCTGCTACACGATCAGCACCGAATCCATCACGATCAGCGATCCCACCACGGCGGGCATCGCGCAGACGCGGCTGTACGGCCCCGGTGGACTGTTCGTCTCGGTCCCGGTGGTCATCGCCCTGGCCGTGCTGGTGATCGCCTTCGTCGTCCTGCACCACACGCGCTTCGGCCGCAACGTGTACGCGCTCGGCGGCAACGAGTCCTCCGCACGTCTGATGGGTCTCCCGGTCGGCTCGACCAAGATCGCCGTGTACGCCGTCAGCGGTCTGTGCTCCGCGCTCGGCGGCCTGTTGCTGACCTTCTACATGCTCTCCGGCTACGCCCTCCACGCCATGGGCATGGAACTCGACGCGATCGCCGCCACCGTGATCGGCGGCACGCTGCTGACGGGCGGCTCCGGCTTCGTCCTGGGCACCGCCCTCGGCGTGCTCGTCCTCGGCATGATCCAGACGGTCGTCAACTTCCAGGGCACCCTCAGCTCCTGGTGGACCCGCATCGTCATCGGCGCCCTGCTGCTCGTGTTCATCGTGCTGCAACGCCTGATGAGCGGACGCCGCCCCGCCGCCGACTGACTCCCGGCCCCGCCGCCCACCAGCCCGTACCCCCGCGTTCGCGTGCCGTGATCACCCCGTGCCTCCCGGCGCGCCCTGCGGCGGGCCGACTTCCAGGGGAACCCCGCCATGGAACACGCAAGGGAACACGCAATGGACCACGCATGTGAAACCACCCACCAGGCCGCAGAGCCCGGGCAGAGCGCCCCCGGCCCCCGGGCGGACCGTCCCCTGCGCCTGGCCGACGAGGGAACGGGGGAGAGGTGGCGTTTCGGCTTCCCCGGCCGGGCCCGCGCGGAGGTCCACACGCGCGGCGCCCGTCTCCACTCCCTGATCCTGCCGGACCGCTGGGGCCACACGGCCGATGTGGTGCTCGCCGCCCGCGACCCCGCAGCCGTCCGGGGCTCCGCACGCTACTTCGGTGCGACGGTGGGCCGATACGCCAACCGCATCGCGGGCGGCCGGCTCGTCGTCGACGGCGTCACCCACCGGCTCGCCACCCAGGAGACCGGGCACACGCTGCACGGCGGTCCCGACGGGTTCGACCAGCGCGTGTGGCGGTGCGAACCCTTCCACTCCGTGCACCGCACCGGTGTCCGCCTGTGCCTGCACAGCCCGGACGGCGACCAGGGATTCCCCGGCGCCCTGAACGTCCGCGTCACCTACACGCTGGACCGGGACGACAACCTGACCCTGTCCTACCAGGCGGTCGCCGACGCGCCGACGGTCGTCAACCTCACCAACCACGCCTACTGGAACCTCGAAGGGGAGGGGCGCGGAGACGTCCTGTCCCACCACCTCCATGTGGCGGCCCCCCTCTACACCCCCGTGGACGCCGAGCTGATCCCCGACGGCCCCCACCGCGCGGTCAGCGGCACGCCGTTCGACCTGCGCAGGCAGCGCCGGCTCGGCGAGGTCCTGACCCATGCGGACGCACAACTGGCGCTCGCGGGCGGCGGCTTCGACCACAACTGGGTCCTCGACGGCGCCCCGCGAGCCACTCCCCGCAAGGCCGCCGTGCTGTACGCCCCCGCATCCGGACGCCGCATGGAGGTGCGCACCACGGAACCGGGCATCCAGGTCTACACCGCCCAAGGCCTGACCGGTGACATCACGGGCAAGGGGGGCAGACCGTACCGTGCCTACGCGGGGGTCGCGCTGGAGACCCAGCACTTCCCGGACTCCCCGAACCGCCCCGGCTACCCGACGGTCGTCCTGCGCCCGGGTGAGCTGTACCGGTCCACCACGATCCACAGTTTCACCACGGCCACCGCCTGAGAGGGCCGATGCCGACCGACCCGCCGCCCGGAACCGCAAGGGCGGCGGGCGGCGGCTTTCGCGCCCGCCGCCCCTCCCCGTACGACGTGTCGTCGGGCCCGGGGCACGACCACCGCCAGGGAGGGGGAAATCCCCCGATGGCGGGCGTCAGGCGCCGGGGGAAGCGCTCCGGCGGGCCGTACTGGCGCGCACGATGAGCTCGGGCGCCACCACCAGGTGCGTCGACTCCGCGGTGCGGCCTTCGATGTGGTCCAGGAGCAGCCCGATGCTGTCGCGGCCGATCGAGGCGAAGTCCTGACGGATCGTCGTCAGCGGCGGCGGGAAGAACTCCGCCTCGGGGATGTCGTCGAAGCCGGCGACCGCCACGTCCTCCGGCGTGCGCAGGCCCGCCTCCCGCAGGGCCCGCAGGACACCGAGGGCCATCTGGTCGTTGGCGACGAACACCGCGGTGAGGCCCGCTCCGCGCCCCCGTGACGCCCGGACCCGGCCCGCGAGCTGCTGCCCGGCCTGGTATCCCGACAGCGGACTCCAGTCGCCGCGCAGCGGGGGCGGCACCTCGGCGCCGGCCTCCCGGAGCGCGTCCTGCCACCCCTGCGTGCGGGCCTCGCTCTCCAGCCAGTCGGGAGGGCCCGCGACATGCCACACGGTGGCGTGGCCCGACGCGAGGAGGTGTTCCGTGATCATGCGGGCGCCGAGGTTCTGGTCCAGCGACACCCCCGGCAGGTCCAGCGTGTGGCCGCCTTCCACGGTGACCACCGGGCACGGGGCCTCCAAGGCCGCCAGGGCCCGCACCGCGTCGCGCTGGGGAGTGACGGCGACGATCCCCTCCACGCCCCAGCCCGCGAGGTGCTGCATGGCCTCGGCGAGGGCCGTCTGCGTGGCGGTCCGCAGCGTGACGGCGGACGTCAGGTACCCGCGGTCCCGAGCCGCCTCCTGCACGCCCGCGACGGTGCTGGCGGGCCCGTGCAGGGTGGTGTTCACGGCGATGACGCCCAGCGTGTGGGTCCGGCGGGTGGCCAGGGCCCGGGCTGCCGAGTTACGGCGGTACCCCAGCTGCTCGATGACCTGCGTCACCGCGGCCCGGGTCTTGGCGCTGACGTTCGGGTGGTCGCTGAGCACCCGTGAAACGGTCTGGTGGGACACGCCGGCGACGCGTGCGACGTCCGTCATCGTGGGCGCTCGCGAGACGTCTGGGAGCTGGGTCAACTCTCTTCCTTTCCTCATCGAGCGGCCTTCCCTCAAGGTACCGAACCGGCCGGGGCCCGCACACGTCTCGGACCGATCGGGCGATGCTCGGCCCGCTATCGATGTTGGCGTTCACATTATGCAGCGCTCACGGCATGTTGTGGGGAGGAATCTTCTCGTACCTCTTGAGATTGCCTCTTGTTAGCGCTCACAATTCGATCGGAGGCCGCCCGGTAGCGCAGCCACGATGCCCGGTACGGCCCCCGATCAGTCCAGCCCACTCATGCGCGACCGCGGGTCCTGCCGGACGCCGGCCCCGGAGCAGCCGCCGCGCATGCCGGAGAGACGGTGAGAGCGCAGTGAGCAAGACCCCCCTCAAGGACCTCCGGCGCGAGGTCCTCGCGGCCAACCTGCGCATCCCGCAGGCCGGTCTGGCCACCCTCACCTGGGGGAACGTCAGCGCGGTGGACCGGGACGCCGGAGTCTTCGTCATCAAGCCGTCGGGGGTCTCCTACGCCGACCTCACCGAGGAGGACCTGGTGACGGTGGCACTGGAGGACGGGCGGGTCGTCGACGGGCACCTCAGGCCGTCCACCGACACCGAAACGCACCGCTGCCTCTACCGGGCCTTCCCCTCCATCGGCGGCGTGACCCACACGCACTCGACGCACGCCGTCGCCTTCGCCCAGGCACGCTGCCCGATCCCCGTGCTCGGGACGACGCACGCCGACACCTTCAACGGGCCGGTTCCCGTGACGGCGGACCTCAGCGCCGAGCAGTGCGCGAAGGACTACGAGTACAACACCGGACAGGTGATCGTCGCCCGGCTCGACGGCGATCCCCGCCGGGCCGAAGAGGTCCCCGGAGCGCTCGTCTCACGGCACGGCCCCTTCACCTGGGGCCCCACCGCGAAGGCCGCGCTGGAGAACGCCATCGTCTGCGAGGCCGTGGCGGAGATGGCGCTGCACACGCTGGCGCTGGGGTCCCGCCTCGGGGACGCCTCCGAACCGCCGAGGCATCTGCTGGAGCGGCACTTCACCCGTAAGCACGGACCGGACGCCTATTACGGCAACCCCCCGCACGGACGGGGTGCCTGAGACGGGTTGCTGCCGCAGCCGCAGCCGCAGCCGCAGCCGCAGCCGCAGCCGTCGGACGACGGTGTGACCGGCTGCGGCTCCCCGTTCACTGCGACCGGTTATGTGCGGGTCCAGCGCTGGTTGCTGCCGGTCGAGCAGGAGTAGAGCTGGATCAGGGTGCCGTTGGCGGTGCCGTTGGCGGCGGCGTCAAGGCAGAGGCCGGACTGGACTCCTACGATGGATCCGTCGGAGTTGAGGCGCCATTTCTGGTTGTCGCCGCCCCAGCAGCTGTAAATCTGCACTTTGGCGCCGTTGCCGGTGCCGCCGGCGTCCAGGCACTTGTTGCCGTAGACCCTGAGCTCACCCGCGGCGGTGTACGACCACTGCTGGTTGGTGCGGTTGTTGCAGTCCCACAGGTTCAGCTGGGTGCCGTCGGTGGTGCCGGCGCCGGGTACGTCCAGGCAGTGGCCCGACCCGACGCCCTTGATCTGTCCGGAACCGGTCCCGGGGGAGCCGCCGTTGAGCGCGTTGAGCACGGAGGCGTAGGCCGGCTTCTTGCCGCCGTTGCCGTCGAACAGCAGCGGCGACTGCTCCGAGCGCCAGGAATCGGTGTCGCGCACACCCCAGACGGTGATGCCGAGGCAGCGCGGGACGGCCAGGCAGTCGTTGGTCACGTTGGCGTAGGTCGTCGCCGAGGCGCCCTGGATGTCGAGTTCGGTGACGGCCACGTCGACGCCGAGGGCGGCGAAGTTCTGCAGAGTGGTCCGGAAATTGCCGTTGTACGGGCTGTCGTTGTTGAAGTGGGACTGGAAGCCGACGCAGTCGATCGGCACGCCGCGCTGCTTGAAGTCCCGGACCATGGCGTACACGGCCTGGGTCTTGGCCCAGGTCCAGTTCTCGACGTTGTAGTCGTTGTAGCAGAGCTTGGCGGCCGGGTCGGCGGCGCGTGCGGTGCGGAAGGCGACCTCGATCCAGTCATTGCCGGTGCGTTGCAGGTTGGAGTCGCGCCTGGCTCCCGAACTGCCGTCGGCGAACGCCTCGTTCACGACGTCCCACTGGGCCACCTTGCCCTTGTAGTGGGCCATCACGCCGTTGATGTGGTGGGTCATCGCAGCGCGCAGCGCGCTGCCGCTGAGGCTCTGCATCCAGCCGGGCTGCTGGGAGTGCCAGGCCAGGGTGTGGCCGCGTACCTGCTTGCCGTTCTGCACCGCCCAGTTGTGGACGCGGTCACCGGCGGCGAAGTTGAACTGGCCCTGCTGCGGTTCGGTGGCGTCGATCTTCATCTCGTTCTCGGGCGTCACCGAGTTGAACTCGCGGCCTGCGATCGTCGTGTACGCCGGGTCGCCCAGCCGGCCCGAGGCGATGGCGGTGCCGAAGTAGCGGCCGCTCTGCGCCGCCGCGGCGCCGAGCGTGCTCTCGGCGGCGTGCGAGGCCGGCGGAGCCACCAGCACGGCGGCCGAACCGAGGACGCCGACGAGCAGGGCCGTACGAAGACCGCCGATCAACCGGCGGACGGTGCGTGGGGGAATGGCATGTGAGCCCATGAAAGAACCTCCAGGACGGAAATGCGCGGAAGGATGGGAGCGCGGTCAGCGTGAATCCGTGTGAACGACGCCCGCGTCCCGTGACGAAGGACGCTCATCGCGAGGGCGTACAGATCCAAGGCGGCCGACACCCGGCACCCGGACAGAGACGTGACACCACGTCAGACCTCAGTCTGGAAACCCCGCTGAAACAAGTCAAGAGTTTCGAAAGCATTTCGAGAATGCGAGGTCCCTTGCGCTCTCTATGAGTCGCTCAGCATAAAGCGATCCCCATCGAAAGTATTTCGATGGGGATCGCCCAGGAAAAAGAGGAGGGGGCCCGTATTTCCCTCGGGTCGCCTCTCGTTACGCGGTCAGTGCAGGGCCGTGTTGAACTCCAGGGCCGGGTTGGCGTTGCGGACGAGGGACTTGGCCTGCTCCGGCCACCACACGCCGGCCGCGGGGTCGACGATGCCGTACTCCGGGTCGATGGTGCCGCCCGGGATGCTGCGGTTGCACTGGCCGTCGGACTGGCCGATGGTTTTGATCCACAGGTAGGCGTCGACGAGCGGGACGCGGGTGTTCGCGGTCGGCCGGTCGCCTATGCCGCGGCCGGGGGCGTTGCACCAGGTCTGCGGGTCGCCGCTGTACTTGCCCGCGGGCGGGGTCCAGGCGCCCCTGCCGTTGCGGCTGGTGTCGACGACGAAGTGGGTGAGCTCCTGCGCGGGCGGGGTGCCGACGTTCTGCTGGAACCACTGGTCGGTCCAGTGCCAGGTGGACGGGTCGTCCACGTTCACGGAGTTGCCCGGCTGCCCGTCGTTCGGTGCTGAGGGGGAGTAGTACTGGCTCGCGCACCAGTCGGGGTGCCCCCTGGCCCAGTCCGGGCCCTCGGCGGCGAACCACAGGCACTGGGAGACCCAGGTGCCGTAGTGGGTGGACAGATCGGTGGCCAGATAGTTCGACACGTTCAGCGAGAAGCCCTGGGTGCGGGTGACGCCGGCCTGGAGGAGGCGCTGCGCGATGTCGCCGACGCTGCGCCAGTGGCTGTTGCCGGCGTCCAGGTAGACGACGCTGTTCGGCTGTCGTCCCAGTGCGTCGATCGCATGGTTGAGGTCGGCGAAGCGTCCCGTGGTGATCGCACCGGTGGGGTCGCTGTCGGGACCGCAGTCGGAGGGAAGGTTGGCCAGCCCGTCCGGTTCGAGGATGACGACAGCCTTGCTGCGGCCGAGCCCCCGGGCGAAGGCGCTGATCCAGGCCTGGTACTCGGTGTCCGACTGCGCACCGCCCGAGGAGTACTGGGAGCAGTCGCGCAGCGGGATGTTGTAGGCCACCAGGACGGGAACCGTCCGGTTTCGCTCGGCGCGGCGCACCAGGTCGCGTACGCGGGATTCGACCTGCGCCGGTGTGCCGTCGGTGAACCAGGCGGCCTCCGGCCAACTGGCCAGCTTGGCCAGGGACTTGGCGCCCGCGAAGTCACCGTGGAGGAGGTCGGTGACGGCCTGGTGGGCCGCGTCGCCGTCGGGATCGACGAAGAAGCGGGTGTTCGTGGGGAGCGTGTGGGAGTCGGGCGCCGGGCCCGTCGCCGCGGAGGCGGGGGAGGGGGAGGCGGCGCCGAGGAGCAGCGTCACTGCGCTCGCTGCCAGGGCCCATCGGTGCAGGGGGATGCGCACGGGGTTCCTTCGGTAGGGGGGTCGGGACGCGGGCCCCGGCGTCGGACCGCGTGGGGGCCGGCCCGGCGCCATGGCGGGCCCGGCCCGGCGCCGTGGTCCGACCGGGCGGCCGGCCTTTCGGCGGGGAAAGACTCAGTAGCCGTAGATCATCTTGTAGGCGACCTCCGGCAGGAACTGGCCCGCCGAAGAGCCCGCCCCCACGCCGCAGTTGCCGTCGGACTCGCCGGGGATCTTGATCCACAGCAGCATCTCGGCGCCGCCGCCGCGCTGGCTGGGCGCACCGATCCGGCGGCCGGCGGGGTTGCACCACTGACCGTTGGAGCCGTTGCCGTTGCGGCTGGTGTCGACGACGAACGGCTTGGTGTAACCGTAGGAGACCAGCGCGGAGTTGACCGCGTTGCCGTAGGAGGTGTTCTGGTCGGTGGTGAAGTAGTTGGAGACGTTCAGCGAGAAGCCGTGCGCTCCGCTTACACCGGCGGCGGCGAGCTGCTGCGCCATGGTCGAGGCGCCGATCCAGCCGGGGTTCCCGGCGTCGAGGTAGACCCAGGTGTTGGGTGCCTTCGTCTTGAACTGGGCGATGGCGTTCTTCAGCATGGCGTTGCGCTCGGCGATCTGGCCGGCCGTCATGCAGCTTTCGTGGCCGAGCGCGTCGGGTTCGAGGACGACGACGGCCGGGCGGCTGCCGATGCCACTGGCGAAGGCCGCGATCCAGGCGTCGTACGCGGCGCGGCTGCCGGCGCCGCCGCCGGAGTGACCGGCGCAGATGTCCCGGTTGGGGATGTTGTACGCGACCAGGATCGGCAGCTTGTCGAAGGAGTCCGCGCGGCCGACGTAGGCGCCGGCGGCCGCGCCGATGTCGCCGCTCCAGTTGCCGAACCAGCGGGCTGCCGGGGTGTTGGCGATGGACGTCCGGATCGCCGCCGCCCGCCCGTCCCCCGGGTTCGCATTGGCCCACCGCAGGGCGGAGTTGTCGGGATCGGCGTAGAAACCGCTGGTCATGGTGGTCGGATCGGCGGCGTACGCCGGGCTGGCGTTGATCACGCCGAGACCGCCGGCGAGGACGGCGGCCAGCAGGGCGGATGCGGCTCGGACGGACTTGCGCATGGTTCTTCCTCCGATGGATGGGGAAGTGGAAGCGCTTCCAGTTTTGATGGTGCGTCGGACCGCACTGATGGGATGATTGGGTCCGTCGCCAGGGTGTGTCAAGAGGTTGAACGCGGTAGCGCCGCAACGGCCGGTATGGCGCGATTGGTTGGAAGCGCTACCAGACCTAGGCCAAGGGCGTCCTCCGCGTGCGGGCCCGAAGCCGGGACGGTGCATGGAATCATGGCCGCTGTTCGCCGTCCGCGTGAGCCCGAGGAGCAGCTTTTCCATGGAGCCGTCACCCAAGCGCATGCCCACGCTCGACGAGGTGGCCGCACGAGCCGGTGTGTCACGCACGGCGGCCTCCCGAGTGATCAACAACGCCCCGCACGTCAGCCGCGCCAAGCGCGAGGCGGTCCAGCGGGCCGTGCGCGAGCTGGATTTCGTACCCAACCCGTCCGCGCAGGCCCTGGCGACGCGCCGGGTCGGAGCGGTGGTACTGGCGCTCTCCAGCGACGAGCCGGGGCTCTTCGCGGACCCGTTCTTCGCGGAGATCATCGTCGGCGTCAGCGCGGCGCTGGAGCAGACCGATCTGGAACTGATCCTGCTGCTGGCCAACACCCCGCGCGGCCGGGAGCGGTTCGAGCGGTTGCTTCGCTCCCGCCGGGCCGACGGCGTCATGCTGATGGCACTGCGCGGCGACGATCCGCTGGCCCGCCTGGGCGAGGAAGTCGATCTCCCCGTCGTCTTCGGCGGACTCCCGCTCGTCGGGGAGCCCACGTGGTACGTCGACGCCGACAACCGGGGCGGTGCCCGTCTGGCCGCCGAGCACTTCGCGCGCACGGGCCGCCGACGGCCCGTCATGATCACCGGGCAGGTGGACGCCAGGGCCTCCGTCGCGCGGGAGCAGGGGTTCACCGAGGGGCTGCTGTTGTCCGGCCTGACGCTGCTCGGAGTCGAGCCCGGGCAGTTCACCGAGGACGGCGGCGCCGGGGCGATGGACCGGCTGCTGCGGGCACACCCCGGCCCCGACGCCGTGTTCGCGGCCTCCGACGCCATGGCCATCGGCGCTCTGCGCACCTTGCGGGAACGCGGGCTGCGGGTGCCCGAGGACGTCGCGGTGATCGGCTTCGACGACCTGGCGAGCGCCCGGCACACCAGCCCGCCGCTGACCACGGTCCATCAGCCGGTGCGGGCGCTGGGGCAGGAGATGGCCAGGATGCTGGTCAGTGCCATCGAAGGACACCGACCCACCCCGCTGATCCTCCCGACCCGCCTGACCGTGCGCGAGTCCGCCCCCGAACTGCCCGCGCCGGCCTGACCGGTGGGCGCGGTGAGAGGGGCGCGGTGAGGCGGTCGCGGTGAAAGCGGTCGCAGCGCAGACGGTCGCAGTGCAGGCGGTCGCCGTGAGGTGGCCCGCGCCGTGCCCCGGCGACGAGCGCCGGCGCCGCCGGTCCACGGCCGCGGGCGTCATCCACGCTGCTGTCCAGGCGGTTCCTCCTTGCTCGGGTACCTGATGTCGAACCACGCGAAGTGGGCGTGCCGGGTGGAGGGGCGGCCGTTGGAGGTGGCGTAGAGGCCGAGCTGGACGCTGGTGAACAGCGGGGTCAAGAAGCTGGCTTCGACGGTGGTCAGGTCCTGCCAGGCGCCGTCGGGGCCCGCGTGGGTGAAGGTGTGGCCGAAACCGCGGATGCGGACCCCCAGACGGACGGGGCCCGGGGGGACGGGAACGCCGGCCAGGACCTCGGATCCGTGGCGGAGGCTGAGTCCTTCCGTGGTGCGGAGGAAGAGGAGATGGGCGTCGTCGTCGAGGACCACGGCGAGGCCCGCCTCTTCCTCCGGTGCAGCGGGAGTGAAGTGCAGTTCGGTGGAGACGTCGCAATCGGGCTGTTCCTGGGGGCGGGCCAGGAGGGACGGGGCCGTGTGGGCGCCGAGGCGTTCGGGGCGCAGCCGCAGGCGCAGCCCGTCGCCGGTGGTCCAGAACCGCGTGCGTGGGGTGCGCAGGGTGTTCCAGTCGGCGCAGAGGGTGGCGAAGCCGTCGTGGACGGGGCGGCGATGACCGGTGTGGACGACGGGGGAGAAGACCGGCCAGCCGTCGTCCCAGGTGATCCGGCTGAGGAAGGTCTCGCGCCCGAGGGCGGAACCGGGGCGCACGCCCAGGAGGACGGCCCGCCAGTCGCCGTGCGGGGTCTGTACGAGGTCGGCGTGCCCGGTGCAGGTGACGGGGCCCTGGGCGGGTGGGAGCACCGGGTTGCCGGGGGCGCCCTCGTACGGGCCGCTCACGCGGTCGGCGCGGGCCGCCACCACCGTGTGGTCCACATCGGTGCCGCCCTCCGCGGTGAGCAGGAGGTAGGTGCCGTCGATCTTGTAGAGGTGGGGGGCCTCCGACCATCGGGCGCCCGGGTGGCTTCCCGACCACAGGACGTGCTCGGGTCCCGTGAGCCGTCGTTCGCGGGGAAGGTACTCGCGCATCCAGATCTCGGTGCGGCCGGCGGCCTCGTCCAGCACGCGGGCGGCGGTGAACCAGGCCCGGCCGTCGCCGCGGTGCGTCCCGTCGCGCGCCCCGCCGTCCGTTTCGCCGTCCGTCTCGCCGCCCGCCCCGTCGTCGAAGAACAGCGACGGGTCGAAGCCCTCGCCGTCCAGCCAGTGCGGCTGCGACCACGGCCCCGCCGGGTCGGTCGCCGTGACGACGAAATGGCCGGGGCCGTCCATCAGCGTGCAGACGAGGTGGAAGACCCCGTCATGGTGCCGGATCGTCGGTGCGAACAGACCCCGTGAGGGCGCGCACCCGTCGAGGTCGAGCTGGGAGGGCCGGTCGAGCGCGGAGCCGATGCGCCGCCAGTCCACGAGATCGCGGCTGTGGAACACGGGAAGTCCCGGGAACCATTCAAAACTTGACGTCACCAGGTAGTAGTCCGCTCCCACCCGGCAGACGGACGGATCGGGCCGGAACCCGGGCAGCACGGGATCACCGGAGAAGCCGTTCATGGCACCGGGACGGTCTCGACCGGCACGGACAGCACCCGGTCGGCCCCCGGATGACGTACGGGACCCTCCAGAGTGAAGGAGCCCTGGAGCGGAAGATCCCCGCTGGACCGCCCGACGGCCACGCCGATCTCCCCCGGTTCCACTCTTCTGCGCAGGTCGAGCCCGGTGAAGGAGGTCCGGTCGGCGTGGACGCGGAAGGTGACACGGGCGGCCGCGCCCGGCCGCAGCTCGACCCTGGCGAATCCGGCGAGCCACCGCTGCGGCCGGACGACGGACGCCACCGGGTCCGAGAGGTACAGCTGGACGACCTCCGTCCCGGCCACCTCGCCCACGTTGCGTACGGTGACCGAAACCGCGACGGCCCCGTCCGTCGCGGCGACGGGGTCCACCGAGAGCTCCGAGTACGAGAAGCTGGTCCAGCTCAGCCCGTGTCCGAAGGGGAACAGCGGGGTCGGGTCCGCCGAGCTCCAGTCGGTGTGCCCGCCGAGCCGGGCGTGCAGGTAGGTGCCGGGCTGGCCGCCGACCTGCCGGGGAATGGAGACGGGCAGCCGCCCGGAGGGTTCGGCGGCGCCGCCGATGATCCGGGCCAGCGCCGTGCCGCCCTCCTCGCCGGGGAAGAAGGCCTGCACCACGGCCGAGGCGCGCTCGGCCAGCGTGCCGAGCGCGTAGGGCCGTCCGGAGACGAGGACCAGGACGGTCGGCACCCCGGAGTCCAGCACGGCGCGGGCGAGTGCGGCCTGGTCGCCGGGCAGGTCGAGGGTCTCGGCGTCGCAGCCCTCGCCGGAGGTGCCCCGGCCGAACATGCCCGCCCGGTCCCCGAGCACCAGCACGTTCACGTCCGGATCGTCGTCGGTGACGGTGAACCCGGCAGCGGTGAGCGCCTCGCCGAGCGTCGGTATCTCCAGCCCGAGGTCCCCGGGCAGCGCGACGTGGTTGGGGAAGGAGTAGCAGCCGAGGAAGGACCGGGGGTCGTCGGCGTACGGCCCGCTGACCGCCACCCGGCACGGGCGCAGCGGCAGGATGCCGTCGTTGGCGAGCAGCACGGTGGACCGTTCGGCCAGGAGCCTGGCCAGGGCCCGGTTCTCCGGCGGATCGAGGTCGACCGGCTCGGGCGTGACGGGTTCCCAGCCGGGGTCGAGCAGGCCGAGCCCGGCCTTCTGGAGCAGGACCCGTTCCGCGGCCCGGTCGATGAGCTCCTCGGACACGCTTCCCGACCGTACGAGTTCGAGCAGCGGCTCGCCGTAGCAGCGGGCCGTGGGCAGCTCGACGTCGATTCCGGCGGTCAGCGCCAGTGCCCCGGCCGCGCCGCGCGATCCGGTGACACCGTGCCGGGTCTCCAGGAAGGAGACGGCGTAGTAGTCGGCGACGACCACACCGCTGAAACCGAGCTCATCCCTGAGCAGTCCGGTCAGCAGCCGTTCGTCGGCGGCCACGGGGACACCGTCCACATCGGTGTAACTGTTCATCACCGAGCGGGCACCGCCCTCGCGCAGGGCCCGTACGAAGGGCTCGACCAGCACGTCGGCGAACTCGCGCGGTCCCGAGGCGACGGGGGCCATGTTCCGGCCGCCGCGCGAGGCCGAGTACCCGGCGAAGTGCTTGAGCGTCGCCACGACCCCGGCGCCCTCCAAGCCCTGTACGTAGGCGGTGCCGATGGCTCCGACGAGATAGGGGTCCTCGCCGACGCACTCCTCGGTCCTGCCCCACCGGTAGTCGCGGACCACGTCGAGCACCGGAGCGAGCCCCTGGTGGACGCCGACCCGCCGCATCCCCGCGCCGATGACGCCGGCCATCTCGCGCACGAGCCCGGGATCGAAGGAGGCGCCCCAGGCCAGCGGCCCGGGGAAGACCGTAGCCCCGAACGTCATGAACCCGGTCAGGCACTCCTCGTGGGCGAGCGCCGGGATCCCGAACCGGCCGGCTCCGGTCACCTGCCGCTGGAGCGAGGCGAGCCGCCGCATCCCGGCTTCCGCGGTGATCGGCGCGGTGCCGTACACCCGGGTGAGCTGGCCGAGCCCGTGGGCGACGATGTCGTCGAGGCCCGGGGCGGACTCGCCGGAATCGTCCTCCATGGGCGCGACCGGTACGCCCGCGTCCGAGGGCAGCGCCCAGAAGCCGGCGAGCTGGCCCGCCTTCTCTTCCAGCGTCATCCGTTCCAGCAGATCGGCGACTCGTACGGACACGGGCAGGAGGGGGTCGCGCCAGGGCTCGGTCAAGGAGTTCTCCTAGAGACGGGGCGGGGCGGGGGGCGGGGCGGTGGAGAGCCGGACCTTGAGCTCGGTCGAGAGCTCCATCCGGGGGCTGACCAGGGGCGGCCCGTCCAGGAGCTGGAACAGCGTGCGGGCGGCGAGCCGGCCCATCTCCTCCAGGGGCTGGCGCACCGTCGTCAGCGGGGGTGACAGCCATTCGCACATCGGCAGGTCGTCGAAGCCGACCACGCTGAGGTCCTGCGGGATGCTCAGCCCGCCCTGCCGGGCGGCTTCGTAGACGCCCATCGCCTGCTGGTCGCTGCCCGCGAAAACGGCGGTCGGTGGATCGGGGAGGGCGAGCAGTTCCCGGGCGCACCGGAACCCGCCCTCGTGCTGGAAGTCGCCGAACCGGATCAGGTCGCGGTCGACCTCGACCCCGGCCCGCTCCAGCGCGGCGCGGTACCCGTCGATGCGGGCCTGGCTGCAGAGCATCTCCTTGCGCCCGCCGATCGTGGCGATCCGGCGGTGCCCCAGCCCCAGCAGATGCTCGGTGGCGGCGAGGCCGCCCGCCCAGTTGGTCGCGCCGATGCTCGGCACCCCGTTGCCCGGCAGATCGATCGGGTCGATGACGACCAGCGCCACACCTGCTTGTTCGACCTGGGCGCGCTGGGCCTGGGTGACCGAGGCAGTGACGAGGATGACGCCGTCGCTGTGGTGCAGGACGGGCAGTGCGGCCCAGCTCGACGGCGTGGCCTCGCCCGGCGGGACGAGCGATACGACGGTGCCGACGCTGCGCTGGGCGCACTCGGCCTCGACGCCGCGCAGTATCTCCACCGCCCACGCGCTGTCCAGACCGCCGATGATCAAGTCGACCAGGCCCGACCTGCGGGCCCTGCCCTGCCGGCCGGGGTGAAGGTAGTTGCGGGAGCGCAGCAGGCTCTCGATCCGTTCGCGCGTCGAGGGTGCGACATCGGAGCGGCCGTTGATCACCTTGGACACGGTGGCCTGGGACACCCCTGCCTCCGCGGCGATGAGGGCCAGGGTCGGACGCTGCTCGCTCAACTTCTCTCCTCTGCGCGAACGCCGTGGGTCGGGCGACGGATATCGCAAACTTTCGAAGAGTTTCCGGTCGGCGCAACCTGGTTGTCAAGCTCCAAGACGGCTGCTGCACAAGGAAATTCGGTAAGAAGGCTTGACCGGTGGGCCCCGCGTTCCTAGTTTGTGGCAGCACTCGATCCGAGAAGGTTACGAAATGTTTTCGAGGTCGAACCGGCATCCCCCACCCCGGAGGTTCCATGGCCAGCACACCCCCGAGCCGACGAAGCTTCCTGGCGCTCTCGGGCCTGACCGTCCTGTCCGTCTCGCTGACCGCGGCCTGCGGCGGCGGGGACTCCGGCTCCGGCCCGGCGGCCGACGGCAAGGTGAGCTTCGCCTGGTGGAACATCGCCACCACGGAACCGGGCAAGTCTCTCTTCCCGCAGATCTCCTCGGCGTTCACGGACGCCCACCCGAACCTCACGATCAAGACGACGTCGTTGGAGAACGAGGCGTTCAAGTCCAAGCTGACCGCGACCACTTCTTCGGGCCGGCTCCCCGACGTCTTCCAGACCTGGGGCGGCGGCGTGTTGCGGCAGCAGGTCGACGCGGGGCTGGTCGAGGACCTCACCGACGCGTTCGGCTGGTCGTCCGAGCTCACCCCCGTCTCGCTGCAGGCCTATCAGATCGAGGGCCGGACCTACGCCGTGCCCTACGACGTCGGCATGGTCGGCTTCTGGTACAACAAGAAGCTCTTCGCCCAGGCCGGGATCACCGCTCCGCCGGCCACCTGGGCCGAATTCCTCGAAGACGTCAGGAAGCTCAAGGCGGCGGGCGTCACCCCGATCGCCCTCGCGGGCAAGGAGAACTGGCCGGGCCACTACTACTGGGCCTACCTCGCGATGCGCGTCGCAGGCCTCCCCGCGCTGCAAGAGGCGGCGACCGCCAAGGACTTCACCGGCGCCGGCTTCGTCCGGGCCGGCGCCCAACTCAAGGAGCTGGTCGACCTCCAGCCGTTCCAGACGGGATTCCTCGGCGCCGGCTACTCCACCCCCGGCGGCCAGGCCGCGACCATGGGCAACGGCAAGGCCGCCATGGAGCTGATGGGGCAGTGGGCGCCGTCGGTGCAGAAGGACGCGGGCGCGGACCTCGGAGCGGACCTGGGCTTCTTCCCCTTCCCGACGGTCGACGGCGGCGTCGGTCAGGTCACCGAGGTGTTCGGCGGTGGCAACGGTTTCGCGCTGCGCAAGGGAGCGCCGAAGGAGGCGCTGGAGTTCCTGAAGTTCTTCGTGCTGGAGAACGAGTCCAAGCTGCTGGCCTCCAACGGCTACCTGCCGGTGGTCAAGGGAGCGGAGAGCCAGCTCACCGAGCCCAACAGGAAGGCGGTCGCCGACAGCCTGGTCAAGGCGACGGGCTTCCAGCTCTTCCTCGACCAGGCCTACCCGCCCGCGGTGGGCCAGCAGGTCAACGACAGCGTCGCGGACCTCATCGCGGGCAAGAAGACGCCCGAGCAGGTCACCGCGTCGATCACCCAGGCTGCGAAGGGTGCCTAGCTCCGTGGCCACCCCGACCAAGGACCCGACCAAGGACCTGACCAAGGACCCGGCCGAGGAGCGGACGCGGGACGCCGAGCCGGTGCACCCGCCCGCCCCGTCGCGCTCGCTCCTGCGCCGGTGGGGAAACTGGGCGTCGGTCGCGTGGTTCCTCCTCCCGGCTCTGGTCCTCTTCCTCGTCTTCGTCCTCGCCCCGATCGCCGTCGCCGTCTACACCGGTTTCTTCAAGTGGGGCGGGGTCGGCCCCATGGACGACTTCGTCGGCTTCGAGAACTACGCCGAGCTCTTCGACGACGAGGTCTTCCGCGGCGATCTGGGGCGCGGGCTGTACCTGATCGCCCTGTCGCTCACGGTGCAGTTGCCCTTCGCGTTGTTCACCGCGGTCCTGCTCAACCAGAGGCTGCGCGGCCGGGCCGTCTACCGGATGCTGTTCTTCGCGCCGTACATCCTGTCCGAGGTGGTCACGGCGGTCCTCTTCACGATGATCTTCCTGCCCGACGCCGGCATGGCCGACCACCTCGCCGGCGCGCTCGGCCTGGAGGGGCTGCAGGGCAAGTGGCTCGCCGACCCCTCGACGGTCATGCCGACCCTCTTCACGGTCATGACCTGGAAGTACTTCGGCTTCCACATGATGCTCTTCCTCGCCGGTCTGCAGGGCATCCCGGGCGAGATCCTCGAAGCCGCCTCCATCGACGGCGCCGGCGCCTGGCAGCGCTTCCGGAACGTGACGCTGCCGCTGCTCGGCCCGACGATCAGGATCAGCGCCTTCCTCTCGGTCATCGGGGCCATCCAGCTCTTCGACCTCGTCTGGGTCATGACCGCGGGCGGGCCCAACCACTCCTCCGAGACGATGGCCGTCTCGATCTTCCAGTACGGGTTCAAGCGCTACCAGGTCGGCTACGCCAGCGCGATCAGCGTCGTGCTGTTCATGATCAGCCTGGTCTTCTCCCTCTTCTACCAGCGCTACGTGCTCCGCCGCGACCTGAGCGGGGCCATCACCTCGGGAGGTGGCCGATGAACGCCCGCAGGACCGCACGCGGCCTGTCCCTGCACGCCGTGGTCTGGCTGATCGGCGCGTTCGTCGCCGTGCCGCTGGTCTACGCCGTGATGTCCGGGTTCAAGAGCACCGGCGAGCTGACCACCAACCCGTTCGGGCCGCCGGAGCACTGGAAGACCGGCAACTACACCGCCATTCTCGGCGACGGAATGTTCTGGCGGCAGATCGCCAACAGTGCGGGCATCGCGATCGGGACGACGTGCTGCACGGTGGCGGCGTCCGCGATGGCGGCGTTCGTGCTGGCCCGCTACGCCTTCCGGGGCAGGGAGTTGTTCTACACGCTGTTCACGATCGGGCTCATGTTCCCGTTCGCCGTGGCCGTCCTGCCGCTGTTCCTGCTGCTGCGCAACGTCGAACTGCTCGACAACCCGCTCGGAGTGATCCTCCCGCAGGCGGCCTTCGGTCTCCCCATGACGATCATCATCCTGCGCGGCTTCTTCCGGACCATCCCGGCGGAGGTCGAGGAGGCGGCCGTCATGGACGGCTGCGGCAAGTTCCGCTTCTTCTGGAAGATCCTGCTCCCGATGGCCCGTCCGGCGCTCGGCACGGTGTCGGTGCTGGCGATCGTCGCGAGCTGGAACAACTTCCTCCTGCCGCTGCTGGTGTTCAACGGCCCGACCTGGCAGACGGTCCCGGTCGGAGTCCAGCAGTTCCAGGGCCAGTACTCGACCGACTACGCGCTCGTCCTCGCCTACATCGTGCTCGCCATGGTCCCCGCCCTCGCCTTCTACGCCGTCGCCGAGCGGCAGTTGATCGGCGGCCTCACCGCAGGCGCCACCAAGGGCTGACGCGTCGCGCGTGACCTCCCCCCTCCCGTCCCCGACCTGCGAAGGAGCTCTTCCCATGTGGTTTCGCCATCCGTCCCCGGTCGACCTGAGACGACGCCTGCTCGCCGTCCTCACGCCCCTGCTGCTCCTGGCCGCCTTCCTCGGTGTCCAGCCCGCCGGGGCCGCGACGACCATCGACCCCAACGCCTCGTACGTACTGGTCAACCGCAACAGCGGCAAGGCCCTGGACGTCTACAACCTGTCGACCGGCGACGGCGCCCGCATCACCCAGTGGACCAGGAACGATCAGAACCAGCAGCAGTGGCAGTTCGTCGACTCCGGCGGCGGCTACTACCGCATCAAGTCCCGCCACTCCGGCAAGGTGCTGGACGTCCAGAACGGGTCCACCGCGAACGGCGCCCCGATCGTCCAGTGGGCGGACCTGAACGCCACCAACCAGCAGTGGCGGCTGGCCGAGAGCCCGGACGGCTACGTCAGGCTCATCGCGCGCCACAGCAACAAGGCCCTCGAAGTACAAGGCGGCTCCACCGCCGACAACGCGAACGTCGTCCAGTACGACGACTGGGGCGGTACCAACCAGCAGTGGCAGCTCGTCCGGGTCGGCGGCGGCAGCCCCGGCACCTGCACCCTCCCCTCGACGTACCGCTGGACGTCGACGGGCCCGCTGGCGCAGCCGAAGCCGGGGTGGGCTTCGCTCAAGGACTTCACCGTCGCCCCCTACAACGGCCGGCACCTGGTCTACGCGACCACGCACGACACGGGGAAGAACTGGGGCTCGATGAACTTCGGCCTGTTCACCAACTGGTCGGAGATGGCCTCGGCCAGCCAGAACACGATGTCGACGTCCACCGTCGCGCCCACGCTCTTCTACTTCGCGCCGAAGAACATCTGGGTGCTCGCCTACCAGTGGGGTGGCGGCAGCGCCTTCTCCTACCGGACGTCGAGCGACCCCACCAACCCGAACGGCTGGTCGTCACAGCAGGTGCTCTTCTCCGGGAGCATCACCGGCTCCACCACCGGACCCATCGACCAGACGCTCATCGCCGACAGCACGAACATGTACCTGTTCTTCGCCGGTGACAACGGAAAGATCTACCGGGCCAGCATGCCGATCGGGAACTTCCCGGGCAGTTTCGGCGCCACCTCGACCGTGGTCATGAGCGACACGACGAACAACCTGTTCGAAGCCGTCCAGGTCTACAAGCTCCAGGGCCAGAACCGCTACCTCATGATCGTCGAGGCGGACGGCGCGCAGGGCCGCTACTTCCGCTCGTTCACGGCCACCAGTCTGGACGGCTCCTGGACGCCCCAGGCCGCGACCGAGAGCAACCCCTTCGCCGGAAAGGCCAACAGCGGCGCCACCTGGACCAACGACATCAGCCACGGCGAACTGATCCGCACCAGCGCCGACCAGACCTTCACCGTCGACCCGTGCAACCTGCAGTTCCTCTACCAGGGACGCAACCCCAACGTCGGCGGCGACTACGGCCTGTGGCCCTACCGGCCGGGTCTGCTGACACTCCAGCGCTGACGGCGTGACCGGTCCGGCTCGGCAGCGGAGCCGGCGTGGCGGGCCCGGCGCAGCGCCGGGCCCGCCACGGTCACGCGAAGGGGCCGCCGCTCAGCGCGGCGTCACAGCTGGGGGACGTACGGGGCGAGGCCGACGATGAGGACGGACCGTTCGCCCGGGCCCGCCCCGGAGCCCGCGCGGACCGGGCCGACGTAATGGCTGACTCTGTGGTCGTGGACGGCGTACCCGTCCAGCGGGTCGGTGAGGGTGAAAGCGGCGTGGACGTCAGCCCACGGGTCCTCGGGCTGGAGGCCCGCGCTGCCCGGTGTCGCGATGACGTTCTGCCCGCCGGTGACGTTGGTACGGCTGATCAGATGGGCGAAGGTGAACGTACTGGCCGAACCGCCGTCCTGGTGCAGGCAGTCCGGCGACGAGACGGCGATCTGGCCCGGGTGGTCGACGCCGAGCCTGATCAGGTGGACACCGGCCCACAGCGGTCGGCGCCCCAGATCCCTCAGCGACAGGACCTGTTCGATGTCCCAGCGCAGGAGCCGCAACAGCAGGGCGTTGCCGCGCAGTGCCTCGGGAAGGTCGGGGAGCACCCGTCGCGTTCGCGGATGCCCGGGATCGCCCTCGCCCTGGGAGAAGTCGGTGACCGTGCCGTGGACGGGGTCCGGGGTGCCGGGGATCCAGGACAGTTCGTCCTTCCAGGGCAGGTACACGGCATGGGAGTACCGGCGGAACCGGTTCGTCCCCGGGGCGTACGGGTCGGGCGGCAGAGCCGCGAAGACCTCCCGGATCCCGGCCAGGTCCCGGGCCGCGGAGCCGGTCAGGGTGATGCCGAGCTGCTCCGCGCCGTAGCGGGCGAACCCGCGCTCGCGCAGCGCATCCCTGCCCTCACCCGGACCCGCTGCCTCCCCCTGCGGGGGCTCCGCCTTCTCCACGTGTTCCTCCCACGGGCCACCGCCCTCGCGGCGTGCGGAGGCGTCAGGGCCGGTCGTACTGTACGCACTTGAGCGAGTTGGCGTTCGCGTCGTCCAAGCAGACGAGGACATGCGCGGCCCCACCGGGGACGTCCGTGGGGATCGAGGCGCTGACGGTATACGTCACGTCGCACTTGGTACTGGTGCTCCTGGCGCCGAACTCGTTGCCGGAGGCATCGTACGCAGCGAGCCACGCCCTGCGGCAGCCGACGGCCCGCAGTGTCCCGCTGAAACCGACCGACCGGTTGTACCAGGTCAGGGTGCCGTGGACATAGCTCGCCCCGTAGGGGACGTCGACGGTGGTGGTCGGGTAGGTGGTGGTCTGCGCACTGGCGGCGGGAGCGCCCAGCAGCATGCCCGCGGTCAGGGCGACGGAACCGAGGGCGGCGGCGAAACGAGTCTTCATGCGATCTCCAAGAGACGATGAGCCGGTTGCGGCTTCCCATCCTGGGCGGGCCTGGCGCCCGCGGCCCAGCCCTTAAGCCACGGCTTAAAGGGGGGCCGGGACAGCTGGCGAGGCGCCGCCCCCGTCTCCCTCCCCGCCTCCCGTTTCCGGCAGGGCTCCGGTCCGCAGCAGGGCCAGACCGAGGGGAGTGATGAGGTGCAGCACGGACCCGCCCCGGCGGCTGGTGGTGATGAGGCCCGCGTTCCGCAGTACGGTCGTGTGCTGACTGGCCGCTGCGGCCGTGACGCCGAGGCGGCGGGCCAGTTCGCTCGTCGTGCACCCGTCCGCCGTCACGTGCAGGGCGGCGGCTCGCGTGCGGCCGAGCAGAGGCCCCAGGTCCCGCACGGCGGAGCCCTCCGCTTCCACCGGTCCGGTACCGGCCAGAGGCCCGCGCAGAGCCGGTACGGTCAGCCGGGGCGGCTGGGCGGTATCCAGCGGATCCCACAGGAAGCTCACCGGACGCGTCGAGAAGACCGTGGGCGTGATGATCAGCCCCCTCCCCTGGAGACGCACCTCGACCCGGCGCGGGTAGGGGGCTTCGAGCACCGGCGGCCGCCAGCGCACCAGTGGTGCGCCGATCGAACGCAGCAGCAGATCGATGCCGCCCTCCACCATCAGGTCCGCGCATCGGGTGGACAGCGCGACCAGATCGGACCGTCCCCGCTGCCAGTACGGCTCCACGGTCACCCGGTGGCAGGCGCGCACGGCCCCGGCGAGCTCCCGGCGCGCCTCACGGTCGCCCTCGGACACCCGCCTGGCCCACGACCGGTGTCCGGGGTGGAAGTCGAGACCCTCGAACTCGCGTCGCAGCTGGGACACCGGGGCGCGCAGCAAGTTGTCCACGGCATGGTCCAGCGAGGGCACGTCGCCCATCAGGGCCAGCAGATCGAGCCCGGGACCGCGCACCGGGACCAGGGACGTCAGGGGGCGCGTGTCGGCTCCCATCCGGCCGGCGACCGCTGACCGCCACGTGCGGAAGTGCGGCAGTTCCCGCTGATCCCTCAGCAGCTCCAGGCTGTAGTAGACCTCCGCCGCGACGCCGATCGTCGCGGCCACCCGTGTCCGGGCGAGGTCCTCCCTCGTGAAGTGAATGCGTAACACCGACCGGCCCCCTGCCACCGAAGTAGAGCGCGCGAGCACCCCCAGCATGCCCGACCCCGCCGTGCGGCACCCCGGGTTCCACGTCGTCAGGCGGGGATGGGCCGCCCGGGGGCGGGCGTGACCGTGGCCTCGGCGATGAGCAGGGCGACGTCGTCGTGGTCGTCGGGGTGACGCAGGGAGTCGAGGAGCCAGTGGCAGGTCTCGTCCAGCGGCCGGCGCGGTGCGTCCAGGGTGCGCAGCAGGGTGTTCAGGCGGTCGTCGATGGAATGGCGGCGGGTTTCGACGAGGCCGTCGGTGTACAGGATGAGCCGGTCGCCCGTGCCCAGGTCGAAGGAGGTGGTGTGGAAGGGGATGCCGCCGACGCCGAGCGGCGCGCCGGTGGGCAGGTCCAGCAGCCGCGGGGGTCCGTCGGCCGGGGCGAGGACGGGCGGCAGATGCCCGGCGTTGGCGATGCGGCAGGTGTGGTCGTGGGGGTCGTAGACGGCGTAGATGCACGTGGCGATGTAGTGCTCCAGTCCTTGGGTGATCTTGTCGAGGTGGTGGAGGACCTCCTCGGGGGTGAGGTCGAGGTCGGCGAAGGCGCACGTAGCGGTGCGCAGGCGGCCCATGGTGGCGGCGGCGTCGATGCCGTTGCCCATGACGTCGCCGACCACCAGGGCGGTCCTGTCGCGTGCGAGGGGGATGACGTCGTACCAGTCGCCTCCCACCTCGTGGGTGGCCTGGGCCGGCTGGTAGAGGGAGGCGATGGTCAGCCCGGCGAGGGGAGGCGGGGGACTGGGCAGGAGGCTGCGCTGGAGGGTTTCGGCGGTGTTGCGGACGCTCTGGTGCCAGCGGGCGTTGTCGATGGCGATCGCGGCCCGGGCGGCCAGCTCACCGGCGAGCAGGACGTCGTCCTCGTCGAAGGGCTGGGGGTTGCGCGCGCGCAGCAGGTCGAGGACGCCGAGGACCTCGTTGCGGGCGATCAGCGGCACCGCGAGGTAGGAGTGCACCCCGGCCTCGGCGAAGGCGGCCGCGGCTTCGGCGTCGCGGGCGATGTGCTGGAGATCGCTGCCGCTGGCGTGGGTGACGACGATGGGCGCCCCGGTGTGCACGCAGCGGGTGATGAGCCGGTCGGCTCCGTACGCCGCGAGGTCGCCGGCGGCCAGCGCGGCGGTGGCCGCGGGGGTGGGGTAGGCGGCCGCCACGGCGAGCGCCCGGAACATCTCCGGGCCCGGCTCACGGGGCGGTGCGGCCCGGCGGAAGGCCAGGACGTCGTCGAGGACGTCGACGGTGGCGATGTCGGCGAGGTCGGGAACGGCGACGTCGACCAGCTCCCGCGCGGTGTGCTCGACCTCCAGGGTGGTGCCGACGCGGGCGGAGGCGTCGGCGATCACGGCCAGACGGCGCCGCGCCCGGTCCGCCGCGGTGGTGGCCTGGTGGCGTTCGCTGACGTCGACCACCGAGTTCGCCACGCCGATGACGCGGCCGCCGGCGCCTTCGATGCGGAAGTACGACACCGACCAGGCGTGGTCGTGTTCCAGGTCGGCCGGGGTGCGGCCGACGGTGTACTGGTCGATCACCGGAGTGCCGGTGAGCAGCACTTGGCGCAGTGCCGACTCGATGGTGTCCACGTCGAGGAAGGTGAGGAGGTCGCGGGGGTGCTTGCCGATGTGGTCGGCGGCCGGGACGCCGTTGATGCGTTCCAGGGCCGGGTTGATCAGCAGGTAGCGCAGGTCGGTGTCCAGGAGGGCGATGCCGATGGGGGCCTGCGCCACCAGGCGCTGGGAGAGCGCCAGGTCGGTCTCGACCTGCTGCAGGGTGCTCTGGTCGGCTGCGATGCCCAGGGCGTAGACGTCGCCGAGGTCGTCCAGCAGCCGCACGTTGCGGAACTCCACCAGGCGCGTGCTGCCGTCCTTGTGCCGGATCGGGAACGCGCCGGCCCAGCTCGTCCCGGTGCTCATCACCTCGGCGAACAGCCTGGTCACCAGGTCGCGGTGCTCGTCGCGGACCAGCATGGCCGCGTACTGGCCGAGCGCCTCCCTGGCGGTGTAGCCGAAGACCTCCTCCGCCTGGGGGCTCCAGAACACGATGCGCCCCCGGGTGTCGAGCACCACGGCGGCCACGCTGAGCAGATCGAGCAGCCCTCCCGGCGGCAACGGCCCCGGCGAGCGGTCCCGCTCGTCCCACCGGAGCGGCTCGTGTGCGGCCATGACGGAACGCTCCCTAGAAGAAGCGCCTGCCCGCAGGACCTTCCCGTCGGACAGGGGTCGTTCAGGTCGTTCAGCGCGTGATCGCCCCGGGTTCCCTGTCGAACGCAGGCACATTCAACGCTACCGGCTGGTCCGAGGACGCGCACAAGGGGACGTGGCGGGATGCCGCGGTGGGCCCGCGGGTGGTGACTGCTCCGCGTGGCGGGTGTACGGGCCACCCGGTAGCGTCGAAAACGCGCGTTCCGCCCCAACCGCTGCGGCCTGGCCCGGCAGGGTCGCCGCCGATGTCGGCAGAGGAACGGAATCACATGCCAAAGCACAGCATTCCCGCGGTGACTGCCGGGGCAGCTCTGGTCTGTCTGGCGGCATTGGGCCCCACCACCGGCAGCGCCGCGTCAGCACCCGTCCAGCCCACCTGGCAGCCCAGCCCGGCGGGCTCGGCCCGGTTCGTGCCCGGCTCCTGCCCGAAGCCGCCCGAGCCGATCGAAGCGCTGACCGACGCACGGTGCGGCTTCCTGGAGGTCCCCGAGAACCGCTCCCGCCCCGGAAGCCGGACCATCAGGCTGGCCGTGGCCGTCATCCCGGCCGTCACCCCCGCGAAGCCCGCGCAGGCCCCCGTGGTGTTCATGGCGGGCGGCCCCGGTGCCGACACGTTCGACGACATTCCGTTCCTCGTCGACTCCGGCCTGAACAAGGACCGCGAGCTGATCATCATGGCCCAGCGCGGCAACCTCTACAACCGGCCGAACCTCGCCTGTCCGGAGGTCGACCGGTTCAACGCGCAGGCCGTCGGCCTGGGCTACGACGCACAGGAGGCAGAACAGCGCTTCCTGAAAGCGGTGAAGGACTGCCGGGACCGCCTGACGGCCGACGGGACGGACCTGAGTGCCTACAACTCCACAGAGAACGCAGCCGACTTCGTCGACCTGCGCAAGGCACTGGACATCCCCCAGTGGAACGTCTACGGCTACTCCTACGGCAGCAACCTGGCGCTCACGTACCTGCGCCTGCACCCCGAGGGAATCCGCGCGTTCGCGATCGACTCGATCACCCCTCCCCAGGTCGTGACCCTGCCGTGGACCTGGGGCAGCACCGCCGAGGGGATCGACAACATCTTCGAGGCGTGCGAGGCGCAGCCCGCCTGCAAGGACCGGTACCCGGACCTCCCCGGCATGCTGACGGAGCAGGTGCGCAAGCTGGAGGCACAGCCCCTGACGCTGAACGTCCCGCCGCCGAGCGGAGGAAAGCCGGTCAAGGTCGTCCTCGACGGGGGCGCACTGCTCAACATGATCGTCGCCTTCAACCCCGGCCCCAAGGACCTCCCGGCGGCGCTCGCGGAACTGAGCAACGGAAACCCGGAGCGCTTCGCGAAGGCCCGCGCGGCCGGCTCGGTCCAGAAGGTCGGCGAGTTCGCCCACGGCCTGACGAACTCGGTGGTGTGCAGCGAGTGGGCGCCGCGGTACTCGGAGGCCGACGTGCTGAAGGCGGGGCGCGAGGCCTACCCCGGGTGGCCGGACACGGTCCTGGCCCAGGTGCCGCAACTCCCCTTCCAGTATGCGGCATGCGGGATCTGGAACGTCCCGGACCGCGCGTCCGTCCAGCGGGTGGCCACGGTCAGCTCCGTACCGGCGCTCGTCATCTCCGGCACGTTCGACGTGAAGACAGCGGTGAGCTGGGCGAAGGACGTCGCCCGCAACCTGTCCGGCTCGACCGCCATACAGGTCCCCGGCATCGGCCACTGGGTGGTCCCGCAGTCGCACTGCGCGCAGAGCGTGCTCGCCTCGTTCTTCGCTCGCCCGACCGCGCCCGACACCCGTTGCGTGGACGATCTCAAGCCCGAACCGTTCACGATCATCCCGAAGTAACCGGGAGGGCAGATGACACCGCATCAAGCGCACCGTCGTCGCCGCACCTCACGACGGCTCCTGGCCGCGTCGGCCGGCATGGCGACGGGTCTCCTCGTCACCGGCCTTCTCACCGCGCCCGCTCAGGCCCGTCCGCATGCCGACGACGGCACCGGAGCGCCGATCGGCACGACCGCCCGGACGGTGGGCGACGCCCGCTACGAGCCGGGTGCTTGCCCGAAGACACCGGAGCCGATCGAGGAGCTCGAAGGGGCCCGCTGCGGAACGCTCACCGTGCCCGAGAACCGTGCCGAACCCAGCAGTGAAACGATCAGACTCGGTGTCGCGATCGTGCCCGCCACGGCCGGCACACCGAAATCCGACCCCATCGTGTGGCTCGCGGGCGGACCGGGTGACGACGCCGTGGGCGAGGCGAAGATGGCGATCGACGGCGGCCTGAACCGCGACCGTGACGTGGTCCTCATGTCCCAGCGCGGTACGTACTCGGCCGACCCGACGGCCCTTTGCCCCAACATCGACGCATTCAACGCACGCGCGGTCGGCCTGGTCTACGACGCTCCGTCCACCGAACGCCTGCACGTCGAGGCCACGAAGGCCTGCCGCGACGAACTGGCGGGCCGAGGGCTGGACCTCAGCGCCTACAACGACACCGAGAGCGCCGCCGACTACGAGGACCTGCGCACCACGCTGGGCGTCAAGCAGTGGAACCTGTACGGCATCTCCTACGGCACCCACCTGGCGCTGGTCTACATGCGCCTGCACCCCGAGGGGCTCCGCTCGGTGGGCATCGACGGCATACTGCCGCCGTCCAGGTCCGGTTCGGCTTCCACCTGGAGCAGCTTCCGGCAGGGTGTGGACGGCCTGTTCAAGGCCTGCGCGGACCAGCCGGCGTGCAACAAGCGCTACCCGAACCTGTCGGCCACCTTCGACAAGCTCGTCAGCGACCTCGAAGCCAAGCCCGTCACCACCACCGTTACGCTCCCCGGCAACGACAAGCCGGTGAAGGTCGTACTGGACGGCGGAGCGCTGGTGAACTGGATGACCTCCGCCACCCACGTGGCACCCCAGGTACCCCGCGCCCTCGACGAGCTGGCCAACGGCAAACCACAGCGAATCGCCCGGCAGTGGGCGGGCGGGAAGCTCAGCCCGGCTGCCATGGGCAGGGTTGGGCACGGTCTCGCCTACGGGGTCTTCTGCAGCGAGTGGACGCCGTACGAGAGCCAGGAGGAGGCGCTCCGGGGCGGACAGGAAGCGTTCCCGTCGTTCCCCCGCTCGGTGCAGGCCCAGGCGCCGCAGCTCACCTTCCTCCGTCCCGACTGCGACGTCTGGAACGTCCCCCCTGCGGCGCCCTCGATCCGGGATGCCACGCGCGGTGACATCCCCACCCTCGCCCTGTCGGGCAGCTTCGACTCCCAGACCGGGGCGGACAACGGGCCGTACGTCGCCCGTACGCTGAGCAAGGCCAAGGTCGTCACGATCCCCTACGAGCCGCACGTGGTGTTCGCCACGTCGAAGTGCGCCCAGAAGATCGCCGTCTCGTTCTTCGAGACCCCGGCCGCGCCGAAGACCGAATGCCTGAAGGGCCTGGAGCCGCCCGAGTTCGAGATCGCTCCCTGATCACCGGTCGTGGTCCACTGCGGGACCACCGTCCTGGTCGTCACGAACCGGCGACCAGGACGCTCCCGGTGTCGGGCCCGACGAAATGCGTGCCCCTTCCCACCCGTCGGAGCCACCACCATGGCCACCACCTGGGACCCCCGTCACCCACGCCGCTCCGGAGCCTCGCTCCTGACGGTCCTGCTTCCCCTCGCGGTGCTGATCGTGATGGCGGTGGCGGTGGGGTCGTGGCTGCAGTTCACCGAGCGCCAGGCGCTCGACACGGTCCACACGGTCGGATCCCAGGCCGCGGACCGGGTGGACGTGGAGGCCAACGTGCAACGCGTCGACGCCGCGGCCAGAGAGCTGGCACTGCGGGTCCGGGTCACCGCGCGCGGGGCCCTCGGCGAGGAGGAGGGGACCGCCCCGGTGGCCGATCTCAGCCTCCAGACCTCCGCGCAGACACTCGGCGACCTGGAGTTCAAGGCGCACGAGCGGCTCACGACCAGGGACGTGCAGGTCGCGCTCACGGACGGGTCGATCAGCGACTACCCCTTCGATACCTACGAGACCGACATCGAGTTCTGGGCGCAGTTGGACGGCAAGCCGGTGCCGGTGCGGATGCTGTTCTCCAACAACGACCCGCTCTTCTCGGTCTCCGCGACACCCGCTCCGTCCGAGCAGGGTGCTGTCGGCGCGGCGCTGGGGCTGGGACTGGCCCGATCGGGCAGCCTGCTCGTCTTCGTGGTCTTCATGATGGCCGTGATGTGGGCGCTGGCGGCGTCCGTGCTCATGGGGGCCTGGTACCTGACGACCCGCGGAGAGGGTCTGGTCTGGGCCGCCCTCGGCTGGATGGCCGCCACCCTCTTCGCCCTCTCGGCCTTCCGCAACAACGCGCCCGGCACACCGCCGATCGGCTGCGTGATGGACTGGTTCGCCTTCCTGTGGGCCGAAACCCTCATCGCCCTCTGCCTGATCGCCGTGGTCGTCACCGGCGTCCGCACCGCCCTCCGGCACGACGACGCCCGTCCCCCCTGACGTCGAGAGGGGAGGGCACGCGCGCCACCTGGACTGCCTGCAACGTGTTCAGGACCCGACGGGTCCGGGCCGCTCCAGAAGGTCATCCAGCGGTACGTCGGGATCGGCGAGCTCCGCCGGGTCGACCGGGTGCCCGCAGGTCACCAGGGCGCGGATCGGGTCGGTGACGTCCCAGACGTTGACGTTCATCCCGGCCAGGACGCGGCCCGCGGAGAGCCAGAAGGCGATGAACTCGCGGGAGTCCCGCCGGCCGCGGAAGACGACCTGGTCGTAGCCGCCGGGGTCCACGTAGCCGGTGTACTCCATGCCCAGGTCGTACTGGTCGGTGAAGAAGTACGGGACACGGTCGTAGGCCACGTCCTGGCCGAGCATCGCCTTGGCCGCGACCTGCGGCTGGTTGACGGCGTTGGCCCAGTGCTCGACACGGATGTGCTTGCCGAGCAGCGGGTGGAAGGCGTTGGCGACGTCCCCGGCGGCGTGGATGTCCGGGTGCGAGGTGCGCAGGCGGGCGTCGACGCGGATGCCGTTGTCGACCTCCAGGCGTGCCGCCTCGGCCAGCCTGGTGTTGGGCGTGATGCCGACCCCGACGATGACCGCGTCGGCGTCGATGCGGGTGCCGTCGGCCAGCAGTACGCCGTCCGCCCGCCCGCCGTCGCCCGTGATCTCGGCGATCTGGACACCGAAGCGCAGATCCACTCCGTGATCGGCGTGCAGGTCGGCGAAGACCTGGGAGACCTCGCGGCCCAGCACGCGCAGCAGCGGCAGCTCCGCCATCTCCAGTACGGTGACCTCCGCGCCCGCCGCGCGGGCGGCCGCCGCCGTCTCCAGGCCGATCCAGCCGGCGCCGATCACCGCGATGCGGGAGGCCGACGCGAACGACTCCCTGATGCGGTCGCTGTCGGCGAGCCGGCGCAGGTAGAGCACTCCGTCGAGGCCGGCCCCCGGCACGGTGAGGCGGCGCGGGGAGGAGCCCGTGGTCAGGAGCAGTTTCGCGTAGCCGATGCGACTGCCGTCGGCGAGCGTCACCTCGTGTCCGTCCGGGTCGATCGCGGTGACCGCGCTGCCCAGGCGCAGGTCGATGTCGTGCTCGGCGTACCACGGCTCGGGATGGACGTAGACCGTTTCCCGCTCGTCCTTGCCCAGCAGGTAGCCCTTGGAGAGCGGCGGCCGTTCGTAGGGGCGCTCGCTCTCCTCTCCGAGCAGTGCGACGGGGCCGTCGAAGCCCTCTTCGCGGAGGGTCTGTGCTGCCTTCGCGCCGGCCAGGCTCGCTCCGACGATCACGAATGCGGTGTGCGCGGTCATGTTCGCTCCTCGCTTGACGCTGTCTGCGTGTCTACGGTGTGGTGCCCTCGCCCGCGGCGCGCAGCTCGACACAGCACCGTCCCGGGTGGGGTGCGAGGACCGCGTCGATGCCGTTGGCCTGCAGTCCGGTGAGGAAGCCGCCGAGGAAGGCGTGGTTGATGCCGCAGACCAGGCCGGGGGAGCGGGTGGCGAGAGGGTGGAAGGGGCAGTTCAGCAGCCGCAGCTCCGTCGGGGCCCGGCGGTCGGGCTCGAAGCCGTGCTGTTCCAGCACCGCTTCCGTGAGCGTGAGGGAGCGTTCGGCTCCCAGGCGGCCGGGCCGGCTGTGGGCGCGGGTGCGCGCTCCGAGCGCGTTGCCCCGGTCGCGGGCCGTGCGCAGGGCGGCGGCCTGCGCGTCCTCTCCCGGCTGCTGGCCGGCGACCGCGTCGATGAGGATCTCGGCGAGGACGTCGGGACGGCGCTCGGGGATGCTGACGCGGATGTCGGTCGCGGCCGGCTCGTAGACCTTGGGCTTGCGGCCGACCTTGCGGAGGCCCGCCGGGTCGTCGTAGCGGGAGACCAGCAACCCGGCCGCGACGAGCTTGTCCAGGTGGAAGGCGGCCAGCTTCACGGAGATCCCCGCCTCCGAGGCCGCGTCCTCTCGGGTCACCGGCCGATGGGCGCGGCGTACGAAGCCGTACATCCTGCGGCGCAGCCCGTCCGAGAGGACGGCGACCTCGTCCAGCCCGCCGACGGCGGGGAGCGGGTCGGGAACCGGAGTCAGTTCGGAGGTCATGTCTCCACCATAACCCCAGCCATCGCTGACATAACCGCCATCGTCGGCCCGTTTTCTCCTGCTCTTGACCCGCTCCCGGAATAAATCCAATACTAGTTGGTGAAATCGAGGAGGGCCGACATGCAGAGCGAACCGTACGGATCGGTGACCGACATGCCCCAGCGCATCCCGTCCGTAGCCGCGCCACCGCCTCTGCGGGTGGTGCACGACTCGGACGGGGTGGACCTGGCGGCCGCGGAACTCGCGGCGGGCCAGTTCCTGGAGGCGCTGGGCATCACCACCGATTCGGAGAGCCTGCGGGGCACCCCGGGCCGGATGACCCGCGCCTACGCGGAACTGTTCAGCCCCCGCCCCTTCGACCTGACCACGTTCCCCAACGACGAGGGCTACGACGAACTGGTCCTCGCCCGCAGCATCCCGCTCCGGAGCGTCTGCGAACATCACCTTCTGCCCTTCGTCGGGACCGCCCACATCGGCTACCTCCCCGGGCAGCGGATCCTCGGTCTGTCGAAGCTCGCCCGCGTACTGGAGCACTTCGCCTGCCGTCCCCAGGTCCAGGAGCGCCTCACCAAACAGGTCGCCGACTGGCTCCAGACGCACCTGGAACCCAAGGGCGTCGGCGTCGTGATCCAGGCCGAGCACACCTGCATGACCCTGCGCGGCGTCCAGGCCGTCGGCGCCACCACCATGACCTCCACCCTCCTGGGGCTGCTGCGCACCGACCCCCGGTCGCGCGGTGAGTTCCTCGCCCTGACCGCCCTGCCCCGCTGACGTCCGGCCCGGGGGGACGGCCACGCCGGGCCGTGCGGGCCACCGGGGTGGCGCGTCACCGGTCAGAGGCCTGGATGAGCAGGAGGGCGATGTCGTCGTGACGGGGCGCGGACGCGGTGGCGTAGGCGACGAGGCGGTCAGCGACCTCGTCCATCGTGCGGCCTTCGACGTCGGCGAGCTGGCGGGCGAGGTCGGCCGTGGTGTCGTCGATGTCGCTGCCGGGGATCTCGACGAGTCCGTCGGTGTACAGGGCGAGCATGCCGCCGGGAGGCAGCGCCACCTCGGTGGTCGGGTAGCCGGCGTCGGGGTCGATGCCGAGGAGCAGGCCCGGGGGCACGTGCAGCACCTCGGTGCGTCCGTCGGGGTGACGCAGGATCGGCGGGGGGTGCCCGGCGGTGGCGAGGTGCGCCCGGTGCCGCGCGAGGTCGATGTGGGCGATCAGGCAGCTGGTGAAGAGCCCCGGGTCGAGGTCGACCAGCAGGCGGTTGGTGCGGGCGAGCACCTCGCCGGGCGGGGTGCCGATGGTGGCGTGGGCGTGGACGGCGGTGCGGACCTGCCCCATCAGGGCCGCGGCGGTGATGCTGTGGCCCTGGACGTCACCGATCGCCACGGTGACCGTGGTGTCGTCGCGGCGGATGAGGTCGTAGAAGTCGCCGCCGATGTCCATGCCACGGCCGGCGGGGAGGTAGCGGGCGGCCACGTCGAGGCCCTGGATGCGCGGGAGGGTGTGCGGCAGCAGGACCGATTGCAGGGTGTGGGCCAGCTCGTGCTTGGTGTCGTAGAGGCGGGCGCGGTCCAGTGCCTGGGCGACGAGGCCCGCCAGTGAGGTCAGTACGGCGCGTTCGGCGGGCGTGAAGGAATGGGGTCGGCCGTAGGCGAGGACCAGGGAGCCGACGACGCGGTCGGATGCGATCAGCGGCAGGAAGGCCCAGGACGCCATGCCGTCCACATGGACGGCCGAGGAATACTCGCGCTGTAGCTCGGCGAAGGTGGTGAAGAAGCTGGGCACCCCGGTGCTCAGCACCCGTGCCGTCGGCGTGTGGGCGGTCAGCGGCTGGAGGTCGAATCGCTCCATCAGCTCGGCGGTGTAGCCGCGGTAGCCGATGACGCGGAGCCTGCCTTCCTCCGCTGTCAGCACGGCCATGGCCTGGGGGCCGAAGGCGGGCACGATCTGGTCCGCCACCAGATCGACGACCTCCTGCACTCCCACGGCTTCGGTCAGGGCAGCGGCCAGGTGCATCAGATGGTAGAGCGAGGTCACGCCGGCCAGCTCTGCGGAGGGCAGCGGCTCGCGGCGGGTGTCCGACCCCTCAGGGCCCGCGACGGGGGTGATGTGGACGCTGATGCCGGACGCGTCGGGGTAGAGCTGGAACGACAGCCACGTGCCCGGCGGGCGCAGCGCCGTGAACGAAGTGGGCTGGCGGCTGACCACCGCCGCCCGGTAGTGGTCTTCGAAGACGGGCTCGCGCATCCACGCCAGCACCTCCCATGGCCGGGCACCCCGGAGGACCGCCCCGTCGGCGCCGACGAGGTCGGTGGCGGCGGAGTTGATGAAGGTGATGCGGCCGTCCAGGTCCATGGCGCAGCAGCCCACCGGCAGGCGCTCGGCGAAGCTGACCCCGGCCAGCGCCTCGTCCGGATCGGGGACGCGGGAAGCGGGCGGGGGCAGCACGCGGGGCGTGTTCCCCGGCGTCAGGTGCCCGTGGTCGGCGGCCTGCCGCAGCACCCCCCACGCCGTACGGCAGAAGGCGTCGATCGCCGCGCGTTCGGCCGGGCTCGGTTCCGGCGGGCGGAAGACGGGCCACAGCAGCACGAGTCCGCCCGACGCGACGGCGTCGTCCGTGATCGGGGCAGCGGCGAGCATGAAGTCGTACGGCAGCACGAGCCCGAGCCGGGGATAGCGTCGCGCGACCTCTTGCCGGCCGCCCAACCACACCAGGCGGTCTTCCCGTACGGCGTCCGCGACGGGGATCGGTGCGCCGAGGTCGATGCGCGCCCACGGGGCGGTGATGTGCCCCGGAGCTCCGGAGACCACCGCCAGATGCAGGACGCGCTCGCCCGGCGGAAGGAGGTACACGAGAGCCACGGAAGCCCCGGTGGCCTGGACCACTTCGGCTACGGCGGCATCGAGCCGCTCCAGACCGGCCCCTGCGGCGGAAGCAGCCGGCCGCACGTCTTCAGCGCCCGTCGTCCGTGGCCGCGGTGCCCTGGCGGCACCGGGCGGCGACAGACGCGCCGCACCCGCCACACCGGCCGTCACCCATAGAGCGACGATATGCCCGCCGTGCGGTGACGGCATCCCCGGCCGCGTCACGCTCCGAGTGTGGTGAAACCGCCCACGATGGCCCCGTAGCCGATGTGGGCGAGGACGGTGACCACGGGTGTGCTCGGTCCGTAGTTGAGCATCAGGAAACCGGGTGGTTCCAGCAGGGCCACGTCGGGTGCGCTGGTGAGCGGGCTGCCCATCCGGGGGTGGACGAGCGGCAGCAGCACGCCGACCAGCGCGGTGCCGGCGAACAGGCCGTGCAGGAGACCGAAGAGGGCGCCCAGCCACCAGCCCGCCATGCCGATCGCGAGGAAGACGGCGTAGTAGACGAACGCGAAGACCTCGCCGTTGAGGAAGTGCATCAGGTAGCCCACGGCCTTGGCGCGCGTGCGGTTGGCGGTCACCGCCGTGCCGAGCAGGAAGGGCAGGTCCATGCGCGTCAGGCGCATCTCACCGGCGGCGCGCAAGGCGGTGGTCAGCACCAGCGTGCCGACGAAAGCTCCGGCGGCGGTCCCCCAGGCGCTCACCCGTCCGCCTCCTCGTCGTCCGTGTCGTGCTTGTCGGCGCTGGTAGCGGTGGCGGCGCTGATGGCATGGGCGGCGCTGATGAGCGCGAGGTGGCTCAGCCCCTGGGGCAGGTTTCCCAGGAAGTCGCCGGTGGCCGGGTCGATCTCCTCGCTGTAGAGGCCGACGTCGTTGGCCAGACGCACCAGATCGTCCATCAGTGCGGTGGCCCGGGCGAGTTCTCCGCTGCGGGCGAGGGATTCGGCGAGCCAGAAGGAACAGGCGAGGAAGGCGCCCTCGGGGCCGCTCAGGCCGTCTTCGCCGGAGTAGCGGTCGACGAACGGCCCGTGCCGCAGTTCCCTCCCCACGGCACTGACCGTCCCGGCCATGCGCGCCGCGTCACCGCCGTAGCCGTAGAGGTGGCCGAGGAGGACCGCGGCGTCCAGCTCCTCGCTGCCGGCGGAGCGCACGTAGCAGTTGCGGCGCGGTGAGACGCAACGCGTTTCGATGAACGTGGCGATCTGCCGACGGGTGGACCGCCAGCGGGCCAGGTGCCTGCCGGGAACGAGGTGGTGCTCGGCGAGGTCGGCCGCGCGGTCCAGAGCCACCCAGCACATCATCTTCGACTGGGTGAAGTGGCGGGGTGCGCTGCGCACCTCCCAGATACCCGCGTCGGGTTCCTGCCACGTGGCGCAGACCAGGTCGGCGAGTTCCGCCAGGCGGCGGCCCACGTCCGCGTCCAGCCGCCCGCCGGCCCGCGCGTACAGCCAGGCGGTCTGCATCAGTTCGCCGTAGGTGTCGAGCTGGACCTGGCCGGCGGCCGCGTTGCCGGTGCGGACGGGTGAAGAGCCGCGGTAGCCCTCCCACGGGAGCGCCTCCTCCGTCGTGCGGGGGCCGCCGTCCAGCCGGTAGAGGACCTGTAGGTGGGGGTGGGTGAGCTGGGAGGCGTGCATCAGCCACCAGAAGTAGGCGCGTGCTTCCGCCGGGCAGCCGAGCTGAAGGAAGGCGGCCACGGTGAAGGCGGAGTCGCGGAGCCACGAGAAGCGGTAGTCCCAGTTGCGCTCCCCGCCGACGTGTTCGGGCAGCGAGGTCGTCACCGCGGCCGCTATCGCGCCCGACGGAGCGAAGACCAGCAGTTTCAAGGTGAGCAGGCTGCGCAGCACCGCTGCCCGCCACCTGCCGGTGTAGACCCGGCCGTCCGCCCATCGGCGCCACGCCGCGCAGGTGCGCTCCAGGCGCGCGGCGCATTCGGCTCGGGCAGGCAGGACCAGCGGCTCCTGGTGGGCGAACGGCATGGCGAGCAGGGCGGTGGTGCCCGGCGCCGTGAGGAAGCCGCCCGTGACGGCCTCCGCCTCGTACCGGGGTTCGCCGGCCTCCCAGGCGCACAGCGCGAGCGCGTCCGCCCCGGCCGTCGCCACGGGCACTCCGGCACGCCGGGCCAGCCGCGTGGTGCGGTTGCCGTATCCGAAGCGGGGCTGCACGCGCCACCGCATCGGCACGGCCCCGGACACCCCCTCGACGCGCCGGAGCAGCTCGCGCATGGGGGTGAGCGCGACGTCGTCGTGCAGGGTCAGCGCGTCGGTGACCCGGGCCGTGCCCTGCGGGGTGACGAACGTGGTCTCCAGGACGTTCGTGCCGGGCAGGTAGCGGCGCTCACTGCGGTAAGGCGCCGCCGGTTCGAGGAGGAACCGGCCGCCGCGGTCGGCGTCGAGCACGGCGCCGAACACCGCGGGCGAGTCCAGATCCGGCAGTCCGAGCCAGTCCACCGATCCGTCGCGGGCCACGAGCGCCGCGGTCCGGCCGTCGCCGATCACCGCGTAGTCGCGCAGCGGAACGTAGCCACCGGTCCGTGCCACCGCCGGGGGAGGGCGGTCGGTTCCGGGAGAAGGTCCCATGGCTTCACCATCTCACCGGCAGGCCGCGCGGGCTTCAGGAAGACGGCCGCGCGGCGGCGCCGTACGGCCCAACCGGCCAGGACGGCGGCTGCGGCTTGCCGCAGCGGGGACGGAAGGTGGATACGGAACGGGCCGAGAGTCGAGCCGTCCCGCAGTACGCAAGCCGTCCTCGCTCGCACACACGTCCGTGGCCTGCGTTAGTCTCTCGGGGCGCGGAAGCGGAACGCACATGCAGACGGGGGAGCCGTGTCCTATTCGGAGCGCTGGCAGGAGTTGTTCGGACCGGCGGACGGACCGGCGGACGGACCGGTGGACGGACCGGCGGGCGGCGGGCCCGTGATGCGGCTCGCCTCGACGGCCCCCGAGCCCACGACCGGCGCGGGCGGGACCGGAGACCTCCAGCACAGCAAGGGTCCCTGGACCAGCGCCTCCGCCACCGCCGGCGAACTGCGCACCAGCACGGAGACGAGCCGGGCGGCGCTCGGCCCCGGCCACGAAGGCGTCGAGGCCGGAGCCGCCGGTCTCAGCTCCGCCGCGGCCCTCAAGAGCGTGCTGACGAGCTGGGAGGAACGCCTCCAGGCGGTGCGGGACGAGTGCGAGCAGCTCACGGGGACCCTGCTGAAGGTCGCCAAGGAGATGGGCGAGACGGACGCCGCGATCGAGACGTCCTTCAAGGGCGTCGGCGGCGGCAAGGCGGATGCGAAGCGATGACCTCGACCCTCACCTGGCAGCAGCTGCGCGACCTGAAGACGTCCGAGTTCACGGAGGCGGGCGACACCTGGCACAAGGTCTCGGACCGCTCGGACTCCGACCGCGTACGGGTCGACCGGGCGATGTCCGCGAAGCTCCGGGAGACCCAACAGAGCGAGTCGGCGCAGGCGGCCCTCGGCAGGCTCCAGCGCCTCAGCCGCAACTTCCAGTACCTGCACACCGAGTGCGGGCTCGTCCGTACGGTGCTCAACGGGCTCGCCGCCGATCTCGCGGAGCCCAAGAACCAGTTGAAGCAGGCCCTCGCGGACGCCGCCGCCCTGAACTTCACCGTGCACGAGGACGGTTCCGTCAGCTATCCGGCCACCGAGGTGGCGGACCTGACCGGCGCGAAGAAGCAGGCCCCGGGAAGCACGGTCCAGGGCAGCTCCCGCCTCCCGCTGGAACCGCCCGGCTTCGGTGCGCAGGGGCAGTCGCCGTTCTACCCCGGCTACTCGGGCTTCAAGCCGCTCAACCCGAACGCGGCGAAGGCGCAGGACGTGGCCGACCGCATCGCCCGGGCCGTACGGTCCGCCCGCGAGACGGACGCCCGGTACGCGAAGACCCTCGGCGCCCTGAAGGCGGAGAAGGGCCTCGACGTCACCGAGGCCACCCTCAAGGACGTCTTCCGCGACACCTCCGACGTCCGCTCCACCGCGGGCGCGTACCTCGGCGAGGGCGTTCCGCAGGACAAGAGCCCCGCCGAGCGCAAGAAGTGGTGGGACGGCCTGACCGAGGAGCAGCGCCAGGAGTACCTGGAGGTCGCGCCGGACCTGATCGGCGGCCTGGACGGCATCCCGGCGGCCTCCCGCGACGAGGCGAACCGCAACTACCTGCCGGTCCTCATCGACGACCTCGCGCACCGGGGCGGCGACGACGCGCAGACCAAGCTCGACGCCCTGCGCATGATCCAGGACAAACTCAACGAGCCGAGCCGCCCGCCCATGTTCCTGCTGGGCATCGGCGACGAGGGCAACGGGCGCGCGATCGTCTCGTACGGCAACCCCGACACCTCCAAGAACGTCTCGGCGTACGTCCCCGGACTCAGCACCAGGCTGAACGAGGAGTTCGTCAAGGACACGATGAAGCGGGCCCAGGACACGGCCATCGGTGCCCAGCGACTGGACCGGTCCAGTGCCGCGATCGTCTGGCTGGGCTACGACGCCCCGCAGAACGTGGACGTGATGACGAGGGGCGACGCGCAGCGGGGCGCCCCGGCGTACAACCAGTTCATGGCGGGCCTCTCGGCGACGAACGAGAACGCGGACCCCCATGTGACGGCGATCGGGCATTCCTACGGCTCGCTCACCGTCGGCACGGCCGCCAAGCAGTCCGGCGGGATCCCGGGCGTCGACGACGTGATCCTGCTCGGCAGCCCCGGCGTGGACGCGCAGAAGGCGACGGAGCTCGGCGTGGGCAAGGACCACGTGTTCGTCGGCGCCGCCGACAACGACCCGGTCACTCACCTGCCCTCGAAGGACGAGGCGGCGCTCGGCTTGCTGGTGGGAGGCCCGCTGGGAGTCGCGGTCGGCCGCGACCTCTTCGACATCGGCAATGACGACGTGTACTTCGGCAAGGATCCGGCGAGCGAGGCCTTCGGGGCACAGCGCTTCCTGGTCGACGACGGGCCCAGGATGGTCTTCGACGGCGGAGGGTTCGACGCCCACTCCCAGTACTTCACTCCGGAGAAGGACCAGACGTCGGCGAACAACATCGCCAGGATCGTCGCCGGACACCCCGAGGACATCGTGAGGGAAGATTACCGATGAAGCGCATCACCCGGACCGTTCGCCTGAGCTGTGCGCTGGCCCTGGCCGGCGCCCTGCTCGCAGGATGCGGGCCGTCGGACGGCACCAAGGACGGACACGGACGAGGGACAGTGGCAGGCATGGACATGCAGGGAGCGGCGGAGCGCGCCGACGCGATGTTCTACGCGACGGTCGGCGCGATCAAGCCGGAGGTCGAATGGGTCCACTACACGACGACGACCGGCAGCTGTGACGTGACGCGCTACTGGAACGTGATGACGATCGTCTCCGAGCAGCGCCGCGGCAACTTCCTCGGAGTGGTCGAGAGCTTCTGGAAGGCGAGCGGCTATCAGATCAAGACGGTGAATCCGGACAAGGACATGCCTGAGATCGTCGCCACGTCCCCCGACGGCTTCGGCATCATGGTCCTCTTCGGTCACGAGGGGCAGGCCTTCTTCGAGGTCACCACCCCGTGCGTGAAGGAGTCGAAGGTGGCGGCGCCGACGAAGGCGGCGAACGGCCGCACGTACGAGGGCGAGATCCCCACCCCCAACGTCCGCTCCGACTTCTGGTCCGCCGAGACCCCGGCGCCGAGCCCCGCCTCCTAGGAGGAAGGGCCCGGTGACCACTCGCGTGATCCGGGGCCGGGCCCGGCGCGGCGATGAGTCTGCGCGCACCCGTAGGTCTATCTCTTGACGGAGACAACCGACTCATCGGGAGCAAGACATGGGCCTCATCCACATCGAGATGTTCGCGACCCTCGACCTCGTCGGCCAGGCACCCGGCGGCCCCGACGAGGACCCGGTGGGTTTCCCGTTCGGCGGCTGGCAGGCACCCCTGCTGGACGAGGTCGCCGGGGCGCAGGTCGGTGCCGCGTACGAGGACACGGACGCCCTCCTGCTCGGCCGGCGGACCTACGACATCTTCGCCGCCTACTGGCCCCACCAGGAGGGCGGCGCCGACGACGACATCGCCACGCTCTTCAACCGCGTCCCGAAGTACGTCGCCTCCCGCGGCCGGCCCGACCTCTCCTGGGCCGGGTCCACGCAGCTCGGCCCGGACCTCGCCGGCGCGGTGCGTGAGATCCGTGAACGGCACGGACACGTGAAGGTCGTCGGGAGCCTGAACCTCGTGCAGACGCTCCTGCGGGAGAAGCTCTTCGACCGTCTCGACCTCTGGCTGCACCCGATCGTGCTGGGCGTCGGCAAGAAGGTGTTCGACGAGGGCGCGGTGCCCACCAACGTCACGCTCCTCGCGCCCCCGGCGGCCAGCCCGAACGGCATCGTCCACCTGCGCTACGGGCTCGCCGACGGCATTCCGGCGACGGGGGACATGAGTGCGCCCGACCGCGGTCTCGGAAGCGTCGACTGACTCCATCCCGCGCTGGGTGGAGCCGGGGGTGCCCTGTCGAGGCAGTGCGTGGTGTTGCGCATGTGGGGGTTCTCCTCGCGACTCGGGAAAGTGCGGGGCGTGCGAAGAGCGTGAGCACAAGCTCTGAACCAGTGGGAGCGCTCCCACTGTGGGGACCCGGGGCAGTGACGTCAAGACGCGCGAAGAAATGAAGGCGTGCCCGGGGGAATTCGGTGACTGCCCTTTCGCACGGCGTCAGTTGCCGCTACGGTCTGGCCCCAACCAGTGGGAGCGATTCCGTCAGTCGGCGCGCCGTCAGGGCGTAGCCCTTCTGCAAGGAGTCGCTCATGCGACACCCCCCGCGTTTTTCCGCCCTGCTCGGCGGAGCGGTGCTCACCTTGGCGAGCACCGCTCTCGCCGTAGTGGGTTCGGCCCCAGGAGCAGCGGCCGCACCTCCCTGCACCGTCCAGTACTCCGTCGTCGGTTCCTGGCCCGGCGGCTTCCAAGGGTCCGTCACCCTCACCAACAACGGCGCGCCCTTGCACGGCTGGAGTCTCGGCTTCGGCTTTCCCGACGGTCAGCAGATCAGTCAGGGCTGGGGCGCCGCCTGGTCCCAGTCCGGGGCGAGCGCCACAGCCGTGAACGAGAGCTGGAACGGGACGCTGGGCGAGGGCGCCAGCGTCACCGCCGGCTTCATCGCCTCATGGTCGCTCTCCAACAGCGCGCCCAGCGCGTTCACCCTCAACGGCGCGGCCTGCACCACAGTGCCGGGTCCCACCAACCCCACCCCGACACCCACACCGACACCCACACCGACACCCACCCCCACCGGCCCGACCGATCCCCCCGGCCCGGTCTCCGGGGCGCCCGAGCTGAGCGTCAGCGGCAACCGTCTCACCGACCAGAAGGGCGCCACCCGTCGCCTCCTCGGCGTCAACCGGTCCGGGGGCGAGTTCATGTGCGTCCAGGGCCACGGCATCTTCGACGGTCCCGTCGACGACGCCGCGGTGCGCGCCATCGCCGACTGGAAGGCCAACACCGTCCGCATCCCCCTCAACGAGGAATGCTGGCTCGGCCTCGACCCCATCAAGCCCGAATACCGCGGCGCGCAGTACGTCGACGCCGTCAAGGGCCTGGTGGGCCGGGTCCTGGCCCACGGCATGACGCCGATCGTCGAACTGCACTGGACGTACGGCCAGTACACCGGCAACTCCTCGGGGTGCTCCGACGTCCACGCCTCCTGCCAGAAGCCGATGCCGGACGCGCAGTACACCCCCGCCTTCTGGACCTCGGTGGCGGACACCTTCAAGAACGACCGCCGGGTCGTGTTCGACCTGTTCAACGAGCCGTACCCCGACCGGGCGACCCCCACCGCCGGCCAGGCCTGGTCCTGCTGGCGCGACGGCGGCACCTGCCCGGGCATCGGTTACGAGGTCGCCGGCATGCAGGACCTCGTGGACGCGGTCCGCGCGACCGGGGCCCGCAATCTCGTCCTCGTACCCGGCATCGCCTACTCCAACGACCTGAGCCAGTGGCTCACCCACGCACCCGTCGACCCCACGGGCAATCTGGCCGCGGCCTGGCACGTCTACAACTTCAACGCCTGTGTCGACGAAGCGTGTTGGCAGAGCAGCCTGGCACCGGTCGCGGCCAAGGTCCCCCTGGTGGCGGGCGAGATCGGTGAGAACACCTGCGGACACGGGTTCATCGACCAGGTCATGAAGTGGTTCGACGACCGCTCCCTCTCGTATCTCGGCTGGACCTGGAACACCTGGAACTGCGCCTCCGGTCCCGCCCTGATCACCTCGTACGACGGCACGCCCACCGCATTCGGAGCCGGGCTGCGCGACCACCTGCGCGCCCTGACGGAAAGGAACACCTCGAAATGAGCCGCACGCCGCACCGCACGACCCCACGCACGACCCAGCGCACGATCAGCCGTACGACCAGCCGTACCGCCCTGCTGGCGGCCCTCGGCCTCGTCACGGCCGCGGGGGCCACCGCCACCGTGTTCGGCACCACCGCCGGCGCCGCCACTGCCGGCTGCAAGGTCGAGTACCAGGTCACCAACCAGTGGAACACCGGATTCGGCGCCAATGTGAGCGTCACCAACACCGGCGACCCGCTCACCGCCTGGACCCTGGAATGGTCCTACGGGGGCGATCAGACCGTCACACAGGGCTGGAACGCCGCCATCACCCAGTCCGGCACGGCCGTGACCGCCAAGAACGTCTCCTACAACGGGTCGTTAGCCACGGGCGCTTCGACGTCCTTCGGCTTCAACGCCTCGTACAGCGGTACCAACGCCGTCCCCGCCACCTTCAAGCTCAACGGCGTCATCTGCAACGGCGCCACGGTGCCGACGCAGCCGCCGACCACTCCGCCCACGACGCCACCCACGACCCCGCCGCCCTCCGGCGGTAAGGCCGACAACCCGTACGCCGGCGCCAAGGTGTACGTGAACCCCGAATGGTCCGCCAAGGCGGCCGCCGAGCCGGGCGGCACCAAGGTGTCCAACCAGCCCACCGGCGTCTGGCTGGACCGCATCGCCTCCATCCAGGGTGCGAACGGCAGGATGGGCCTGCGCGACCACCTGGACGCGGCCCTGGCGCAGAAGGGCAGCGGCGAGCTCGTCGTACAACTGGTGATCTACAACCTGCCGGGCCGGGACTGCTCCGCGCTCGCCTCCAACGGTGAACTGGGACCCACCGAGATCGACAAGTACAAGACGCAGTACATCGACCCGATCGCCGCGATCCTCGCCGACGCCAAGTACGCGGGGCTGCGGATCGTCACCACGGTCGAGATCGACTCGCTGCCGAACCTGGTCACCAACGTCTCCGGTCGTCCGACGGCCACCCCGAACTGCGACGTGATGAAGACCAACGGCAACTACATCAAGGGCGTCGGCTACGCGCTGAACAAGCTGGGCTCGATCGCCAACGTCTACAACTACGTGGATGCGGGCCACCACGGCTGGCTCGGCTGGGACGACAACTTCGGCGCCTCCGCGGAACTGTTCAAGCAGGCGGCCACCGCCGAGGGCTCCACGCTCTCCAAGGTGCACGGCTTCATCGTGAACACCGCCAACTTCAGCGCCCTGAAGGAGGACCACTTCAAGATCGAGGACTCCGTCAACGGCACCTCCGTACGGCAGTCGAAGTGGGTCGACTGGAACCGGTACACCGACGAGTTGTCCTACGCCCAGGCCATGCGGGCCAAGGCGGTCTCCCTGGGCTTCGACGCGAACGTCGGCATGCTCATCGACACCTCCCGCAACGGGTGGGGCGGCGCGGCCAGGCCGACCGGACCCGGCGCGCTGACCAGCGTCGACACGTACGTCAACGGGGGCCGCTACGACCGGCGCATCCACCTCGGCAACTGGTGCAACCAGGCGGGGGCCGGGCTCGGCGAGAGGCCGCAGGCGGCTCCGGCCGCGGGCATCGACGCGTATGTGTGGATCAAGCCGCCGGGCGAGTCCGACGGGGCGAGCAAGGAGATCCCGAACGACGAGGGCAAGGGCTTCGACCGGATGTGCGACCCGACCTACGCCGGTAACGCCCGCAACGGGAACAGCATGTCGGGTTCCCTGCCGAACGCGCCCCTGGCCGGCCAGTGGTTCTCGGCCCAGTTCCAGGAGCTCCTGAAGAACGCCCACCCGGCGCTGTGACGCAGCGCCCCTGAGGGACGTGTGAGCCGTACGGAACCCCGGGGTTCCGTACGGCTGCGGTCACAGGCTCGTCAGGATCTGCGGAGCCAAGGTCTTGATCAGGGTGTTGGTCCAGCGCATCTGCCGTAGCGTGCGCGGGTGGCAGAAGGAGGCCAGCTCCTTCAGCCGGTCGTCCCTGGCCGCCTGCGCCGCCTGGGCCAGCATCTCCCAGTACAGGGAGTTGCCGGCTGCGTCGAGGTGCAAGGACCGCAGGTCGCTCAGGAGGAGCAGGCCGGGTTCCGGCCGGTGGCCGACGGCCTGCGCCGACTTCTCCCGGAGCGTCGACACGAGCCCCGGAGCGGACTTCTTGGACGGTCCGTCGAGGTCCAGGCCGTAGTGGCGGCCCGCCTCGGCCACGCGCCGGCAGTGGTCGTTGGACCACAGGACGAGGTCCTTCGCCACGTGGTGGAACTCGTGCTCCGTACGGTGGCGTTCCGCCATGGTGGACAGTTCCTTCGCCAGGCTCCGTTCGCCGTGGTGCAGCGCGCGAAGCGTCAGGGTGATGCCGTTCACTGTGCGCCTCCCGGGGAACCGCCGGCGTGTGGTCCGGGGACCTCGAGGACATGGGCGGCGGGGCCGCCCTCAGTGGCCGGGCCCGCGAGGGCGAGCGCGGGCGCGGACGCGGTGGTGGTGGGGGCGGGCGAGGGCCGGCCGTCAGCCCTTTCCACGAGCGTGACGGCCGCGGTGGAGGTCTTGAACAGGGGTTGTTTCGATACCGGGTCCCAGTCGGTGATCGTGGTCTCGTTCGCCGCCCGGCCCCCATCGGCCGTATCGGGTCCCGAGCCGGAGGGTGTGTCCCAGTAGCCGTAGTGGAAGGGCACGAACAGCAGGCCGGGCCGGATGTCGCTCACGCGCAGCCGGGCCGTGAGGGAGCCGCGCGGACTGCTGACCCGGACCAGGTCGCCTTCGCCGAGCTCTCGCGCCTCCGCGTCGGACGGCGAGATCTCCACCCACACGTCCGGCGCCGCGGCGTTCAGCTGCGGGACGCGGCCCGTTTTGGTGCGGGTGTGGAAGTGGTAGAGGTGCGCCCGGTCGTCAGCTGGAACGGGTAGTCGCCGCCCGGGGTCTCGTGCGGTGGCATGTACTCGGCGGCCTTGATCACGGCCTTGCCCTCGGGGTTGAGGGACCGGTACTCGACCACCGATACCGAGGCGCCGGTGACCAGGTCCTTGCCGTAGGACTCGCACACGTCCGGCCCGGCCCAGGTGATGCCGTCACCGTAGAGCCGGTCCGTGCCCTCGGGAACCCGCTCGTTGCACGGCCACTGGATGCCGCTCCCGCCGCGCAGCTTTCCGTAGGACAGGCCGGTGTAGTCACAGGGCCGGCCCGCGCTGCAGCGCTTCCACGCCTCGAAGGCGGACTCCGCGTCGTGCCAGGGGACGAGCGGGCCTCCGTCCTTGTCGCGGAAGTCCATGCGCCGGGCGTAGTCGAGGAAGATGTCGAGGTCCGCTCTGGCCTCGCCGGGCGGCTCGACGGCCTTGTCGGAGAGGTGGACGGTGCGGTCGGCGTTGGTGAAGGTGCCGGTCTTCTCGCCCCAGGTCGCCGCGGGCAGCACGACGTCGGCGAGCTGCGCCGTCTCGGTGAGGAACAGGTCCTGGACGACGGTGAACAGCCGGTCCTGGGACAGGACGGAGCGGATGCGGGACAGCTCGGGCAGGGACACGGCGGGGTTGGTGCCGCTGATCCAGAGCATCCGCAGGGAGCCCTGCTCGGCGTAGCGGAACATCTGCATGGCATGGGTGGGCGGGGCGTAGTGCGGGATCGTCGCGGGCTCGACGTTCCACACCTTCGCCAGGTCGGCGACGTGCTCGTCGTTCTCCCAGTTGCGAAAGCCGGGCAGATCGCCGTTGGCGCCGCACTCGCGGGTGTTCTGGGCGGTGGGCTGCCCGTTCATCTGGAGCACGCCGGCGCCCGGCCGGCCCAGCATGCCGCGCACGAGGTGCAGGTTGTTGACCTGAACGGCGGCGGCGGTCGCCTGGTGGGACTGGTAGACGCCCTGGAGCACGGTGGACAGCAGCCTGTCGGAGGTGCCCAGCAGCTCGGCCGCCTCCCCGATCCTCGACGCGGGGACGTCACAGATGCCCGAGGCCCATGCGGGAGTGCAGTGCGCCACCGCCTCGGCCAGCTCCTCGAAGCCCACCGTGTGGGCCTCCACGTAGGCGCGGTCGATCCGTCCGGTACGGATGATCTCGTGCAGGAGCGCGTTGAGCAGGGCCACGTTCGTCCCGCCGCGCGGGGCGAGGTGGACGGCGGCCCGGCGCGCCACCTGCGTCGGGCGGGGGTCGACGCACAGGAGGCGCGGGGGATCGGCGCCGTCGAGCCGGTCGAGGACGCGCATCCACTGCACGGGCTGCGTCTCGGCGATGTTGTGCCCGAACAGAGCGATGACGTCGGCGTGGTCGATGTCGTCGAAGCTGCCGGGCTGCCCGTCACACCCGAAGGACTGTTTGAGCGCCTCGGCCGCGGTGGAGGTGCACAGGCGCGTGTTGCCGTCCAGGTGGTTGGTGCCGATGCCGGCCCGGGCCAGGACCGCGAGCGTGTAGTACTCCTCCAGGAACAGCTGGCCGGTGGTGTAGAAGCCGATCGACCCCGGGCCGCGCTCGGCGAGCAGCTCGCGGGAGCGGGAGACGACCAGGTCCATCGCGGTGTCCCAGTCTGACTCGACGAGCTGCCCGCCCCGGCGTACCAGCGGCCCGGTGAGGCGGTCGGGCGAGGCGCCCGCCTGCCAGCCGAACGCGTCCTTGGGACCGAGCCGCCCGCGGTTGACCCGGTCCACGGTCCGGCCGCGCACCCCGACCATGGCGCCGTCCTTGACGGCGATGTCCATGGCATCACCGCCCGAGTGGAGGATCGACGCGGTCTGCACCCACTGGCCGACGTCGTCCGGACGCACACCCTCGGCCAGGTACGTGTCCAGGCGCTCGGGCCACGGCTCGTCCCGTGCGTACGGGGTGCGGCCGCCCCAGGGCGACGCGATCCGGTCCACCCAGTTGCCCATGCTGCCTCCCGGCGGAACACCGGCGGCGGCCGCTACGTCGGCCGCTCATCCGTGCGGAGATCCCTTCCCGCACGGGCTCCGCTCGCATCCGGGCCGTGGGGGCTGTCACCCCTGGGACGAGCCGACTCGGCCGTTCAGGGGCGTCCCGCGTCCGCGTCCAGGAGGCGGGCCGCCGCCTCCACGGCCGGCGGCAGCGGACGACGCGAGCGCAGCGCCGCCGGAAGCCGCTTGAGCATTCCCGCCAGCGCCTGGCGGGCCTCCGGGTCGCGCGGGGCCTGCGCGGCGAGCTGGCGGGTGTGCTGAACGGCGACGCCCACCGGGCGCCGCAGCCACGCGGTGAGGGCGGCGTTGCGGCGCTGGACCGCGGGCCGGCCGGGCCGCACCCCACCGGTCGGCCGGTGGACGGCCACCACGTCCGGGACGTGGCACACGCCCCATCCGTACGCGGTCAGGTCGTAGGCGAGCAGGGTCTCCTCGCCTCCGAGGAACAGGACGGGGTGGTAGCCGCCTGCCTGGAGGTAGGCGTCCCGCCGGGCCACGGCGGCGCAGGCCAGGAACCCGAGCACCTGTGGCCCGGGCAGATCGACGGCGCGGCCGAGCGGGGAGGCGGCGAGCAGGCCGTTCAGCGGATCGGGGTCGGCGTCGGGGCCCACGCGGACGCAGGCGGCGACCAGCCCGAGGCGCGCGTACCGGTCCAGCAGGTCCGCCGCGCGCGCCAGGGATCCCGCCTCCCACCAGGAGTCGTCGTCGCTGAACGCCACGTACGGCGTACGGGCGTGGCGCACGCCCAGATTCCGGCCCGGAGCTCCGAGATTGCGGCCGGGCGAAAGGAGGGTGACCTCCGGCCGCAGCCGGGCGACGGCTTCCGGGGTCCCGTCGGTCGAGGCGTTGTCGACGACGATCACAGGCGGCCGCTCGGGGAGCGCTGCCAGCCGGTCGAGGGTGTGCAGCAGCTGGTCGCGGCGGTTGTGGGTGATGACGACGACGGTGGTGCGGGGGTCGGGGCTCACGGCCGGGCCACCTCGGGTGCGATCGACGGGATGGTGCGCGAGGCCCGCGCCTAGGGAGGCCGGGGTCGGACGGTCGCTCGGCGCGCTCGCCGGTCGGACGGTCGGGTCGGATTCACGCCCCCAGGTGCGTGATCGCGGTGTTCAGCCGCGAAGCCAGGGCGTCGAGGTCCTGCTCGGTCGGTGTGCCGGACGGCAGCGTCGCGGCCAGATCACGGCCGGACACGATTTCCACGGCCCCCGCGTAGGGCTCCGAGGTCAGCCGGTCCGGGGGGACGACCTCCGTACGCCCCTCCAGCAGCACGAGGGAGCGGTCCTCACCGGAGGGATCGAGGAGGGCCCGGACCTGCGCGCGGGTGACGGCCACGGCCCCGTCCCCCTCACCGGCTCCCGGAGTCGGTTCCGGGGGATCCTCGGCTGTCTTCTCGGGTGCGGCATCGACACCGGCCAAGGGCTCCCCGCTACCGGTGCCGGCCTGGTGGTAGCCCTCTCGGGCGCTCGCCGTGCCGGGTACGACACGCTCCCGCGCCTGACTCTCCGAGCCGGAGTGGGCTCCCGGTTCCTCGCTGCTCCGGGCGCGCTCGTAGCGGTTCTGCCGCGCGGCGTCCGGTGTGTTCCCGGTCATCTCGGTGTCCTTCCGTCTCGATGACCCCGTGGGGCGGCTGCCCGCGAGAGGGAGGGCGAAACGGCGAAACGGCCGTGCGCGGCGCCAGGCCGGCGGCACCCGGTTCCGCGGGTGTCGCCGACCTGGCGGAGGTCGGCGTAGGAGGCGCCGGGACGCTCAGGAAGGTTCCTTGCCCCGTCCGCTCATCGCGTCACGCAGGCGGTCGACGAGCCCGACCCCCGGGGCCAGGAGCTTGTTGGCGGGCGGCTTGTCCGGGGCGGACGGGTGAGGGCGCGTGGGCGCCGTCTTCTTGGCCTGGCGCACCTTGTCTCCGAGCTTCTCCAGCATCTCCGCGGAACACGCCTGCCGCAGGCGCGGGAACAGATTGTTCTCCTCGTCGTTCACGTGGCTGCGGATCTCCGTCATCAGCTTCGTGACGAGCTCGTCGAACCGGGGATGATCGGCGTCGCATCCCTCCAGTTCCTTCATGATGCGTTCTGCTGTGGCGTGATCCTCCAGCTCCTTGTCGGCGATGCCGTCGCCGTCCGGAACGTGCTCGCGGACGGCGGGATACAGGTACGCCTCTTCGGCTACCGAATGCCGGACGAGTTCCATGGTGACCTGGTCGGCGTACATCTTCCTGCGGGCGTCACCCGAGGGCGTTTCCTCGATGTTCGCGAAAAGCTCCTCGACCTCCTGGTGATCGGTCATCAATTCAGCGATCACGTCACCGCCATGTCCCATGGGGCGTGCCCTTCTCTGTGAGGTTGCTGGAGCTCCAGTGAATCGCGCGACGCTCACAGAGCGTGGTTCCCCTCCACCCAGCGTGTCGGTCGCAGGTGCCCCGAAAGGCCTGTGACCTGCGCCATTCCTGGAAAGTCCGTGAGGCGATACGATCCCTTTTTCCTCCTTTTCGCCCCTCCCTTACTCCGAATTGGCCACCCGTGTCGGCAGACTCCTCCCTCTCCTCGCTCATAGCGGCGACGGCTCAGTGGATCACTCACGCCTATCCCTCCGGCCGCGGCGCCTTGCAGCGCGCCCTCGCCGAGGCCCAAGCGCGCCAGGCCGTCACCGTCGCCGCGTGGCTGAGGTACCCCACGGAGCTGGACGCCCAGCTGATGAACCTGACGGGGCCCGGTGGCTCCGCTCGGCTGGACTGGGTCACGGGCGCGGAGACCGAGGAGTCCTCGGACCCGGAGCTGCACGCGTGGCGCACCTGGGTGGACGAGGTCGTGGCGAGCTGGGCCGCCTGCCTGCTCGGTACGCCGGCCCTGGTCACCGCGGCGCTCACCACGCTCGCCGGGTCGACGCGGGCGGCGGGCGAAACGGTCGATTTCCGACGCCTGAGTCATCCGAACGAGAACGACCGGCACGCAGCCGCGCTGCTGCGCCACCCCGACCTCCTCGCTCCGGTGGCCGACCTCCATCACGCGCAGCTCAGGGACCTCCTGGAGAGCGGCGCGCCCTCCTCGTCCTGACCCCGGAAGCGTGCGGCGCCCCTCACCGCCGCCGCACGGCGGGCGTCGCGTGTTGCGGCGTCTCGTGTTGCGGCGCCGCGCGAGGGAACGTTCCATGAGCAGATAGCCGCTCAGCCCCCTTACCGGGCGGGACCGGCAGCCGGGCCCGGGTCTCGCGGGAGGTACTGCATGCTGAATCGATGGTGCTGGCATGGCATCGCGGCGATGGCGGCCGTCCTCACCCTCACCTCCTGCGGTTCCCTGTCCGAGAGGCGTGACGGCGCCGCCGCGGAGGTCGTCCGCTTCGAGCGGGCGCTGGGCGCCGGGCAGCACGATCGGCTGTGCGCCGCTCTCGCACCTTCCACCAGAGAAGAGCTGGAGCAGTCGGCCAAGAGCCGCTGCGAGCAGGCGATCGGTGAGGAAGAACTACCCGCGGCCGGCGCGGTGCGCACGGTGGACGTGTACGGCGACCAGGCCAGGGTGGTGCTGGAGCAGGACACCGTCTTCCTGGCCCGGTTTCCCGCGGGCTGGAAGGTGACCGCGGCCGGTTGCGCGCCGCGGCACCAGCAGCCGTACCAATGCGCGATCAAAGGCGGGTGACACGGCAATGAGGACGCTGTTCGCGGGAACGCTGCTGCTGATCTTCGTTGGGCTGGCGTACTTCATGACGTTGGGGCTGATGCACCGATGAGCACGGAACCCGCATCCGGCAAGCAGACCGCAGCGCCCGGCCATCGTGCGGGACGCTTTCTCCACCACAACGGTCTGGGGCTGTTCTTCCTCATCGGCTTCCTGCTCGCACTGGCAGGCCAGGCCGTGGCGGGGCACGCCGACTTCAACAACCAGCTCGTCAGCGACGGTATGACGCCCATCAGTTTCGGCGCTTACCTGACCTCGTCCGACTTCGCCGTCGACGTCACTGAGAACTGGCAGTCGGAGTACCTGCAGTTCTTCCTCTTCATCTTCGCCACCGTCTGGCTGGTGCAACGCGGCTCACCGGAATCGAAAGAACTCCACAAGGCCGGCACCGAGTCGGACAAGGAACAGATGGTGGGCGCGCACGCGAAGGAGGACTCCCCCCGCTGGGCCGCGGCCACGGACTGGCGCGGTTTCCTCTACTCGCGTTCGCTCGGCCTGGTCATGGGAGTCGTCTTCCTGCTGTCCTGGCTGGCCCAGTCCGTCGCGGGAGTCGCCGCCTACAACGAACAACAGCTGCGCGGGCTCCAGGCTCCCATCAGCTGGGCCCAGTACATCTCCTCCGCGGACTTCTGGAGCCGCACGCTGCAGAACTGGCAGTCCGAGCTGCTGGCCGTGGCCTCCATGGCGATCCTCGCCATCTTCCTGAGGCAGCGAGGATCGCCGGAGTCCAAGCCGGTGGGGGCACCCCACTCGGCGACCGGTGTGGAGGGCTGAGGGATTGTCGGGCGGTCAGTCCGAGGTCCGGCGCAGGACCAGGCACAGGAAGCCGAAGCTGTCCCGGTACGCGCGCAGCCACTGCGAACGCTGGGCGGTGGCCGTCTCCAGTGCCTGCGCGCCGGCCGGATCGGCGGGGTGGTCCAGAGCCCACGAGGCCAGCGAACCCCAGCAGGCCCACTCGTAGGCGTCCAGCTCCCCGCGGGTGCTGATGTGGCCGTGGACGGGGGTCCATCCGTCGGCGACGACGTGGTCCACCGTGGTCGCCAGGTCGGCGAGGTCACCGAACATCTCGACGGCCGCCGGTGAAGGGGCGCGGTCCCAGAACGACTCACCGATCAGAACGCGGCCGCCGGGAGCCAGGTGCTTTCGGGCCGCCGCGAGGGTGGGGAGGAGACCGCCGAAGGCATGGGTGGCACCGACGCTGATCACCAGGTCGAACGCATGCGGAGAGCTGAAGTCCGCGGCCTCCTGGTGGTGGAGGAGCAGGCGCTCGTCGACTCCGCGTCCGTTCGCTGCCCGGCGGGCCTGCGTCAGGGCGACTTCCGAGACGTCGACGCCCTCCGCGCGCAGGTGGGGCCGCGTCGCCAGGGCGCGCAGGAGCCACTCCGCCGTGCCGCAGCCGAGGTCGAGCACCCGCTCGTCGCCTCGCGGGAGGCCGCGTTCGAGCAGCAGGCTGACCGAGTCGTCGTCGAGCGGCGCCTTGATGGGGTGGTCGGCGTGGGCGATCATGGAGATCTGTTCGCGGCTCAGCGGCGTGGTGTGCCCCGTCTCCAGGAGCAGCTGCGCGGCCACGGCGGCCCCGTCGGTGCGGATGGTGCCGGCGACGGCCTTCGCCCGGTCCCCCGTCTCGGGGGCCAGGGCCGTCCTGAGCGCCGCGGACAGGGACTCGAAGGTCGGGACAGGGCCGTCGTGAGCGGCGCCGATGCCCAGGTCGGCCACGCGCGCGGCCCAGTGCGGCTGGTCCACGAACTGGGGCACCACCACCTGCGGCGCACCGGCTCGGGCGGCGGTGGTCGTGGTGCCCGCACCGCCGTGGTGCACGACGGCGGCGACCCGGCGGAACAGGGCCTGGTGGTTGACGTCGCCGACGGCGAAGCAGTCGTCGGAGCCGTCCACCGGGCCCAGGTCCGCCCAGCCCCGGGAGACGAGTACGCGCCGGCCCTGCGCGCGGGCCGCCTCGACGGCCGTCCGGGCGAGGCCGGGGGCCGAGTCCAGGGGCATGCTGCCGAAGCCGACGTACACCGGTGGGGTGCCGGCGGCCAGGAACGCCTCCAGATCGGCGGGCAGGGGGCGTTCGTCGGGCAGGATCCACGCGCCGGTCTGCACGACGTCGAGGTCCGTCAGCTGCTCCCACGGGCCCAGCACCGGGTCCACCGCCAGCCACGGCCGCTCGGTGAAGACGTGGTCGCGGACGTTGTCCACGGGCGCGAGGCCGATCGCCGCGCGGTGGGCGTTGAGGGGTTCCTGGTAGAGGGCGTCGACCTTCTGGGCGTCCAGGTCCCACAGGGCCTGGTGGTCGGTCAGGTCCGGCGGGACCGGCGGGCCGGGCCGCGGGGACGGCCGGTAGTGCGGGGAGGGCATCTCGAACGGGTGGAAGGCCGCGTACACGTAGCGGATGCCCAGCTTCTCGGCCACCGAGCGGGCACCGGCCGGCATCAGTCCGCTCGCCACCAGCACGTCACAGCCCTCGGCCGCCTTGCCGACCGTGTCGAAGTGCGCGGCGACCAGCTCGGCCGCGAACGCGGCCGCGTTCGACGGCGGCGCTCCCGTCCGCAGCGCGCGCACGTCCCGCCCGAAGGGCACCAGTTCGGCGCCGACACCGGCCACCAGTCTCGCGAACTCCTCGTCCGGCGGTGCGCACACGCGTACCTCCGCGCCTCGTTCGCGCAACTGCGCCGCCAGTCCCGCCAGCGGCGCGATGTCGCCGCGCGATCCGTACGCCATCAACAGCACACGCATGTCGTCTGTACTCATTCCTGTGGGGGCCGGCCCGGGGCCGGCCGGTGTCGGGTGGAGCTGCCTGCGCTACCTGCGCAGTCTGCGCCCCAGCGGTCGAGAACGGCGTACGCCGGCATCCACCGCCCGGTGCAGGCGGCGTAGGCCGGTGCCGGCAGCCGGGCGAGGAGCCGCTGCGCCGTCGGTTCGTCGGTGCCGTCCAGCAGCCACGGCAGCAGCAGCGCGTCCTGGTCGATGCGCTGGGCGTGGACGCGGCTGAAGTGGTCCCACTGCTCGGCCGTCAGTTCCCGCTGGATCAGCGGGAGCGCCGCTTCCTCCTCGTGCTGGAGGTGGCCGGCCAGGCCGCGGACCAGCGCGTCGGTCAGCTGGCCGAGCCGCAACGAGCCGCCACCCGGGTCGGCCAGCGCGGTGTCGATGGCGTGGATCACCGGGGTGATGGCGGCGTGTTCGGCCTCCATCACCTCCAGCAGTGCCAGGTCCTTCGGCCGGCCGGCCAGATTGCGCCGCAGCGGCGGCCACAGTGCGTCGTCCTCGGCCGTGTGGTGGGCGTGGAGGGCGTTCTTGAACAGCGTCCATCCGGCAGCCGTGGTCAGCACCTGCCGCGGGTCGCGGTCCGCGGCCGTGGTGACCCGGCCCAGATGGGCCAGTTCCCGGCGCAGGGCGTCATGCGTCGCGTACAGCACGGTCAGGTCGACGGCGTCGCTCACGGACGGTTCCAGGGCGCTCGGGTGTGCTCGGCGAAGGGCGGGTCGGGCGCGCGTGACGGCATGCCTCACACGATGGTGCGGCCCGCACATATGATCAATGAACACGTGTGCGTGGTTCGATAACCGCTGGATTATTGATCGAGGAAGGGCCGGGGCCGGTGGAGCTGCGGGACATCCAGATCTTCCTGGTGCTGGCCGAGGAGCTGCACTTCGGCCGGACCGCGCAGCGGCTGCACGTCTCCCAGGCACGCGTCAGCCAGGCCATCAAGAAGCAGGAGCGGCGCATCGGCGCCGAACTCTTCACCCGCACCAGCCGCGCGGTGCGCCTGACCGAGATCGGCCGGCAGTTCCGTGACGACCTGCAGCCGGTCTACGCGGGCCTGCACGACTCCATGGAGCGGGCCCAGTTGGCGGCCCGCGGCATCACCGCGCAGCTGCGCGTCAGCCTGATGCCCTTCAACGTCGCCGAACTGCACCCGTACTGGAAGGCGTTCCGCGCACGCTACCCGCACTGGGGACTCCGGGTCCGTCAGGCCACCTTCACCGACGTGTTCGGCCAGCTCCGCAGCGGTGCCATGGACGTCCTGGTCGCCTGGCTGCCGGTGGAGGAGCCGGACTTCACCGTCGGACCGCGGCTGTGCACCGACTCCCGGATCCTCTCCGTGGCCGCCGACCACCCGCTCGCAGGACGGGACCACGTACCCCTGGAGCTGCTCGCCGACTTCCCGCACGCCACCGCCCTCGGCCTGCCGGACTACTGGGAGGACAGCTACCTGCCCTTCCACACCCCCCGCGGCCGTACGATCGAGCGCGTCACCGCCGCGGCGTCGGACACCGCCGACGAGCTGATCGGCCACGTCGGCATGGGCGAGATCATCCACACCTTCCCCGGTCACGTCACCCGGTACTGGGGCATGTCGCACATCCGGTGGCTTCCCCTCCCCGACATGCCCAGACTGGACTTCGCCCTGGTCTGGAGGACCGAGGCCGAGAACGACCTCATCCGCGCTCTGGCCGACACGGTGCGCGACCTCGGCGTCTTCCGGTTCTGACCGTCCGGGCTCAAGCGTCCGGCCCGCCGAGCACCGCCTCGACCACCTGGTCGACGGTGATGCGCAGGAGCCGGGCGTCGGGCAGCGAGGCGTGCGCGTCACCCGGCCGCAAAGGGTCCTCGCCCGCTCGGGGACACCACAGCACGCGGTGTTTCGCGTGAGGGGGCGGGCCCCACAGGCTGGGGGCCACGGGGCCGAAGAGCACGACGGACGGGGTGCCCAGAGCCGTGGCGAGGTGCGCCAGACCCGTGTCGCCGACCAGGACGCAGCGCGCACCGGCCACCAGCGCGCAGAGCTCGTCGAAGGGCACGTCGCCGGAGCCGCCGACCACCGCCTCCTGCGGCAGACCGGCCTCGCGCGCCACCCGCCGCGCCCGCTCTCCCTCGCCCGCGCCCGCCGTGACGACCACGTCCCGGCCCGCCCGGCGCAGCGCACGTACGACCGCTGCGAACCGTTCCGGGGGCCACCGGCGGGCCCCGGCGTCGGCGCCGGGGTGGACGACGACGGCGCCGGGGGCGGGGGAGGCGCACGCAGGGGCGGCGATCGAGAGGTCCGTGGGGTCGGCCTCGATGCCGTACCAGCCCAACAGGCGGCACCAGCGCTCCCGCTCGTGCTCGTCGTCGCGCCACTCGGGTCCGGGGATGTCGGGGGTCCGGGCGTGCCGGTAGGCGAGGAGCCGGCGCGGCCGCAGCCGCTGGAGGAGCCGATGGCTGGGCGGTCCGTTCCCGTGCAGGTCCACCGCCAGCTCCGGGGGCGGCCCCTCCCAGTGCAGTGCGGCGGGCACGCTGCGGCCCGGCGCGGTCGTGGGCAGGACACGGTCCACGAGGCCGGTGGCGACGGCGACCGCGGTCAGCCGGCCGGGCGCCGCCAGGACGAGGTCGTGACCCGGCAGGCTCCTGCACAGGGCCCGCAGGCAGGGCACCACCGTCAGCAGGTCGCCGAGGCCCAGGGCCCGTAGGACGACCACGCTCGGGCGGCCGTCCGCGGCCCCCTGCTCCGTCGCGGCGGGGCCCGCTCGCTCGTGCACCGTCATGAACCCGAGGCGGCGGCCCGGGCCGCGCGATCGGCGAGGCCGGTGGTGGAACGGCCGTCGAGGTAGGGCAGGACGACGGCCTGGCCGCCCCAGGCGCGCAGCGCCTGCGCCTCCGGGAGATCGTCGGCCGAGTAGTCGCCGCCCTTGACCCACACGTCCGGCCGGAGCCGGTCCAGCAGCGTCTCGGGCGTGTCCTCCTCGAAGGCCACGACGGCGTCGACGCTGCCGAGCGCCGCCAGCACCCGTACGCGGTCCTCCAACGGGTTCAGCGGGCGCCCCGGCCCCTTGAGCCGCCGCAGGGAGGCGTCCGAGTTCACGCAGACGATCAAGCAGTCACCGATCCGCCGCGCGCTCTCCAGCAGGCCGACGTGTCCGGCGTGCAGCAGGTCGAAGCAGCCGCCCGTGGCGACCACCGTGCCACCGCGAGCCCGTACGCTCGCGGCCGTCGCGAAGGCGTCGCCGCCCACGGGCCGGGCGAAGCCCGATGCGGGGGGCGTTCGCCACAGGGCGGGGTCACCGGCGCCACCCGCCGCCACGAAGGCCGCGGCCGAGGCGACCGCCAGCTGCAGCGCCTCCTCCGGCAGGCATCCGTCGGCGAGCGCGCAGGCCGCCACGGCGGCGAAGCAGTCGCCGGCCCCGCACGGATCGCCCACGGCACGGTACGGGGACGGTACGAGCATCGGCGCCGCGGACCGGGGCCGGGTCAGCAGGACCCCGCGCTCGCCGAGGGTGACGGCCACCGCGGCGGCGCCCCAGCGCTCCGCCAGCTCCGCGCCGCGCCGGGCGTGCGCCGCCAGGGAGTCCCCCTCACCGGGGCACAGTACGGTCGCCTCCGCCGCGTTCGGTGTCACCAGCCGCGCCCCGGGTACGGGTGGTCCGCCCCGCGGATGCGGGTCCCACACCAGGGGGACGCGGCGCGCGGCGCCGGTCAGGAGGCTCCGCAGCGCCTGCGCCGTGCCCCGGCCGTAGTCCGCGACGAGGACGGCGTGCGCCTCGGCCAGGGCCCGGCCCACGGCGGCGTCGGCGCGGCCGACCTCACCGCCGCCCCGGTCGATCCGGACCAGGGGGCGGCCGTCGGCCAGCACCCGCGTCTTGACCGGCAGCGAGCCGTCCAGCGGGAGCTCCACCAGCCGGACGCGGCCGTGCAGCGCCTCCCGGACGCGGTCGCTGGCACGGTCCTCGCCCAGCGCCGTGACCAGGACGACCTCCCGGCCCGAGCGGGCAGCCAGCACGGCGGCCAGACCGGCGCCGCCGGGCCGTGAGACGTCGTCCGTGACGTCGACGACGGGCGCCGGTGCGTCCGGGGCAAGACGAGACGCGACACCCCGGACGTCGCGGTCCAGCAGGACGTCGCCGACCACGACCAGCGGTTCGAGGCCGGTCACCGGGCCCTCCTGACGGAGGCGACGGCGCGCCGGGGCGCCGAACGCACGGCGGCGGTGGCGGTGGAGGCGGAGGCGGGGGAGCCGAGGGCCGCGTCGAAGGCCTCGCACAGCAGGTGCACCGCCACCAGGTGTGCCTCCTGCACGGTCGCCGTGGAGGCCGCGTCGATGCACAGGGCCTGGTCGGCGGCCTCCGCCAGCGGGTTGGGGGCGGCGCCGGTCAGGGCCCAGACCTCCACGCCCGCCGCGCGCGCCGTCATCGCGGCCGACAGCAGGTTCCCGCTGCGCCCCGACGTCGACAGCAGGACCAGGACGTCACCGTCCCGGCCGTGGGCCGCCACCTGCCGGGCGAAGATCTGCTCGAATCCGTAGTCATTGCCGATCGCGGTGACACTGGACGTCTCGGCGTGCAGGGCGATGGCCGAGTAGGCCGGCCGCTCCTCGCGGTAGCGGCCGACCAGCTCCGCGGTCAGGTGCTGGGCCTGGGCGGCGCTGCCGCCGTTGCCGGCCGCGAGGAGGCGGCCTCCGGCGGGGAGCACCGCGGCGAGCCGGTGACCCCAGTGGGTGAGCTGGTCCAGACCGTGGACGCGCAGACGTCTCAGCGCGTCCTCGAGCGACTGGCAGTGCTGGTGGGCTCCTGTGGTTGCGGGAGATCGGCTCATGGCGTCGGGGCGGACGCTCCGGAGAGCGGTCCGCACCCCACCTCCTTCAGACGGTCGGTACGGCGCGGTAAGCGGTCCGGTCGTGGCCGACCGGAGGCGTTCGTCGGACGGGGGCCGGACGGACGGACGAGCGGCGCAGGGGGCTCACGTCCTCGTCCCGGCGCCCACGAGCCGCCCGGCGAGCACCGATCGGTAGGACCGTTCCGTCGCGGCGGCGACCTGGGACCAGCCGTAACGGCTCAGTACGCGCCGCCGCCCGGCAGCCCCGTACGCCCGGCGTACGGAGTCGTCGGCCAGGAGCTCGGCGGTGGCCGCCGCGAGCGCGAGCGCGTCCCCGGGCGGCACGAGGCGTCCGGTCTCCCGGTCGGCCACGGTGTCCTGCTGGCCGCCGACGGCGCTGGCCACGACGGGCCGGCCGCAGGCCATCGCCTCCAGCGGCACGATGCCGAACGGCTCGTAGTCCGCCGGGCACAGCACGACGTCGGCACTGCGCAACAGGGCCGGCACGCCCTCGCAGGGCACCGCCCCGACGAAGCGCACGCGGTCGAGGACGCCCGCTCCTCGGGCGAGGGCGCGCAGCCTCCGCACCTCCGGGTCCGCGTCGAGGACGCCGGGCGCGGGACCGCCCGCGATCACGAGCTCCGCCTCCGGCAGGTGGGCGAGAGCGGCGATGGACAGGGCCGCCCCCTTGCGGGGGACCAGCCGGCCCAGCTGGAGCAGCCGGTGGCGGCGGGCGGTCCCGCGGTCGGCGACCGGCCCCTCCGGCTGGAACCGCTCGGTGTCCACACCGCACGGAACGACGTCGGCCTTGTCCTCGGGAAGGCCCATCCGGACGAGTTCGGCGACCTCGTCGCGGCACGTCGCCACGACCCGGTCGCAGCCGAATCCGACCTCCCGCTCGCAACCGATGCGCGAGGGCGGACTGGTGTCGGCGGCGCCCTGGTGGCGTCGCTTGACGGTTCCCAGCGCGTGGTAGGTGTGCAGCATCGGCAGACCCAGCTCCCGCGCGGCCGCCAGCGAGGCCAGCCCGGACATCCAGAAGTGCGAGTGGACCAGGTCCGGCGGACCGGCCTCCCGCCAGTGGCGCATCAGGTAGTAGCCGAACTCCCGCATGTGCGGCAGCAGTTCGTCCTTGGGCAGGGGTTCGGCCGGTCCGGCCGGCACATGGTGGACCGTCACGCCCGGGCGCAACCGGCTGACGACCGGCAGGTCCCGGGAATCCCGCCGCGTGTACACGGTGACGCGGTGCCCCCGGTCGGCCAGCGCCCCGGCGAGGCAGGCCACGTGCACGTTCTGGCCGCCGGCGTCGACACCGCCGAGGGCCGCCAGGGGGCTCGCGTGCTCCGAGACCAGGGCCAGCGACAGGGGCCGGAGCCGGTGGGGCGACCGTATCGGACGGGCGGTGGGGGATGTCATGACCGTACCTCCGTCATCACGCGCTCCCAATCGGCCAGGAAGCGCTTGAGGCCGTACCGTTCGAGCGCGGCCTGCCGGGCGCGCGCACCGTCCTCGGCGGCCGCCTGGGGTTCGTTGAGGTAGCGGGTGACCGCCCGCGCCAGCACCTCCGGCCGGGTCGACAGGACCCCGGTGCCCGGCAGGACGGCCTCCACGGCCTCCGTGGACGCCAGCGCCACGACGGGCATCCCCAGGTGCATGGCTTCCAGCAGCGACAGGCCGAGGGAGGTCCAGCGCACGGGGTGCAGGTACAGGCGGCGCTGCGCCATCGCCGCGTGCAGCTCGCGCTGGGGGAGCTCATAGGCCCGGCACCGCTCCGCAGGCAGCCCCAGGTGCTCGGCGAGGCCCTGGGTGCGCATGCCGAACACGTCCAGCGGCGCCGCCCGGGCCAGGTCGGGCAGGAGGTCCGTCCCGGTGTGACGGCCCCGCCTGATCGGCTCGTTCGTCACCACGGCCGCGCGCGGGACCGCACCGGTGTAGAGGTGCCCCGGGTCGACGATGCCGTGTTCGACGACCTCGGTGCGGGTGGCACCGTTGTCCCAGAACAGCCGGTTGAAGTGGGTGACGTGGACGAGCGTCAGATCGTCGCGGTCCGCGCAGGGGTGACGGGTGCGCGGCACGTCGCCGTCCGGGGCGTTGTGCTCCAGGTAGACGGCGGGCAGATCGCGGCCGGGGCGCCGGCCCAGCCAGCGTTCGGCCAGCTCCATCTCGTGGGGCCGCTGGAGCACGACGAGGTCCACCGGCGCATGGGCCAGTTCGGCCGGCGTGACCTCCCGCACCGAGTCGGGCCAGCTGAAGGTGCGGGCGCGGCCCAGCCCGTCGGGGCCCCGGTCGGGGGTGACCGGGACGAGGTAGGTGTGCGGTCCCTGGACGAACGCGGTGGTCCAGGAACCGTGCACGTGCCACAGCAGGATGTTCATAGCGTCGCTCCTCGATCGGTCGCGCTCGGATCGGACGGCCGCGGGCCGTGCCCGCCCGGGGGAGCGTCCCCGAGCAGCCCGGCCACGGCCGCCAGCACCTCGTCGTCGGCCACCGAGTCCAGACAGGGATGGCCCTCCACCGGGCACACCCGCGCCCTGCTGCCCGCGCACGAGGCCCGTTGGTCGCCGAGCAGCACGTGCGGCACCCGGTACGGCCGCCACCGGCCGGCCGGCACCACGGGTGCGAACAGGCACACCACGGGCGTGCCCACGGCGGCGGCCAGATGGGTGGGGCCCGTGTTGCCCGCCACCACGACCTGCGCGGCGGCCAGGACACCGGCCAGTTCGTGCAGGTCGCCCGTGACACCGCCCAGGTCGAGCCCGTGACGGCCGGCCACCTCGGCGGTCAGCCCCTTCTCCGCGGGGCTGCCGGTGACCACCACCCGGTGTCCCGCCTCGTGCAGCGCGGCCGCGGCGCGCGTGGCCCTGGCCGGGCTCCACGCGCGGGCGGCCACGGCGGCTCCCGGATGCAGCACCACGTACGGTTCGGGACCCGTCAGCCGCGTCGTGTCGGGCGGGACGCACACCCGCAGTGCGCCGTCGTCGCCGTCGGGAAGCGAGAAACCGAAGTCGCGCACCAGGTCGAGGGCCGCGTCCGCCTCGTGCCGTTCCGGAAGCCGGTGGTGGCGCAGGGCCAGCAGGGATCCCGGGTACTCCTCGCAGTCGGCCGCGACCCGTTCCACGCCCGCGAGCGCGAGCAGCAGGGCCGCCGGCAGCGGGCTCTGGTGGTGGGACACCAGGATCACGCCCCGGTCGAAGCGGCCGGCTGCCAGGGCGTCGACCAGCAGGCCGCACTCCTCGCGCGAGGTGCGGCCCGGCTCCAGCCCCACCCAGGGGGCCTCGTACACCAGTACCTGGTCCACGCCCGGCAACAGCCGCGCGGCGGCGACACCCTGGGGGCCGCAGAGCAGCGTGGTGTGGGAGGAGCCGGCCGCCACCGCGCGTACGGCGGGACCGGCCAGCAGCACGTCCCCGGCGCTGTCGAGGCGGACGACCAGACTGCGCGGGGCGTTCACCGGCCACCGCCGAGGCGGGGCGGGCGCTCCTGTACGGCCCGTACGGGTCCGCGCGCCGCCGCGGCGTCCGTGCCGCGGCCCGCCGCGGAGCCCGGCGGGCGCGCGAGGAGCCGGACGGCGCCGAGGAGGTCGCACGCCGTCTCGCCGGCGGCCGCGACCTCCTCGGGGCGGGTCACGGGCGTCGGCACCAGCACCCCGCGCGCCCCGGCGGCGGCCGCAGCCCGCACGTCGGAGCCGATGTCCCCGATGACGACCGTGCGTTCGGGGGCCGCGCCCAGCCGCTCGCACGCGGCGAGGACCAGGCCCGGTGCCGGCTTGCGGCAGCCGCAGCCGTCCTCGGGGCCGTGGGGACACACCGCCCACACGTCGAACGGCCCGAAGAGCTCGTCCACGCGTCGGCGTACCGCCAGCACCTGCTCCCGGGTCAGGAGCCCGCGTGCGACGCCCGACTGGTTGCTCACGACACCGACCGGGACGCCGAGCTCGCGCAGCGCGGTCACCGCGGCCCGCGCCGTGGGCATGGGAGAGACGAGGGCGGGGTCGCCGTTGTACGGGACGTCGACGACGAGCGTGCCGTCACGGTCGAGGAGGACCGCTTCGGGAAGCCGGCCGGCCCTCCCGGACGGACGCCTCGTGCGCGCCGCCCCGGGGGCCTCCCACACCCAGGGGAGGGCCCCGGCCGTGGCGCCGGCGGTCGAGGTGCCCCCGGCGGGCAGGTGTCTCATGACACCACCTGATCGCGGGGAACCGCCTGTGGGGCCGCCGAGCGGCTCGCGGGGGGCGCCGCCGGGTCCGCTCGGCGGATCCTGCGGTGCACGGCCGTCCCGCGCAGCCAGTGCCAGACCGCCACGGCGGGGATGACCGCGCTCGTGACGGTCATGGTGAGGACCTCTGACGGGGTGCGCGGTCCGGGGGCGATGCGGGCAGCGGCGAACTCGGCGGTGCCCGCCGCCCAGCCGGCCGCGCACCACGCGGCGGCGCCCCTGCGGCCGGCCAGCGCACAGCCCACGGCCGCGGCGGCGGCCGCGGTCACGGCGAGATGGCGCGGCAGCCGCCCGCGAGGGGTCCCCGCCCGGCCCCACCAGTCGTGGCCGTGCAGCCGGCCCATCAGTACGTCGTCGGCGTTGCCGGCCTGGACCCGCACGGACACCCAGCGGTCGGCGGGGCGGACCGGATGGGTGGTACGGCGGCTTCCGGGTGCCAGGACCCAGCCGCCCTGGATCAGGCGCAGCGCCAGCTCGGCGTCCTCGCGGAAGGCGCGCCGGAAGCGCTCGTCGAAACCGCCGGCGGCGTTCAGCGCCTCCCGGCGGAAGGCCATGTCCGCGGTGATCCAGCGGGCGGTCGCCAGACCGGCGGTGTTGCGCTCCCAGTCCGTGGGACGTCGGCCGGACGGCAGGGGGACGTCGATGCGGGCCGTGACGGCCGCGGTGTCGTGGGAAGCGGCCACCAGATCACGCGCCAGGGCCTCGCCCCAGCCCTGTCCCGGCACCACGTCGTCGTCGAGGAAGACGATCCAGGGCACCGGACCCGCCGCCCGCGTCCCCGTGTTGCGGGCGGCCGCGGGGCCACGGGCCGGGCCGGCCACGACGGTGGTGATCGGGCGCAGCGCCGGCGGGACGTCCAGAGCGGGCGGAGTCCCGTCGGGGCCGGGACGGTCGTGCACGAGGACGATCCGCACGGGTCCGTGCCCTGCGGCCGTGGCGGCCGCCACGGCGTCCAGACAGGCCCTGAGGCTGGGCCGGCCGAGGGTGGGCACGACGATCGCGTACGGAGGCGGCTGCGCGGACACCTGGATCATCGCGGTCAACCTTCCTCTCCCGTACGGAAGATGGCGTCCCGGCGGACGGCGTACGGCCCGATGGCCAGCAGGTCCACCGGCGACGAGCCGAAGCACTCCAGCGCGTCCCGGGGGTCGTCGACCATCGGCCGGCCGGCGGTGTTCAGACTGGTGTTGACGACGACCGGCAGTCCGGTACGCCGTTCGAACTCGGTGAGCATCCTGGCCACCAGGGGCTCGCGCTGCGGGTCCACGGTCTGGATGCGGGCGGTGCCGTCGACGTGGACCACCGCCGGGATGCGCTCGCGCCACCCGGGAGCCACGTCGTGCACGAACAGCATGTACGGGCTGGGCAGCGGTCCGTCGAAGATCTCGGACGCCCGCTCGGCGAGCACCATCGGGGCCACGGGGCGGAACTGCTCACGGCCCTTGACGTCGTTCAGCCGCTCCAGGTTCCCCGCGTGCCCGGGATGCGCCAGCAGCGAGCGGTGGCCCAGGGCCCGCGGGCCGAATTCCGAACGGCCCTGGAACCAGGCCACGATGGCGTTGTCGGCGAGCGCCTGCGCGACGGTGGCCGCGATGTCCGGAGGCCGCTCGAAGGGGACTCCGGCCGTCTTGAGCCAGGCGCCGAGTTCCCCGTCCGACCAGTCGCGGCCCAGATCCGCGCCGTCCATGGGCTCGGGGTCGTCCCCCGCCCCGGCGGCGAGGAGCAGCGCGGAACCCAGGGCCGTGCCGGCGTCTCCGGCGGCCGGCTGGACCCACACGCGGGAGAACGGGCCCTCGCGCGCGATGCGGGAGTTGGCCACGCAGTTCAGTGCGACGCCCCCGGCGAGGGTGAGCACGTCGTCGTGGGTGCGGCCGTGGAGCCAGCGGACCAGGTCCAGCAGCGTCTCCTCCAGTACGGCCTGGGCGCTCGCGGCGAGATCGGCGTGAGCCCCGTTCCACGGCTCGTCGGGGCCGCGGAGCGGGCAGAACTCGCTCCAGGGGACGCCGGTGGCGTGGAAGCCGCCGTCGCCCGTCGGGTACACGTAGCGGCGCAGCTCGGCCAGCATCCGCGGGCTTCCGTGGGAGGCGAGTGCCATCACCTTGAACTCGTCGGAGGACCTCAAGAAGCCCAGGTGGTCGGTGAGCTCCTCGTACACGAGCCCGAGCGAGTGGGGGAGGTCCTGCGCGTACAGCGGCTCCAGCCGGGCGCCCGTCCGGCGCGCCGCCAGGTGGGAGGCGCGTTCTCCGCGTCCGTCGAGGACCAGCACGGACGAGCGGGCGGCGCCCTCGGTCGCGAAGGCGCCGGACGCGGCATGGGCCATGTGGTGCGGAACGAAGCGCACGAGGCCGGGGTCGAGCCCGGGCAGGGCGGTCGCGAGGAACCCGGGGGCCTCGCGCGCGTACGTCTGGCGGAGGTGGTCCCACGGGTCGTCCAGACCCATGGCGTCCGCCGGGAGCGCCAGGGCCGGGTCGTAGGAATACGCCACGGCGTCGAGGTCCTGCGGGCGAAGCCCCGCACGTTTCAGGCACCAGGCGGCGGCCTGTTCCGGTAGTTCCCAGGCCGAGAAGGGCACCGGCCGTTTGCCGTGCTTCCGTCGGGAGAATCGTTCCTCCTCGGTGGCGGCGACCGTACGGCCGTCGATGACGAGGGCGGCGGAAGGGTCGTGGAAGAGCGCGTTGATTCCGAGAATGCGCATCGCGGAAGGGACCTTTCGGCGAAGGGGCCGGGCGGGGCCGGGCAGGGAGGGGCGGGGAGGGGCGCGGCCGCCGGCGGACGTGCGTCGGGAGCCGAAGACGGTCAGCCGTCGCCTTCCGCGCGGAACCAGGCGATCGTGCGGCGCAGCCCGTCCTCGGCGGCCACCCGCGGCTCCCACTGGAGCTTGTCCCGGGCGAGCGTGATGTCCGGGCAGCGCACGGTGGGGTCGTCGGTCGGCCGCTCGACGAAGGTGATCTCCGACCGGGAACCGGTCAGCTCGACGATCCACCGGGCCAGCTCCAGCATGGTGAGCTCGTCGGGATTGCCGAGGTTCACCGGTCCCCGCATGCCGTGGTCCGCCGCCGCGAGGATCCCCGCGACGGTGTCGTCGACGTAGCACAGGGAACGGGTCTGCAGGCCGTCGCCGGTGACGGTCAGCGGGGCACCCGCCAGCGCCTGGCGGATGAAGGTGGGAACGGCGCGACCGTCGTAGCCGCGCATGCGCGGGCCGTAGGTGTTGAACAGCCGCACGATGCACACGTCCGTGCCCAGGGCCGAGGCGTGCGCGGTGCTCAGTGCCTCGCCGAAACGTTTGGCCTCGTCGTAGACGCTTCGAGGCCCGACCGGGTTGACGTGCCCCCAGTACCGCTCGTTCTGGGGATGCTCCCGCGGATCGCCGTAGACCTCGGACGTGGAGGCGAGGACGAAGCGGGCCTCGCTGCGGTGCGCGAGTTCCAGGGCGTTGCGCGTACCGAGGCTTCCCGCCTCCAGCGTGTGCAGCGGCAGCCGGAGGTAGTCGGCGGGGGAAGCGGGGGAGGCCAGGTGCAGGACGAGATCCGGGTCCCCCTCGACGGTGAAGGGACGCGAGACGTTCGTCTCCAGCAGGGTGAAGGCGGGATGGCCGGCCAGTTCGGATATGTTCTCCGGCCGCCCCGTGCTGAAGTCGTCGACGCAGGTGACGGCGGTCCCCGCGGTCAGCAGGGCGGAGCACAGGTGGGAGCCGACGAAGCCCGCACCGCCGGTGACGACAGCGTGCTTCCAGCGCGGCGCATGCGATGAGCTCACGGTGATCTCCTCGTGCGACAGGGACACGCGGGACACAGGAACCGCGAGGGGCGCCGAGCCGGGCCCGCTCGTACCGGGACGAACCCCGCGGGGACGGCCCCAGCCTGCCGCAGCCGGGGGAGGGCGGCACCTGGGAACGGCCAATCGGGTGAGGCCACGACACGGCGGGCCGGTCCTGCCGTCGCCCCGAGTCCTGTCGCGGGAGGATCCGCCGCGCGCCCGGGGTCCTGCCGTCGGGCCGCGGTCAGGCGATGACGACGCAGGCGGCGGCCGGGACGTCCAGCTTGCCGGCCAGGTGCGGGCGGCCGCTCCCGGGATCGATGTCGAACCAGGTCACGTCACCGGACCACTCGTTGGTCACGTAGAGGTGCCGCCCCGACGGGCCGGCCGCCAGATGCCGCGGCCATTGACCACCGCAGTTCACGACCTCCGTGATCCGGGGCTTCTCGGGACCGTCCTCCAACGACAGGGTGACGACGAGGTTGCTGCCCCGGATCGCCGCCCAGACGAAGCGGCCGTCCCCCGAGACGAGCGCCACCGACGGGTACTCCCTGGTGTCCGGCGCGGCGTCGGCCGAGCCCAGCGCCACCTCAGCGGTCGGCTCCAGGCGCCCGGAGCCCGCGTCCCACCGGCAGACGGTCAGCTGCGGTTCCAGCTCGTGGATCACGTACGCCACGTCCCCGCGCGGGTGGAACGCCACCTCCCGCGGACCGCTCCCGGCACGCAGCGGCGTCTCGGCCCGCACGCGCAGGGGCCCGCCGGCCGGATCGGGCGGGTACGCGCGCACCGAGTCGGTCCCGAGGTCCACGCCGAGCACCCAGCGGCCGCTCGGATCGGGCGTCACCTGGTGGGCGTGCGGGCCGGCCTGTCGTTCGGGGTCGGGCCCGCGGCCGCGGTGGCCGAGGACGGCGGCCGGGCCCTGCGGGCTGCCGTCGCCCGCGACGCGGATGCTGCTGACACTGCCGGACGTGTAGTTGGCGATCAGCAGCCGGTCCCCGCACACGCTCAGGTACGCGGGCCCGTCCCCGCCGACTGGGACGGGCCGTCCGAGCGGGGCGAGAGCGTCGGCAGTGATCCGGTAGGCGGCCACCAGCCCCTCGGCGCCCCCGGCGGCGTAGAGCGTCCGCCGGTCGGCGGACAGGGCCAGGCACGAGGGGTCTTCGAAGCCGTCGACGACGCTCAGTGCGGTGAGCGCCCCCGTGACGGGGTCCACGGCCGCCGTGATGATCCCGCGGCCTCCGCCGGAGGTGAACGAACCGATGTGAGCGCGCTGTCCGGCGCCCTCGTACGTGCTCGCCGCGCCGTCCACCGGGTGGTCCTCTCGCCGTCGGTCCGCTGCTACGGGGCGAAGCTAACAGCCGCCTGCCGCGAATCCGCGTGACCCGGCCGGGACGGGGCGGCGGGCTCAGCCGTCGGGGTCAGGATCGGGCCGGGACGGCGGGGCGCCCGGGGTGCCCGGCCCGCGCGCCCCGGCGCCCCGCGCGGGGCGCGGTCGGCCCTCAGGGCCGACGCCACCGGTCGTGTTCCATGTGCGACCCGGCCATGGGGCCCATCCGCAGCATGCCGCCGTCCACCGTCCAGGAGGCGCCGGTGACGTACGAGGCCGAGGGCCCGGCCAGGAACTCGATGACGGCGGCCACCTCGCGGGCATCGCCCGGCCGGCCGGCGGGAATGCCCGGCCGGGGCTGCGTCCGCACGTCCTCGTCCTCCTGACCGGTCATGGGGGTGGCGATCTCGCCCGGAGCCACCGCGTTCACGGTGATGCCGTGCTCGGCCAGTTCGAGTGCCATCACCTGCGTGAGGAGGCCCAGTCCGCCCTTGGCGGCGCAGTACGGGCCGGCGCCGACGCGCGGCTGGTGTTCGTGGACCGAGGTGACGTTGATGATCCGGCCGCCGGCGCCCTGACGGATCATGTGTCGCGCCGCCCGTTGACCGCACAGCAGCGGGCCCACGAGGTCGACGTCCAGGACCTGGCGCACGGTGGCCAGGTCCAGGTCCAGGAAGGGTGTGGCGGTCCCGGTGCCCGCGTTGTTCACGAGCACGTCGATGCGCCCGAGTCCGTCGGCGAGCCGGTCGATGACGTCGGCGGCGTCGGGCAGGTCGGTGAGGTCGAGCCGGGCCAGTACGGCGCGCCGGCCGCGGGCCCGGACCTCCTCGGCCGTGCGCTGGGCTCCCTCCTCGTCCTCGTGCCAGGTGATGCCGACGTCCAGGCCGGCCGTGGCCAGCCGCACGGCGACGGCGCGGCCGATTCCGGAGTCGGAACCGGTGACCACCGCCGTGGCGGGGGCGAAATCCAGCGGACTGATCATGGTGGCGGCCTTTCCCGTCAGGGCCAGGACGGTTCGCGGCGGGGCACCACGACCAGTTCGCCGACCACGCTCCCGGCGGGCACGGACAGCGCGTACATCACGGTGTCGGCCACGATCTCGGGGCTCTGGAGCAGAGCGGTGTCGGCCTCAGGGAAGCGGTCCATGATGAAGGCGGTCTCCATTCCGCCGGCGATGATCCCGGTGACACCGATCCCGGTGCAGTCCCGCTGCGCCTCCTTGAAGAGGGTGTGGGTGAACGCCCGCAGCCCGGACTTGCTCGCCGCGTAGGGGCCCGCTTCCGTCCACGTACGGTTCGCGGCGGTGGAGAGGATGTTGACGATGTGACCCCCGCCCGCGGCCACCATGCGCCGGTAGGTCTGCAGGCACAGGTACATCGGTCCGAGCAGGTTGGTGGTCACCACGTGCCTGACCTCCTCCGCGGTCAGGTGCTCGACGGACTTGGACACGTCGACGGCCGCGTTGTTGACGAGGACGTCCACACGGCCCCCGTCCGCCTCCACGTCCCCGAGGACGGCTGCGACCGCGTCGGGGTCGCACACGTCCATCTCGACGAAACGGGCGCGCCCGCCCGCCACCACGAGGTCCGCGCACAGCTCCTGGGCGAGGTCCTTGCGTACGTCGGCGACCAGGACCGAGGCGCCCGCCGCGGCGAGCCGCCGCGCGATGGCGGCGCCCAGGCCCCGGGCCCCGCCCGTGACCAGAGCCTGCTTGTCCGTCAGGTCGACCTGTACCGCGCTGTTCATGCTGTTCCTTGCCTTCCCTCTGTTCCGGGCGGGCCGGTGCCCTCCCGCAGGGGAGGGCACCGGCGACCGTCGCCTCTCGTGGGACCCACTCTGGGCAGGGACCGGGCACCGGGCGCGCGGGGTTAGGCCACCAGGCGGCACGCCGCCCCGCCCGCGTCATACGTGGCCCGCCCGCAGCAGTTCCAGGACGGCGCTCTCGACGGCCCCCTGGGTGGCCGGCCGGCCGAAGAGGCCGTCCTGGCCCAGCTTTCCGAGCACCGGGGCGATGGTCCGTCCGTCCTCGTAGAGCTCGATGACGCGGGGGTCGATGTAGGAGGACCGGCAGACGGCGGGCGTGTTCCCGAGGTAGCCGGCGACCTCGCGCACGGCGCGTGCCACGACCAGGCCGCGCCGGGCGGGGGAGGCGTCAGCCGTCTCCGCGGAGACGGCCAGGGCGACGGCGGCCAGGACGGTGGCGTACCAGGTCCTGAAGTCCTTGGCCGTCACGTCCTGCCCCGAGCACTCGCGCAGGTAGCCGTTCAGGTCCTCGGCGCGGACCTCGCGCCACGCGCCGTGCTCCCAGTACGCGAACAGCCGCGGGCCCGGCTCCTTGCGCCGGAGCAGGGCCCGGACCACGGCATGGGCCTGCTCGTCGACCAGGGACCGGGTGACCGTCCTGCCGGATTTGGCGGGGAAGTGCAGACGGATCTCGCCGCCCCGGCAGGTCACGTGGTCCCGCAGCAGGGTGGTCAGGCCGTAACTGCCGTTGTCGCGGGCATAGCGTTCGCCGCCGATGCGCAGGAAGCCCAGGTCGAGGAGCCGGGTCAGGCAGGCCAGCACCCGGGCGCGGGTGAGGCCGCGTCCGGCGAGATCCCGTGTCACGTGCTCCCGCAGCCGTGGCAGGGAGCGGGCGACGCGCTGCACGTGCTCGTGCTTGGCGGCGTCCTGCTGTTCGCGGAAGAGCGGATGGTAGAGGTACTGGCGTCGGCCGGCGGCGTCCGTACCCACGGCCTGGATGTGGCCGTTGGGCCAGGGGCAGATCCAGACCTCCCGCCAGGCGGGGGGAACCACCAGGGCGCGGACCCGGTCCCGGTCCGCCCCGGACAGGGGCCGGCCGTCGGTGTCCAGGTAACGGAACCCCCGGCCGTGCCGCACTCGGCGCCACCCCGGCGCGTGCGGGTCGCTGGTCCGCAGTCGCACGGCAGGCATCCGTCAGCCCGCGCGCATGCCGCGCTGCGGCACGATCCCGCCGGGGTTCCGCTGCTCGGTCTCACTCATGCCGGGCGTCTACCCGCGCAGACGCCGACGCACTCCAGGGCTGGGGCCGTCGGTGGGGGACCGGGCTCGCTCGTGCGAGCACGGCGTGGCGGCCGGCAACCAGGGTGCCGGCCGCCGTCGTTGGGGCCATGCGTGAACCGTTGACGCATGCCGTTGCTCACGGGTGGTCGGGCTGCTGCTCGGGGGGTGTCCCGCCGCCCTTGCCGCCACCCTTGTGTCCTCGGTCCGTTCCGTGGGGGCGACCCTCGCGGGCGCCCGCCTTGCCTGCCTCGTCGGCCTGAAGTTCCCTGCTGTCCTGCGGTGTGGCCCCGCCCTTGCCGCTGCGCCGGGCCTCGGGCTGCTGTGGACTGGACATGCCTGCTCCCTCTGCTCGCCACGGGCCGTGCGCCGAGCCCTTCGGCGCCGGTTCTTCTCCTACCGCTCCGGCGCCTACCCTGACCAACAGGGGCTAACCACCGGCCGATCCGGTCGCTCGCACCCCACGCGGCCTCGTGGGCTATGCCGTGCTCCCGTCCCGCGGGCTGCGGTCCAAGGGGCCCCAGCGTCCGCGCTGGCGTCGGATCTCCCGGGTGGCTTCCTCGATCACCGCCGGGTCGATCCACCCGATGGGACGGACGTCGGTGACGAGCGGCTCGTTGTCGGGGCCCCGCCCGTTCTCCGTGCCGTGGAGCAGCCAGGGACGCACGCGGCGGTCCTTCACGCGGGGCAGGTGGGCGTAGTCGTAGAGGCGGCGCGCGGCCCAGACCCGTAGCGGCCGGTCGCCCCACCACGGCTCGACGTCGAGGGGATTGGCGGACAGCCCCGGCAGGGGCGTCCCCGTGAGCTCGTCGCGGCTCGCGGGTGCGGGCAGGTCGACGTCCGGCCCCATGGACCAGCGCACGTACAGCCCCGTCCGCCGGGCGATGAGACCCGCCAGCTCGTCCAGTGACCTGATCGCCTGCATGTGCGTCAGGTGGTCCTCTCGATGCACGTCGGGCGCCTACCCGGCCCTGCGGCTGTCATTCGGGAGCCGCCTGGTGTTCGCTGAACCGGCAAGGCCTCACGCATAGTTCGTTAGACAGACGAAGAGTTTCCTTACATAATCCTTAGACATGGGAAAGACTTACGAACGCATCGACGGCCGACTGCGCACCTTCATAGAGCAGCAGCCGATCTTCTTCACCGCGACCGCTCCGCTGGCCGGCGACGGCACGGTCAACCTTTCGCCCAAGGGCCTCAAGGGCTCCTTCGCGGTCCTCGACGAGACGACGGTCGCCTACCTCGACTTCGCGGGCAGCACGGCCGAGACCGTCGCGCACCTGCGGGAGAACGGCCGCATCACGATGATGTGGTGCGCCTTCCAAGGGCCGCCCAACATCGTCCGGGTGCACGGCCGGGGTGAGCCCGTCTTCCGTGACGACCCCCGCTTCAAGGGACTCCTCGCACACTTCCCGGACATCGACCCGACGCAGCACGGCTTGCGCGCGATCATCGTGGTGACGGCCGAACTCGTCCGCGACTCCTGTGGGTACGCGGTGCCCTTCATGTCGTACGACGAAGAGCGCGACCTGCACGGCAAGCGCTTCGCGCGCGAGGACGACACCTCGCTGAGCGCCTACTTCGCCAAGAAGGACCACATCGCGCAGAGCCTCGACGGCCTGCCCGGGCTGCCCCTTCCGCTGCCGCCCGGTGACTTCTGAGCAACCGTCGCCCGATGTGATGCGGGTGCGGAACGGGGCAGACGCGCAGCATGGCGATGTCAACCCCGATGAAATGGAGCACGTGATGAGTGAGAAGAGGCAGCACCGCCCGGTCCCCACCCCTCCGTCGAAGGCTCCCGGCGAAAGCGGCGACCCGGAGGCCCGCAGGGAGGCGGAGGAAGCGGTGCTCCCCGAGACGCACGAGGGCGAGGCCGCGGACGCACTGACTCCGAGCAGCGATGCGCAGCGTCGCGCCGCACAGAAGAAGGGCGCTGCCCGGACCTCCGAGTAACTGCACGGCTGGAGCAAGGCGGCGACGGAGCGGGGCGGGCGGGGCGGGGCGAACGGGCCCGGGAATCAGCCGGCGCTGCGCTTTCCGGGCGGATCCTGCGGGTCGACGCCGGTGGTGGCGGACGCGTCCTTGGTTCCGCTGGGGCGTTGCGAGCGGCCCTTGGGGCCCATGTCGCGCATGCCCTCCTCGCGTCCCGTCTTGCTCTGGTCCTCGCCGCGACGGCTCGTACTCTTCGTGGGCTCACCGTGCGGATCTCCGGCCTCCTCCTTGGAGACCTTGCGCCCGGCACCCTTCTCGGGGGCGTACTGGTCGGGGTGGAAGGAGCGGTGGGCGCTCGGATTGTCCTGCTGACGGGTCTCGTCGACGTCGGGGGACCAGCCGTGCTGCTCGGTTCCCTTGTGGGGGCTCGGGCCTTCGCCGTGCCGGGGGTGGGATGACTTCGGTTGCTTGGCCATCTTGTCCGCCTGCCTTCCGGAGAGGGGGAATCCACTGCCTCCGCACGCTGCGGAGCACGGGGTGGGGTGTTCCGGCCAGGGGGGCCCTGGTCCCTTCCAGCCTAGGCTCATCCGGCGGCCGACGGTCGAGTCGCCGTGCTGGTGCGCGCCGGGTCCCCGCCGCTGCAATCCGGTCCGGTAGACCTGCCGATCGCGGGTAAGCGCCCGTCATGATTGCTACCGAGATGTACGCGGCCGAAGCCCGGCCGGCGCTCTTGCTCATCCTCGCCGGAGTGGCCGTGGCCGTGCTCCTGATCAGCGCCTTCTGGTACGGCAGCCGCCGCAGCGCGCGACGCCGTGCCCCGGCCCGGGCGGCCGAGCAGAACCCCGTGGCGCAGCGGCGCGCCCAGTCCTGGGAGACGCCGGACGAGGGGCCGGGCGGCCGCGAGAGCCGCCCATGAGCCGGACGGGCCGGATGGGCCGAATGGGCCACAGAGGGCCGCACGGGCCCGCGCCGCCTGACGCGAGCAGCCCGGGCCGGCCCGGCAGCCGGTCTGCCGGTACCGGCCCCGGCGGTCACAGCAGGCGGAGCTCGAAGCCGGTGCGGGGGAGCGTGGGCATACGGGACAGGGGAATGCGGAGGTCCTGGTCGGGGACGTCGTAGTCGAGCCGCGCCAGTTCCGTCGCGATGACCGCCAGCGCTGTGACGGTGATGTCCTCTCCCGGGCAGCGGTGGCCGTCGGCCGGGTCCCCGCCGCCCTGGGGCACGAGGTAGTCCAGTGGGTTCCGCAGCCCGTCCGTGCTGGTGAAACGCTGCGGATCGAACCGGTACGGGTGCTCCCACAGGGCGGGATCGTGGTTCTGTCCGTACAGGTCGAGCAGGACCATGCTGTCCTTGCCGATGTCCTCCCCCTGCCAGGTCAGGTCCCGCGCCGCGAGGCCCGCCACGAAGGGGGCGAAGGGGTAGAACCTGCGCACCTCATGGGCGAACGCCTCGGCATAGGCGCCCGCGGTGTCGGCGCGCAGCAGGTCGCGGTGCCCGGGCCACCGGTGGAGTGCGTGAGCGGCGAACGCGGCGAACCAGGCGATGGCGACCGTGGGCCGGATGACGTTCAGCAGCTCGACCGCGGCGGTCCGGGGGTCCAGCAGGGTTCCGCCCAGGTCGCGATACCAGGCCACCGCCTCCAGTGCCGACCGCGCGGTGTCCCCCTGCGAGGTCTGGCGCACCTCGGTGATCAGAGCGGCGAGGGCGTCCTCCTGGCGGCGGCGGGCCCGGCGGGCGCGCAGGTGGCGGGGGCCGGGGGAGGCGAATCCGTCGACCATGGACGTGCAGTCGCGTGCCAGCTCCGCGGTGGCCGCGTCGGAGAGCGGCACACCCGCCCAGTCGCGGACCGCGAGGCCCAGGACCGTGGCGGCCGTGTCGAAGACCACCACGTGGTCCTGGTGCCGCGCGGCCACCGCTTCGCGCCACCGCCGACGGACGTGCCCGCCCAGCGATGCGACGCCGTCGCCGTCCTTGAGGAGGGCGAGGAACATCGCCTTGCGTACCCGGTGCACCTCTCCGTCGAGCGTGTGGACGGCGCCCTGGCCGAAGAGGGTGTCCAGGACGGGGTCGGGCAGGGCGCAGGTGCGTACGACGTGCTTCTCGTCGTAGAAGAAGGCGACCGCGTCGGGGCCGCGCAGGGCGACGGTGGGCCGGCCCATCAGACGGGTCCGGACGACGCCGTCGGCGGCGTGGCGCATCCGGTTGGGCAGCCATGCGTAGCCGTGGGCGAGGAGCCCGAGCGTGCTGTCGGGCCACGGGGCGGACTTCATGGAGGGAGGCATGGAGCGCGCGTACCCGGCCGGGGCCCTGGGCACGCACGTGACACCGGGAGGTCACTCGTGCGGGGCCGTGCGGGGGCGCAACGGGACGCACGCGGCCGTACGCGGCCGTGCGCCCGGCACCCGCCGTGCTCGTCAGACGCGTTGGGCGCCGTGGAGGAAGGAGTGCAGGCCGTGGGGACGCAGGGCGGCGCGGGCGGCGTTCGCACCGGGCGCGCCGTGGACTCCTCCGCCGGGATGGGCGGCGGCAGAAGCCAGGTACAGGTTCTTGACGGGGGTCTCGGGCCGGCCCGTGCCGGGAGTGGGGCGAAAGACCGTCTGCTGGTGCAGGGCGGCGGTGCCGTTGTTGATGGCCCCGTTGTGGAGGTTCTCGTCCATGGCCTGGAGGGTGGTGGGGGACAGGATCCGGCGGGCCCGGATCAGGGCGCGGAAGCCGGGCGCGAAGCGTTCCACCTGGGCTTCGACGCGGTCGGCCATGGCCTCCTCCTCGCGGTTGTCCCACCGGCCGGTGAGGCGGTCGGGGCCGGCGTCGGCGGTGACGCGCTGGGGAAGGTGGGTGTAGGCCCAAGCCGACTCCGTCCCGGCGGGGGAGCGGCTGGGGTCCGCGGTGGTCATCTGGCCGAACAGGACGAACGGCTCGTCCGGCACGTGTCCCGTGGCGATCTGTGCGGCGAACCTGGTCAGGCCGTCGACGCCGTCGGCGAGGTGGACCGTACCCGCCCCGACCGCCCCCGGCGCCGTCCACGGCACCGGCCCCGTCAGAGCCCAGTCGACCTTGAAGGTCGCGAAGTCCCACTGGAAGCGCTCCAGGTCGCGCAGGAGCCGTGGCGGCAGGTGTGCCTCGCCGACGAGGTCGCGGTACAGGGACTGCGCCGACGTGTCGGCCAGTACCGCGCGGCGCGCGCCGACCGTCTCCCCGCCCGCGGTCTCGACCCCGACGGCCGTGCCCCCGCGTACGTCGACGGAGGTGACGCGCTCCCCGCAGCGCAGGACGCCCCCGCGACGCCGCAGGCGGCTCACGAGCGCATCGGTCAGCGCGCCCGCTCCGCCGACGGGCACCGGGAAACCGTGGCTCTGCCCGAGCATCGACATCAGCCAGCCGAAGCCACCGCTGCCGGCCGCTTCCGGTGCCAGGTCGGCGTGCAGGGCGTTGCCGGCCAGCAGGAGGCGGCCGCCCTCCCCTGCGAACTCCTCCTCACCCAGGCGGCGCACCGGCAGGGCCAGCTTGCGGGCCAGCCGCAGCCCGCCGCCGGCGCGGAGCTTCGCCGCCAGCCGGAGCCCGGAGCGCACCGGGGGGAACGGCGTGAACAGGGCCTGTACGAGGTCGGGCCCCACCCGGCTCCACGTCCGGTACAGGGCCTGCCAGGCCTCGGCGTCGGCGGGCGCGAAGCCGGCCAGGCCGGCGCAGGTGTCCTCCACCCGCCGCTCCAGCACCGCGCACCGGCCGTCCGGCAGCGGATGGGCCAGCACGGCGGGGGCGTGAGCCCAGCGCAGGCCCTCGGCGGCGAGGTCGAGCCTGGCCAGGACGGGGGAGGCGGCGGCCAGGGGGTAGAAGGCGCTGAAGACGTCCGAGACGTAGTCCGGGTGCACCCCGCGGTCACTGCGTACCGCTCCTCCGGGCTCGTCCTGCGCCTCCAGGACCTCCACGCTCCACCCGGCGTCGAGCAGTACGTTCGCGGCCACCAGGCCGTTGGGCCCGGCGCCGATCACCACCGCGTCAGGCACGGACCACCTCGTCGTGCCGCTGTTCCACGAGCCTGGCCAGGCGGGCCAGCATGCCCCGGTGCCTGAGCTGGATGGCCGCTTCGCTCAGGGGGTTGTGCAGCGTCCCTCCCAGGCCGCGCAGCGGATGCTCGTCGCAGACGACGAGGGTCTCCTCGCCCCACGGCCTGAGCTGGAGGAAGATCCGCGCCGTGCCGAGTGCCTTGAACGCCGCCTCCAACTCCAGCTCCCGGCCGGGTTCCTGGTGGCGTACGGTCGTCGTGCCCTGGAGGGACCACGGGCCGAGCCGGACCGTGTACCGCAGCCGGGAACCCGGTGCGGGCCAACTGTGGTCGAGCGGCGTGGACTCGGACGGGCCCACCACCCACTCCCCGTACAGGGCCGGGTCGGCGAGCACCGCCCACACACTGCGAGGAGGACGCCGGATGAGCTGATGACGCACGGCCACGGGGGACTCCTCGTGTCACCGGAACGGTAGGGGTGCGGCGCAACGGCCATGCCCGCACTGGTGGCCTGGAACGGCCCGGCCAGACGGGTGCCGACGGGTGCCTGCGCGGTCAGTGGCCGAGTGCGCTCTTGAGCTGGTCCTTGGTCATCGTGGAGCGGCCTTCGATGCCGCGCTTCTTCGCCTCCTGGTACAGCTCGTCCTTGGTGCGTTCGGACGAACCGCCGCCGCCACGGGACTTCTCGCCGCCGCGCTGCGAGGCGGACTTGCCCTGGGTGGAGCTGCTGCTCGCCGTCTTGCTCTCCCCGGAACGCGCACGTTCCTTGTTCACCGTGCGGGAGGCCATTTCCTTCGCGCGGTCCTCCGACATACCGCGCTTCTCACCCGACTCCTTGACGTGTTCGTACTGACGCTCGCGCTTGGGGCTGGATCCTCGGGGCATGACAGGACCTTTCATCGGTGGTTGGTGTCACGGTCATCGTGCGCCTACCCCGCTCGCACCGCATCTCACACGGTCCGAACCGGGCACCCTCCGCGCACGGGGGTTGGGCCCCCCTGAGCCGGCGGACCAGGTCACGGCAGGGGCGTGCCGCCGGTGGCGTTGACGATCTCCCCGGTGATGTAACTCGCCTGGGGGGAGGCCAAGAAGACGTACGCGGGCGCCATTTCGGAGGGCTGGGCCGGGCGCCCCAAGGGTGACTGTTCGCCGAACCGCTGCACCTCGGGCATCGTGGCCGGGATCAGCGGCGTCCACACCGGGCCGGGGGCGACCCCGTTGACCCGGATGCCGCGCTCGGCGAGCATCTGCGCCAACCCGTGGGTGAAGGAGATGATCGCCGACTTCGTCATCGCGTAGTCGAGGAGGTGCGGACTCGGCTGGTAGCCCTGTACGGAGGTGGTGTTGATGATCGCCCCGCCGCGCGGCATGTGCGCCAGCGCCTTGCGGGTGAGCCAGAACATCCCGTACAGGTTGGTCTTCATCACCCGGTCGAACTGCTCCGTGGTGATCGCCTCGATGCCGTCGGGCTGGGACATCTGGTAGGCGGCGTTGTTGACGAGGAGGTCGACGCGGCCGAAGGCGTCCACGGCCCGGTCGATCAGGGCCGCGCACTGCTCCTCGTCACGGATGTCGCACTCGACCGGGACCGCCGTGCGGCCCGCGGCGCGGATCAGGCGCGTGGTCTCGGCTGCCTCGTCCGCCTCCTCGGGGAGGTGGGTGAAGACGACGTCCGCGCCTTCGCGCGCGAACGCCAGGCAGACCGCCCTGCCGATTCCGGAATCGCCGCCGGTCACGACCGCCGCCCGGTCGAGCAGGACGTCGTGACCCTGGTAGGAGTCCTCCCCGTGGTCGGGTCGCGGCGCCATCAGCTCCGTGGAGCCGGGATGGTCCTGCTTCCGCTCGGGAAAGGGAGGGCTGGGGTGGCGTGTCACCGGGTCGGGGACTCGGGGCGCTTCCTGAGGCATGGGATCTCCGTCGTGCTCCGTCGTGTGCCCTTGTCGGGCGGATCAGGGGGTGGGACAGGGGACATGGGACGTGGTACGGGGGACGTCAAGGTCATGGTGCGCGTCCCCGCATCTGCCCGCATCCGTCCGCCGTGAACACGAACCGGCCCCTTCGGTCCGACGGGCCGTGAGGAGTGGCCCGCCAGGCGGTGGGTAGGCGCCGGTCAGGCCCGGTCGACCTGCCGACAGGGCGGCCCCGGCCTTCGTGGAGAGGAGGCAGACATGTCCGCACACGTCCCAGAACCAGGTGCGGGGAACGTTCCGGAACCGGGCGCCGGGAACGCTCCGGAATCAGGCCCGGGGAACACGTCGCGCCCGCAGGTCGGCGGCGTACCGCCGGGCGAGACCCCACCCGGTGAGTCGAGCACCGGCTCCGGCGCGGGTCCGTACCGTCCCCTGACGCGCGGCTGGGGGAAGGGTCCCCTCCTGGTGATCTGCCTGCTGGCCCTGGTCTGCGCCCTCTTCTTCCTCGCCTACGCCATCATGCTGAACGTCTGAACGGCTCCGGACCGCCGTGGAACCCGTGGGGATGGCCGGGCAGGCCGGCCGGGTCGGCGCGAACGACCTGGCCGACCTGGCTCACTGGGTGGGCGTCGCCTCCGTGTCGTCCGACGCCCGCCGGGCCGATGACGTACGGCGATCCGCCCGATGGCTGGCGCGGACCATGAGCCGGACCGGGTTCCCCCGTGCGGAGGTGTGGGAGACGCCCGGCCTGCCGGCCGTCTACGGCTGCTGGCCGGCCGCCGATCCGGACGCCCCGGTCCTGCTGGTCTACAGCCACCACGACGTCCATGCGGTCGAGCCCTCCGAATGGCACGTCACCGCGCCCTTCGCACCGCTCCGGCGCGACGGGCGTCTCTACGGGCGGGGCGCGTCCGATGCCAAGGGGCAGATCATGTGCCACCTGTGGGCCCTGCGTGCGCGCGCGGGCCCGCGCTCGGCGCCGCCGGTGACGGTGAAGTACCTGATCGAGGGGGAGGAGGAGATCGGCTCCGTGCACATGGCCGATCTGCTGTCGGAGCACGCCGCCGACCTCGAAGCGGACGTGGTCATGGTCTCCGACTCCATGCTCTGGTCCCTGGACGAGCCGACCGTCTGCGTGGTGGTCCGCGGGTCGGTCACCGCCACCCTCACCGTCCGCGGAGCCCGGCGCGACCTCCACAGCGGTGCGGTGTCCGGCGCCGCCGCGAACGCGGCCTTCGAGCTGTGCCGGCTGCTGGACCTCCTCGTCGACGGGTCCCGCCGCATCACCCTGCCCGGTTTGTACGACGCGGTGGCCGACCCCGGAACCGTCCTCGCAGGACTGGACTCCCTGCCCTTCGACCTGACGGCGTGGCTGGAGGACACCGGTACGTGCGAGGCCGCCGGGGAAACGGGGTTCACGGTGCCCCAGCGGCTGTGGACCCGTCCCTCCGCCGAGGTCGCCCGCCTCACGGCCGGGCGCACCGATGCTCCCGCTCTCGGACTCATCCCGGCGAGGGCCAGTGCGGACCTGCTCTTCAGGCTCGTACCGGACCAGCGGGCCGACCGGGTCGCGGACCAGCTGCGCGCCTGGCTGGACGAGCACCGCCGACCGGGTTTCACCTACGACCTGGAGGTGTCCTCGACCGTCTCCGACCCGTACCGGACGCCCTCCGACCACCCCGCGCTGGCGGCCCTGACACGGGCGGTCAGCCATGCCTACGGAGCCCCCGCCCGGTACATCGGCAACGGCGGGGCCACCCCCGCCGCCCAGCTCGCCCGCGCCTGCGACGCGCCCGTGCTCTTCTTCGGGACGGGACTGCCCGGGGACCGCTGGCACGCAGCCGAGGAACGGGTGGAGATCGAAGCACTGCGCCTCGGCGTCCGCACGCTGGCCTGTTTCCTCGGAGAGCTGGCCTCTGAGCCCGCCCTGCGCGGGCCCGCGCACGGACGCGGAACGTCCCCGTAACCGGCACATACAGGTTGGGGGGGCCGCCCGGTTCGCCGGCACGGCAGGGGGCACGCGCAGGGTGAGGAGCACGGCCACAGCGGGCCCCCGCTGGGCACCGACAGGGCCGAGCGGCAGCCCCGTCCCCAAGGAGGCGTTCATGAGGGCACTCACCTGGCACGGCAAGCGGGACGTACGCGTCGACACCGTGCCCGATCCCACGATCCACGACCCCGACGACGTGATCGTCAAAGTCACCACGACGGGCCTGTGCGGCTCGGACCTGCACCTCTACGAGGTGCTCGGAGCGTTTCTCGACCCCGGCGACATCCTGGGCCACGAGCCCATGGGCACCGTCGTGGAGGTGGGCCCCGACGTCACCTCGCTGAAGGCCGGCGACCGGGTGGTGGTCCCCTTCAACATCTCGTGCGGCTCGTGCTTCATGTGCGACCGGGGCCTGCAGTCCCAGTGCGAGACGACACAGGTCCACGAGCACGGCACCGGAGCCTCCCTCTTCGGCTACACGAAGCTCTACGGGCAGGTCCCGGGCGGGCAGGCCGAGTACCTGCGCGTCCCGTTCGGCAACTCCCTGCCCATCCAGGTGCCGGTCGGACCGTCCGACGAGCGTTTCGTCTACCTGTCCGACGTCCTGCCCACGGCATGGCAGGCCGTCGAGTACGCGTCCGTTCCGCCGGGCGGCAGCGTCGCCGTCCTCGGCCTGGGGCCCATCGGGGACATGAGCTGCCGCATCGCCGCTCACCGCGGCGCCGGTACGGTCATCGGCATCGACCTCGTTCCCGAACGCCTGGAGCGGGCCCGCAGCCGCGGCGTCCACACCCTGGACGTCCAGGACGGCGGCGACGACCTGGTGGACGCCGTACGAGCCCTCACGGGCGGGCGCGGCCCCGACGCCGTCATCGACGCCGTGGGCATGGAGGCCCACGGCAGCCGCATGGCCGCCGCCGCGCAGGGCATGACCACCCGCCTGCCCGACGCCCTGGCCGCGCCCTTGATGAAGCGGGCGGGCATCGACCGGCTGTCCGCGCTCCACACCGCCATCGACCTCGTTCGCCGCGGCGGCACCCTGTCGGTGTCCGGGGTCTACGGAGGCGCGGTCGATCCGCTGCCGCTGCTGACGATGTTCGACAAGCAGCTCACCCTGCGCATGGGCCAGGCCAACGTCCGGCGCTGGGTCGACGACATCCTCCCCCTGCTCGTCGACGACGATCCCCTCGGCGTCGACGACTTCGCCACGCACCGTTTGCCCCTCGAGGAGGCGCCGGACGCCTACGAGATGTTCCAGAAGAAGCGGGACGGCGCCGTCAAGGTCCTCTTCAAGCCGTGACCGCCTGAGCACCTGAGCACCTGACCAGTTGGGAGAAACGATGACCACGAAGCACACCCCTGCCGCCCCGGAGCCGGACGGGGACGGCGTACCGGGCAAGCCGGGACCGGTGTCCCCGCCCGTGGCCGAGCCGGCGCAGCCCGCGGAGCCCTTCCCGGCGAAGCCGGACCAGGAAGGGCCGGAGACCGTGAGCCCCACCGGGCAGGCCACCGGGGTGGAGCAGGCGCGCACGGCCCAGAGCGGCGCGTACCTCACCACCGCCCAGGGGGCCCGGCTCCACGACACCGATCACTCGCTGAAGGCCGGCGCGCGGGGGCCGGTCCTGCTCCAGGACCACCATCTGCGCGAGAAGATCACGCACTTCGACCACGAGCGGATCCCGGAGCGTGTGGTCCACGCGCGCGGCGCCGCCGCGCACGGCGTCTTCCAGGGCTACGGCACGGCCTCGGAAGTGACGCGTGCCGCCTTCCTGGCGAAGGACGTGGAGACTCCGGTGTTCGTGCGGTTCTCCACCGTCCTCGGATCGCGCGGTTCGGCCGACACCGTGCGCGACACGCGGGGCTTCGCGACGAAGTTCTACACCGACGAGGGCACCTTCGACCTGGTCGGCAACAACATCCCGGTGTTCTTCATCCAGGACGCGATCAAGTTCCCCGACATCATCCACGCCGGCAAGCCCCATCCGGACCGGGAGATCCCGCAGGCGCAGAGCGCGCACGACACGTTCTGGGACTTCGTGTCCCTGCACACCGAGGCCACCCACCACACCCTTTGGAACATGTCCGACCGGGGGATCCCGCGGTCGTACCGCATGATGGAGGGCTTCGGCGTCCACACCTTCCGCCTGGTCAACACGGCGGGTGACACCGCTCTGGTGAAGTTCCACTGGAAGCCGAAACTGGGCGTGCACTCGCTGGTCTGGGAGGAAGCCCAGCTCATCAACGGTATGGATCCCGACTTCCACCGCCGGGACCTGTTCGACGCCATCGAATCCGGTGCGTTCCCCCAGTGGGAACTGGGCATCCAGGTCTTCCCCGACACCGCGGAGCAGACGTTCGAGGGGATCGACCTCCTCGACCCGACGAAGATCGTCCCGGAGGAGCGCGCGCCGGTCCAGCCCGTCGGGCTCATGACCCTGAACGCCAACACGAAGAACTTCTTCGCCGAGACGGAACAGGTCGCCTTCCACCCCGGTCACCTCGTCCCCGGCATCGACGTCACCGACGACCCGCTGCTCGCCGGCCGGCTCTTCTCCTACCTCGACACCCAGATCAGCCGGCTCGGCGGGCCCAACTTCGGCCAGATCCCGATCAACCGGCCGCAGGCCCCCGTCAACGACATGCTCCGCGACGGCATGCACCAGACCGCCGTCCACACCGGCGTCGCCCCTTACCGGCCCAACAGCCTCGACGGTGGCTGTCCCTTCCTCGCCGGAGGCGACACCAGCGCCTTCGTCGAGACACCCGTGAAGGTCCCCGCGGCCAGCAAGGTCCGCGAGGCGCCCGCATCCTTCTCGGACCACTTCTCCCAGCCGCGGCTCTTCTGGCTCAGCATGACCCCGCCTGAACGCGAACACATCATCGCCGCCTACACCTTCGAACTGAGCAAGTGCTACGAACAGGCCATCAGGGAACGGATGCTGACCGTCCTCGCGAACATCGATCCGCAGCTTTGCGAAGGGGTCGCCGCGGGCCTCGGCCTGCCGGCCCCGGACGCCACCGTCCCGCACGCCGCGGTGGACCCCAGCCCGGCCCTCTCACAGCTGGGACGGACCTGGCCGACCGACGGCCGTGTGATCGGCATCGTCGTCGACGCCGCGGCCGACCTGGACGGCGTGCGGGCCGCCCGGCAGGCCGTCCTGGACGCAGGCATGGTGCCCCTCGTCGTCGCCCCGACCGGCGGCACCCTCCATTCCGGCGGCGACCCGATCACCGTTCGGCGCACCTTCGCCACCGCCCGCTCCGTCGAGTTCGACGCCCTCCTGTTCGCCGGCGTGCCCCTGGCGGGCGCGGACGCGTACGGTGCCCGCGACGCCAAGGCCGGTACGGCCAGGCCCCCCGAAGCGCCCGACCCGCGCGTACTGCTGCTCCTCACCGAGGCGTACCGGCACGGCAAGGCCATCGGCGGCTGGAACGGCGCGGAGCGGCTGCTCGACGCCGCCGGCCTCGATGCGGACGGTCCGGGCATCGCACTCGGAGAGGACGGCGCGGCGGTCGTGGAGAGCGTCGCCGCGGCCCTGGCCGAGCACCGGGCCTGGGACAGGTTTCCGGCCGAGGCCTGATCCCGGCGCGGGACGGGGGTGAGCGGACGGGGCAGGCACAGTGAGCTGGAGGCACAGTGAGCATGCGGACACGCGACCGGCCCCTGAGGGGTCGCACCGTGGTGGTGACCGGCGCCGCGCGGGGACTGGGAGCCGCACTGGCGCGGGCCTTCGATGACCGGGGCGCCCGGCTGGCCCTGCTGGGATTGGAGGAGGCGAGCCTGGAGCGGGTGGCCGGGACACTGCGCCACGACACCGCCTGCTGGAGCGTCGACGTGACCGATGACGCGGCCATGGCGGCCACTGCCCGCAAGGTCCGCACCCGCCTCGGGCCCGCGTCCGTGGTGGTGGGCAACGCGGGCATCGCCGAAGGCGGACCGTTCGCCGATTCCGACCCGCGGACCTGGCGCCGCGTGATCGAGGTCAACCTCATCGGCAGTGCCACGACCGTGCGCTCCTTCCTGCCCGATCTCTTCGACACGCGCGGCTACTACCTCCAGGTCGCCTCCCTGGCATCCATGGGTGCGTCCCCGCTGATGAGCGCCTACTGCGCATCCAAGGCCGGCGTCGAGTCCCTGGCCCAGGCACTGCGCGCCGAACTGGCGCCCCACGGTGTCGCCGTCGCGATCGCCTACATCAACTGGACGGACACCGACATGATCCGGGACGCCGACCGTCACGCCGTCCTGCGGGAACTGCGCGCCCACATGCCGCCACCCGCGCGCAAGGTGTATCCGGCCGAGCAGGTCGCGGACCGACTGGCGACCGCGGCGGAGCGCCGGAGGCCGACGGTGTACGTACCCGCCTGGCTGCGGGCCGTCCAGCCCGTGCGTGCCGCCCTGCCGGCCCTCGTCACCCGGGTCGCCCGCACCGAACTACCCCGCCTCGAACGTGCCGCGCCCTTCGGGGCCACTGGCCTGCTGGGTGCCGGCGGGCGCGCTGACGACGAACTGCGGGATTCCTGAGGAACGCCGCTCCCGGACGACGGCACCTGGGTGGGCCCCCGTTCATGCGTCCGGTCCGGACGGTCCGGCAGGACCGGAGAGGAGGTCCTCCGCCGCGCGCACGGCCTCGTGCGTGGTGGGACGGCCCATGAGCACGCACAGCGTGTAGGTGACGTCGTCCATGGCCCGCAGGGCCGCCGGGTCGTCGGGGGCAGCGGCCAGGCGTGCCCGGCAGGCCCGCAGCCGGTTCAGGACCTCTTCGGTCCGTGCCCGACTGGGCACGAGGGCGGTTCCGCGGGTGTGCCCCACGGGCGCGGCCCTGCGGGCCGCTTCGACCGCGTGGCGCAGGGCCCGCTCGACCGGGGCGGGCAGGGGCGTGCCGTGGGAGGCGGCCGTCATCGCGGCCGCCAGGCTGTGCACGGTGGTCCGGGCCAGGTCGGCGGCCGCGGCCAGGATCCCCCTCGCGTCACGGGCCGAGCACGGTGTGGCGGCCATCAACGTCCCCACCGCCCACGCGGTCGTCGGCGCTGCCGGCGGACACCCGCCGTCCTGTCCGGCGGCCACGGCGAGGGGGAACGGGTCGGAGGGTGTGGCCATGGAGGTCCCTTCGGTCGGTCCAGGCAGCAGGAGGAGGAGGGGGCCACAGCACGGGCGCCCACCGGAGTCATGCCCTGGATCGTCGCGACCGGCACACCCCGCGCCGGTGCGACACCCGCTCGCGTCGAGGCATTCAGCGGTCCCCCCGAAGGGTGCGTTCGGCTGTCTCCGTGGAGGAGGATGGAAGGAGCGGGCTGTGGCTGGAGGTGAGGCACCGTGGATCCGGTCCATCCCCAGGACGGCGAAGGACCCGAGAAGGGATCGTTCCCGGGGGGCGGCCGCGAGTACGGGCGCCTGAGCGAACTCTTCCTGGGAGGCCTCGACGGATCGGCCGCCGAAGGAGCGCCGGCCGCTCTGGCGAGGGCCTGCGTCGATCTCATGGACGTCAGCGGGGCCTCGGTCTCCCTGCACGGGGACGCGGACGTCCGCAGCCTGTGGTGGTCCAGCGACGGCGTGGCCAGCCGGCTGGCGGAGGCCCAGTACACGCTCGGCGAGGGCCCGTGCCGCACCGTGCTGGAACAGGCCGCGCCCGTGTTCGCCGCCGACCTCACGCGGGGACCGGACGCCGGCCGATGGCCGCTGTTCGCCCAGCAGGCCGTCGAGCTCGGCGTGCAGGCCGTGTTCAGCCTGCCGCTCGGCAGCAGCGGCCTGGCGATCGGCACCCTCGACCTCTACCGCGACCGGCCCGGTCCGCTCACCGAGCGGGACCGGTCCCTCGCCTTCCCCGCGGCCGACGCGATCACCACCGCCCTGCTGGCGCTCCAGGCACAGGATCCCGGAGCCGGGACCGATCTGGACGGGTCGTGGCTGCACGCGGCCGAAACCGATCATGAGGAGGTTCACCAGGCCACTGGAATGATCATGGTGTATCTCGGGGTCGATCCCCAGGATGCACTGGCCCGCCTGAGGGCTCACGCCTTCTCCCACGGACAGTCCGTGACGGAGGCGGCTTTCGACGTGATCGCCGGGAGAATCAGGTTCCATGACTAGGCCCGCCCCCCCATGGACGGCTGGAGCAGGGAAACGGTGACACCGGCATGACCACCACCCGAGAGCAGCAGCTCACCGAGGCGTTCGTCGCGCTCAGCGACACCCTCGGCGACGATGTCGACCCCCTTGTCCTCCTCGGACACCTCGTCCGGCACAGTGTCGCGCTGACGTCCGTCGACGCAGCCGGCGTCATGCTCGTCAACTCACGCGGCGGCCTGCGGTCCGCGATCACGACGGAGCACGCCGCCGAACTCACCGAAATCTGGCAGGCCGAGACCAAGCAGGGCCCCTGCATCGACGCCTTCACCACCGGCGACGCGGTGCACGCCCCGGAGCTGGCGTCGCACGAGGAGCGCTGGCCCGTCTTCACGCCGCTCGCCCGGGCGGCCGGCTACCAGAGCGCCCACGCCCTCCCCCTGCAGCACCGCGGGCACGTCATCGGCGCGCTCAACCTGCTGGCCCACCGGCCGACCGCCCTCACGGACGCCGACAACGCCCTTCTGCGGGCCCTGGCCGACGTCGCCACCACCGCGGTCCTGACCTGGGAGCGGCACCCGAGGACATCACCCTGCGCACGCAGACGGCCCTGGCCGGGAAAGCGGTCTTCGACACCGCCAGCGGGATGCTCGCCGCCACGGCCGACATCACCCCGCCCGAAGGCGCCGACCACCTCTACGCCTACTCCCGCCGCCACCACCTTCGCCCCACCGACGTGGTGGACCAGCTCGTACGCCGCACCCTCGACCCCCACACCGTCCTGGCGCCATGACGACCGTGCCGTATGGGCGAGCCTCAAGGCGAATGGCGGCCCGGTTGGCCAGGATGACGGCCAAACGGGGGGGCTCGTACGCCCACCGCTGTCGTGAGGAGAACGCATTGATCAGCATGGACGCCGAAGCCCGCGGTCACACGCTCCTGGTCGGACTGGCCGGGGCCCTCGACGAGGGAGCGGCCCCGGTGCTCCAGCGGGCGCTGGACCACCTCCCGGCCGAAGCACGGGTCCTCATGATCGATCTGCACCGGGCGACGTCCATGGACCCGGCGGGTCTCCTCCACCTCCTCGACCTGCACCGGCGCGGGGAATGCCTGGGCCTGCGCGTCCTCGTCGTGGGATGGCAGGACCAGCCCCAGCAGCTCCTGGCCGAGATCGCCGGCCTCACCGGGCCCGGCTCCCTGGCCGGCGAGCGCTACGCTCTGGCCGGCTTCCGCCGCCTGATCGGCGAGCGCGCCCAGCGGGCCCAGGACCTCGGGGCCGCCGAGAAGTCCGTGACCTGCCGCTGACGGGGGCTCTGCCGCGCCGCGGACGATCACCGCGGCCCGGACCGTTCGCCCGGCGGCCGCTTGCCCGACAGCCCCGGCCGGGCCCAAAATCGTGTCGAGAGACGTGTCGTCGGGACACCCCGTGGACGGACGGGGCGGACCCGGATGGCGAGGTGAGACGCCATGAACCCGGCTTTCCGCATCGCGGTCAGGCGCTACGGGACGACTCTGTGCCTTGCTCCCTCCGGAGAACTGGACCTGGAGAGCTGCCCGGCCTTCGGCCAGGCCGAACAGCTGGCCGACGCGGACACCACGGCCGTGAACTGCACCATGGCGGGCGTACCGTTCATGGACCTCAGCGGCCTGCACTGCCTTCTCACCCTGGCCGGGCACCTGGAGGCCCGCGGTGTGGCCCTGGCCGTCTACGACTGGCAGCCCCAGCCCCGGCGCCTGCTCGACGTGGTCCAGCACCTCAGCGGCTTGCCCGAAGGCAGGGCCCGAGAACGTCAGGCAGCGGCCGCCGCACTGCGCGGTCTGCTGAACTGCCGCGCACGGGCAGGACGCGAGCAAGGCACGCACGAGGCCAACGGCGCGTACGTGCCCTCCGGTGCGGTGGCGGGCCGCAGCCGCAGACCGGGCTCCTTCCGTACCCCCGCCTGACCACCTCCGCCAGCCGTCGCGGCGAAATGGCATTACTGCCGAATTACCGTGACGGGAATTCATGCAGTGATTATCGCGATGACGTTGATGACGTTAAATACGGAAAAGCAGCCATGCCATGAGGCGGTCGAAGGAGTCGAAGGGGTCCTCGTACGGATGTGAGGCGGCCGGCCGAACCGTCGGACGGGTCCTCTCCCGGGTCCCTTCCGCGGACGGCCGAAACGGCCTCGCCGTAGTCCCCGGCGCGGACCGCACGCGGACGGGGATCCGCACCCGGTGGCCGGCGGCGGCCTGCCGCTCCCGATCGCGTTCGGCGTCGTAGGCGGTCCGCCGCAGCGGATCGTGCAGGGTCCGGTAGGCCTCGATGACTTCGGCCAGTTCGCCCTCGGCCACCGGCCCGCCCGGGCGGGTGTCCGGGTGCAGGGCGCGGATCAGCGCGCGGTAGGCGCTGGTGATCTGCTGCGGGGACGCCTCCGCGGGGAGTCCGAGGACGGTGTAATGGTCGCGTGGCGGTCGCGAGCCGCCCATTTCCCTCACCTCCACCATGACCGGCACCTCTCCTCTCCCACCCGTGATAAAGCCGGTCCGCAATGTTGTCAAGGTGACCCTGGATGGGTATTCGACTGTGAGGAGAAGGTCGCAGCCGAAGGGAGGCGACGGACATGATTACCGAGATGGCATTGGAACGGGCGGAATTCACGTGCGGCCGGTGCTGGCACCAGTGGAGCATCGACTACGACGTCCAGCAGTACCGCGACGAAGAGGGCGGAACGTGGGAGTACTTCTCGCGCGACGGCCTTCCCGTGCCCTCCCCGTACACGCCTGCCGGCGCCTCACCGTGCCCGGCGTGCGGTCGGCACTGGGTGGGCCGGCTCCTGGCCCGCCGGGTGATTCCCGCAGCACCCGGAGCGGCGGACACCCCGCGCGAGAGGGTCGCCGACACCGCTGGTCACCGGCCCGAACGGCAGGGCGCACCCCTGCTCGGCGCCACCGAGCACATCCAGCCGGAACAGCTCGGCATGCCCGCTCAGCGGCCCTCCGCGCCGACGCCCGGCTGATCATCACCTCTACCGGCCCGGCGCACGCCAGGCCGGTACGCGTACCTCAGGTCACAGCACTGGTTTGTGCTTCCTCCCGGTCGGGCGGCTCGCTCACCGTCACCTGGGCCGGGCGCAGGAGGTGCTCACCGACCCGGTAGCCGCGGCGCAGCACGGTGGTGCAGGTGGGCCGGTCGACCTCGTCGGACCGCTGGTAGGAGATCGCTTCGTGATGGGTGGGGTCGAAGGGTTCTCCCGGGGCCCCGACTTCCTGGAGGCCGAGCGTGGCGAGCTGGGTTTCCAGCGCGTCGGCGACCGCGCGCAGGCCGGGGTCGAGGTCGCCGTGTTCACGGGCGCGGTCGATCGCGTCCAGGACGGGCAGCAGCCCGGCCAGGACGTTGGCGACCGCGATCTCCCGCACCGCGAGACGGTCGCGCTGAACCCGCTTGCGGTAGTTGTCGTATTCCGCCTTCAGGCGCTGCAGATCGGCGGTGCGTTCCGCCAGCTCGCTCTGCGGAGCGGTGCTCCCGGCGGCGGGGGCGCCGCCGGGGGAGCCTGGTCCGGCGGCGCCGGTCTGCGTCTGCTCGGGACCACCGCTGTCGGCTGCCCTCAGCTGCAGGGTGACGGGGTCGATGCGCCGCTTGTCCCTGATCACGACCGGGGGCTGCTGCTTTCGCGTTCCGTCGGAAGCCTTCGGCAGGCTCATCGCGCCTCTCCCTTCGGGCTGTCCTCGTCGACGATCTCCGCGTCGACGACATCTTCATCCGCACCACCGGACGATCCGGGGTCGGACGCTCCGGCACCGGATGCCTGACCGTCACCGCCCGCGGCGGCTCCCTGGGCGGTTTGGTAGAGGGCGGTGCCGATCCTCTGGGCGACGGCACCGGCGTGCTCCGTCGCCGTGCGGATGGCGGCCGTGTCCTGCCCCTTCAGCTTCTCCTTCAGGTCCCCGATCGCCGTCTCGGTCTCGGTCTTCAGATCGGCCGGGATCTTGGACTCGTTGTCCCGCAGCAGCCTCTCCGTCTGGTAGACGAGCTGTTCGGCGCTGTTGCGGGTCTCGGCCTCCTCCTTGCGGCGACGGTCCTCCTCGGCGTGCTGCTCGGCCTCGCGGACCATGCGGTCGATGTCCTGGCGGGGGAGCGAGGAGCCGCCGGTGACGGTCATCTTCTGCTCCTTGCCCGTGCCGAGGTCCTTGGCCGTGACGTGCATGATGCCGTTGGCGTCGATGTCGAAGGACACCTCGATCTGCGGGACGCCGCGCGGGGCCGGCGGCAGGCCCGTCAGCTCGAACATGCCGAGCTTCTTGTTGTAGGCCGCGATCTCGCGCTCGCCCTGGTAGACCTGGATCTGCACGGACGGCTGGTTGTCCTCGGCCGTCGTGAAGATCTCCGAGCGCTTGGTCGGGATCGTGGTGTTGCGCTCGATGAGCTTGGTCATGATGCCGCCCTTGGTCTCGATGCCCAGGGACAGCGGGGTCACGTCGAGGAGCAGGACGTCCTTGACCTCACCCTTGAGCACACCGGCCTGCAGCGTCGCGCCGATGGCGACGACCTCGTCCGGGTTGACGCCCTTGTGGGGATCCTTGCCGGTCAGCTCCCTGACCAGCTCGGTCACCGCGGGCATGCGGGTCGAGCCGCCGACGAGGATGACGTGGTCGATGTCCGAGACCTTGATCTTCGCGTCCTTGACCGCGTTGTGGAACGGCGCCTTGCAGCGCTCCAGCAGGTCGGCGGTCAGCTGCTCGAACTGGCTGCGGGTGAGCTTCTCGTCCAGGTGCAGTGGGCCCTCGGCGGACGCGGACACGTAGGGCAGGTTGATCGTCGTCTCCGTGGAGGAGGACAGCTCGATCTTCGCCTTCTCGGCGGCCTCCCGCAGACGCTGGAGTGCCATCTTGTCCTGGGACAGGTCGATCCCGTAGGCGTTCCGGAACTGCTTCACGAGGTGATCGACGATCTTCTGGTCCCAGTCGTCGCCACCGAGGTGGGTGTCACCGTTGGTGGACTTGACCTCCACCAGCCCCTCGCCGATCTCCAGGAGCGACACGTCGAAGGTGCCGCCACCGAGGTCGAAGACGAGGATCGTCTGGTCGTTCTCCTTGTCCAGGCCGTACGCGAGCGCCGCGGACGTCGGCTCGTTGATGATGCGCAGGACTTTCAGGCCCGCGATCTCACCGGCCTCCTTCGTGGCGGTGCGCTGCGCGTCGTTGAAGTACGCCGGAACGGTGATCACGGCGTCCGTGACGTCCTCCCCGAGGTAGGCCTCGGCGTCGCGCTTCAGCTTCTGCAGGACGCGCGCGGAGATCTCCTGAGCCGTGTACCGCTTGCCGTCGATGTCGCCGGACTCCGGGAAGCGCCAGTTCGTCTCGCCGACATGGCGCTTGACGGACCGCGCGGTCCGGTCGACGTTCGTGACCGCCTGCCGCTTGGCGATCTCTCCGACGAGGACCTCTCCGCCCTTGCCGAAGGCCACGACGGAAGGGGTGGTCCTGTTTCCCTCGGTGTTGGTGATGACCGTGGGCTCGCCGCCCTCAAGGACGGCGACGACGGAGTTGGTCGTGCCCAGGTCGATCCCGACTGCGCGTGCCATCATGCGCTCCTCTCGGATCAAGAACCTTCATCACTTCTACTGTTCACTGCGCCGGACGGCCGAGCAGGCCAGCCGTACCGGTCCCGCGCAGGAGCCGCCGCACCAGGGGCGAGGTGACGCTCACGACGCGCAGGACCGTGCCCCGTTCTCCCGCACGACGGCGGGCCTCCAGCAGCACACCGAGTCCGTAGCAGTCGCAGAACTCGACCGCGCTGAAGTCGAGCTCCACCACTCGGGCACCGTCCGACAACGCCTCGTCGAGGATCACGCGCAGCCGCGGCGCGCTCAGGATGTCGAGCTCCCCCGACACGGCGACCTTGAGGTACCCGTCGGCGCGCTGCCTGGTCTCGGCCGCGAGAGGCGGCGTTTCGGGCATCACGGCGGACCTCGCTTTCTCGACCGGCCTTTCTCCACCGGCCGACGTGGACGGCGGGGGAGCGAGGGGAGGGCGGCCCCGGCGGAGGCCGCCCGTCCTCCGCGTTCCCACCGCCCGTCCGTCAGGCGTCGATCTCCTTGTGCGAGCCTTCTCCGGCCCTGATCTCGATCTTCCGGGGCTTCGCCTGCTCGGCGACCGGAAGGGTCAGCCGCAGCACGCCGGCCTCGTAGGAGGCCTCGATGCGGTCGGTGTCCAGCGTCTCGCCGAGGAACAGCTGGCGGCTGAAGGTGCCGGAGGGGCGCTCCGCGATCAGCACGTCGCTGTCGTCGCCGGAGGCGGTGGTCCGCCGCTCCGCCTTGACGTTGAGGACGTTCTGGTCGACGTCCAGGTCGATGGACTCGGGGTCGACACCGGGCAGGTCCAGCTCGACGACGAAGGAGTCGCCCTCGCGGAAGGCGTCCAGGGGCAAGGCCGCCGACCGGGTGGCGCTCCCCAGGACCTGCTGGGTCAGCCGGTCCAGTTCACGGAAGGGATCGGTTCGCATGAGCATCGTCGTTCACTCCTCTCCTTTGTGTCCCACATGCACATGGCCACACCACCTATATAGCGCGCGGCAGAAAACTTGACAAGAGCCGACTCAAGGTGGGGGACGCCCCTTGCCGGGTGAGGGGACGAGGCCCCCTAAAGGGCTTGCTCAGCGCGAGGACCGCCTTTGCAGAAAGATCACTCGATGGTGCATCGGGCCGTGCATCGGGCCTGCTCGGCGCAGCTCAAGCGGCCAGACTCGAAGGGCGTGGCGCCGAACACCGTGACGCGCTGCTCCGTGCCGACCGGCCCGGAGCCGGGGCGGGCCCTTCCGTGCAGGAGACATGCTGTGGCACACCATGACGGCCGCGAGCCGCGGCTGACCGAGGACGCGGTGGCCCTGGTGGCCGGTCTCGCCGATCTCGCGGTCAGCGGCCTGAGCAGCGCGGTGGGCGGACTGAGCGGCCTGCTGCGCCGCGCCGATCTCGAGGACCTCCTCGTCGACGGCCAGGAGGAGACCAAGGCGCGCGGCCGGCTGTTCCTCGACCGGCACGCGGTCACGCCGCCCGCCCACCTGGAGGTCCTGGCCCGCACCCTCACCGCCCCCACCCCCGCGGAGCGCGTCGGTGACTGAACGGGAAGAGCGCGCCTCGCTCAAGAAGCGCGTCGATCACGTCCTGGACGAGTTCGTCTCCGCGGAAGCACAGGCGCTGGCCGACATCGACGCCTCTCTGGCCCCGGTCGCAGACCAACTCCATGCCGCGACCGCGCACGGCAAGCGGCTGAGGGCGGCGTTCTGCTACTGGGGCTGGCGCGGGGTCGGCCAGCCGGACAGCGAGGCGTTGGTACGAGCCGCAGGCGCCATCGAGCTGGTCCACGCGGCCGCCGTCGTCCACGACGACCTGATCGACCACAGCCGCACCCGTCACGGCCGCCCGACGGGGCACATCGCCCTGCGCGAGGCCCTCCCCGATCACGCGCGGCCGAAGGCCGGCGCCCGGGCGCTGGCCATGCTCGTGGGTGATCTGCTGATGTCCATGGCCGGCCAGCTGTTCACCTCCTCGGGCCTGCCCGGCGCCTTCCTGAACCGGGCCCGGCCCGTGTGGACGCTCCTGGCCCGCGAACTCGTGGCCGGTGAGTGCCTGGAGGTCATGCGCACCGGCTGCGCACCGGACCCCGACGCATCGGTGAAGGTGATCCGCTACAAGACCGCCAAATACACGGTCGAACACCCCTTGCAGATCGGCGGCCTGCTCGCCGGCGCCCCACCGCGGCTGATCCGGGCGTACAGCGACTACGGCCTGCCGCTCGGCGAGGCGTTCCAGCTGCGCGACGACCTGCTCGGCCTGTTCGGCGATCCGGAGCAGACCGGCAAGGACCCGGCCGACGACCTGGCCGGGAACAGGCCCACCGCCCTGATGGCCCACGCACTCGCCTCCGCCACCCCGGCGGAACACGCGGAGCTGCACCACCTGCTCGGGCAGGCGAACCTCGGCGAACGGCAGGTGGAACGGGTGCGGGAGATCGCCCACCGCACCGGGGCCGTCGCCCGCGTCGAAGACATGATCACCGCTCGGCTGCGGGAAGCACACGACGCCCTGGCCGACGCCGACCTGACCACCGAAGCACGCAGCGCCCTGGTGGACCTGGCGACCCTCTCGGCCACCCGCACGCACTGACCGCCCCACCCCCACCCGGAGCACCCGAGCATCCGATGACCGGAGTTTCACGATGACCTACACCCGGGCGTCCATGGACGCCCTGCGCACCACAGGGGACGAACTCGCCGACGCGACCGTGGCGACCTTGTTCGAACGCGGCGAGGTGGGCACGTTCAACACGCTCATGCGCTACTTCTCCACCGTCGGGCAGGACCTCCCCGAGGGCCTGCCGGAGGTCGCCCGCGCGTACCTCCACGAGACCAGTGCGCCGCCGGCGTGGGTGGACTGGGGGGAGATGGAGAAGGCCCGGCTGTTCTTCATCGACAACAACGTGCACATCGCCACCGCGCTGTCGTTCGCCTCGATGCCCGCCTGCTACGTCCTGCCGCACGTGGCCAAGCTGCTGTCGGCCACCCACTCGCTGAAGTACCCCTCGAAGCGGATGGCCGAGACCGGCCAGTTCACCGTCTACCTCATGCAGCCCAACGCGTTCGAGGCGGGCAGCCGGTTCATCCCCGCCGCCCAGAAGGTCCGGCTGCTGCACGCCTCCATCCGCCACCACCTCAAGCGCGAGGGCCGCTGGGACACCGCCGCCCTGGGCACGCCGATCTGTCAGGAGGACCTGATCGGGGGGCAGATGATGTTCTCCATCCAGGTCCTCGACGCCCTGCACCGCCTCGGCATCCACATGAGCACCGAAGGGGCCGAGTCCTACTACTACGCCTGGAGGGTGGTCGGCGCCATCCTCGGCGTCGACCAGGACCATGCCCCCGCGGACCTGCGCGCGGCCCGCGCCTTCTCCGACCTCTACATGACCCGCCACATGGGCCCCAGCGAGGAGGGCGCCCAGCTCACCCGCCAGCTCATCGACCTCTACGAGGAGGTCGTGCCCGGCACCTTCTTCGACCCGATCGTCTCCGCCCTGATCCGCTACCTGATCGGCGACACCTGCGCCGACTGGCTCCAGGTCCCCCGCACCACCTGGGACACCGTCGTCAAGGCCGCCCCCACCCTGCTGGGCGTACTGGAAACGATCGAGGACCGCTCACCGCTGGCGGGCTGGGCCCTGGACCGGCTCGGACACCTGACCAGCCTCTTCGAACTGTCCGCCCTCACCCGCGGCCGCGTCATGCACTACGCCATCCCCGAACAGCTCAAGCGATTTCGGAGTCAGAGGCACCATCCCGCCCAAGAGCCGCTGGACCCCGCCGCCCGCCACCGTCCGCTAGGGGCGTGCTGGACTTGCAAAGTCATGCATCCCGGCCTCCCCGGCATCTCCCACTTGCGGTGGCGTGGGTCCGCGAAACCCTGGAAGGGAGCGCAGCGGGCAGCCGGGGGACGAGCCCGGTCGAGAGCACGGTCGCCGTCGCGCACCGGCAGTCATCCCGAGAGGGCGTGAGGATCATGGGCACGACGCAGTCGCGGCCGCCCACTGGGCACACCGATCTGGGGCGGCGCATCGCCGCCCGGCGCGAGGAGCTGGGTCTCACCCGGGAACAGGTGGGCAAGCGCTGTGGGGCGGACGCCTCGTACATCGCCTACATGGAGGAGCACGCCGCGTCCCCGGCGATCGGCTCCCTCCTGCGACTCGCCGACGCGCTGGGCACGACGGTCGCGGAACTGACCGGCGCGACGACCGAGCTCCCGCCCGGCAGAACCACGGCCCTGCACGACGTCCAACTGATCACGCTGAGCGACGAGGAATGCCTGCGCCTGCTGTCCACTCACGGCATCGGCAGGATCGCCCTCGTCACCCCGCAGGGTCCGGCGATCTTCCCCGTGAACTACGTGATGGCGGGCCGGGACATCGCCTTCCGGACCCTCGGTGACGCCGTGCTCGCCCGGGCCGACGGGACGGAGGTGGCCTTCGAGGTCGACCACATCGACGATGTCACCAGACTCGGCTGGAGCGTCCTGGCCGTGGGCGAGGCGGAAGGCGTCATCGACCCGGAGGAACTCGTGCGTCTGGACGCCCTCGCGCGCTCGCTCCCCTGGGCGGGCGGGCCCCGCACGCACTGGATGAGGGTCAGGCCGGCCCGGGTCACCGGGCGCCGCTTGGTGGAGCGCTGAGACAGGGACCCTCGGCCCCGACGCGGGTCCCGCGTGGCCCCCCGCGAGCCGGGGCCCGGCATGTCAGGGTGAGAGGCGACCGGCGAGGGTCCTGGCCGAGGAGGCGTCATGGAAGGCACCGTCAGCGGATCCGGTCTCGGTTCCGTCATCGTCGGAGTCGACGGCTCGCAGTCCGCCCGTCAGGCGGCGCTGTGGGCTGCGGCCGAGGCCGTTCGCCGGGAGCGCCCCCTGCACATCGTCTACGCGGCGGACACCGACGGCCGGGCCCTCTACCTATCGGCCCCCACCGTCGAGCGCATCCACCGGGCCGGCCGGGCGCTGCTCGACGACACCGCCGCCGCGCTCGCACAGCGGCATCCGGACCTGAGCGTCACCACGGAGCTCAGCCGCGGAGCGCCCGTACCCAGCCTGCACCGGTGCGCCGGCCGGCGCGGCACGATCGTGGTGGGGAACCGGGGCCTGGGCGGCTTCAACTCCCTCATGCTCGGCTCCGTCGGACTGAAGACCGTCATGGGTGCCCAGACGCCCGTCGTCGTGGTCAGAGGCGTAGAAGACGGGGATGAGACCGGTGTCGTGCTCGCCGCGGTCCGCGATGAGCACGACCTCGCGGTCGCCCGCCACGCGGCGCGCGAAGCCGCGGTCCGGGGGGCTTCGCTGCGGATGCTGCACGTGTGGCACGTCCTGCAGTCGGTGGGCAGCGTCGTGAGCATGCTCGACGACGTGGAGGAGATCGCCGGTGAGCACGCACGGCGCCTGAACGCCGTGGCCGACCGGATCCGCGAGGAGTTCCCCGCCCTGAGCGTGCGGGCGGACGCGGAGAAGAGCGTGTCCGTGGCCGGTGTCCTCGTCGAGGCCTCTCGCGACGCGGACCTGCTGGTGATGGGCGGCCGGCGCTCGTCCGCCGCCGTGGGGCCCACCCTCGGGCGGGCGACGCACAGCCTCCTGCACCACTCCCACTGCCCCGTGGAGCTCCTCCCGCGCAACGCCGGGACGTCCGAAAGCGCGTCCTGACCGCGTCATCAGGCGGTGGCCGCACCCTGCGCGGCGCGCTCAGAGGGAGGTGCCGCTGCCGTACGGCGCGTACAGGTCCAGCAGCCGGACCCGCGCGGCGTGCAGCCGCTGGGCGAGCACCTGCGCGACCCAACGCCCGATCGAGGCGCCGAAAGCGGGATCGGCCTCCATCAGCGCCAGCACGACCGCCGCGTCGAACTCGTGCGTGCGCACCGGTGTCGTCGCCTCCGCGCCCAGCCGCCACCGGTGCGGCGCCAGCATCCAGGAGCAGCCGACCAGCTCGCCGGGCCCCAGACTCTCGATCACGGCGGCCTTCCTGCCGGGTACGTGGACGTCGAGGGCGACGACGCCCGTCCGTACGATCCAGAACCGATCCGCGTGGCCGCCTTCGTTGAAGAGCCGGGCCCCGTCGGGGAAGTCGACCTCCCGGGCCGTGCTCATCAGCTTGGTCCGGTAGGCGGCGGGCAGTGCGGCGGCGATCCGGGTGGGGGACGGTGTGGTCATGGCAGCCTCCTCGTGCCGGTCCGCTTCCAGTATCCGAGGCCGCCGCGCATCCGGCTCGGCCGACGGCCGCCCCGTACGGCGCGGGCTGCGGCGCGCGCAAGGAGTCGTGCGGGAGCCTGGGGAGGTGTGACGGAGGAGGGTGCCTGATGGAGTGGCTGGTGTCGGCCGCGGGAGCGGCCCTGGTCCTGCTCATCCTGCGGGACGTGTTCCACACGCTGTGGCATCCCACCCGCCACGGCGGCTTGAGCCGCCTGGTCATGACGGCGCTCTGGCGGGTCTCCACCGTCTTCACCTCCCGGCGCGGGGCTTCCGGTCTCGCCGGCCCGCTCGGCATGGTGTCGGTCGTCGCGCTGTGGGCCGTGACGGTGGTGGCGGGCTGGGCGCTGATCTACTGGCCCCACGTGCCCGGCGCCTTCGTCTACGCGGGCGGGCTGCGCCCCGCCGAGCACGGGAGCCTGCTGGACGCCGTGTACATCTCGCTGGTCCACGCTTCCACACTCGGCCTCGGCGACATCGCCCCGGCCGGAGGGTGGCTGCGCGTCCTCGCCCCGCTGGAGGCCCTGGTCGGTTTCGCGCTCCTGACCGCGACGGTCTCCTGGATCCTCGGCGTCTATCCGGCCCTGGCCCGGCGCCGGGCGCTGGCGCTCCGCCTCTCCCACCTGCGCCGTACGCATCCTTCGCGGGAGCAAGTCGACTCCCCGGCGGGGGCCGCCGTGCTCGACGGCCTGGCCGCGCAGTTCTCGGTCGTCGCCGTCGACTTCCTCCAGTACGCCGAGTCCTACTACTTCCACGACGTCGACGACCGGACCTCGCTCGCCCACCAGATCGACTACGCCCTGGACATCGCCGATCAGGCCGCCGGCGCCCGCCACCCCGACGCCCGGCTCGGCGCCGCCGTGCTGCGCACCGCGCTCGAAGACCTCGCCGACATCCTGGACCAGCGGTTCCTGCACACCGACGGCCCGCTCCGCCGCGTCCTGGACGCCTTCACGCGCGACCACGGCCGCCGGGCGGGCACCTAGGCGCTGTCGTCAAAGTCCCGCCTGGCCCGCGGTGTCCGGCACCGCACCTCGCCGCGTTGTCGGGGCGCCCGAGTACGTCCCGTACCCGGGCGCCCCTCCGCCTTGCGATGCACGGCACCGGACACCGCGGGCCTGACCGGCGCCACTTTGACGACAGCGCCTTGGCCGTCTAGCCCGCCGGTCAGTAGGGCCACGACCAGTCGGTGACCTCTGGGAGGTCGGTGCCGTGGCGCGGGTCAGCTGATCCGCGGGCTGCGGCGCTCCAGCAGGACCACGTCGCGCCACACGCCGTGGTGGCGGCCGATGCGCTCGCGGGTGCCGATGATCCGGAAGCCGGCCCGCTGGTGGAGGGCGAGGCTGGCGCCGTTCTCGGGGAAGACGCCGGACTGGATCGTCCAGATCCCCGCGGCCTCCGTCGAGCCGATGAGGGCCGTCAGCAGGGCGGAGGCGACGCCCCGGCCACGGGCCGCGGGGTGGACGTAGACCGAGTGCTCGACCACGCCCGCGTACGCGCACCGGTCCGAGACCGCGCTCGCCGCGACCCAGCCCAGGACCTCGCCGTCCTCGCCCAGGGCGACGAAGCGGTGCTGCGGCAGCCTGCCCGCGTCGAACACCTCCCAGGTGGGGGCGGTGGTCTCGAAGGTGGCCTGGCCCTCGTCGATCCCCGCCTGGTAGATCGCCAGGACCTCATCCGCGTGCGCTTGCGCCAGCGGCGCGACGGTGACGCTCACGCGGCGGCCGCTCGGGTGAGCAGTTGTCCCATGGCGGCGAGCACCGACGGCTCGACCCGGTAGTACACCCAGGTACCGCGCCGTTCGCAGGACAGCAGCCCGGCCTCGCGCAGCTTCTTCAGGTGGTGGGAGACCGTCGGCTGGGAGACGCCCACGTCGGAGATGTCGCACACGCACGCCTCGCCGCCCTCGTGCGAGGCGACCAGCGAGAACAGCCGCAGGCGCACCGGATCGCCCAGCGCCTTGAACATGACGGCGGTCCGCTCGGCCTCCTCGGCCGTCAGCGGGCGCTCCGACAGGGGCGGGCAGCACGCCGCCCCGGCCTGTGGCTCCAGCAGCGGCAACACCTTCGTAGTCATGGCCCCATCATCCGCAAAAATTCGATGGATGTCTATGTTGACGAACGTCGATGCAAGGTCCACTCTGAAGGCGTCAGGACATCGACAGACGTCGAATCAACGTCAATCAGCGTCCCATCAACCGGGGAGCCCACCGTGACCGCATCCACCGAAACCCTGCCCGTCGTCGTGATCGGCGCCGGCCCCATCGGCCTCGCCGCGGCTGCCCGTCTCATCGAGCGGGACATCGAACCGCTGGTCCTGGAGGCCGGACCGGCCGCCGCGTCCGCGGTGCGCGACTGGTCGCACGTACGGCTCTTCTCCACCTGGTCCGAGGTCGTCGACCCGGAGGCCGAAAAGCTCCTCGCCCCCACCGGATGGGTGAGGCCGGACGGCTCCACCTACCCGTCGGGCGGCGAATGGGCCGAGCTCTACCTCCAGCCCCTGGCCGACGTCCTCGGCGACCGCGTCCGCTACGACGCGACCGTCACCGGCGTCTCGCGCAGCGGCCGGGACCGCATCGTCGACGCCGACCGCGAGGACCAGCCCTTCGTCGTCCACCTCACCGGCCCCGGCGGCGAGGAGAGGATCTTCGCCCGCGCCGTCATCGACGCCTCGGGAACGTGGGCCACCCCCGGCCCGGCCGGCGGCAGCGGCCTGCCCGCACTGGGCGAGAAGAGCGCGGCCGACCACGTCACCTACCGCGTCCCCGACCTCAAGGACCCCGCCGTCCGCACCCGCTACGCGGGCAAGCGCACCGCCGTCATCGGCTCCGGCGCCTCCGCCTTCACCGCGCTGGCCTACCTCGCCGACCTCGCCGCGCACGCAGAGGACGGCGCCGGGACGCACGCGACCTGGATCCTGCGGCGCGGCATCAGCGGCTCCACCTTCGGCGGCGGCGCCGCCGACCAGCTGCCCGCCCGCGGCGCCCTCGGCCTCGCCGCCAAGGCCGCGGTCGACGGCGGCTACGCCGACGCGGTCACCGGCTTCCGCACCGACGCCGTCGAGAGGACCGCGGACGGCCGCCTGGTCCTCGTCGGCGAGGACGGCCGCCGCCTGGACCCCGTCGACGAGGTCATCGTCCTGACCGGCTTCCGCCCCGACCTCACCTTCCTGGACGAGCTCCGCCTGGGCCTGGACGAGCGCCTCCAGGCCCCGGTCGAGCTCGCCCCGCTGATCGACCCCAACCAGCACTCCTGCGGCACCGTCTACCCGCACGGCGCCGGCGAGCTCTCCCATCCGGAGAAGGACCTCTACCTCGTCGGCACGAAGTCCTACGGCCGCGCCCCCACCTTCCTCGCCATGACCGGCTACGAGCAGGTCCGCTCCATCGCCGCCCACCTCGCGGGCGACCACGAGGCCGCCGCACGCGTCGAGCTCACGCTCCCCGAGACCGGAGTCTGCGGTGGCGCCGGCCTCTTCGACCAGCCCCAGGCCGCCGAGGAGACCGGTGGCGGCTGCTGCGCCGCCCCGGCCACCCTCACCATCGGAGCCCCCGCCTCCGTCTCCGGCGGCTGCTGACCGCCGTGCCCCGCACCCCGGCCGACGAGGCCGCGACCGGAACGGGGGTCCGGTCGCGGCCGCGCGCCGCCCTGCCCGCCCTGTGCGCCACCCAGATCACCAGCTGGGGCATCGTCTACTACGCCTTCCCCGTCCTGGCCCCCCGGATCACCGCCGACACCGGCTGGTCCCCGGCCGCCACCACCGCGGCCTTCTCCGGAGCCCTGCTCGTCTCGGCCCTCGCGGGCATCCCCCTGGGCCGCGTCCTGGACCGGCGCGGGCCGCGCGCCGTCATGACGGCCGGCTCGGTCCTGGCGGCGCTGGCGCTCGTGACCATCGCCTGCGCGCCGGACCTCGCCGTCTTCACCGCGGGGTGGCTGCTCGCGGGCGTGGCCATGGCCGCGACGTTCTACCGCCCCGCGTTCGCGGCCCTCACCCGCTGGTGGGGCGATGACCGGGTCCGGGCACTGACCGTCGTGACCCTGGCCGGGGGACTGGCCTCCACGGTCTTCGCGCCCCTGACCGCGGTCCTCGCCGAACACGTCACCTGGCGCGCCACCTACCTCGTCCTGGCGGGCGTCCTCGCCGTCGTGACCATCCCCGCCCACGCACTGGCCCTGCGGGCGCCCTGGCCGCCCGCCGCGGCGCCCGACCTCGCACCGGGCCCCGCCCCGGGGCCGGCGGTGGAGCGCAGCCGCCCCTTCCTCCTCCTCGCCGCGGCCCTGACCCTGTCCGGCTTCGCCATGTACGCCGTCGTCATGGGCCTGGTGCCGCTCCTCATCGCGCGCGGAGCCACCCCCACCGAAGCGGCCTGGATCCTCGGGCTCGGAGGCGTCGGACAGACCCTCGGGCGCCTGCTCTACGCCACCCTCGCCCGCCGGACCGGCCCCACCGCGCGCACCGTGGCCCTGATCGCCGCCGGAGGCGTCAGCACGGCGGCCCTCGCCCTGATCCCGGGCCCGCTCCCGCTCCTGGCCCTGGTCGCGATCACCGCCGGAACGGTACGCGGCAACCTGACGCTGCTCCAGGCCACCGCCGTGACCGACCGCTGGGGCGTCGCCCAGTACGGACGCCTCTCCGGGCTCCTCACCGCGCCCGCGTCCCTCGCCGCGGCCCTCGCCCCCTTCGCGGGGGCCGCGCTGGCGGGCGTGCTCGGCCACTCGCGGCTGTTCCTCGTCCTCGCCGCTCTGTCGCTGGCCGCGGCGGCCCTCTCCCTGGGCACGACGCCGCTCCTCGCGGCGGGGCGCGCACCGGCCCGCAGGCGGCGGCCGTGGGGCCGGGAAGGCGGGGCCGGGAAACTGGTCAGCCCCGCTAAGCGGGGCTGCGACTGACACCTGCCCGGTTTCGGACGTCCCACACCTGTGCCGGGCGGACGCACGGGAGCGCACGGCGCGGACGCTCGTTTTCGCCGGACGCCACGGGGCAAGCGGTGCGGCATGGACCAGTCGAAGGCACCAGTACTCGATGCGTTGGCCGCCTACCACGAGAGCGGCCAGACCCCCTTCACGCCCCCGGGGCACAAACAGGGCCGGGGCGCCGACCGGCGGGTGCGGGCCGTGCTCGGCGACGCGGTGTTCCGGTCCGACCTCCTCGCCACCAGCGGCCTGGACGACCGCACGTCCTCCCACGGGATCGTGGAGGAGGCGCAGGCCCTGATGGCCGAGGCGGTCGGAGCCGAGCACGCGTTCTTCTCCACCTGCGGCAGTTCCCTCTCGGTCAAGTCGGCGATGCTGTCCGTCGCCGGCCCCCACGAGAAACTGCTGGTCGGGCGCGACGCCCACAAATCCGTGGTGTCGGGCCTGATCCTCTCGGGCATCCGCCCCGTCTGGGTGGATCCTCAGTGGGACGCCGAACGCCACCTCGCCCACCCGCCGTCCGCCGCGGCCTTCGAGGCGGCGTTCGCCGAGCACCCCGACGCCCGCGGGGCGCTGGTGACCACGCCCACCCCCTACGGCACCTGCTCGGACCTCGCCGCCATCGCCGAGGTCTGCCACCGGCGGGACAGGCCCCTGATCGTCGACGAGGCCTGGGGCGCGCACCTGCCCTTCCATCCCGGCCTTCCCACCTGGGCCATGGACGCCGGGGCCGACGTGTGCGTCACCTCGGTCCACAAGATGGGGTCCGGCCTGGAGCAGAGCTCCGTCTTCCACCTCCAGGGCGATCTGGTCGACCCCGACGTGCTCAGGAGCCGCGAGGACCTGCTGGGCACCACCAGCCCCTCCGTGCTCGTGTACGCGGCGCTGGACGGCTGGCGGCGGCAGATGGTCGAACACGGCAAGGCCCTTTACGACCACGCGCTCGGCCTCGCCGAGCGGACCCGCGCCCGCGTGGCCCGCATCGACGGCATGCGGGTGCACGGCCGCGAGGACTTCTGCGGACCGGGCAAGGCGCAGGACATGGACCCCCTCCAGCTCGTCATCGACCTCAGCGCCACACAGGTCAGCGGTTACCGGGCCGCCGACTGGCTACGGCGCAACCACCGGATCAACCTCCACGTCTCCGACCACCGCCGCATCAGCGCACAGCTCACCCACGCCGACGACAGCGACACGGCCGGGGCCCTGGTGGCCGCCCTGACCGACCTGGCCGCCCATGCCGGGGAGCTCCGCACGGCGCGCCCCGTGGACGTCCCGCCGCCGTCGAAGCTCCGGCTGGAGCAGGCGGTGCTGCCCCGCGACGCCTTCTTCGGCCCCACGGAGCAGGTGCTCTGGGAGAGGGCGGACGGCCGCATCGCGGCCGAGATGCTCACCCCCTACCCGCCGGGCATTCCGGCGGCGGTGCCCGGCGAGCGCCTCACCGCGGACGTCCTGCGCTACCTGCGTACGGGGGTGGAGGCCGGCATGGTCGTACCGGACGCGGTCGACACGGAGGTCACGAGCGTCCGGGTGCTGCGCGAGGAGTGAGCGCCGCCTGCGGCGTGCGCCTGCGCCGACGGAAGGCCCGACCGCGGAGGGCGGTCGGGCCTTTCGGGTCAGTGGGGGTCAGAGCGGGTCAGCCGGGCCGGCGGTCCGTCCGCCGTCCGGATCAGAGTTCTCCGGGGTCCCGCCGCTCCAGCGGGTGCAGGGCCGGCCCTTGCAGGATCTCGCCGTCGATGCCGAAGCGCGAGCCGTGGCAGGGGCACTCCCACGTCCGTTCGGCGTTGTTGAAGGCGACGAGGCACCCGAGGTGCGTGCAGACGGCGGACACGGCGTGCAGTTCGCCCTGATCGTCGCGGTGCACGGCGCACGGTCCACCACCGGCCCGGACCACGGTCCCCTCACCCGGACGCAGGCTTGCGACGGGCCCGTTGGTGCCCTCGCCGAGCGTGTCCAGGCGGTCCTTGACGAAACGCTTCCCCACGTCCCACTGCGCCTTCAGGAACTCCGGCGCGGAGCGCAGAGCGGGGCCGAGGCGGCCGGGGTCGTAGAGACCTCCCCAGGGCTCGGGTTCCCCGTTGACGAGGGAGGCGATGACCGTTCCGGCCAGGACCCCGCCCGTCATGCCCCAGCCGGCGAAGCCGGTGGCGACGTAGACGTTCTCGCCGTCCGTGGGGAGCCGGCCGATGAGGGGCAGCTTGTCCGTGGCGCTGTTGTCCTGTGCCGCCCACCGGTGGGTGAGCGTGAAGCCGGGGAAGTGCTGCTCCGCCCAGGCCTGCAGGCGGTCGTAGCCGGCCTCGGTGTCACCCCCGGAGCCGGGGGTGAACATCTCTCCGGTGACGATCAGGAGCCGTTCGCCGTCCGCGAGCGGCGCCGTGCGGACGGACCGCTTGCCGCCCTCCTCGGTGATGTACATGCCCTCGGGATCCCGGTCAGCGGGCATCGAGCCGGCGATCACCAGGTCGCGGTGCTGGGTGAGCCGGGTGGCCAGCAGGGCGTGGTCGAACACGGGGTGGTGGGTGGCCACGACGACGTGCCGGGCGGACACGGTGGCCCCGGAGGCGGTGGTGAGCCGGCACGGGTCACCGTCGACGAGCTCGGTGACCCGGGTGCCCTCGTGGATCCGGCCGCCGAGCGCGACGATGTCCTCGACGAGCCCGCGCAGGTACTTGAGCGGATGGAACTGGGCCTGGTCCTCCACCCGCACGGCGCCCGCGATGGGGAAGGGCAGCCCGCTCGCGGTGACGAACGAAGCGCCGAGACCGGCAGCGCGGGCCGCCTCGGCTTCGGCGCGCAGCGCCTCGACGCCCTCGGGCTGCTCGCAGTACGTGAGGGCCGGGCGCACCTCCAGCTCGCAGTCGACGCCGAGCTCCCCGGCCACATCGATGACGCGCCGCAGCGCGGTGCTCTGGGACGCCGCGTACCGGCCTGCGGCGTCCTCTCCGTGCTTGGACCGCAGCGTGTCGTACGCGGCGGTGTGCAGCGCGGTGACCTTTCCCGTCGTGTGGCCGGTGACACCTCCCGCGAGCCGGTCCGCTTCCAGCACGACGACCCTCAGCCCGGCGCGGGCGAGTTCCCACGCCGTGCTGAGGCCGACGATGCCGCCGCCGATGACCGCCGCGTCCGCCTCCGCGTCGCCCGCGAGGGGTGCGAAGGACGGAAAGGGGGCCGTCCGCATCCAGTAGGAGCGTCCGCTGTCCAGTAGTCGGTTCATAACCGGCGACTGCCCAGGCGAACCCGCCTGATGCACCGCCGCTCCACCTCGCGGGCGCCCGGCCGGACCCTGCGGATCAAGAGGAGAGGGCTTCGAGGAGGTCGCCGACCTGCGGGTCGGGCAGCGCACGGGCGACATCGGCCTGGGCGACGATGCCCACGAGGCTGTGGCCGTCGATGACCGGCAGACGGCGCACCTGGTGCTGCGTCATGGTCCGCAGGATCTCCTGTGCGTCGTCGTCGGCTCCGATGGTGACGGCTTCCCCTTGTGCCAGTTCCCCGGCCTTGGTCTGCGCGGGGTCCTTCCCCGCGGCGAGGACCTTCACCACGATGTCCCGGTCGGTGAGCATGCCCTTGAGCTTGTTGTCCTCACCGCAGATCGGCAGCGCGCCCACTCCCAGATCGGCCATCTTCTTCGCTGCTTCCAGCACGGTCTCCTGAGCACCGATACAGGTGGCGTCCGGAGTCATGATGTCGCGTGCGGTCGTCATGATGTCTCTCCTCACGTCGCGTGGGGGCAGTGGATTTGTTCCGTGGTGCGCCTGCCCCACCTGGCGGCCCGTACGCAAGCGGGGCGGGGTCGCGTTGTCCTCTTTCGGGGGTGACGCGTCACAGCGCGCGCCAGGTGAGGTCCCCCACGATGGGGGTAGCGGTACGGGAGACGCCGTCGGTAGGCGAGACTGGGCGTGGCCACCGCGGAACGGACCGCGGGGCCGGCCTGCCGTGGACCGGGTCCCTCGGACCCGGGGCGTGGCATGCTCGACCTATGGAGGGCGAATACGTGCTTCCCGATGCCGGTGTCGGGGCGACACCCGAGGTGCTGGCGTTGGCCAAGGTCGTGACCAGGCTGCGTGCCGAGGTGGCGGACCTTGAGGCCCTGGCCTCGGTGACGGCCGTCGTGGAGCGCGCCAAGGGCGCTCTGATGGCCCAGGAGGGCGTGACGCCGGACGTCGCCTACCAGCTGCTGCTCGAAAGGGCCGCGCCGCACCGGCGGACCCTCCTGGAGGAGTGCTGGATCACCCTGAGCCGGACCGGCGCGGCCCCCGTGCCGCCGCAGGCCGCCGTGGCGGCCGCGCCCGCCGCGGATCCGGAGCCCGACACCTCGCCCTTCCACGCGAGCCACTACGTCTCCGACGGCGCCACGACGTCCGGGCACCGGACCCCTCTCGCCCGGCTCGCCCAGGGACTGGCCAGCACCAGCAGCCGTACCCCGGACGACATCGCGGAGCTGCTGCGGGCCGCGCTGGGCGACTCGGAGGGCGTGGACGCGGTGATGATCTATTCCGTGGCCGCTGCCGGAAGCCTGGAGCTGGTCGGTCACGCCGGCATCGGCGACGCGATGGCCGAGCAGTGGAGCCACATCCCTCCGCTCAGCGGTGTCGCCGCCCTGGAGGCCATCGCGGACCAGGAAGCGGTGTGGCTCGAAGACCCGGAGCGGGACGCGGTGCGGTACCTGCTGATCGGCGATCCGCCCGAGCGGTGGCCGTCGCGTGCCTGGATCCTCGTACCCGGCAACCGGCCGATGACGATGGTCGTCGGATTCTTCCGGACCCGGCCCGGTCCTTTCGACCACGGTACGCGCACCCTGTTCAGACGGGCCGTCAGGCTGTGCGCAGAGCCCCTGAGGGAGGACCGCGGTCCTCGCGGGGCCGACACCCTCCAGCAGGACGTCGGCGCCATCCAGGCGATCTTCGACGCGCTCTCGGGACCGGCGGCCCTGCTGACCCCGCTGCGGTCGCACACGGGCGAGGTGGAGGACTACCGGATCGACGCGGCGGCGCCGCAGTCCGTCGACGTGGCCGGGCGGCGCGGCAAGGAGCTGGTCGGCCGGCGGATCCTGGAGACCTACCCCACCGTGGCGGGCACCGCCCTGTGGGACGGGTACCTGGAGACCCTGGCCACCGGACTGGTCTACGAGGGCGAGCCCTTCACCTACGAGGAGGTGGCCGCCGGAGTCCCGCAGCAGTCCGTGTACTCGGTCCGGGTGTCCAGGCTGGGGGACCGGCTGGTCGTGACCTGGCTCCGCCACGACACCAGCGAGCGCGAGACCCGTAGGCTCGCCGAACTGCAGCGCCTGGGCAACCTCGGCTGGGCCGGCTGGAACCTGGTGACGGACACCATCACCTGGTCCGACCAGGTCTACGCCGTCTTCGACCGCGATCCCGCGCTGGGCCCGATGCGGCTGGAGGAACTGCCCGAGCACCTGGTGGCGGACGACCTGCCGAGGCTGGGGGCGGCCGTCCAGCGGCTGCTGCGTGACGGCGAGGCCATCGACCAGTACTTCCGCATCACCTGCGCGAACGGCGTGCGGCACCTGCGCATCGTCGCGGAGGCGCAGCGCGACGCGGACGGCAGGCCGGTGGAGGTGCACGGCTTCTTCCAGGACCTGACGGCGCAGCGGGCCGCCGAACTGGCCCTGCGGGAGAGCGAGCGCGCCAATCTCGTCCAGCGCGGCATGCTGAAGGCCGAACGGGCGCTCGCCGCCCGGCTCCAGGACACCCTGCTGCCGATCCCGGAGCAGTCGCTGGAGCTGGCCGGTCTGCGCGTGGACGTGGCCTACCTCCCCGCCGACAGCGGGCTCAACGTCGGGGGCGACTGGTACTCCGCGATCGAACTCCCGGACGAGAGCGCGCTGTTCGTCGTCGGCGATGTCGCCGGACACGGTCTGGCGGCCGTGGGAACCATGGCTCAGCTGCGGTTCACCACGAAGGGCATGACCATCACGGGATCGCCCCTCTCCGAGGTCCTGGGCCGGCTCAACACCCTGCTGCTGCACACCGCTTCGGACACCTACAGTGCCACCGCCACCATGGTCATGGGGCGCTACCAGCCCTGGGACCACCGACTGACCTGGGTGCGGGCGGGCCACCTGCCGCCGCTGCTGATCCGGGGCGGCGAGGCGAGGTTCCTCGCGCAGCCCGAGGGCAGCCTCCTCGGCGCCGCGTTCGACTCCCGGTACCGGCAGGAGGTGACCGACCTGCTGCCCGGGGACAACCTGCTCTTCTATACGGACGGTCTCGTGGAGGAGCCGGGAGAGGACATAGGGACCGGCCTCGCCCGCCTCGCCGAGACGGCACTGCGTCTCGTCCAGGAAGGCCGAAGCGGCACGCTCGCCAAGACCCTGGCCGCCCTGCGCTCGGGGAACCGTGACGACATCTGCGTACTGGAGATCCACGTACCCGACGCACCGTGACGCACCACGGACCGTGACGAGCCCCTCGCCTGTTACCCGACAGTAAGGAATGATGGGCCAGGACCCTCCACACGGCCGGATGACGAGGTAGCGGTGACGACTTCCGAAGAACGGGCCCCGGTGCACGCCTTCCGGGACGACGCCCTGGGAGAGCACGACGCCGTCGGTCTCGCGGCGGCGCTGCGCCGGGGCGAGGTGGGCGCCGCCGAGGTCGCCCGGGACGCGGCGCAGCGGGTCCGGGAGGTCGAGGCCCGGCTCCACGCCGTCCAGACGCACAGCGACGTACCGGCCCGCCCCACCGCGAACGGCGACGCCTTCGCCGGGAGCGGCGTCTTCGCCGGGGTGCCGACCTTCGTCAAGGACAACACCGACTACCTGGGACTGCCCACCGGCCACGGCAGCGCGAGCTTCACCCCGAGGGCCGCGCGGCGGCACGCGCCGTTCGCCCGGCAGTTCCTGAGCAGCGGCGTCACGGTGCTGGGCAAGACCCGGCTGCCCGAGTTCGGCTTCAGTCCGACCACGGAGTACGAGGGCGGCGAGCCGGTGCGCAACCCGTGGCACACGGGATACTCGGCGGGTGGCTCCTCCGGGGGCAGCGCGGCGCTCGTCGCCGCCGGAGCCGTGCCGATCGCGCACGCCAACGACGGGGGCGGCTCGATCCGGATCCCCGCCGCCTGCTGCGGACTCGTCGGTCTCAAGCCGACGCGCGGCCGGGTGGTGGCGAACGCCCAGAGCCGTCAACTGCCACTGGACATCGTCTCCGACGGCATCGTGAGCCGCTCCGTCCGCGACACCGCCGCGTTCCTCGCCGCCGCCGAGGCGTACTGGCGCAACCCGAAGCTGCCGCCCCTGGGCCTGGTCGAAGGCCCCTCGGCGCGGCGGTTGCGCATCGGGTTCCTGCTGGACTCCCCGAACGGTGTCCGCTGTGACGCCGCCACCCGGGCGGCCGTCACGGGGACGGTGGCCACGCTCGAACGGCTCGGGCACGTCGTGGAGCCGGTCGAGTTGGCCATCGACCCCTCCTTCACCGACGACTTCCTCGCGTACTGGGGGATGCTGTCGTTCCTCCTCGGCCTCACGGGCCGCACCCTCGGCCCGGACTTCGACCGGCGCCGCATGGACGGCCTCAGCCGCGGGCTGCGCGAGACGTACCTGACGAACTGGCAGCACACCGCGGGCGTGCTGCGCAGGCTCAAGCGCACGAAGGAGACGTACGCGGCGGCGTTCCGCGGGCTCGACCTCCTGCTGTCGCCCGTGCTCGCCCACACGACACCGCCGATCGGACACCTCAGCCCGGCCGTTCCCTACCCGGCGCTGATCGAGCGGATCCTGGCGTACGTGGCGTTCACACCGGTCAACAACGTCGTGGGCACGCCGTCGATCTCGGTGCCCGCCGCGAGCGCGACGGACGACGGACTGCCCATCGGCGTCATGTTCTCCGGCCGCCCGGGCAGTGAACGCACCCTGCTGGAGGTGGCGTTCGCCCTGGAGGCGGACCGCCCCTTCCGGCGCATCCAGGACCTGTGACGACGACGTCAGCACCCCCGTCCCCGGTCGGCCGCGGGCGGGCCGACCGGGGACGCCGGGCTCAGGCGAGGTCGAACCTGTCGAGGTCCATCACCTTGCTCCACGCCGCCACGAAATCGCGTACGAACTTCTCTCCCGCGTCCGCGGACCCGTAGACCTCCGAGACGGCCCGCAGCTGGGAGTCCGAACCGAAGACGAGGTCCACGGCGGTGGCCGTCCACTTCACCTGGCCCGTGGCCCGATCCCGTCCTTCGAACACGTTCTCAGTCGACGCGGACGCCTTCCACTCCGTGCCCATGTCGAGCAGGTTCACGAAGAAGTCATTGGTCAGGGTCTCCGGCCGGTCGGTGAACACACCGTGCGGGGACCGCCCGACATTGGTGTTCAGGGCCCGCATGCCGCCGGTCAGAACCGTCATCTCGGGCGCCGTCAGCGTCAACAGGTTGGCACGGTCGAGCATGAGCGTCTCGGGCGACAGCTTCTCCCCCGACCGGAGGTAGTTGCGGAAACCGTCCGCCCTCGGTTCGAGTACGGCGAACGACTCCACGTCCGTCTGCTCCTGCGACGCGTCCGTGCGCCCCGGAGCGAACGGGACCGTGATGGCGTGCCCCGCGTTGCGCGCCGCCTGCTCGACCGCCGCGCAGCCGCCCAGGACGATCAGATCGGCGAGCGAAACCCGCACGCCGTCGCTCCGGGAGCCGTTGAAGTCCTGCCGGATCCGGTCGAGCGTCTGGACCACCTCGGCCACCTCGGGCGAGGCGTTGACCTCCCAGTCCTTCTGCGGCGCGAGCCGGATCCGCGCCCCGTTGGCCCCGCCCCGCTTGTCGGTGCCGCGGAAGCTCGCCGCCGCAGCCCAAGCGGTCGCGGCCAGCTGGGATACGGACAGCCCCGAGCCCAGGATCCGGGCCTTGAGGTCCGCGATCTCCGCCTCCCCGACCAGCTCGTGATCGACCGCGGGGACGGGGTCCTGCCACAGCTGCGGCTCCGGGATCCACGGGCCGAGGTAGCGCGCGAGGGGCCCCATGTCACGGTGCAACAGCTTGTACCACGCCTTGGCGAACGCCTCCGCGAGCCTGTCCGGGTTCTCGTGGTAGCTCTTCGAGATCGGCCCGTAGACCGGATCCAGCTTCAGCGCCAGGTCCGTGGTCAGCATCATCGGAGCGTGCCGCTTCGACGGATCGTGCGCGTCGGGCACCGTGTCCTGGGCCGAGGGGTCCGTGGGGGTCCACTGGTGCGCGCCGGCCGGGCTCGTCGTCAACGTCCAGTCGTACCTGAACAGGTTGTCCAGGTACCCGTTGTCCCACCTGACGGGCTGCGAGGTCCAGGCACCCTCCAGCCCACTGGTGAGGGCGTCGGGACCCTTGCCGCTGCCGTACGAGTTCATCCAGCCGAGACCCTGCTGCTCGACCGGGCAGGCCTCGGGTTCCGGCCCGATGTACTCGGGGCCGACCGCGCCGTGGCACTTGCCGAAGGTGTGGCCGCCGACGATGAGCGCGACGGTCTCCTCGTCGTTCATCGCCATGCGGGCGAACGTCTCGCGAACGTCCCTGGCGGCGGCGAGGGGATCCGGGTTTCCGTTCGGCCCCTGCGGATTGACGTAAATGAGCCCCATCTGCACGGCTCCGAAAGGACCGGTGAGTTCCCTGTCGCCGCTGTAGCGTTCGTCTCCGAGCCATGTGTCCTCGGGGCCCCAGAAGATTTCCTCGGGCTCCCAGATGTCCTGCCGCCCGAATCCGAACCCGAACGTCTTGAATCCCATCGACTCCAGGGCGCAGTTGCCGGCGAAGACGAGAAGGTCGGCCCATGAGATCTTCCGGCCGTACTTCTGCTTGACCGGCCAGAGCAAACGGCGCGCCTTGTCGAGGCTCGCATTGTCCGGCCAGCTGTTGAGAGGAGCGAAACGCTGAGCGCCGGAGCCGCCACCGCCGCGCCCGTCGGCGATCCGGTACGTTCCCGCGGCGTGCCAGCTCATCCGGATGAACAGCGGCCCGTAGTGCCCGTAGTCGGCGGGCCACCAGTCCTGCGACCTGGTCATCACCTCGAAGACGTCCTGCTTCAGCGCGTCGACGTCCAGCGTCGCGAACTCTTCCGCGTAGTTGAAGTCCTCACCCATCGGGTTGGAGCGGGGCGAGTGCTGGTGGAGGACTTGGAGGTCCAGCTGGTTGGGCCACCAGTCCCGGTTCGTCTTGGGGCGCGCCGGCGCGGGGGCCGGGGCGGGAATGACTGGGTTCTCGCTTTCGCTGCCGGACACGTCCGTCCCTCTTCCTGTCGTGGCAATTCCATCTGCTGGCTGTTTGCTCTTGGCGCTGTCCGCTTTCCGCTTCGGGCATTTGCGACCGCGCCCGGCGTCCGTATGGTCGCGCACCGCGGACCACACCGCTACGGGAACACGCAGAACACCCCCCGCATGGCAAGGAGCCAAAGTCCTGCGTTCGTGGCACCCTGGCCATGAAATGGAGGCGAGTCGCCATGACGGAAAGCGCGAGTCCATACATCTCCGGGGCGCGGGTGACGGTGCTCGGAGTGCAACCTGGTGACCCGCCGTTTCGCATCGTGGAAATCGACGGTGATGTCGTCAGCACGGCGACGTCCATGACGGACGTGATCCTGGTCGCGGCCGCATCCGGCATCACGATCCACGACCTGGACGACCCGGGCGAGGTGCGCTGGGTCGGCGGTGGGAAGTTCCACTGGAGAACGCACTGAGGTGGCGGGCGCCACCCCTACCTCGGCCCGCTGCGGCCCCGACGGCACGCCATCAGCAGCAGGCCGGTCGCGGTGGGCACCCACAGAGCGGCGAAGAGCCAGAGCGCGGCCGGTGAGGCCGTCGCCGCGGCTCGCACGAAGAGCACCGCGCAGACGAGGGCGAGGAGCGACGTGCACAGGCCCAAACGGTGGGCGCGGGCGCTGCCGCGGGACCCGCTCCACGGTCTGAGTCCACGGTGCATGGTGCGCAGCCTGCGGTCGAGCCGTGCGTCGGCCCGCAGGTCGCCCTCGATGCCGTTGAGGATGGTGCGCTCCTGTGCGGAGAGCTCGGGGCCGTCCATGGCAGGTCCTCACGATTGTGCGGCGTGCGCGGGGCACGCTCCGGGCTGCGCGGTGCGTCTACCCGCTCCGGGGCCCTTCACACGGCGGCCCTGCGGGCCGGCCGCCGTGTGAACGGCGGGTTAGGCGCCGGTCAGAGTTCGTCGTCGAGCGCCTGCTCGTCGCCGCCGCCCTCGCCGCGCTTCTCTTCCTCACGACGCTGCCTGAGCTCCTCGGGGCTCTTGCCCCGGGCGCCCTCCCGGCCCCGCGCGGGGGCAGCGGGGTCCTGGCCCGGACGGTGCATCCGCTCCTGCTCCTCGCGGCCCTTGCCCGGTTCCTGGTGCTTCTCCTGCATGTCGACTCCTCTGGGGTGGTGGGGAGGTTTTCCTCCCTCACCACGCTGACACCCTCCGTGATGCCGCGCATCATTTGTGTGACCGCCGCAGAGGCCGCCTCGAAGCCCACCGCGTAGAGCGGCTCGGGGTGCGGTCGGCGGGCGCGCCCCCGACGATGGGGGCGTACTCATCCGCTGCAACCGTCAGGAGCCCGCCCATGCTGGAACGCACCCTGCGCAAGGACCGGACCGAGGTCACCTTCATCCTTCCCGCCGACACCCCGCCGGGTCCGGTCAGCGTGGTGGGTGACTTCAACGACTGGCAGCCCGGCGTCCACACCCTCAGGTCCCGCAAGGACGGCAAGCGCGCCGTCACGGTGGAGCTGCCGAGTGAGAGCACCCACTCCTTCCGCTACCTGGCCGCCGGGGACTACTGGTTCAACGACGAGAGCGCCGGTGACCGGGACGGCCCCAACAGCCGCCTGCACACCTGAAGGCTCTGCCCGTCAGAAGATGTGCTGGCCCGGCGTGAGGATGCCGTCGGGGTCGTAACGGCGCCGGGCGGCCCTGAACTCGTCCCAGAAGCGGCCGAAGTGACGCACCCAGTCGGCTCGGGAGAGGGGCACCGACCCGATCGGGTACCAGTGGCCACCGGCGTCGACCGTGGCGTCGTACTGCGCGCGGTTCGCGGCGACCATCTCCTCGGGGGAGTCCGCCCCGGGGGAAGCCGTTTTGAGGAGGGAGAAGAGATAGGCGAGTTCCTCGTCCGGCATGACCGGAAGCGGGGTCGTGCACTTCTCGGTGAGGACGGGGTACAGCAGGATGACCGCACTCGCGCCGAGGGCCCGGGCCTTGAGGCTCGCGAGCGTCGTGGTGACGACGGCGTCGACCGAGGAGGCGGGGAGCAGGCTGTCGTACCAGGGGTGGGGCCGCTTCCACTCGCCGATGGACTTCAGCGTCTCCACCAGCGGGGCGATCCGGTCGAGGAACTCGAAGTAGGGCAGGTCCTGGGCCTGGACCGCGAGGTGTTCCAGGTCGCCCGTGAGCCGGGCGTCGTCGGCGCGTGTCGCGTCGTAGGCAGCGGCCTCGATCACGTAGGTCCAGCCCTCGCCGGAAGGCGACTGGACCTGGCCGACGAGGTAGTCGAAGCGTCCCTCGCCGATCAGCTCGGCCTGCTGCGCGGTGAGCGCCGCGACGCTCGGGCAGGTCAGCGTGTAGAGCCGTACGGAGCGGGGCGCGCGGACCAGGGGGATCGTGGCGCGGGTGATGAGCCCGGACTGTCCCAGACCGCCGAGGACGGCCCGGAACAGGTCGGGGCGCACGGTGGGTGAACAGGTCGTCAGCTCGCCTTCGCCGGTGACGACCTGGAGTTCGAGGACGTTGTCGGCCTGTGTGCCGTAGCGGCCGATCTGCCCGCCCAGACCTCCGGCCGACAGCGTCCCGCCTATGGACAGCTCCAGGTAGTCGGTGAAGACGGGCGGGGTGAGGCCCACGGGCAGGGTGGCCCGGACCAGGGCGCTCCACAGTGCGCCGCTCTGGACGATCGCGGTGTCGTCGTGGATCTCGACGGAGTTCAGGGTGCTGAGGTCGATGACGAGCCCGGAGGGCACCTGGGCCTGCCCGTGGGTGGAGTGCCCCTGGCCCCGCCCGGCCACGTGCAGGCCGCGCTCCCGGCAGTAGCGGACCATCGTGGCGACGTCCTCGGCCGACCCGGGCTTGAGGACCGCCGCGGGCCGCTCGTGGACGAGGCCGCCGAAGTCGGTGGACGCCGCGTCGAGAGCGGCCTCGTCCCGGCACAGTTCTCCGTCCAGTGGCGGGACCGCGTCGAAGGCCCCGGCGGCAGGGTGGTGGGGAAACGTCACGCTCGCTCCAGTCGGCTCGGGTACGAAGGAGCGCCCCGCAGGGCGCACGGCCGCTGCGGGACGGGCCCGCTTCCCGCTCAGTGTGGTCGTCACCCCGTCAGAAGGTCCACCGGAACGGCCTTTGCGCTGAGAGCCGAGATCCGGAGGTCAGGCCGGGGCGAGGATGCCCTCCGGTGCCTCGTCGAGGACGAAGCCGTTGTCGAGACGCACGCGTACCGTCACGCGGGGCCTTCGCCCCTGGTACGCGACCCAAGCGGGCTCCAGCGCGAGGACCTGCTCCGCGAGCTGCTGGCGGCTGCCCGGGGGCATCTGGTGGCCGAAGTCGTCCAGGAGCGACTTGAGCCGCACGTACTCGCGGACCTCCTGGCTCTGCTGCTGATACGGCGCGTTCACCCGCTCGACGGTGCCCTCGGTGCCCGATGCCAGGGACAGGGACAGGGGCGGGGATCCGGGCACGGCGTCGGCCGCCGCCCCGCCGTCCGTCCCGCTGTCCGCCCCGCCGTCCCAAGCCGGAGCGAGCGACCCGTCCAGTCTGAGGTCCGCCGCCAGCTTCACCCGCTGGCCTTCTTCGAGTGTCATCGATCCTTCGTCTCTCCGGTCGGCCGGGCCATGGCCGTGCACGCGCACGGCGGCACCCGGGGTCGGTCCCATTATCCGGCGGTCCCCTTCGTCCGTTCGCGCGTCCCGGTGCTCCGTCCGGGCTGTCCGCCCGCGCGTACGGAACGGGCGCGGGAGTCGGCGGCCCTCGCGCGTGGTCGGCTGGGCACGGTGGGCCGCATCCCCTGCCGGCCGGCCGTACCCCTGACAGAGGAGTCCTTCGATGTCTCGTCGGCATGTCCCGGCCGTCATCGGCCTGGTGGCGGGCGCACTCGTGGCCGTCCCCGCCCCGGCCGCCCACGCCGCCACGGTGCACGTGCGCTGTTCCGTCCCGGATCTCGTCGCGGCGATCAACACCGCGAACCGTTCACCGGGCCCCGCCACGCTCCGGCTGGCGCGTTCCTGCACGTACGCACTGACGGCGCCCGACCCGCTGCACCCCGGCAACGGGCTGCCGGTGATCTCCAGTGAGATCAGGATCGAGGGGCGCGGGGCCACGATCAGGCGGGACGGGGGCGAGAGCGCGGCGGCGAGGTTCCGGATCCTCTTCGTCGGCCCGACGGGCAACCTCACGCTCACCCGCACGACGATCAGCGGCGGCTTCGCGACGGACTGCCCCGCCTTTCCCGACCTGCGGGGACTGGCCTGCGGAGGCGGCATCTCCAACGCCGGAAGGATGACGGTGAGCCGCAGCAAGTTCACCGGCAACACCGCCGGGTCGCGGGTCTTCGCCCAGGGCGGCGCCATCGACAACCCCGGCACCGGAAAAGTGAGCGAGACCGAGATCACCGGCAACCACGTCGTCTACAGCGGCAGCGAAACCGGCGGCGGAGCCGCGGGCGCCGCCATCGCCAACGACGGTCCGCTGACGGTGACGCGCTCCCGGCTGACGGGGAACACCGCGACGGTGAAGGAGAACACGAAGAGCTTCGCCTTCGGGGCCGGCATCATCAGCTTCGCCGCGACCACCGTCAAGGACACGGTCATCAGCAAGAACCGGTCCTTCGCCCGGGGCGGCTTCGCACGGGGAGCCGTCTCCAACAGCATTCCGCGGCCCGGCAGGATGACGGTGACCGGCGGCGCCATCACCGACAACATCTCCGACGCTCCGCGCGGCTTCGCCCAGGGCGGGGGCATCGCGAACAACGCCCTGATGACCGTGAGCAAGGTGGAGATCAGCCGCAACCGGGCGGTCGCCAAGGGCGGCACCGCGCGCGGTGGGGGCGTACGCGTCGGCCCCTTCGGCGTCCTCGACCTGATGGACAGCCAGATCACCGGCAACGCCGCCGCCGCACCGAACGGGACGGCCCAGGGCGGCGGTCTCGACAACCCCGACGGCGGCACCCTGACGGCCAGGCGCAACAAGGTCGTCCACAACACGGTCACCGCGCGGGGCGGCACCGCGCAGGGCGGCGGCCTCTACCACGCCGGGGGTCCCTCGGGAGGGGGCACCACCACCCTGGAGGGGAACACCATCGCCCACAACCGGGCGGGCGACGGCGGCGGCATCTTCAAGACGTCCGGCGTCCTCACCCTGAACGGCGACGTCGTCCGCGACCACCGGCCCGACAACTGCGCTCCGGCCGGCGCCGTCCCGGGGTGCACCGGCTGACGCCGTCCGGCCTCATCCACCGGGCCGACGGCCCCAGGCCGTGAGCATCCCCGGGGACAGCGCCGCGCAGTCGGGAGAGTCGAGGTACCGGATCGCCGCGTCGACGTCCCCGTCGTCCACGAGCCCGGTCGCGGTCATCGACTCCCGGGCGCGGTTCCACGTCTGCGCCCAGAAACGGCTGATGGGGCTGCCGGGGACGAGGGGCGGAACGTGGATCTCCGCGGCCACGGAGGTCAGTCCCAGACCGCGCAGCACCTGCGGGTAGCGCGGCGTGCCGGAGACGTCGGTGCCGATGGTGTCGTGCAGGCCCTGCCACATGGCCTGCACGGCCCGCGTGTACGGGCTCACGGGCGCGAGGTCGGTGGTCAGGTCGATCGCATCGCTGAGCACCAGCGTTCCGCCGGGCAGGAGCAGCTCGCCGAGGCGCGCGATCAGCTCACGGCGGGCAGGCAGGTGCATCAGCACGAAACGGGCGTGGACCAGGTGGAACCGTCCGGGGGCGAACCCGGGGGCGCCGACGTCCGTCTCCAGGACGTCGAGTCCGGGCTGCGGACGGGCGGCGAGGAAGCGGACGTCGCGGTCCACGGCCAGCACCCTCGTGACGCCGAGCTCCCCGAGCAGCCGGCGGGCCACGCTGCCCGTGCCCGCTCCCACGTCGAGGCAGCTCCAACCGGGCCCTGCACCCAGCTCGCGCAGCCGGGCGATCGAGAGGTCGTCGTAGGCGAGCGCGCCGAGGTCGATGCGGGCGTCCTCGCCCGCACGATCGGGCGGGAACACCGTCGTGCCGTAATCGCCGGGCGCGCGGACGTGCCGGGGCTCTTCATCGCCGGTCGGAACAGGTGGGTACACCGCTCGCCACCGCCTCGGGGGATCTCTGTGCGCAGGGGGCCCCGCGTGGTCCAGTATCGGCCACCGTGCGCGATGTGCCAGGCGGCATGCGGCGCCGATCCCGCCGTGACACGCTGGGCTCGGGCTTCGGCAGGGACGTCCGCGGCGAACGGAGCGTGCTGTGAGCGGTCCGGTGCACCTCCCTGGGCGGTACGCCGTCACAGAGGGGCACCTCGTCCATCGTGGGGCTCGCCTGGTCTTCGAAGACGCCGGTGCGGGGCCGCTGGCCGTGTACGCCCACGGCGGCTTCGTCAGCCGGGCCGTCGAGGACCGCATGGGCCTCTTCGACTGGCGGCCGGTCCTGGACGCGGGGCGACGACTGGTCCGCTACGACGCGCGGGCGCACGGCGGGTCCACGGGCGGGCCCTCACCCGCCGACTACACCTACCCCTCCCTCGCCGACGACCTGCTGGCCCTGCTCGCCCATCTGGGTGCCGACCGGCCCGTCGACGGCATGGGGGCCTCGATGGGATGCGGCACCCTGCTGCACGCGGCGCTCCGGGCGCCCGAGCGGTTCTCCCGGCTGGTGCTCCTGATTCCGCCGACGGCGTGGACGACGCGGGGGGCCTACGCCCGGGCCAACCGGCGCTCCGCCGACACGGTCGAACAGGACGGGCTGGACGCCTGGCTCGCCGGCCGGCGTGAGCCGCCCCCCGCGGTGGTGGCCGACGTCCCCCAGTTCCCGCCGACGCCCGCCGAGCACGCGCTGCCGGCCGTCCTGCGCGGCCTGGCACAGTCCGACCTGCCGTCGCCCGCCGAGCTCGCGGGCCTGCGCCTGCCGGCGTTGATCCTGGCCTGGGTGGACGACCCCGGTCACCCCCTGTCCACCGCGCGAACGCTGGCCGGCGCACTGCCCCGGGCGCAGCTGCACGTGTCGGCGACGCGCGCGGACATCCGTACCTGGGGGCAGCGCGCCGCGGAGTTCCTGACCACCACCTAGGCGCTCAGAGACGGCTCCTGCTGCCGCCCGGTTCGGCCAGCCGACGGTGCACGGCCGCCTTCGCACGGCTGGGCAGGGCGTGCCCGGCCAGCTCCTGGGTGCGGGTGTGCAGCGAGCCCGCCACCACTTGGGCGCGGCCCTCGACCATGGCCTCGTACGCCTGCCGGGCCACCAGGGCGGGATCGTCCTTCCTGGACCGGCCGAGCCGGGTATTGAGCAAGCCCGCCCGGACGAAGAAGCGGGTGTCCGTGGGCCCGGGCATCAGCACGGTGACCGTGACGCCCGTGCCGCGCAGCTCATCGCGCAGCGCCAGGCCGAAGGACCGCAGGAAGGCCTTGGAGGCGTTGTACACCGCGTGGTACGGCCCCGGGATCCGCGCCGCGACCGAGGAGGTGATCAGGAGGCGCCCCGCGCCCTGCGCCGTCAGGTCCTCCAGCAGGCACCGCGACAGGTGGACCGTCGAGCTGATGTTGAGATCGATCACGCGGGTCAGATCGGCGAGGTCGGTCTCCAGGAACGCGCCGCCGTGGCCGATCCCGGCATTGAGCATCACGGTGCTCGGGGGCCGCCGCAGCGCCCGCACCTCCCGGACCAGGGTCTCCACCCCCGCGCGGGTGGCGAGGTCCGCCCGGACCGCCCGCACCTCCTGCGCGTGCACGTCCAAACGGGCGGCCGCGGCGTGGATCGCCTGCTCCTCGGCGGCGACGACCAGATCGTGGCCGTGGTCGGCTGCCTCCCGGGCCAGCTCGAAGCCGATCCCGCTGGAGGCGCCGGTGACGACGGCCAACGGACGGGGCGCGTTCATACGCGGCGCCTACCCGCGCCGGGAGCGCCCACACGCCGGGCCGCTCGCGGTTGCAGGCCCGTCCGGGGCGGCGCGGTGTGCCGCTCCGGACGGGTGGTGGCCAGGACGCGGGGTCCGGCCGGTTTCAGGTGTGGAGGCGGCTGTTCACACCGTCGTGGTCGTCGGCGTGCTCGTCGTCGAACCAGTAGTCACCGGCGGCGAGGTAGCGAAAGGCGTGCGTCTTGCGCCCGGGCAGCTCGACGGTGACGGCGCGCTGGCCGTCCTTGCGGGCCGTCAGGACGTGGACCCCCGGCTGCCAGTCGTTGAAGTCGCCGACCACGCTGACCGGACCGGGAGGCGTTTCCGCCGGGAGGACGAAGGTGATCTCGGTGCCGTTCTTGCGCTGCTTGCGTTCGAGCAAGGTGGAACTCCTGTCGGGAGGAACGCGGTCGCGGGGGGCCGGCCCCATGTGGCTGGGATGAGCGCGTCCACTGTGACACCGGGGAGTCGGCCCGGGTGGCGGGGCACGATGTCGGCGTTCCGGGTCGCCGCGGTTTCACCCGTACGCCACTTCCTGGGATCACGGCAGTGCGCCCGCGTCGAACCGGGGGAGGCCCCCGGGGGAGGCCCCCGGGGGAGGCCCCCGGGGGAGGCCCCCGGGGGAGGCCTCCTCCCGCTGCGGCCACCCCGGCCGCCGGGCAGGGCCCCGCCGTTCACTCCAGCGCGGTGGCGGCCACGGACAGGTCCGCCACCAGACCCGCGAAGGCGGACTCCCGGTCGTCCGCCCGCAGGACGGCCGACGGATGCACCGTCGCCAGCAACTGCCCGTGACCCGCGTCCTGCTCCCCGCCGCCCAGCACGGGCATCGGCAGCAGGACGCCCCGGCGCTCACCCACGCGGAACGAGGAGCCGAGCAGCGCCTTGCCCGCCGTACCCCCCAGCACCACGAGCACCTCCGGGTCGACCAGCCGCAGTTCCGCCGCGAGCCACGGCCGGCAGGCCGTCATCTCGCGCAGGCTCGGCGCCTTGTGGATGCGGCGCTTGCCGCGCGGGGCCATCGTGAACTTGAAGTGTTTGACCGCGTTGGTCACGTACGGTTCCTCGTCCCCGAGGCCCGCCTCGTCCAGGGCCCTGCGCAGCAACTGCCCGGCCGGGCCCACGAACGGCTCGCCCTGCCGGTCCTCCTGGTCGCCCGGCTGCTCGCCCACCAGCATCAGCCGCGCGGGCGCGGGCCCCCTGCCGAAGACCGTCTGGGTCGCGTCCTGGAACAGCGGGCAGCCCCGGCAGCCGGCGGCCGCCCGCCGCAGGACCGGCAAGCCGCCCCTCGGCGGCAGGTAGGGGCTCGCGTCGTACTGCCGGCCGTCGGCCGCGGCCGGGTCGGCGCCCGTCCCGGCCCTGGTGCTCACGCTCATCGCCACCACCTCCGTTCCGGCCGCGTCGGCGGATCGCGGCCGGCTCATGCGGCGCGCAGACGGTCGGCCGCGTCCGGGGTCAGGCTCACCCGTACGAGGCCGTCCGCGAGCCGGGTGAAATCGTGCGGCGGGACGAGCCCGGCGAGGGCCTTCGGCGTGCGGGGCAGGCCGACGCCGGACGCCGCCTCGCGGACGCGCGCGTCGACGTAGGGGCGCAGCTCCGGCCAGACCGCCTGGGTTTCGCGGCAGAAGACGTCGGCGCCGGTGGGGCCGATCCTGGGCACCTCCTGAACCAGCTCCCGCACGCGGGCGCGGTCGCCCCCGGCTTCCTCCCGTAGCGCCCGGAGGTCACCGTGCCAGCGGTCGAGCAGCAGGTGCGCCCCGTCGCCCAGCGCGGTGGCCGTGCTCTCGTCGTACCTGCGGTAGTGCGCGCGCCCGAGCGCGTCCACCCGGTCCTGCCAGCTGGATCCCGCCATCTTGCGCGGGGTGCGCAGCCCCGCCGCGAACAGCTCCCGGGCCGCCGCGACGGCCGTCGTCGCACGGATCGGCGCCGACAGCAGGACGCACAGCACCAAGACCTGGTAGAGCGGAGCCGGAGTGTTCCGCAGGCGGATGCCGGCCTCGTGCGCGTACGTCTCGCCGTACTCGCGCACGATCCGGCGGGCCATCGTCGTCGCGTTCATCGGCGCGTCCTCGCTGAGCCTGCGGCCGGCACGGGGCCGGCCTCCTCGCTGCCGTCAGCGCCTGCCCAGCCTCCCGCGGACCAATCGCGCGGGCGAAGGCTACTTCGCCGCCGCGCTGTCGTCCCGGTCCCGGTTCCGGCGGCGATCGCGCCCGCGCCCGCGCAGGCGCAGGCGCCCGCGCAGGCCCTCAAGGCGGCCCGCGCGCCGGGTGCGGGTGTGGTGGTCCAGTTCCTCCAGCAGGCGCTGCGAGCGCTTGTCCACGCCCAGTTCGTCGAGGACCCGGTCGATCTCGGCGAGCAGCGCGCCGTGCAGCTGCCAGTGCAGCGGATCCTCGCGGGCGTCCTCCAGCAGCAGCCGCGCGAGCCGGTCGCGGTGCGTCCGGGCCACCGCCAGCTCCGCGGTCAGGAGGGCCTCCGCATCCTCGGCGTTGGCGCTGACCTGCGCGGTGATCAGCTGGGCGAAGCTCTCCACGGCGACGGCGGTGTGACGCAGCACCTGCTGCAACGCGTCCGCGGTCTCGGCCGCGAAGAGCGGACCGTCGGGCCGGGCCCTGGCCAGGTCGGTGAGCGTACGGCAGGCCACGCGGAGCACCACCGCGCAGATCTCCAAGGTGTCCAGGCCCGTGCGCAGGACCAGCCGGAACAGCAGGCCCTCCTTGACCCGGGGATTGAGCCGCAGGCTGTCCTCGGCCTGTCGCAGGGCGGCATCGACCTGCGCGACGTCGTTGTCGAGGCGGCGGGCCTCGTGGAGCCGGGCCGCGGCCTGTTCGACCTTGGCCGGTCCGAGGGGTTCCTCGCCGAGGTGGTCGAGCAACCGGCTCATCCGGGCGGCGAGGTCGGTGATCGCGGCCCCGGCGGGGCCGACCCAGAGGGGCGGCGCCAGGAGCAGGTTGACCAGCAGCCCGACCGCCGCGCCGATCAGCGTCTCCAGGACCCGGTCCCAGGCCGTGTCCGCGACCTGGGTGACACCCAGGACGAGCATGGCGCTGATCGCGACCTCGGGGACGAACTCGTCGACGCGGACCAGGTGGCCCACCACGAGGGAGGCCAGGATGAGCAGGCCCAGGCTCCACCAGGTCAGGCCGACCAGCACGCTGAAGCCGATCGCGATCAGGACACCGACGACCACCGAGTTCACCCGCCGGATGCTGGTGGTCAAGGTCGAGTAGAGGGTGACCTGGACGACGAGCAGGGCGGTCAGTGGCGCGGTCAGCGGATTTGGCTCGCTGCTCAGGCGGAGTGCGACCACATAGCTGACGACGGCCGCCGCGGTGGAGCGCAGGGCCTGGACGGCCACGGGCTCGCGGCGCCGCCGGGCGACACGGGTGGCGAAGCTGCTGATCATTTCAGGCATACCCGTGTGCCTTCCCGCGTCGGCCCCGAATGACGCGTTACAGGCGTTTCGTCCTACGCCACTGCGTCACGACGGGGCATTCGGCGGTTGCACGGTTCGGCGGTCGTGGCGCGGGGACCCGCCCGCGGCCCCCCGCCCCCGGCTCAGACCGACGCGGTGTGGCCGGCCGGTACCTCCTCGCCCGGGGCCACCGGGCCGGGCGGGGTGCCGTCGCCGAAGGGCCGTCCCCCGAACGCCGCGCGGTGGTGCGGCTCCAGCCAGCCCGACAGGTCCGGGCCCTGTGGCACGATGCCGGTGGGGTTGATGTCGTCGTGCACCAGGTAGTAGTGCCGCTTGATGTGGTCGAAGTCGACGGTGTCGCCGAAACCCGGTGTCTGGAACAGGTCCCGCGCGTACGCCCACAGCACCGGCATCTCGCTCAGCTTGCGGCGGTTGCACTTGAAGTGGCTGTGGTAGACGGCGTCGAAGCGCACGAGCGTGGTGAACAGGCGTACGTCGGCCTCGGTGATCGTGTCGCCGACCAGGTACCGCGATCCCCCCAGCCGGTGCGACAGCCAGTCCAGCCGGGCGAAGAGGCGCTCGTAGGCCGAGGCGTACGCCTCCTGGGATCCGGCGAACCCGGCCCGGTAGACACCGTTGTTCACGTCCTCGTAGACCACGCTGTTGACCGCGTCGATCTCCGGCCGCAGAGCGGCCGGGTAGAGGTCGGGCGCCCCGGGCCGGTGGTGGGCCTTCCACTCCAGCGACAGGTCGATGGTCATCTGCGGGAAGTCGTTGGTCACCACCTGGCCCGACGGTACGTCCACGATCGCGGGCACCGTGACGCCGCGGTCGTAGCCGGGGTCGCGGGCGAGGTACGCGTCGCGCAGGCGTTCGATGCCGAGTACGGGATCACGGCCGCCGGGGTCGAGGTGGAAGGACCAGCTGCGCTCGTCGTGCTCCGGCCCCGCGACGGCCATGCCGAGCGCCGACTCCAGCCCCAGGAGCCTGCGTACGATCACCGCCCGGCTCGCCCACGGACAGGCGCGGCTGACCACCAGCCGGTAGCGGCCCGCCTCGACGGGGAAGCCGTCGCGGCCGTCCGCCGTGATGCGCGTGGTGATGTACCGGCTGTCGCGCGAGTACTCCTTGCCGCGGGTCACATAGCTCACGCCCTCGCGGCTACCCGCAAACCCCGGCGCCAAGCGGCGGACGCCCCCCAGGGTCGTGGCGGGCCGGACGTGCGATGCTCAAGGCATGAGCAACCAGCACCGGCGTCCCCGTAGCACCGTCCGTGCCGAAGCCCCTGGTGAGCCCGCCGAGGGGCGTGAGGAGCAGGTACCCGCGCACCCGGGGCCCGACCCGGTTCACCCCGAAGCCAGCAGGCCGGTCCCCGGGAAGAGTCCGGAGGAACTCCGGAGGCGGCAGGAACGGCAGATGAACCACGGCGACGAGCACGAGCACGAAGCCGAGCACTGACCGGCGCGCCGCTCGGGTCCGCGGCGGGAAGCCGGGTAGGCGCGGAACATGAACACTCACACCTTCGACGGATTCGACACCTACGACACCTTCGACGGGTCGACGGATCCGGGGCACTCATCGGCGCTCGACAAGGCGTCGGAGTCCTGGCTCATCGCCGTGGCCGCCATCGAGGGGACGACTGCCCTGGACCCGGTGATCCGCGTGCTGCAGCGCGGCATCCACGCGCTCCCGCTCGGCGGCGTCCGCGAGCTGCTGCGCGGCGAGCCGCTGGGCCATCCCGCCCATCCCGTCCTGGTACAGGTACCGATCGGCTGCTGGCTGTCGGCCGGGATCGTGGACGCGGTCCCCGGAGCACAGCGGGCGGCCACGGTCCTCACGGCCGTCGGCCTCGCCGGCGCCGCTCCGGCGGCGGTCGCCGGCTGGGCGGACTGGGCGGACCTGCCGCCGCGACAGGCCCGGCTCGGCGTCATCCACGCGGTGACGAACCTGGCCGCGGTCGGCTGCTACACGGCCTCGCTCATCGCCCGGCTCCGGGGCGAAGGGCTGAAGGGCCGCCTGTGGTCACTGGCCGGGCTGACCGCCGTCTCGGCGAGCGGCGCACTGGGCGGTCACATGGCCTACCGCAGGTACCAGGACGGCGACTAGGTTGCGGCGCGGCGGGGCCGGGGCCGATTATCGAATCGGGCACTGAACCGTGCTCGGACTTGGACCTGTCATGGCAGGTGATCGCCATGGAGAGCGTTTTCCACATCGCGGTGAGGCGCCGCGGCGCAACCGTGCACCTGACGCCGCGGGGCGAGCTCGACAGCGAGGCGGGGCCCGTCTTCGACCGGGTGCGCAGCGCGCTCGACGCAGACGTGGACGTGGCCGTGTGCGACATGGGCCGCCTGGAGTTGATGGACGTCAGCGGCCTGCACCACCTCCTCGACCTCGCGCACGCGGCGAACGCGCGGGGCGTCGCCTTCCTCGCCTGGCGGTGGCAGGGCCAGCCGGCGCGGCTGCTGACCCTGATCGACGGCCCCGGGCGGTTCGTCACGGCTGCGGGCGCCGACCGGGCGACGGTGGCCGCGCTGCTCCGTCACGACGCACAGGCCCGGGCGAGCGCGGCGCGCCACTGCGGCATCGACACCCTGCGGACACAGCAGCCCGCCGCGGCGGCGAGCTGAGCCGTCGGGGTGCCGTGTGCGTCAGGCCGGGCTCGCGGGTCGGGGAGACATGAGAGCGCGGGGGCAGGGCAGGCGCATGGACGGGCCCAGAAAGCCGACGCCGCAGCACAGGGGAGCGAGGATGACCCTCCACGTGCGACAGCACCGAGACCTGCACGGGACCAGCGCCGCCGCCACGGCACGCGACCTGACCCGTCACTTCTTCGACGAAGCCTGGCGCGGCGGCTGTTCCGTGCCGCCGGAGACCAGGGACACCACCCTGCTCCTCGTCAGCGAACTCGTCACCAACTCCATCCGACACACGGCCGACGGCTGCGCCCTGGACCTCGAACTGGAGGCCAACGGGGTCGGCGTAGGCGTCACCGACTACAGCAGCGCCGAGCCGCGGCGCAGGACGCCGGACCTCCAAGGGGGGAGTGGGGGCTGGGGCTGGGCACTGGTCAACCAGCTCGGCCGCGACGTCCAGATCCGCCACCGGCCCACCGGGAAGACCATCCACCTCCGCGTCCCGTTGGCTCCGGCCTGACCCCCCGGACACACACCCCTACGGACCCTCGTCGTAGGTCCCCATCTCGACCTCCAACGCCAGCTCCTGGAGGACCTCGATCGAGGAGACGTCCGTCCGGCCCTCATCGTGAGCCATCGCCAGACTGGTGAACGCCAGACTGAACCCCGAGACCATCGTGTGCAGGGCCGGGCCGAGCGCCTCGGCGACCAGGGCCGCCACCTCCTGCGGAGTGGCGTCGGCCGGCACGGTGATCGACGGCAGCATTTCGTTCAGGAGCTGCGTGGCCACTCCGGCCGTCGCCGCGGAACCGTCCTCGTCATCGTCCCGGCCGGCTTCGGTCGCCCGGCGGATGTCCTGGGCCTCGGTGAGGATGCCGATCACTCGTTTGAGCACCTCTGCGCGTTCCATCTTCTGGAGCGTAGCCCGCGACGTCCCCCCGGGCTCCTCACACCGGCCGGTCCCCTCCGGTTTCCGCCGAAGGCGGACGGGCAGCCGCCAAGGGGGACTCGACCGACGACCGAGGAGGCAGCCATGGACGAGCAGGGTGGCGCCGGAGGCATCCCCCCGCACGTGGGGCACGAGGAGCACGACGCGGGGCACGACACCCGGAAGGGCGAGCCGCGCACCACGCGCCCCGGAAAGGACACCCGCCCCGAAGAGGAGCGGACGGCCGCGGCCGACACCGATGAGGCGAGCCGCCTCGACCGGCCCAAGCCCGGGCCCGGCACGGCGCGCGGTCAGTGGGTGAGCCCGCGGGACGCGCAGAAGCGGGGCGAGGGCGAAAGGTGAGGCAGGGGTCCGGCGTCATCGCCTGAGCCGGCGCTCACGCCCGGGCGGCGAGGGGACCGCCGGAGGCGAAGGCCACGGCGGCGAACCGCTCGCCCATGCGACGGTGCGTCGCGGCGTCCGGGTGGAGCCGGTCGGGCAGCGGCAGCTCGGCGGAGTCCGCCTCGCCGTACAGTGCGCGGCCGTCGAGGTAGTGCAGGTGGGGGTCGTCGGCCGCCCGCTGCCGTACGAGCCGGGCGAGTTCGTCGCGGATGACGCCCAAGGTGAGCTTCCCGGTGGCCCGTTCCGCGGGGTCGCCGGTGGCTCGGAACCGTATCCGGCCCGCCTTCAGCTCCTCGAAGTCCGGGGCGCTGGGGCCGGGCGTGTCCTCGTGGATGGGGCAGAGGATCGGCGAGACCACCAGGAGCGGCGTCCTGGGGTGGCCCTCGCGGACGGTGTCGAGGAAGCCGTGCACCGCCGGGCCGAAGGCGCGCAGGCGCATCGCGTCGGTGTTGACGAGGTTGATGCCGATCTTGATGCTGATCAGGTCGGCGGGCGTGTCGCGCATCGCGCGGGCGGTGAACGGGTCGAGCAGGGCGCTGCCGCCCAGGCCCAGGTTGGTCAGCTCCACACCGCCGAGGAAACCGGCCACCGCCGGCCAGGTCGTACTGGGGCTCGCGGCGTCGGAGCCGTGGCTGATCGAGCTGCCGTGGTGCAGCCACCGGGCCCGGCCCCGGTCCGGCACGGGTTCAACGGGGGCGTCGGTGCGCAGGGCGACCAGCTCGATGGTCTCGTTGTACGGCAGCCAGATCTCGACGTCCTTGACGCGGTCCGGGAGCCCGGCGAACCGGGCGGTGCCGACCGGGCCCGGACGGCTCTGCGCCGAGCCGGTGGCCATGTCCACCGTGAGCACGTTGCCGCCGCTCACACCGGCCTGCCCGGCCGGCTGCCCGTCGACGATGAGGTCGTAGACGCCGTCGGGGCGGGGCGGCGCACCCGCGTAGGCCCGCTTGGTGCGGAGCGCGTCGAGCTCGATGACGGTGGCCCGGGTGCGCAGGACCACGCGTACGCCCGACGGCTGCGACTGTGCCATGGCCAGCTGGCCGTCGGTGTTCTGCGCGCGGGCCCGGGCGGGCAGCCGGTGCGGCAGCAGGCCGTGGGCGGTGTGCTCCAGGTCGAGGGCGCCCCGTATGAGGGCGGGGGTGAGGGGTGTGGTGATCCAGTGGAAGGGGGTGCTCATGGTTCCAGCCTGTCGTTCGCAGTGGTCGTACCCGGTGCGCCGCCGGGCGCGGGCCAGTTCCGCAGCAGGGCGTCGAGGGCGTCCAGCACCCGCGACCAGGATTCCTGCGCGTCGGGGGCGCTGTGGCTGAAGCTCCCGCCCCTCTCCAGGCTGATGTAGCCGTGGAAGACGCTGCCCAGGAGCCGGATGGCGTGGGTCTGGTCCGGTTCGGTCAGTTCGTAGCCGCGCAGGATCGCGCGGGTCATCTGTGCGTGCCTGCCGCCGGCACTGGCGGCCGCTTCTTCGGGGGTGAGCGTCAACTGGGCCGCGGCGTAGCGCCCGGGGTGCTCCCGGGCGTAGTCGCGGTAGGCGTTGGCGAAGGCGGTCAGGGCGTCCTTGCCGGCCCGCCCCGCGAGGGCCGCGGCCACGCGGTCGGCCAGTTCCTCCAGGGCGAGCAGGGCGATCCGCGCCTTGAGGTCGCGGGAGTTCCTGACGTGCGAGTACAGGCTCGCGACCTTCACGTCGAAGTGCCGGGCGAGCGCCGAGACGGTCACCTGGTCGAAGCCGACCTCGTCGGCGAGCTCCGCCCCCGCCCGGGTCAGCCGCTCCGTGGTCAGCCCTACGCGCACCATGCCCATCCTCCCTGTTCGCCTATAGGAATTATGAAGCTACCTAAAGTCTTTAGGCAAGCTGACCTGTCCTGAGGCGCAGGCGTCGGGCACGATACGGAGGTGCACACGACGACAGAACTGGTCCTGAGGGCGGCCGCGCTGGCCGGGCCGACCGGGCGGGGGAACCGCCGGATCCTCGGCATCGCGGGGCCGCCGGGGGCCGGGAAGTCGACCCTGGCCGCCCGGCTCGCCGCAGCACTCGGCCCCCGGAAGGCCGTGGTGGTCCCGATGGACGGGTTCCACCTGGCCGGGGCCGAGTTGGTCCGGCAGGGGCTGGCCGACCGCAAGGGAGCCCCGGAGACCTTCGACGCGGCCGGATACGCCTGCCTGCTGGACCGACTGCGCCGCCCGCGCGGAGCCACCGGAGCGACGGTGTACGCCCCCGCCTTCGACCGTTCCCTCGAAGAACCGATCGCGGGCAGCATCCCCGTCGCCCCCGAGGTCCCGCTGGTGATCACCGAGGGCAACTACCTGCTGCACGACGCGGGGGAGTGGGCGTCGGTGCGGCCGCTGCTGGACGAGGCCTGGTATCTCGCCCCGGACGAGGAACTGCGCGTACGGCGCCTGGTCGAGCGGCACGTACGCCACGGCAAGGATCCGGCGTACGCGCGCGCCTGGGTGGCCCGTTCGGACGAGGCGAACGCCCGCCTCATCGCCCCGGGCCGCCACCGCGCCGACCTCGTCCTCGACGCCGGCTGACCGGCGCGGCGCCCGGTCTAGGCGGGGTCGTGACGCTGTTAGGGTGACGTGCGCCCGTCAAGGCGGGCTTCCACAGGTACTGATATTCCAACGGGGTTGAACGTGAAGCTTCGCCATGTCCGTGCGGTTGCCGTCTTCGGAATCGCGGTCGTAGCACTCACCGGAGCCCGTGGCTCCCACGGCGGCAGCTGCGGCGGTGGCCACAGTTCCGGTTCGAGCTCCAGCAGCTCCTCGAGCGGCGGTAGCACCGGCGGCAGCAGCAGCGGCAGTGACGGTTCCAGCACCAGCTCCAGCGGTAGTTCGAGCAGTGGCACCGTCAGCGGCGGCACCAGCAGCAACAACAAGGCCGAGCGCGACATCAAGATCGACAGCTGCAAGCTGGACGACGCGGGCAAGAACCTGGTCGCCAAGGTCACCGTCACCAACAGCGGTTCGCTGGACTACACCTACAACATCACCATGAAGTTCCACGGGAACGCCACCTCGACGGCGACCCCCGCCCAGGCCAACGTCACCGGCCTCACGGTCAAGGCGGGCGCCTCCCGTCAGGCCGAGGCGACGACGGCGTACACGGGCAAGGGCGACGGCAGCGAGTACAAGGAATGCGTCGTCGCCAGCGCGACGAAGAACGCCCTCTGACGCACCCCGCCCTTTGACGCACCCCACCGCCCGGGCGGTCGCCTGAGCAGCGGCCGGACGGGATCCAGGCCCCGTCGGTCTCACACCGGCGGGGTCGTTCTCGTGTACGCAGTGTCGCCCACACGGAAAACGCTTGGACGGCGCGGACGCGTGCGCGGACACTGCGGTTCCGGGTCTGCCACACGACACCACAGGGTTGCCATGGGGATGGGATCGTCCGCGTCAGGAGGGGCTGCGCCCGCATCGGGCCCGGTGTTCGTCGCACTTCGTTACTACGGGCGGGAGTTGGCGCGGCTGCGGTGGCTGACGGTGCCCACCATGCTGCTGCCGGCCCTGGGCAACATCGGCATCGACTGCCTCGCCCCGCTTTCATCGCGAAACCTCTACGTGATCGGCATGGACGAACTCTTCGCGAAGTTCCGCGCGTGGATGACGTGGTCTCCCCGCCCCCGAACGCTCAAGCGGTGACCAGTACATGCTGGTCACCGCTTGTGGTCAGGCCAATGCCGGGCTCACCACCACGCGCCGGCGGACAGTGGGCCGACCGGTTGCCTAGCGGGGAACCCGATGGGGGACATGCAGGCTCCGCCTTCGCCCTCCCAGGCGTCTTCCCGGTCCCGGACGTCGGGCCTTCGGCCGATGACGGCTTCGGCGGCGATCAGTGCGCCCGCGGTGAGGACGCTGCCGGGGACGGAGGCCGCTGCCATCAGGCGGGCCGCGGCGGCGGGTGCCGTCTGGGGTGGGACGACGAGGAGGTCCCAGCGGCCGACGGTGTAGGAGAGCAGGATCAGCTTGTCGGGGTCCTGCTCGGTGAACCAGCCCACGTGCACGGTGTGCCCGGCGACGGGAACCTTGGGCGGAATGACCGGCCAGCGGTCGGGGTTCACAGTGACGCGGGTGATGCGCCCCCAAGGCTCGGCCAAGGCGGCTACGAGAACAGGGAGTTCGGCTTCGAGATCACGGGAACGGGGCCACCAGGCACCGTCCAGTTGCCCAGCGAGGGCGGTCTTCGGCGTGAGCGCGAGGCGAGCGGGGCGAGGAGGCGCGGCAGCGGGAAGCGCGGGTGACGTGGTGGCAGCTGTGGCACGTTCCAGGGTGATGGCCATGGAGAAGACCTGTCCCCGGGCCGCCCGCAGTTTGACGGCCCGGCGTATTGATCGCCGGAAATGACACCTGAGTTGCGTCCGGTGCGCGAAATACTCCCGGTATCTCCATCGTACTCCGGTACGAAGATCAAAAGCGCATCTGACCAGGTATTTCGGCTGAGACGGAGGTTCACGCTCCGGCCGTCTGCGCGGCCGACGTGGTCAGGGCGCAGTTGACGTCGACCACGCCTTCCACAGCGCGTGCGCGGCGTGCTGCCACCGGAATGAGCGATCCGTCGAGGATGCCACCGGACAGGGTGACGACGCCGTGGCGGACATCGACCCGCACCCTGTGCTGTGCGAGCGGGAACAGTCGGCCGACCACCTCGCGCCGTACCTCATCAGCCAGTTCACTGTCCGGTCGGAGGAACACCTTGAGTAGATCGGTGCGGCTGACGATGCCCTGGAGGGTGCCGACAGGGTCGACGACCAGCAGTCGCTTGATGTGCCGTTCCGCGATGAGCCGGGCCGCCTTGGCCAAGGTCGAGCCGGCCTTCAGCGTGTCACCAGCCGCTGCAGCTGCGTGACGCTGACGACAACTCTCGTCATCACGTCGCGGACGAGACGCGGACTGGAGGTCATGGCGAGGTCCTCGATGAGAAGGCGCGAGCTTCTCCGGGTTGGCCTGGAGAGCGGCGGTAGTCCTTCCGGCGGAGGAGACTCTGCTATCCACCTTCCCACGTCGACGGCAAGGGCCGGACGGGCCTGTCAGGCCCTGGTGCGGGCCCGTCCGGCCCTGTCCGGGACCCGCGTGGCGGCTACAGCATGAGGTGACCTTTGCAGAGAACGGAATACACATGGAGAGGTGGCGTCATGAAGGCACTCGTCTTCCAGGAGCCGGGGCGCACCGCGTGGCAGGAGGTGCCGGATCCGGGCATCAAGGACCCGGGCGACGTGATCGTGCGCGTCGACGCGGTGACCATCTGCGGGACAGACCTGCACATCGTCAAGGGGGACCTGCCGGAGGTGACTCCGGGTCGCGTACTCGGGCACGAGGCCGTGGGCACGGTGGTGGAGATCGGCGGTGATGTCCGCTCGGTGCGGCCCGGCGACCGGGTGCTGGTGTCCTGCATCTCCTCGTGCGGCCGGTGCCGGTTCTGCCGGGAGAGCCGCTACGGACAGTGCCGCGGGGGCGGCGGCTGGGTACTCGGGCACACCATCGACGGTACCCAGGCCGAGTACGTCCGCGTGCCGTTCGCCGACCTTTCCGTGTACCCGCTGTCGAGCACGGTCGACAGCGCCGACGCCGTCCTGCTCGCGGACATCTTCCCCACCTCCTACGAGGTGGGAGTACTGAACGCCAGTGTGCGGCCCGGGGACACCGTCGTCGTGGTCGGCGCCGGGCCCGTGGGACTCGCGGCCATCGCCACGGCCCGGCTCTACTCACCGGCCCGCGTCATCGCCGTCGACCTCGCGCCCTCCCGTCTGGCGAAGGCGCGGGAGCTGGGGGCGGACGCGGTCGTGAACGCCGCCGAGGAACCGGAAAGGCTCGTGGGAGACCTGACCGACGGTCTCGGCGCGGACGTCGTCATGGAGGCCGTCGGCGTACCCGAGACCTTCGAGATGTGCACCCGCATGGTCCGCCCGGGCGGCCGGGTCGCGAACATCGGCGTCCACGGCAAACCCGCGACCCTGCACCTCGAAGACCTGTGGATCAAGGACGTCACCATCACCACCGGCCTCGTGGACACCAGCTCCACCCCGATGCTGCTGCGCATGCTGGCGGCGGGACGGCTGCCTACCTCGTCGCTGATCACCCACCGTTTCGAGCTGGGGCAGATGGAGGAGGCGTACGAGGTGTTCTCCCGCGCCGGCGAGACCGGCGCGCTGAAGGTCGTGCTGGGCGGGCCGCGCCACGACGACCTGGCCGTTTCGAACCCTTCGCGCGTCCAGAAGACCTGACGACCCGGGTGCGACACATCGCGGGGGCCGGTCGGTTTGAGCCCGGCGGATCGGGGCGGCGGAAGCCGACGAATGCCCCGTAGGCAGTCCGTGTAGCCGACAGTCGGTACCGCCGTGCGGAGGTTTTGCCTCCACACGGCGGTACCGACTGCCAACTACACGGCCTGTGCGGCTCCGTTCGGCTGAGGGGGGCGGGGGATCGTCGTAGCGAGCTCTGCGACGGGCGGTGCCTGGACCGGTGCGGCGGTGGCGGCCGCAGTTTCGCGGGCGAGGAAGGCGCCGAGTTCGCCGATGGTGCTCATGAGCGGTGCGGGGAAGACCACGGTGGTGTTCTTGTCGACGCCGATCTCCACGAGGCTCTGCAGGTTGCGCAGTTGCAGGGCCAGGGGGTGGGCCATCATGGTGTCCGAGGCGTCGCCGAGTGCGGCGGCGGCCATCGATTCGCCCTCCGCGTTGATGATCTTGGCCCTCTTCTCCCGTTCGGCCTCGGCCTGGCGGGCCATCGCGCGCTTCATGCTGTCGGGCAGCTGGATGTCCTTCAGCTCGACCAGGGTGACCTCGACTCCCCATTCGGCGGTGGTGACGTCGAGGATCTCGCGGATGTCCAGGTTGATGCGGTCGGTCTCCGACAGGGTTTCGTCGAGGGTGTGCTGGCCGACGACCTTGCGCAGCGTGGTCTGCGCGATCTGGTTGATGGCCGGGCCCACGCTCTCGATCGCGATGACCGACTTCACGGCGTCGACGACGCGGAAGTAGGCGACCGCGGAGACGTCGACGCTGACATTGTCCCGGGTGATGATGCCCTGGGACTGGATGGGCATGGTGACGATCCGCAAGGACACCCGGTGCAGGACATCCGCGAACGGCACGATGACCCGCAGGCCCGGCGCGCGGGTCCCGGTGAGCCGGCCGAAGCGGAACAGCACGCCTTGCTCGTACTGCTTGACGATCTTCAGCGCCATCGGCAGCCCTATCAGGGCAACGATGGCCAGGGCGATCAGCGCGAAGATCAGGACTTCCATGAAGGTGCTCCTCACTAAGTGCGGGGGCGGAGCGAGGGAATGACCCGGGTCCGTCCGCAGGACTCAGCACCTCTGCGATCGGGGGAGGCGAGCCTGCCTCATCCCATGCTCGCGCGGTGCGAGTGGGGCGGGCAGGGGCCGAACGGTCCACACCCTGGATCAGCGGGGTGCGTCCTCGGTACCGCGGTCCAGTGGAGCGGTGCGGGTGCGGGTGCCGTCGGAGTGGGCCGTGAGCCGGTCGATGACCGCGACCACGCCGTCCAACTGTCCGGCGAGCCTGAGCGCGACGGGAATCTGACTGTCCTTGGGCAGCTGGCCGGCCAGGGTGACGACCCCGTCCACGACGCGCACGCTCACAGCGTCGGCGCCGATGCCCATCGTGTCCGCCAGCACGTCCTCGACCAGCACCCGGCGTATCTCGTGGTCCGGCCGGAGGAACACGCGCAGCAGGTCCCGTCGGGTCACGATGCCGACCAGACGGTCCTCGTCGTCGATCACCGGCAGCCGCGTCACGCCGCGCCGGGTGATGAGGCGGGCGGCCTCGGTGACCGTCTGTTCGGCGTGGATCGTGACGGCCGGCGCGGTCATCAAGTCCTGAGCGGTGAGGTGGTCTTGGACGAGCAGATCAGTCCGCGAAATGACTCCGAGGACGCGCTCTTCCTCGTCCACGACCGGCACGCCGCTGATGTCGTGCTCGACGAGCAGCGCTGCGACGTCGGTGGACGGTGTCCTTCCGAGGACCGAGACGACCTCGTCGGTCATGAGGAAGCCGACCTTGGCATGCTTCATGCGAGGCCCTCCTGTCGGCTTCGGTCAGCGAGAGCACTTTGCGGAGCACCCTCACCAGCCACCATCCCTCCCTCACGCCCTCGGTGCGAGGGGCCGAACGGTCCTCTGTCAGGCCTGACCGGTCCCCTGCGGTGACTGGCGGTGAGGCGGTGCGTGGCGGGCAAGGGACCTTCGGTCCCTTGACTGACCCTTGCGCCCCATTCCTCGCGCGGTCCCGGGTGGCGATGTGAAGGCACCCCCGACGCTATTCGACAGAGGAGGAAGCCATGGGAGGCTCCACCCGACACCGTCCGGACCTCGGCTCGGTCCTCGTCGGTGTCGACGGATCGAGCACCGCACTGACAGCGGCATTCTGGGCCGGGAGGCCCTGCGGCTCGGCAACGGCCTGACCGGATTCGCCACGGCTCGACCCTCATGCCCGTCACCCTGGGCCTCGACCATGACCGGTCGGCGGGTAGGGGACTACGCTGAAGGCCGGGCTGGTGCGCAGAGCCCCTCGATGCCGGCGGAGGTGTCCATGGTTGGGGATGATCGCGATGCGCCGACGGGCCGGATTCCGCAGCCGAGGCTGGACGTGCTCCAGGCAGAGATCCTTGACGCGCGAGACACTCGTGATCGGCTGACCGGCCTGCTGGAAGCGGTCATGTCGCTGGGGCAGGAACTGGACCTGGCCCAGGTGCTGCGCGGCATCGTGGAGGCCGCGGTCGTCCTGGTGGACGCGGAGTACGGCGCGCTGGGCGTGGTGGGGGACGACGAGAAGCTCGCCGAGTTCCTCCCGGTGGGCATCAGCGACCAGCTCCGGGCGCGGATCGGGGCCCTGCCCACCGGCCACGGACTGTTGGGCGAGCTGATCAGGCACCCGCGGCCCCTGCGTCTGGGAGACCTCTCGGAGCATGCGGCCTCCGCCGGTTTCCCCGAGCACCACCCGCCGATGCGCTCCTTCCTCGGCGTACCGATCCGGGTCCGGGACGAGGTGTTCGGCAACCTCTACCTGACGGAGAAGCGGGGCGGGAAGAGCTTCGACGCGGAGGACGAAGGGGTTCTGTCCACCCTCGCGGTCGCCGCCGGCGTCGCCGTGGACAACGCCCGCCTGTACGAGGAGGTCCGCCTCCGGGAGCGCTGGCTGGCGGCCGGCTCCGACTTCACGAGCGCCCTGCTGTCCGGCTCCTCCGAGATCGAGGTACTGGAAGGTATGCTCGAGCGGGCCCGGGACATCATTTCCGCTGAAATGTGCGTCTTCTACCAGGCGGGACCCAGCGGCGAGCTGCGCGGGTCGTTGGCCCTGGGGGAGGGCGCCGAGGCGCACCGCGGGATCATGCTGCCCGGCGGCGAGGGGATCCTGGCCGCACTCGCCCTGGCGAAGGACGGACTGATCACCTCGGGCGACGTGGCCACCGACGCCCGGCTCACGGCGCAGCCGGACGCCTGGACGGGCTTCGGGCCGGCTGTAGCGGTCACGGTGGGCACCAGGGTGAAGCTGCGCGGCGTGCTGATGCTGGCGAGGCGTACCGGCCGACGGGCGTTCGCCGGAGCCGAGGTGGCGCCCCTGCCCGGCTTCGCGGGCCAGGCCGCCCTGGCCTTGGAGCTGGCCGACCGCCGCCGGGACAGCGAGCAGGTGAGCTTGCTGGAAGACCGCGACCGGATCGCCCGCGACCTGCACGATCTCGCGATCCAGCGGCTCTTCGCGACCGGGATGACGCTGCAGAGCGCCCGGCGCTTCGTGGAGCACCCCGAGGTGTCCGAGCGGCTGAGCCGGTCGATCGACGACCTGGACGAAACGATCAAGATCATCCGTACGACCATCTTCGGACTCCGCGACCACGAGGCGGCGGGTAGCGCCCCGAGGCTCCGGGCCTGCGCGGTGCGCGCCGTGGGCGCCGCGGCGGCGGTACTGGGCTTCGCCCCCGCCCTGCGCATGGAGGGCCTGATCGACACGGATGTGCCAGTGCCGGTCGCCGACGACGTGGTGGCCGTGCTCGGGGAAGCCCTGACCAACGTGGCCCGGCACGCGCGGGCGACGCGGGCGGACGTCGGGATCGTCCTGGCGGACGGCGTACTGACCGTCACGGTGAGTGACGACGGGGTGGGCGTCGCGGACGGTGGCCGTCGAAGTGGTCTGCGCAACCTCGCGGAGCGCGCCGAAGCCCGCGGGGGCGGACTGTCCGTCTCACCGCGCCCGAACGGTGGCGGAACCGTTCTGGAATGGCGGGTCCCGATTGAACCTACTCAGTGATTGCGGGCCTCAGCGGCCGGTTTCGTCGTGCTCGCGGACCTCGGCGGCGATGACGGCGGCCTGTACGCGGCGTTCGACGCCCAGTTTGGCGAGCAGCCGCGAGATGTGGTTCTTGACCGTCTTCTCGGAGAGGAAGAGCCGTTTGCCGATCTGACGGTTGGTGAGGCCCTCGCCGATGAGCTCGAGTACGGCTCGCTCGCGCTCGGAGAGGACCGTCAGCCGCTCGTCCCCGGGCGGTTTCCCGGCGGTCGGGTCCCGGAGTGAACTCATCAGGCGCGCTGTGGTCGCGGGGTCGAGCATCGACTGACCCGTTGCCACCGTGCGGATGGCGGAGACCAGGTCGGAGCCTTTGATCTGCTTCAGTACGTACCCGGCGGCGCCGGCCATGATGGCGTCGAGGAGGGCGTCCTCGTCGTCGAAGGACGTCAGCATGAGGCAGGCGAGGTCCGGCATGTGCGAGCGCAGCTCGCGGCAGACGGTGATCCCGTCGCTGTCAGGCAGACGGACGTCGAGTACCGCGACGTCGGGCCGCAGCGCGGGCCCTCGGGCCAGCGCCTGGGCGGCTGTGCCCGCCTCGCCCACCACCTCGATGTCGGGCTCGGAGTCCAGCAGATCGTGCAGACCGCGGCGGACGACCTCGTGGTCGTCGAGGAGGAACACCCGGATGGGAGCCGGAGCGACAGCTGGTGCATCGGACATCCACGCCACACCCTCGGGTCGGGATACGTCTGGGGTCGATTGTCTCAGATGCGGCTTCCGCTGCCGTGGGGCGCGTACAGGTCGAGGAGCCGGATGTGGGCGGAGACGAGCCGGTGGGCGAGCACCTGGCCCACCCACTGCCACATCGCGGAGGTGAGCGCGGGGTCGGCGTCCATCAGCTCTCGCACGGCGGCGGCGTCGAACTCGTCGGCGCGCACTGGCGTCATGGCTTCGGCGCCGAAGTGCCAGGTGTAGGGGCGGAACAGCCAGGACCAGCCGACGAGCTCGCCGGGGCCGACCGTCTCGACTACCGCGGCCTGCCGGCCGGGGACGTGCACGTCCATGCCGACGTTCCCCGACCGGATGACCCAGAAGTGGCTGGCGTGCCCGCCCTGGTTGAACATGCGCGCGCCGGCGGGGAAGTCCGCCTCGTGGGCGAGGGCCAGCAGGCTGCCGCGTTGGTCCGGGGAGAGGGCGTGGTCGAAGCGGTTGGGGGAGGAGGTGAGCCGGTGAGGGGAAGAGGTGCTCATGGCGGTTCTCCGTTCGGGTCCGCCTCCACTCTCCGTCGGTGGCGGTCGGCCCGGGAAGGGCCGTTCGGTACCTTCCCGGACCCGGGCGGCCCACCCGTACCGACCCGGGCGGGCGATCAGTAGGGCCAGGACCAGTCGGCGACCTCCGGCAGGTCGGTTCCGTGGGCGCGGATCCAGTCGTGGTGGCGGATACGCTGGTCGTACATGCTCTGGCGCAGGGCCGCCGCCCGGCCGGCGAGGCCGGGGACGCGGTCGATGACGTCCATGACGAGCCGGTACCGGTCGAGCTCGTTGCGCACGACCATGTCGAAGGGCGTCGTGGTCGTGCCGGACTCCTTGTAGCCGCGCACGTGCAGGTTCGGATGGCCGGTCCGGCGGTAGGCGAGCCGGTGGATCAGCCACGGATAGCCGTGGTACGCGAAGACGACCGGCCGGCCGGTGGTGAAGAGAGCGTTGTACTCCGTGTCGGTCATGCCGTGGGGGTGCTCTTCCCTTGGCATCAGGCGGGCGATGTCGACGACGTTGACCACACGCACGGCCAGCGAGGGGAGGTGCTCGCGCAGCAAGGCCGAAGCAGCCAGGACCTCCATGGTGGGTACGTCCCCGGCGCAAGCCAGCACGACATCCGGTTCGCGGGTCCCGTCGTCCGTGCCGGCCCACGCCCAGATCCCGGCGCCCCGGGCGACATGTGAACGCGCCTCGTCCATGTTCAACCAGTCGAAGCAGGGCTGCTTGCCCGCGACGATCACGTTCACCTGGTCACGGCTGCGCAGCGTGTGATCGGCCACCACGAGGAGGGTGTTGGCGTCCGGCGGCAGGTAGACGCGTACGACGCCCGGGCTCTTGTTGAGGACGTGGTCGACGAATCCGGGGTCCTGGTGGGAGAAGCCGTTGCTGTCCTGGCGCCAGACGTGCGAGGTGAGCAGGTAGTTGAGAGAGGCGATGGGCGCGCGCCAGCTCAGCTCGCGCGCGCTCTTCAGCCATTTGATGTGCTGGCCGACCATCGAGTCGACGATGTGGGCGAAGGCCTCGTAGGTGGAGAAAAGGCCGTGGCGGCCGGTGAGGAGGTATCCCTCCAGCCAGCCCTGGCAGACGTGCTCGGAGAGGATCTCCATGACCCGGCCGTCGCGGGAGAGGTTCCGGTCGGTGGGCTCCGTCATGCCCTGCCAGGCCTTGCCCGTCACGTCGTACAGGTCGTCGAGGTGGTTGCTCGCCGTCTCGTCCGGTCCGACGACCCGGAAGTCTCGTCGTCCGGCCGTGTCCCTCATGACCTGTGCGAGGTAGTGGCCCAGGACGCGGGTCGGCTCGTGCAGGGTACTGCCCGGCTTGTCCACGGGGACGGCCCATGCATCCAGTCCGGGCAGGGGCAGCGAGCGCAGCAGTCGACCGCCATTGGCGTACGGGCTTGCGCCGAGCCGGCACTTGCCCTCCGGTACGCAGGCCAGGACGGAGGAGACCGGACGGCCATCGGCCTCGAAGAGCTCCTCGGGCCGGTAGGAGCGCATCCAGCATTCCAGCTGCCGCAGGTGTTCGGGGTTTTCGCGGACCCCCGCGAGCGGGACCTGGTGCGCGCGCCATGTGCCCTCGACGGGTTGCCCGTCGACGGTCGCCGGTCCGGTCCAGCCCTTGGGGGTCCGCAGGACGATCACCGGCCAGCGTGCACGCTCACTGCCCGGATCCGTTCCGGCAGAGCGCGCTTGCCGCTGGATGGCATGGATGCGGTCGAGGGCCTGGTCCATGGCTCTGGCCATGGCCGGATGGACGAGGGAGGGGTCACTGCCGGAGACATAGAGGGGGTCGTGCCCGTAGCCGCGCAGCAGCGCGTCGAGCTCGGCCTCCGGGATCCGTGAAAGCACCGTCGGGTTGGCGATCTTGTACCCGTTGAGGTGCAGGATCGGCAGTACGGCGCCGTCGTGGACGGGGTCCAGGAACTTGTTGGAGTGCCAGGAGGCGGCCAGCGGGCCCGTCTCGGCTTCCCCGTCGCCGATGACGCACGCGACGAACAGGTCGGGGTGGTCGAAGGCGGCCCCGTACGCATGGGCCAGTGAGTATCCGAGCTCGCCGCCCTCGTGGATGGAGCCCGGTGTCTCCGGCGCTACGTGACTCGGCACTCCGCCGGGGAAGGAGAACTGGCGGAACAGCTTGCGCATCCCGTCCGTGTCGCGGCCGATGTCCGGGTAGGTCTCGGTGTACGTGCCCTCCAGCCAGGAGTTGGCGAGGACGGCGGCCCCGCCGTGGCCGGGTCCCCAGACGCACAGGGCCTCCAGGGAACGCTCCTTGATCACCCGGTTCAAGTGGGTGTGGACGAGGTTCAGGCCGGGGGCGGTGCCCCAGTGGCCGAGCAGCCTGGGCTTGATGTGCTCCGGGCGCAGGGATTCTGTGAGCAGGGGGTTGTCCATGAGGTAGATCTGGCCGGCGGCCAGATAGTTCGCGGCACGCCAGTGTGCGTCCAGCTCCGCGATCCGGTACATGGTCGTCATGAGCGCTCCTTGAACCGCAGGCCGGGGTATGCGCCGGTTGAGCCGATGTGTGAACCGTGCTCCCACGAGGACGGGGGGCGGAAGGGCAGGACCGTCCCCTGCATGGGACCGGTCGGCCCCTTCTGCGACAACGGCCGGGCATGGAGTCGGCTTCGCCCTCTGGATGTGGTTCGTGGAGGCCAATCCCTGGCCGATGCTGACGCTCGTCGTCTCCCTGGAGGCGATCTTCCTGTCGACGCGCAGCGAGGCGGATGGCACAGTTCAGGGCTTGAGCGGCTCCGGTCGACCAAGACGGCTTGCCCATACTTGGTTCCTGCCTGTGACGGTCCGCACGGTGCCGAGGAAGCGCAGTGGAGCAGGCCCGCCCCGGATATGACCAGCCTTCCTTCAGCGAGGGAACCGGCCTTCGCCGTCATACCCGAGGAAAGGGCATGGGTCCGACCGGCCCCGGTAGGGGGCCGTCCGGCCCTGTGCGTGCACCGGTGGCGGGTACAGCCTGGGGTTGGCGCCCAGTGCGTCGGCACGTTCCTGTACCCGCTACGAACCGCAAGGGTGTGACGATCATGAGAGAGACCACGGCAGATGTGTCCCCGATCAAGGTTCCGGCTGCCCGGGGTGACCTCGGACGGCGCGTGACCGCCCGCCGCGAAGAGCTGGGAATCACGCGTGAGGAACTCGGAGAGCGCTGTGGGGCCGCCGCGTCGTACATCGCCTACGTGGAGGAGCGGGCGGAGGCGCCCAACATGGGCATGCTCCTGGGTCTCGCGGATGCGCTGGGGACCACCGTTGCCGAGCTGACCGGGAGAACGACCGACAGCCCTCCCGGAATGGGGACCGCGATGCGTGCTTCCGCGTCGACGACGCTGAGCGAGGCCGAGTGTCGCCGCCTGCTCTCCACCCACGGCATCGGCCGGGTCGGGTTCTCCGGCATGGAAGGACTTGCCGTCTTTCCCGTCAACTACCTCGTCGTAGGAGACGAGATCGCGTTCCGAACGGCGGTCGACTCGCGCCTCGCCGAGGCGACCGGTACCGAGGTCGCCTTCGAGGTGGACCACATCGACGACGCGATGCGAGAGGGCTGGAGCGTCATGGCCGTCGGTGAGCTGTCCGGTGTCACGGACGGGGAGCGCGTCAGCCACCTGTACTCCGTCGCCCGTTCGCTGCCCTGGGCCGGCGGACCCCGTACGCACTGGATGTCCGTGACCCCCACCCGGATCACCGGCCGCCGTGTGGGATCCGGGTGAGCACCCCGCGCGCCGTCGTCTTCGACACCGACGGGGTGCTCCTCGACTCGGCCCAGCTGCACGCCGCGGCCTGGAAGACCGCCTTCGACAGCTGTCTGGCCGCCTGGGCCGACGGCCCCGGCCGCCAACGTGCGTACGAACGCCGCCTCCTTGCGCGCGGCGACCGCCGAGAGCGTGTCGTCGCCCGGTGCGCTGTCGGGGCTGCCGGCCGGCAGGTGGATGCCACGGTGGGGAAGTCTGCCGGCCCAAGGGTGATCGACGCGGTCCGCGCGGTCAAGGAAGTCCTGCTCACTGAGCACTCGATCCCCTTCGGGAGTCTGCGAACTCCTCGGCGTCACGGGTCCGGAGTGCTCAGCGGCGCGGCAGTGATGTGTGCCATGGGGGCGCAGCGGACCTGGTAGCGGCCGTTGGGGATGTGTTCGGCCGCAGCGAGCCGCACGGTGAGCGGGCCGGCCCATTCGTAGCCCTCGCGCTCGCCGTGGCGCTCCAACCGGTCGGTCAGCTCCTGCCCCACCACGGTGAGGTGCGGGCCGATCTCGGCGTACACGGGCGGAGGCAGCTCGACGGTGAACACGTTCGGCACCACGGTGCGGTGGGAGCTGCACACGACGGCGTGCTCGTCGCACGTCCGGAGTAGCGCCTCGACCACCTCCGCCTCCGCCGCATCACTGCCGAGCAGCTTCTCCGCCAGTGCCTTCTCGGCCTGCTCGATCGCCAGCTCCCAGCCCTTCAACGTGCCCATGAACCGCACGTGCCCCGGTTCCGCGACGTCACGCGCACGCGAGGGCAGATTCACCCGGGACCGCACGGGGGTGAACTGCGGGATGCGCCGCGCGGCCGCATCGCGCCCGCCTACGGGAAAGCCGGACCTCCCCCGTCCGCTTCCCGGTGCCGTGTGCGGGTAGCCGGGCGGTGACAGCAGCGCGCGGCAGGAGGACGAGGAGAAGCGATGATCACTCAGGAGCAGCTGACGGCCATGGTCGGATATACGGCGTACACCGACCAGGGTCAGCGTGTGGGCGGGGTGGACTACGTCCTGGTGGACGACACCACCGGCCGGCCCGAATGGGTCCGGATCACCGACCGGGCGTCCGGCCTCGGCGGCGTCTTCGTCCCGCTGCGCGACGCGCTGCTGGAGGACCAGCGTCTGGTGCTGCCGTACGGCGTCTCCCTGATCGAGCGGGCGCCGTGCGCGGCGCTGGACTGCGGGAGCGTGCTGTCGGTGGCGGAGGAGCAGAAGCTGTTCGCGCACTACGGGATCAGGGACGTGCGGGAAGAGGTGAACGCCGAAAGCGGTGCGGGCTGGGGGCAAATGGACCGGGCCGGCACCATCCAGGAGGGCGCGGCCGGTCAGGAGACGCACGTGTCCCGGCTCCGGCCGGTACAGCCCGGAAGGTGAACCGCTGAAGTGGGCGTGGGCGTGGCGGGGCGCGAACCGTAAGGGCGGGTTCTCCGACTTGCCGGTCGCGCGGCTCGACGCGCCTCGCCCACGGATGCGGTTGCACCGTTCCGGCACCTGGCGCCCGGCATCCACCACCCCGCATGGCATCCGGCATCCGGCATGTGCCGGGACACCGGCGCCCGCGGGCCGAGGCCGTGGGGCCCTCTGTACGGCTGCGGTAGGTTTCCGCTTTCCTTAATGAGCCGACGGCGAGGGGGAGGGGGAACCGGCGCGCGGTGGTGATGCAACCGCGGCGTGGGTGGCCGGTGGGCTGATGACGGCGGCGATCGCGGTAGGAGCTGCTCGTGAGCTGTTCGGTCGCAACACCCGGTGGCGGTGAGCGGCACCCTAGAGCCCCGACTTGCCACCCGGCGAGAGCATCGCACCATCGTCATCGGCTCCGTCCGCGCGCGGACTTGCGGCGGGCTCGCGGGCGGGCTGCGGCGGAAGGAGGCGTGCGGTTGCGAAAAGCGACGCATCCTCACTCACCGTGTTTGAGGCGGGATTAGTCGGCTAGACGATGTAGCCACAGGAACTTCGTAGCCGACCGGAAGGCAGGAACATGAACCTCGTTGCCGTGCTCATCCTCGTCGCGGTCCTCGTAGTCATCGCTCTCCTGGTGCTGGCCCCCAGTGCTCCGGCACGACGCAATCCCCTTTCTGGCCGCCACCGCTCCGGGGCCCGCCGACTGACCCGAATCCCGCGTCAGCGGCACATCCGGCACCACAGCCGGTGACACCCGCGGAGACGGGCTCAGCGCAGACCACGCCTCCGTCCCCCCGGTTGCGTCGGAAGCCCACAGGTAGCCGCTGTAACCGCTCCCGCGTCGTGTGCTCCAGGGCCGGCCAGCTGCGGGGGCGCCGTACGCGTGGCGGGTGCCCCGGCGGCGCCCCGCACCCGGTGCTTCCGCTGAACCGAGCACGCGTCACGCACGTTTACCGGCGGCGACCGGTGGAAGAGTCGAGTCCGACGTACGGTCGACCGACCGGCCTCGAACGGGAGCCCGCCGATGCGCCTCTACGCCCAGACCCCGGCACGCAGGAACCGGCAGGTCCTGGGGGACCTGCTGGCCGCGGCCCTGACGGCCGCCGCGGTGTGGTTCGCCCTCGCCGCTCACGAAGTGATCATGCTACTGGCCGAGCCGGGGCGGAAGGTGGAGAGCTCGGGCGACAGCCTCGCCTCTGAACTCGACAACGCCGGTGACGCGGCCTCGAAGGTCCCGCTCGTCGGCGACCTCCTGAAGAAGCCGCTCCAGTCCGCAGCCGACGCCGGCACCGGGTTCGCCGACGCTGGACAGTCCCTCCAGCACGGCGTCAGCCAGGTCGCCACCCTGACAGCAACGGCACTGATCGTCATCCCGGTGTTCTTCGTGCTGCTGCTCTGGCTTCCCCCACGCCTGCGCTGGATCCGGCGCAGCGCCACCGTGAGACGCCTGGCGGAAGCACCTGGGGGCGCCGATCTGCTCGCCCTGCGCGCCCTCAACGGCTCCCTGCGTGACCTCGCCGCGCTCCCCGCCCCTCCGGGCGGTCTCGCCGACGCCTGGCGCCGCGGGGACCAGCGCGTCATCGCTGACCTCTGCGAGGTCGCACTCAAGCAGGCCGGCCTGCGGCCCTGACGGGCACAGGCGGTGGCCGTCCGTGCAGAACGGCGCGCATCGGCGCGGCGACGTGCGGCGGGGCCCGTTCGCAGGTCTGGACTCTGCCGAGCTCCAACTCCAGCACGGGACAAGAGTCTGCAGGGCCGGCGGGTGCGAAAGGCACACAGGGAGGATTGAGAAGGAGAGTTCGGGGCACACGCTGCCCCGAATCCGCAGGCCGACCGAAAGACGCTCGAGGTGAGGCGCACCGATGGACACCCAGACCAACACGTCGGCTGACGGAGGCAGCTCCGAGGGGACGTCCCGTGACGGAGGCTGGTTCGGCCCGAACCCGGTCAAGAGACCTGCGGGGGGAGGGCGGGACGACCAGGAGGGCGCGGACCGGATACCCAGCCGCCCCGTCAGACCGATTCGCCCCGTGGGCAACGCTGCCGGTGGCGACAGGAGCCGTACGGGCGCCGGGAAGTCCGCGCCGAGCACCAGGGCCACCCAGCCGCCCCCGCCCCCTCCGACCGCCGAGCCGCCCGCTGCGCCCACCCCCTCGCCCGAGACCTCGGACGCCGCTCTGCTGCGCCGCACCATGGCCGAGGTCGAGCCCGTCGCCGACAAGGTCACCTCGTACTTCTACGCCCTGCTCTTCGTCCGGCACCCCGGCCTGCGAGCGCTCTTCCCCGCCGCGATGGACACCCAGCGAGACCGCCTCTTCAAGGCGCTGCTCACCGCCGCGACGCACGTGCACGACCCCGCCGCCCTGACCGCGTACCTGTCCCCTCTCGGCCGCGGCCACCGGAAGTACGGCACCCTTCCCGAGCACTACCCTGCCGTCGGCGAATGCCTCATCGGCGCCCTCTCCCACTACGCGGAGCGCAGCTGGAGTCCGCAAGCCGAGGGCGCCTGGGTGGCCGCCTACACCAAAATCTCCCAGATCATGATCGACGCTGCGGCTGAGGACGAGCTGCACGCGCCCGCCTGGTGGCAGGCGGAGATCGTCGCCCACGAGATGCGTACGCCGGACGTCGCGGTCGTGACCGTCCGCCCCGACCAGCCCTACCCCTTCCTCGCCGGGCAGTACGCCTCCCTGGAGACCCCGTGGTGGCCGCGCGTGTGGCGGCACTACTCCTTCGCCTCTGCGCCCCGCTCGGACGGCCTGCTCTCCTTCCACGTCAAAGCCGTGCCGGCGGGCTGGGTCTCCAACGCCCTCGTGCGGCGAGCCCGCCGAGGGGACGTGGTCCGGCTCGGGGCACCCGCCGGGTCGATGACCGTGGACCACAGCACCGACAGCGGTCTGCTGTGCCTCGGCGGTGGCACCGGCATCGCACCCATCAGGGCCCTGGTCGAGGACGTGGCCCGCCATGGCCGCCGACGTTCCGTCCAGGTGTTCTACGGAGCCCGCCGCGGCGACGACCTGTACGACTTGGACACGATGCTCCACCTGCAGAAGACGCATCCCTGGCTCTCGGTCCGCCCGGTCATCGACGCCGGGACGGTCGGCGGCCCGGGCGCCGGCCTTCCGGAAGCAGTGTCGCAGCACGGCCCGTGGCACGCCTACGACGCTTACCTGTCCGGGCCGCCCGGAATGATCCGCCAAGGCGTCGACACCCTCTTGGGCATCGGCATGTCCACCGACCGCATAAGGCACGACTCCATCGAGGAACTGGTCGGGGCAAGGAATTGAGCCCATCCGAACAGACCGGTCACCGGCCGGCGGCGCCGACGCGCACCGCACGTCCCGGCAGCGCCGGCGAACACCTGCTCCAGCAGCTCACAGGTACCGGCGAGCGCGCTGACAAGTTCTATGCCGAACAGGTCCTGGACCGGCTCAACACCCGCATGCGGAACTTCGTGGTGCGACAGGAGATGTTCTTCCTGGCGACCGCCGATGGGTCCGGTGAGTGCGACAACACCTTCCGTGCCGGCCCGCTCGGGTTCCTTCACGTCCTGGACGACCGGACCATCGCCTACCCCGAGTACCGCGGGAACGGCGTGCAGGCCAGCCTCGGCAACATCCAAGAGAACCCCCACGTCGGCGTCCTCATGATCGACTTCCTGCGGGACCGCATCGGCCTCCATGTCAACGGCAGGGCAAGGATCGTGGCTGACGACGAGATGCGCCGCGCCCACCCCGGACTCGCGGTCGACCCCGTGCCCGGTCGGCGGAGCCGGGTGTGGGTGCGGATCGCCGTCGAAGAGGCGTACATCCACTGCGCCAAACACATCCCCCATCTGCAGAGGGTGCCGCGGCAGGGCGCCGGTCGGTCTTGGGGGACGGACGACTCCAAGCGCAAGGGCGGCGACTTCTTCGGAGCTGCCGCCGAAGCGCACGAACGGGGTCACTTCGATCCCCCGCCCCGCGCGGACGCGCCGGCCTGGAGGGCGCAGGCCGAGCGGGTCCTGGAGAGGGCCGAGCAGCGCCGTACCGAGACCGGGGAACGGGCATTCAGCGGCTGGTTCAGCACCCCGGATCGCCAGGCCGCGTCCTGTGGCCCAGGACCCCAGCGTCCCGACACCGATCCAGCTGGCCTGTAGAGCGACGACGGCGCGTACGCCGGCTGCCCGACCCTGCACGACGCCGTCGAAACCGGCTGATCACCGGCTTCTCCATTGCCTCGGCGCGCGGACGGCGCGACCACCTTCAGCCGCGACGGTGTGCCGTCCGGCCGATGCCGGGGCCCTCAGCGGAGTCGGCCACCGCCTCGTCCGCCGACGGGTGAAGGCGCTCAGTTCTGGCGCCCCTTGTCCTTGTTGCCCTTCCCCTTTCCGGGGTCGGTCTTCTCCTTCACCGGCTGGGGCGGTTTCTCCCGGCCGGCGCCCGGTCGCCCGGCGCCCGGGACGGCCGCAGTGGCGGGCGGTGCGGATTCCCCGGCGGTTGGCGGAGCGGGGACCGTCAGATCCGCCCCTGTTGACGGGGACGGCGCCGGCGGCGTGGTCTGCGGAGCCGCAGCCCCGGCATTCTTGGGCGCCGACGGCTGGTTGTGGAAGGTTGCGGAGGGAGGCGGGGTCTCCCGCCCTTCCGGGACGCCGCCCGTCAGGAGCACGCAGGCCCCGGTGACCCCCACCGCCACGAGGCCCATCGCGGCGGCCCGCCGCCGCGTTCCGGCCCTCCTCGCCGACGGTGCGGGCGGTCGTACAGCCTGAGCGGAAGCGGGAGCACGGGCGCCCTCGAGGCACGGCAACGGTGCACGGTGCGTGGAGGTGTCCGCGTTCGCCGCGCTCACCGTGGCGGCGGCACGCGGTACGGGCGTGCCGGCCATGGCCTGCAGGCGCGACTGGACACAGGCGGCGTCCGGGCGGGCCTGGGGGTCCGGGTCGGTCATCGCCTTCAGCAGCAGGCGGAGGTCGGCCGACAGCCCCTCGGGTACCCGTGGCGCTTTGAGGATGTGGGCGGTGCCGACCTCGACGGGTGTCCCCTGGTACTCGCGGTGCCCGGTGAGTGCTTCGAGAAGGGTCAGACCCAGGGCGTAGACGTCACTGGCCGTGCTCGCACCCCGGCCGAGGAACTGCTCGGGAGCCATGTAGGCGAGGGTGCCGACCAGTGCTTCGGCCGTGCTGTGGGACTGGTCGCGGACGGTCCTGGCCAGCCCGAAGTCGGCCAGGTGCGGGGAACCGCTGTCACCGAGGAGGATGTTGGAGGGCTTCAGGTCGTGGTGGATGATCCCGTGGGCGTGGATGTGGTCGAGGGCGGAGGCGATCTCCGCTCCGAGCCGTGTGACCTGGACGGGGCTGAGGGGACCGGCGGATATCCGCGTGCGCAGGGTGACGCCGCGGATCAGCTCGGCGACCATGAAGGCGCCCTCTCCCTGGCGCCCGGCGTCGTAGACCGTGACGAGCGCACGGTGGGACAGCCGGGCCAAGGTGCGCGCTTCGTCGCAGAAGCGGTCGGCGGTGACCGTGTCCGTCCCGGCGCGGAACACTTTGACGGCTACCTCACGTCCCAACACCTCGTCGACACCGCGGAACACGTCCGCCGTGCCGCCGGATCCTATGAGGGCGTGGAGCCGGTAACGGCCACCCAGCAGGGTGTGGTCTTCGTACGGTGCTCCGTGCGCGGGGTCGGGCCGGGCCGCCATTCGGGGTTCTCCTCCACTCGCGGGCAGTGTCGCGCGTTTGCCCGTGGATGCAGGAGCTACGCAACGCACCGGCCTCCACGCCGATCGGTGGGCTGACCCGCGCTCGGACGAGACGATCAGTGGCCGGCACTGTGGAGGAGGCGGCCGGATGTGCGGTCCACGAGCGCCTCCAGGGCGCGGCTGCGTACCAGGCCCGTCATCCTCTCGACGTCGGGCGACATCCACCGGTCGTCCTTGAGGGTTTTTCCGGCCGGGACAGCACGCCTGACGGCGCGGCTCTGGTCTGCATCTCGGGGATGAGCGCGGCGGCTGTCGTCTGTGCCTGCACCATGCCGGAGTTGAGGCCCACCGGCGGGTAGGCGAGGTTGGCCGGCAGGCCGTAGCTCCATCTGTTCGACAGCAGCCGGGCGGATAGTTCGTGCGCGAGTACGGCGACGTCGGTGACCTCGGCATTGAGGGTGTCAACGGCGTGGCCGCTCCTTCTGCTCGGGGTGGCGGCCGCCACAGCTCACTTGCGAGGGGTTCCTGCACCGCAGATTCGCCGCCCGAGGCGCACAGCCCGAGCCCCTCCGCGCGGGCCGCGGCGACCAGCGCCCCGCGGACCGTTCCAGTGCCACCCCGGAGGTACCCACCCGGCGCGCTGAACGGGAGCGTGCCGCGTTCCCGGCCGGTCACGGAACGCTCATCCCCGCCAGGGGGCCCGGCGACTACTGCAGCGCCGGCCGCCCTCGTCACCCGGCGGCCGAATGCCGGAGGGGGTCCCGCCGGCAGGGCGCCGCCTCAGGCCGGGGTGTCCATGTCGCCCTCGTCCATGCTCGCGGTGGCCAATGCCGCGATCCGGCGGTTGACCACGATCGTCGTCGCGGCCGCGGCCAGTGTGAAAGCCACCAGTACGGCCGCCGGCTGGTTCAGTCTGTGTCCCGCGACGTGATCGAGTGAGTAGCAGCCGGGCCCCGCGAGCCCGAGACTGGCGGCCACGAAGCCGAGGAAGGCCGGGTACTCGAAGCCGCCGCCCTGGGCGAAGAACCCGGCGGGCGCGTGCACCGAAACGGCCCCCGCCATGGCACCTGCGGCGGCCGCACCGGCAGCCGGTGTGGCCAGGCCGAGCACGAGCAGTGCCCCGCCGCCCGCCTCACCGAGGCCGGCCGCGATCGCACTCTCCCGGCCCGGGGTGAAGCCCATGTGCTCCATGGCCTTGGCCGTTCCCTCGATGCCGCCCCCTCCGAACCAGCCGAAGAGCTTCTGCGTGCCGTGTGCGATTAGCACACCGCCTGCGCCCAGGCGCAGAGCGAGCAATCCGAGATCCTTGCGGTGGGTGAAGGGCATGGCGGTCAGGCCTTTCCGTCGTCGTCGAGTCGGCACCGCCGGTCATCGGCACGCACCGCCGGCGATCGGCACGATCTGTTCCCCCGAGGCTCCCACCCCACACCGCCGCCCCCACCGGATGGCGGTGCACCGGCTGACCGGCGGGCGCCCGAAGGCCGTCTTATCGCTCTGGTGCCCTGCGCCCCGCCCCGCCCGGGTCGGGAACCTGCCTCCGAGGGGGAAAACGACAAAGGCAAGGAGAGCCCTCTCCTTGCCACTCTCAACTTATAGCGCGACAGGGGGCTTGCCGCAAGGGCCCGGGCAGGGCGCAGAATCATCGCCCGAGCCACGACCGCCCTGGAGGCATCGCAGTGAACGAGCAGTACGTGTGGGACCTTCACCATGCCGACGAGACCCAGGTCGCCGTCGTCGGCGGCAAGGGCGCACACCTGGGCGCGCTGTCGCGCATCGAAGGGGTCCGCGTGCCGGGAGGATTCTGCGTGACGACCGAGGCCTTCCGGCGGATCATCAAGCAGGCGCCCTCGGCCTGCGATCTGCTCGATCGGTTGTCGCGCGTGAACCCGGACGACCGGGAAGCGGTCCGCACGCTCAGCGCGCGGATCCGCCGGACCATCGAAGGAACCGCCATCCCGGACGACCTCGCGGCGGCGATCATCCGCGCACTCGCCCGGTCCGGCGAACGGGCCGCCTACGCCGTTCGGTCCAGCGCGACGGCGGAGGACCTGCCGACGGCCTCCTTCGCCGGCCAGCAGGACTCGTACCTCAACGTCGTGGGACCGACGGCGATCCTCCAGCACATCAGCCGGTGCTGGGCCTCGTTGTTCACCGAGCGTGCCGTGACGTACCGCCATCGCAACGGTATCGACCACCGTACGGTCCACATGGCCGTGGTCGTGCAGCAGATGGCCTTCCCCCACGCGTCCGGCGTCCTGTTCACGGCCGACCCCGTCACGGGAAACCGGAAGGTCGCCACCGTGGACGCCGGATTCGGCCTTGGCGAGGCACTGGTCTCCGGCCTGGTGAACCCGGACGTCTTCATGGTGCGCGACGGTGAGGTCGTCGCCCGCACGATCGCCTCCAAGAAGCGCGCCGTGACCGCCCTGCCCGCCGGCGGTACGCACGAGGTGGCGGTCGACGCACGGCGTCAGGAACAGCCGGCGCTGACGGATGCGCAGGCCGTACGGCTGGCCGGTCTCGGGCGGCGCATCGAAGCGCACTTCGGCCGCCCCCAGGACATCGAATGGTGCCTGGTGGACGACGGCTTCCGCATCGTGCAGAGCCGGCCGATCACGACGCTGTTCCCCGTCCCGGAGAGCGGCGACCGGCACAACCACGTCTACGTCTCGGTCGGCCACGGGCAGATGATGACCGATCCCATGAAGCCGCTGGGGTTCTCCATGTGGCAGCTGACGGCCATGGTGCCGATGCACGAGGCCGGCGGGAGGCTGTTCGTGGACGTCACCGCCCGCCTCGCCTCGCCCTCGGGCCGCGCCGCCCTTCTCGACGCCTTCGAGAAGGGCGACCCGCTGGTCAGGGACGCTCTGCAAACGATCCTCGACCGCGGGGACTTCATCCTGCCGCACCCTGATCCGGTCTCCGGCGGGCCGCCGCCCGCAGGTGCGCCCGACCCGATCGCGACCGATCCTGCCATCGTCACCGACCTGATCGAGCGCAGCCGGGTGTCACTCGCCGCCCTGGAGCGCGACATCCGGACCAAGAGCGGACCGGCGCTGTTCGACTTCCTGCTGGAGGCCTTCGAAGAGCACAAGCGCATCCTCAGCGATCCGCTGAGTATTCAGGTGATCATGGCGGGCATGGAAGCCACCTGGTGGCTCAACGACAAGCTGGCGCAGTGGCTGGGAGAGAAGAACGCCGCCGACACACTGACGCTGTCAGCTCCCGACAACGTCACGTCGGAGATGGGACTGGCCCTGCTCGACGTCGCGGACGTCATCCGCCCGCTGCCGGAGGTGGTGGCCTTCCTGCGGGACGTGCAGGACGACGACTTCCTGGACGGGCTGGCGAAGCTTGAGGGCGGCCCCGAGGCGCGCGACGCCATCGAGGCCTACCTCGACCGGTACGGCATGCGCTGCGTCGGCGAGATCGACATCACCAGGCCGCGCTGGGGCGAACACCCCAGCACGCTCGTGCCCGTGATCCTCGACCACGTGCGCAACTTCGAGCCGGGCGCCGCCGGGCGACGCTTCGAACTGGGGCGGCAAAAGGCCCACAAGAAGGAACAGGACGTGCTGTCACGCTTGCGCGCCCTGCCGGACGGGGACGGGAAGGCCGACGAGACCAAGCGGATGATCGACCGGGTCCGCACCTTCATCGGGTACCGGGAGTACCCGAAGTACGGCATCATCAGCCGCTACTTCGTCTACAAGCAGGCCCTGATGAAGGAGGCTGCACGCCTCGTGCGGGCGGGCGTGCTCGCCGAGCGGGACGACGTCTTCCACCTCACTTTCCAGGAACTCCACGAGGTCGTGCGTTCGAGTCGGCCGGTCGACCCGCAGCTCCTCCAGCAGCGCAAGGAGGCATTCCGGGCGCACCACGCGCTCACCCCGCCCCGGGTGCTCACCTCGGACGGTGAGGCCCTCACCGGGGCGTACCGCCGGGACGACGTCCCCGCCGGCGCGCTGGTGGGCGTACCGGTCTCGGCCGGGACCGTCGAGGGGCGGGCCCGGGTCGTCCTCGACATGGCGCAGGCCGACCTCGAAGCGGGCGACATCCTGGTCACTGCCTTCACCGACCCCAGCTGGTCGCCGCTGTTCGTCGGGATCGCGGGCCTGGTCACCGAGGTGGGGGGCCTGATGACCCATGGCGCGGTCATCGCCCGGGAGTACGGCCTGCCGGCCGTGGTCGGCGTGGAGCGGGCCACCCGGCTGATCCGGGACGGCCAGCGGATTCGGGTGCACGGGGCCGACGGGTACATCGAGATACTGCCCTGAGCAGCCGCCTCCGGCGCCCCGGCCCCTCCCGGGCCGGGGTCGCGCCGTCGGCGCGGTGAGGCCGCGCCGCCTCGTCACGGCGCTTGGACGACAGGGCCTAGGAGACCGTCAGGAACGCGGCGGTGCTCGGCGCCCCTTGGGCGTCCAGGGCGAAGAGCATGTAGGTCCCCGGAAGGGCCACGCCGCCGTCGGCGGGCAGGGACACCGTGTACGTGCCGGTACCGGTGCCGGTGGGCGTGGACACCAGCGGGACCCGCCGCTGGTCGTTGTCGGTGGAGTGGGTCGCGGCCGCGGCCCGCATCAGGACGAAGGACGCCACCTGGCCCTGCGTGCTCACCGTCAGCCATGCGCCGAGGGCGGCCCGGGAGGGCACGCCCCCGGTGATGACGGGACGCGGCTTCGGCGAACCGTCCGCGTTGAGCAGGTACGGCGGGGTGAACACGGCCCCGTCGGCGTGGTTGGTCGCGCAGTCCCCGCACAGGCCCCCGCCGCCGGAGAAGATCCGGCCGTCCGGCAACAGGTTGGCCACGCTGTGGTAGTTGCGCGGGATGGCCATGGTGGCGAGCGGGGTGAACGTGCCGGTCGCCGGGTCCCACAGCTCCGGGGCCAGGACGGACGTCGCGTCGCTGAAGGGCACGGGGTGGGCCTGACCGCCGAAGACGGCCACCTTGCCGTCCGGCAGGACGACGCTGTTGCTGAAGGCGCGGGCGTGCTCCATGTCGCCCGTCCGGGCGGCCTGGACCCGGTCGCCCGAGATGCTCACGGTGTACGCGCGCCGGGTCGCCGGGGAGTCCTGGTAGGCCGGCGAGCCGCCCAGCGTGAGCAGCTTGCCGATGTCGTAGGCGACGGCGTTGCCGGTCATGGCGTCCTGGCTGTCGGCCCGGGTGCCGGCGGCGGTGATGCTTCCGGTGCCGGTGGTCGAGATCCAGTTCATCTGCTTGCTCGGGCCCAGGTGCAGGACCTTGCCGCCCGAAGTGGCGTGCAGCCACATGTGGTTGTCCGCGCGGTAGGCGCCGGCCGGGTCGGCGGTCAGCGCCGGGGAGGCGGGGACGCCCGGCAGCCTGCGCCAGGTGCGGGTGCCCGGGGACCACACCTCGCCCGCCTTGTCGCCCGCCGTACCGCTCCAGGATCCGCCCAGGACGAAGGCCTCACCCGTGGAGAGCAGCGTCATGGCCTGGTAGCCGCGTGCGATGTTCATGCTGGCGGTGGCCGACCAGGCGTCGGTGGCCGGGTCGTAGATGCTCGCCTTCTCCGCGTTGCTGCCCCCGGTGACCAGCACCCGGCCGTCGGCGAGCATGGCTATGCCGGGACAGAACATGTCGTGGCCGGTGTTGTCGATGCGGCGTTGCGTGACCTTGCCGGTCTTCAGGTCCAGGATCGCGGTCTGCGTATAGCCGTTGCTGCCGCCGAAGCGGTCGGTGGCGTACGCCGACCAGGCCAGCAGCCTGTCGCCCGGCAGAACGGCGGTGGCCACCGGCACCAAGGGGAAGCCGGTGATGCGGTCCCAGGAGCCGTGGACGGCGGAGTCGGCCGGTCCGCTCAGGCGTATCTCGCCGGCCGAGGTCCACGGGCCGCGCCCGCCCGCCTCGGTGGTCACCGTCAGGCGTACGTAACGGGCGCTCTCGGTACGGGTGAAGGTGGCCGTTTTGACGGCGGCGTCGTCCGGCCAGGTGCCCGCGGCCACCGGAGCACCGAAGGAGCTGCCGTCGGTGCTGGTGGTGACGGTGTACGCACCCGCTCGCCCGTTGGGCCCGCTGGTACGGGGGTGGTAGACGAGTGCGGACACGGCCGTCGTGCGCTTCATGTCGAGGGTGATGCTGTGCGGCAGGGGGGCGGGGGTTCCCGTGTACGCGCTGTGCCAGAGGGAGTCGGAGTCACCGTCCAGCACGTTGGCGGCGCGGCCGTTCTCGCCGCTGGTCTCCTCGTCGCTCGCCGTGGCGGTCCAGCCGGTCCGCGACAGGTCGACGGTGGCGGCGGGAGTGCCGGGATCGCCCAGGAGGTTGATCTCGGCGGCGGAGCTCCACGGCCCGCGGCCGCCGGCCTCCGTGAACGCCGTCAGCCGTACGAACCGGGCGCCCTGCGGCGCGAACCCGAGCGTCTTGGCGCCGGCGTCGTCCGCGAGCGTGCCGGTGGCGACCGGGCCCGTCCAGTTCTGCCCGTCCGCGCTGACGCTGATGCCGTACTCGCCGACGCGCCCGTTGGGCCCGTCGGCGCGCGGCTGGTAGACGAGCGCGGAGACGACCGCCGTGCGCTTCATGTCGATGGTGAGGGTGTGTGGCAGAGGGGTGGGGGTTCCCGTCCACACGCTGTGCCAGATGGTGGTGGCGTTGCCGTCGAGGACGTTGGCGGCGCGGCCGTTCTCGCTGCTGGTCTCCTCGTCGCTCGCCCTGGCGGTCCAGCCCGCGCGGTCGAGGACCGGAGCCGTGGGCTGCATGGCGTGGGCCGGGGCGATGCCGTGGTGCGGCGCCTGCTGGGCCGTCTGCTGGTCGAAGGGTACGGGGGCGGGGCCGCGGGCGGCCGGTACCTGGCTCGCGACGCCGAGCCAGGGCGTCATCGCGATGACCAGCGCACCGAGACCGCCGGCTATCAGCAGAGGGGAACGGCGTAACCCACGGGGAAGAGCGCGGAAGGGTCGTAACGGCAACCTGACCTCCTGGGGTGAACGTGCGTCCGCCCTAGAATTTAGGTCAGAATGGATGAACCTGACTGCGGCATAGGCGAGTTGGCGTGAAACCGCGCCGCCGCAGGACCCTACGCCGTACGCGCTCCGAGCCTCGCGACGGCGGCGACCATGCGGTCCCAGAACAGCTCGGCCTCCAAGTGCACCGCGACGCGGGCGTTGACCGGGCGGTCCACGTAGCGGTGCAGGTCCACCACGGTGGCACCGCGCGTGTACCGGCCGTGCAGCTCCACGACCACGTTGGCGTCCACGCAGTGCACGAGCCCGGGGTCGATGACCCGGGCCACCGCGACGGGATCGTGCAGCGGCGGGTGCGGGAACCCCCACAGCGTGCGGTACGTGGACGCGAAGAAGGTCAGCAGCTCGGCGCACGTACCGCCGAGGGGCGTACCGAGCCCCTCGAAGCGGGCCACCACGTCGGGCGTGGCCAGCGCCTGGTGGGTGACGTTGAGACCGCACATGGTGACGGGCACGCCGCTGCGGAAGACGACGTCCGCGGCCTCCGGATCCGTACGGATGTTGAACTCGGCCGCCGGAGTCCGGTTGCCGCGCTCCGTCGAGCCGCCCATCAGGACGATCTCGCGGATGCGGGAGGCGTCCTGGGGATAGCGGGTCAGCAGGAGGGCGATGTTGGTCAGCGGTGCGGTCGGGACGAGGGTGACCGGCTCCGGATGCTCGGTCAGCAGCCGGTGGACGAGGTCCACGGCGTGCTCCGCCGCCACGTCCACGGTGGGCTCGGGGAACATCGGCCCGTCGAGCCCGGAGACGCCGTGCACGTCGTCCGCGACCGCGAGCGCCTGGACGAGCGGTCGCGCGCACCCGGCCGCGATGGGCACGTCGGTGATCCCGGCGACCGTGCACACGCGCCGCGCGTTCAGGGTGGTCTTCTCCAGCGTCTGATTGCCCGCGACCGTGGTGATGGCCAGCAGATCGACCGCCGGGTCGCCGGCCGCCAGCATGATGGCGAGGGCGTCGTCGTGTCCGGGATCGCAGTCGATGATGATCGGGACGGGCACGTCACTCCTGCGGGTGCGGGGTCGCGGACCTTTCAGTCTGCCGCCGGTCCCGCCCCGTGACCAGGAGGCGCCCGAGGAGCGGCCGGGAAACGCCCCTAGGCGCTGTCGTCAAAGTCCCGCCTGGCCCGCGGCGCCGCACCTCGCCGCGTTGTCGGGGCGCCCGAGTACGTCCCGTACACGGGCGCCCCTCCGCCTTGCGATGCACCGCACCGGACGACGCGGGCTCGGTGGTCCCGCCACCGGCCACCCCGCCGTGGCGTCCGATCTGGGAGTAACGGCTCGATTCGCGCCCACTGTGCGTCAGTCAACGGCACACACGAACAACGACTGGCGGGGCTGGTTGGAACGGCGCCGCTGTCAGGCGGTCGGCCCAGTGCGGAGTCGCCGCGCGTCCCGCACGAGCGTGTACGAAGCGCTGAGGAAGATCACGGCTCCAGCCACCAGCCAGAGAATCGAGGCCCCAGAGCGGTACTCACGAACGGCGACAACGTGAAGCATCATGCTGGCAAGAACACCGAAGGCCGAGATCAGAGCGCTGATGCGGTTGGTCACCTGGACATCATCAATGATGACCTCGGCCAGCGGAAGTGATCCAAACGAACCGGTCTAGTCCCGCAGGACCTTCACGGCCCGGTCGAAGGCCGAGTCCTTGTTCTGGTCGAACTCCTCCGTGGTGAAGACCGGCTCGGTGAGGTGCGGCGGGATGCCCGCGCCGTCGAAGGTCCTGCCCGAGCGGGTCAGCAGCTCCTCGTTCGGCAGCCAGACCGACATGCCGTTGGGGAGCTTGCGCACCATGACGTCCGAGAAGACGCCCTGCGTGGGCTGCCCGATCCGCACGGTCCGGCCGGGCCGGTCCATGAGGGCCTGGGTGAAGGTCTCTCCCGCGCTGACGGTCGAGCCGCCGGTCAGCACGGCGACCGGCCCGGTGTAGCGCGGGCCCTGGGCCGGCGTGACGTACAGGGGCTGGGGGCGCGTGTGCCGGGTGGGGTCCGCGGGATCGTTGCGGGCCCGCTTGGAGTAGGCGAGGTAGGGGGTGTCGGTCAGCCGCGCGGCGATGTGGAGCCCCATGGCGTCGGAGCCGCCGCCGTTGATCCGCAGGTCGATGACCAGGCCCTTCAGGTGCCGCGTGCGTTCCTGGTCGAGGATCGTGTCCAGCGCCTTGTCGAGCTCGGCCAGCTCGGCGGCGTAGGAGGCCTTGCCGCCCGCGTAGCCGCTGAAGCCGGAGATCCGCAGGTAGCCCTGGCCGCCGGGGAGGTCAGCGTAGGTGATCCGCCCGGCGGCGAAGTCCTGGAGGTTCCGGGCGTCCTTGAGGTCGCGCTCCACGACGAACTTCTTGACCTTGGCGTCGAGGTTCCCGTCGGGCCGGACGGTGCCCGGGCGGACCTGCGCGAAGGCCCGGTCGGGGTCACCGTCGCCGTCGCCGTCGACGTCAAAGACGGCGACGTGGGCGTCGTGGAGCGGTTCGACCATCTTGCTGAAGACGGCGAAGAGTTCGTCCGGGGTCGTCCCTTCATGGACCGTGGGCCGGTACTGGTCGCGTACGGCGTGCCAGTCGATGCCCTTGGCGGCGAAGAAGGGGTAGTTCTCCTCGAAGGACTGCCAGAAGACGTCGAAGGAGGCGAGCGGACCCGCGGGGGCGGAAGGCGTGCAGGCGTCGGGCAGTTCCGTCATCCGGCGCAGGTTCCGTTCGCCGACGTCGCCGTCCAGCCGTACGGAAGCGTGGTCGCGGTCCCCGCGGGTGCGCACGGTGAGGACGGTGCGTCCAGGCGTGGTGTAGGCGCCGGGGCCGGTCCGCTGCGCGGTGTCGCCCGCGATGCAGCTGACGGCGGTGGTTTGAAACTCCTGAAGGGTTCCGTTCCGGATGGACAGCACGGTGCCGTAGCCGTCGGTGCGCCAGATTCCGTCGGTGGCCGGCTGGTGGGCGGTGGCGGCCGGCGCGGCTGCGCCGACGAGGGCCAGGGCGACGGCGGTGGCCGTGACAATGCGCACGATCTTGCCTTCTCTGTAGGCGACTTGTTGGGTACCGCCCCACCGTCGCCGACACGGGACCCACCGGGCCATCCGGCTGTCCGGCCGATCGGGGGTGGGGCCAGCCCCCGCTACCCGCGGTACCCGGGACCCCACACGCCTAGGCCGTCTCTTTCGGATCTTGTCGGTCGGGCCCGCGTCGTCCGGTGCCGTGCCTCGCAAGGCGGAGGAGCGCCCTTGTACTGGATGTACTCGGGTGCTCCGACAACGCGGTGAGGTGCGGTGCCGGGCGGCGCGGGCCCGGCAAGATCGGAAAGAGACGGTCTAGGGGAGAGACGAGTGCCGCTGCATGTGAGGCCGCCCTGCTCCCGGGAGGCGGTCCACGCGGCGCCCAGCTGGGTGGCTCCACCAGGTTCAGCCACGACGAACTCGTCGGTGTGAAGTGCAGGTGGAACCTGGGGTGTGCCAGAAGCCACTTCTTGACGTCCGGCGTCTTGTGGGTCGCGTAGTTGTCGAGGATCAGATGGACCTGGAGATCCGCCGGCACTTCTTTGTCGACCTTGGCCAGGAACTTCTTGAACTCGGCGGCCGGGGCCGTCGGTGCAGTGACCCGATGACCCTGCCACTCGCGACTTCGAGGGCTGCGAAGAGGGTGGTCGTGCCGGCGCGGATGTGGTCGTGGCTGCGGCGTTCGGGAACGCCCGGCATCATCGGCAGGACGGCTGGGACCGGTCCAGGGCCTGGATCTGCGACTTCTCGTCCACGCAGAGGACCAAGGCCTTCTCCGGCGGGTCGAGGTAGAGGCCGACTACGTCGCGGACCTTGTCGATGAACAGTGGGTCCGTCGACAGCTTGAAGGTCCGGGACCGGTGCGGGGCCAGGGCGAACGCCCGCCAGATCCTTGAGATGGCCGACTGCGACATACCGGTCGCTGCGGCCATCGACCGGGTCGACCAGTGCGTCGCGTTCTTCGGCGTCTCCTCCAGGGTTTTGACGATCACCCGCTGGACATCGGCATCGGTGATCTTCCGCGGGACACCGGGTCGGGGCTCGTCGTGCATGCCTTCCAGGCCGCGGTCCAGGAACCGGCGCCGCCAGGTCCGCACCGTCTCGGGCGCGATCCCCAGCTGGCGCGATACCTCGGCGATCGAATGCCCTTCCGCGGCCTCGAGAACGATCCGGGACCGTAATGCCAGAGCCTGAGCCGTCGAACGACGGCGCACCCATCCCTCGAGCACAGCCCTCTGGGCCTCGGTCACAGACAACGGCGGGATCTTCGGTCCAGGTCGGCTCACACCCAACCAACGACGAATCTCTGACTCAGGTCACTAGCCGCCGGCCCGCCCACCGCGACACCGACCTAAGGTCGGAGCATGGTATGCAAGCGGGTGATCGTGTCGGGGACCGTGCAGGGAGTGTTCTACCGGGACACCTGCCGCCGCGAGGCGGTGGCGCGGGGCGTGTCGGGGTGGGTGCGCAACCTCCCCGACGGCGATGTCGAGGCGCTGTTCGACGGGGACGAGGACGCCGTGGCGGCCATGGTGCGGTGGGCGCGTACGGGACCGCCCTCGGCCGAGGTGCGCGCCGTCGAGGTCCGCGAGGAGACGGCCGCGCCGCAGGGACCGCGCGGCTTCGAGGTACGGCCGACCCCGCGCCGCCCCGGCTGAGCCGCCGGCGCCGCGTGAGGGCCGGGGTCTACCCCCTCCGGGCGGGGGTAGGGGCGCAATGAGGCATCAGAGCACCGGCCCGCCCATGCACCCCTTCTCCGCGGGAGGAAGCCGTGAAGCTGCAGTTCCTCAACCCGCTCTACGCCCATCCCGGCCCCGTGGCCTCGGTGTACCTCGACACCTCGCGCGACCTCGACGAAGCCGACCGGGCCATCGAGTCGCGCTGGCGCCGGCTGCGCAAGTCCCTGCTCGCCCACGACGCCGACCCGGCCACCGTGGACGCGATCGACGAGGCCGTGGGCGCGGACCGCGAAGTGGCCGGACGGCACGGCCAGGCGGTCTTCGCCGCCCACGGCGAGCTCCTGCTGACGCAGTGCCTTCCCGAACCCCCGGTCCGCGACACCGCGCAGTACGGCATGCTGCCCGACACGCTGCCGCTCGCCCTCCAGCACGCCCCTGACATCCCGTACGCGGTGGTGATCCTCCACCGGGTGCACGTCGGCGAGCACGGCGGCGCGGACGAGGAGCTGGAGATCGACTGCGAGAGCGGCCGCTGGCCGACGGGCCGTGTCGCGCCGGGAGCGCGCTCCCACCGCCGGACACCGGTGGACACCTGGCCCAAGGAGGTCGAGGAGCTCGCCGGGGAGCTGGCGGCCGCGATGGACACGGCCGGTACCGAGACGGTCGTGGTGGCCGGGGATCCGTGGGCCGTCAACAGCCTCATGAGAGCGGCACCGAGCCGGCTGCAGAGCGCCCTCGTCAAACTCAAGGACGGGCAGCACCGGCACCGCGAGCCCGGTCGTGTCCTCCTGGAGGAGGAGCTCGCCGTCCTGCTCGACGGCAGGCTCCCCGACCGCGACCGGCAGCAGGTCGACACCTTCCTCGGGCAACGGGCCCGCCACCCCGAGTACGTCGAAGGGCTCGCCGCCGCGGTCACCGCCCTCCAGCGCGGTCAGGCGCAGACCCTGCTCCTCAGCCGGCCCGTAAGCCTCGACCGCCACCTGTGGGTCGGTGCCGGGCCCGGCCACCTCGCTCTGACGGGTGAAGAGCTGAACGCCTTCGGCCTGCACTACTACTGGGAGGAGCCCGCGCCCGGCGCGGCCCTGATCCGCGCGGCGGCCGGTACCCAGGCCGAGCTGATCGCCGTACCGGACGAGGAGCTGCCCCTGGAGGACGGTGTCGCGGTGGCGCTCCGCTACACGAGCTCCTGACCGCTCTGCGGTCGCCCTCGATCCGCGGTCGCCCTCGATCCGCGGTCGCCCTCGATCCGCGGTCGCCCTCGGGTACGGGCCGAATGTGTTCCTGCGGCCCGGGTAGGCGCTCAGCATGTCCGGTCACCCCATTGACAGCACCCTGTCGCTGATGGCCCACGGTTACGCGTGGGCCCCGGACCTGCGCCGGGCCCACGACGGCGCTCCGGTGGTCCGCACGCGCCTGATGGGGCGGCCCGCGGTGCTGCTGCACGGCCCCGAGGCGGTCGCCCTGTTCTACGACGAGCGCCGCGTCCAGCGGGACGGCGCCCTGCCGGCGCCGGTCCTCGACACGCTCTTCGGCAGGGGAGCGGTGCACACCCTGGACGGCGCCCACCACCGCCGGCGCAAGCAGCTGCTGGTGTCACTGCTCATGTCGCCGCAGGGCGTCAGCGGCCTGAGCGCGCGGGTGCGCAGAGCCTGGGACGAGGCCGTGGCGGGCTGGGAAGGCCGCGAGGTGGTGCTCTTCGACGAGGTGGCCGCCCTGCTCGCGGGGGCGGTCTGCGACTGGGTGGGCGTGCCGGTCCCGGACGAAGCGGCCCGTGAGATCGCCGAGGACTGCGTGGCCATGGTGGACGGCTTCGCCGCCGCCGGTCCGCGGCACATCCGGGCCGTCCGCGCCCGCCGCCGTCAGGAAGAGGGCCTCATGGACGCGGTCGCCGTCGCCCGGATCCGCGCACACACAGAAACAGACGCAGAAGCAGGCGCTGGCGCAGACGCACCGCGCCCGGCGTCCGGGACGCCGCTGGAGACGGTCGCACTGCACCACCGTGAGCCGGACGGCTCCCTCCTCGATCAGCACACGGCGGCCGTCGAGCTGCTGAACATCATCCGTCCCACCGTCGCCGTCGCCTGGTTCGTCACCTTCGCCGCACACGCGCTCCACCGCCACCCCGGACGCCGGGACCAGCTGCGCGCAGGCGGACCCGCCCGTGCCCGCGCGTTCGCCCACGAAGTGCGCCGCTTCTACCCCTTCGTCCCCTTCATCGCGGGTCTGGCCGCCGAGGACCTGACCTACGCGGGCGACCACGTCCCGGCCGGGACCCTGCTCCTCCTCGACGTGTACGGGCACCACCACGACCCCGCGCTGTGGGAGCGCCCGTACCACTTCGACCCCGAGCGCTTCCTGGGCCGCGAACCCGGCCCCGGCGAACTGATCCCCCAGGGCGGCGGCGACGCGTTGACCGGCCACCGCTGCCCGGGCGAGGACATCACCCTCTCCCTGCTCGCCTTCTTCTCGTCGGCCCTGGCCCGCATGGACCTGGCCGTACCGCAGCAGGACCTGTCCATCCCGCTGAGCCGGATCCCGACCCGGCCCCGCAGCGGGTTCGTCATCGAGATCGGACACCAGTCAAGGAGTCACCATGCCCCGCGGGTCCAGTCCCAAGCGTGAACGCCAGTACGAACACATCAAGGAGAGCGCCGAGGAGCGCGGCGAGAGCCCCGAGCGGGCCGAGGAGATCGCCGCCCGCACCGTCAACAAGGAACGCGCCCGGGCGGGTGAGTCGAAGACGGCGAGCCGCTCCTCGCTCCAGGACATGTCCTCCTCCAGGCGCGGCGGCCTGCGCTCCCACAGCGGCGCCCAGGGCCCGACGAAGGAGCAGCTCTACAACGAGGCCAGGCAGCGCAACATCAAGGGCCGCTCCGCCATGGACAAGGCCGAACTGGAGCGCGCCCTCGGCCGCCGCTCCTGAAAGGCAAGAGCCGGAGCGAAGGGCGGCAGCCCGAGCCCGGCGACCGATTCGACGGAAAGGAAGTGAGCGTCGTGCGCATCGCGTTTCTGACCGCGCCCGAAGGCGTGGAGGAGGTCGAACTCACCGCACCCTGGAAGGCGGTCGAGGAGAACGGCTGGATCCCGCAGCTGGTCTCGACGCAGGCCGGACGGGTCCAGGCGTTCCGGCACCTCGACAAGGCGGGCACGTATCCCGTCGATCACGTACTCGCCGGGGACACCTCGGACGCCTTCGACGCGCTCGTACTGCCCGGCGGAGTCGCCAACCCCGACGCCCTGCGCATGAACGAGCGGGCGGTGGGCTTCGTGCGGAGCTTCTTCGAGGCCGGCAAGCCGGTCGCGGCGATCTGCCACGCGCCCTGGACGCTGGTGGAGGCGGATGTCGTACGGGGCCGCACGCTGACCTCGTGGCCGAGTCTGGCGACCGACATCCGCAATGCGGGAGGCACCTGGGTGAACGAGGAGGTGCAGGTCTGCCACGCCGCTCCGGCGGCCCTCGTCACCAGCCGCAAGCCGGACGATCTGGACGCGTTCTGTGCCGCCTTCGTCCGGGAGTTCGCCGACAGCCGGCGCTCCTCGCTCGCGCGGCCCTGAGGCGGTGGGGCGTAGAACCGAAGAGGCCGCCCCGGGCATCGGCCCGGGGCGGCCTCCTCATGCGCTTCACGGGGGAGCGGGCTACCCGCCCGCCTCACCCGCGCCGCTCATCCTTCAAGCCGCTAATCCTTCAAGACGTCCTTGATCTTCTCCTTGGCCTGACGGGCGTCTCCCTTGGCCTGCTCCGCGCGTCCCTTCGCGGTAAGGCTCTCGTTGCCGACCGCGCGGCCCACGGCCTCCTTGGCCTTGCCCTTGGCCTGTTCCTTCTTGCTCTTCATCTTCTTCTCGCCCGACACGGCATGACTCCCCTCGCTCGGAAATCCCGTCCTGCGGTGCGTCTAACCCGTTCCAGGGCCCGCAAACGCATGGTGGGCCCGTCGAGGCGGGACGGACCGGCGGGCGGACGGGCGGGCGGGCGGACGGGCGGGCGGGCGGGCGGGCGGGGAAGAGATCATGGCGTCGCCCGATAAGGGGAGGCGAACGAGGGTAGGAGTTCCCCGTGCCACGACGGAACAAGGCATTCCGATTGCGCGCGGTGTTGGATCCTGGTTCGGTGGCCGGGAACACAGGGAGGTGCCCCGTGAGCCTTCATTCCCGCCCCACGCCCTCTCCCGACGGCCTGAGCCCGCCCGACCCGCCCGGCGGCGCCCTGCCCAAGGACCACACGCAGGCGATCCTGGAGACCACCAAGCGCGTGGCGGCGCTGCTGAAGAGCTCCGGCCAGCCCTTCGCCCTCGCCGGCAGCGTGGCCGCCTTCGCCCACGGGCTGCCGGCGAACTTCCAGCACGACACCGACTTCTGCGTACGGCCCCAGGACGCCGAGACGGCGGTCAAGGCTCTGGAGGACGGCGGCATCGACATGCGCCAGGCCCCGGAGGACTGGCTGGTCAAGGGCAGGGCGGGCGGGGAGGAGATCGACCTGATCTTCGAACTGGCCCGGCGCCCCGTGAGTACCGAGCTGCTGGAGCGGGCCAGCGTGAAGGCGGTCGACTCCGTATGGATGCCCGTTCTCTCCCCCACCGACCTCATGGACAGCCGTCTCGCGGCCCTGTGCGAGCACTACTGCGACTTCGGCGACCTGCTGCCCATGGCCCGCATGCTGCGGGAGCAGATCGACTGGGAGCGCCTGTACCGCGACCACGGCGACAGCCCGCTGGCCGACGCGTTCCTGTACCTCCTGAGAAAGCTGCGCGTCATCGAAGCACCCCACCCCGGCCGGACAGAGGCGGAGGACACCTCATGACCTTCAGTGATATCGCCGAGTACCGCCTGGAGCACCTGCGCCAGCGGCTGGCCCGCGGGGAGGTCGCCGAACTCGGGGTGCGCGCCGAGCTGCGCGGCGGCCACGCCGTCATCTGGGGGAACGTGACGAGCGAGGCGTGCCGGGAGGCCGTCCTGCGCGTCGCCGAAGAGGAACTCGTGGGCATCGACTGGCGTGAGGACCTCACCGTCAGCCGGTTCGACCCGCCCGATCATAGGGAGGAACTGCTGTGATCCGCGTGGCAGCCGTCGGGGACATCCATCTCGGTCCGGGCCAGTCGGGACTGCTCCGGCCCGCCTTCGACACTCTCGGGGAGTGCGCTGACCTGCTGCTCCTGGCGGGTGACCTGACGCGCCACGGCACCCGCGAGGAGGCGCGGGTCGTGGCCGGTGAGGTGGCGGGGCTGGCGGTCCCCGTGGTCGCGGTGCTCGGGAACCACGACTACCAGAGCGACCAGGCGCCCGCGGTCGCCGAGGAACTGACCGCGGCCGGGGTGCACGTCCTGGAGGGCGAGGGAGTACTGCTGGGCGTCAACGGCACGCGCGTGGGCATCGCGGGGACCAAGGGGTTCTGCGGAGGCTTCGCGGGGCGCTGTGGCAGCGAGTTCGGCGAACCGGAGATGAAGGCCTTCATCCGGTACACCCGGTCCTGCGCCGACGGCCTCGGCCGCGCCCTGAACCGACTGCGGGAGGACGGCAGCGACCTGCGCATCGCGCTCACGCACTTCGCACCCGTACCGGACACCCTGGCGGGAGAGCCTCTGGAGATCTACCCCTTCCTCGGCAGCTACCTCCTCGCCGAGGCCATGGACGAGGCCGGGGCGGACCTCGCCGTCCACGGCCACGCGCACGCCGGCACCGAGCACGGCATGACGGCGGGCGGCATCCGGGTGCGCAACGTCGCGATGCCCGTGATCGACCGGGCCTTCGCCGTCTACCACCTCTCCGGGAGCGGTACGGGCGTCCACGCGGCCCCGCCGGAGATGTCGTGGACCGCGCCGCCCCCTGCGGCGTGGAAGCGCTGAAGGGGGCGGCACGGCCGCCGTGCGGGCCCCTGCGGCCCCGGTGAACACACGCCGGGGGAATGGAGCGGCGTACGGGCGGGTAGGCGCCGTGCAGAGCTGGAGACACAGGCAGAGGCCGTGGAGAGCCAGTGGCCGTGCAGAGCCAGAGGTGGAAGGGGATGCCCATGGTTTCCGCACAGGGGGGTGACCGGTTCACCCTCGAAGTCCGACACGTGCAGGGGGCGACCGTTCTCAAGCTGGCCGGAGAGCTCGACCACGACACGGCGGAGCCGTTGAGGCAGGCACTCGAAGCCGTGACCTTCGACGGCGGGGAGCGCTTGCTGGTGGACTTCTCGGACGTGGGTTTCTGTGACTCCACGGGTCTGAACGTCCTGCTGCGCGGCCGCCTCACGGCGGAGCGGGCCGGGGCCAAGATCGAGCTCGTGGGCCTGCGCAGACCCGTCGAGCGCATGTTCCGCATCACTGGGGCGGACGAAATCTTTCCGGTCTACGCCGACGTCGAGGACGCGCTGGCGGGACATCCGCAGCACCACTAGCGGAGGCGCAGGATGAACGAGCCCCGTGCGGCGGAGCGGAGTCGGGTCTTCGTACTGGGCCCCGAGGACGAGAACGTGGTCACCCGGTGCCGGGACTTCACCAGGAGGGTGCTGACGGACTGGGACTGGCTGCCCGCGCGGGGCGCCGGGACCGAGACGGAGACAGAGGCGGACTCCGAGGCGCAGGCCGAGGCGCGGGCGCAGGCCGAGGACGTACTGCTCCTGGTGTCCGAGGTGGTGGCCAACGCCCGCCTGCACGGCGGCGGCCCGAGTTCCCTGCTGCTCCGGCGCACCGGTGACGGTCTGCGGATCGAGGTGACCGACCGGAGCCCGGCGCCGCCCGTGCTGCAACCGCGCTCGGACCTCACCGGGCCCGGGGGCCACGGCCTGCTCATCGTGGACCGGCTCGCGCGGCGCTGGGGCTCGGATCCGCTGGACGGCGGCAAACGCGTCTGGCTGGAGGTCGCCGCCCCCCGGTGGGGGGAAGCCCGGGCCCAGGCCGACGCGGGCGGGCGGTCCTGGTGGTCCAGGCGCCGGGACGGCGCCTTGGGGCAGACCCGCCCCACGTGAGGCCCGGGTCGGGCCCGCAGGCCGAGAAGAAGCTCAGGTCGTGAGCAGGCCCGCTCAGGCCGCCGTCTCGCCGTCGGCCGTCTCGCCGTCGGTCTCGGCGGCGTCCGTCAGCAGCCCGGTCCGCAGCTTCGCCATGATCCGGCCCAGCAGCCGGGAGACCTGCATCTGGGACACGCCGAGCCGCTCCCCGATCTCCGCCTGGGTCAGCTCCTCCCCGAAGCGCATCGAGAGGATCAGCCGGTCGCGTTCGCCGAGGCCGGCGAGCAGCGGCTTGAGGGACTCCAGGTACTCGATCCGGTCGTACGCGGCCTCCTCGACCCCCAGCGTGTCCGGGGCCGGGGTCACCTCCGGCTCCTCCCCTGCGGGCCGGTCGACCGACCCCGCGGTGTATCCGTTGGCGGCCCGGCGCCCCTCGGCCAGCGCCTCGTCGTCGATCCCCAGGCGCTCCGCGAGCTCGTGCTCGGTGGGCCGTCTGCCCAGCCGCTGCTCCAGGGCGTCGTTGGTCTTGGCGATGTCGAGCCGCAGCTCCTGCAGTCGCCTCGGCACCTTCACGGCCCACGAGGTGTCCCGGAAGAACCGCTTGATCTCACCGGTGATGGTCGGCAGGGCGAAGGTCGCGAATTCGACCCCGCGCTCGACGTCGTACCGGTTGATGGCTTTGATCAGGCCGATCGTGCCCACCTGGATGATGTCCTCCAGCGGCTCGCTGCGGTTGTGGAACCGGCGTGCCGCGTACTTCACCAGGCTGAGATTGAGCTCGACGAGCGTGTTGCGCACGTACGAGTACTCCGCAGTGCCCTCGGTGAGCGCGTTCAGCCGCCGGAACAACGAGACCGACAGCGTCCGGGCGTAGGACGTGCTCACTCCCAGCGGATCCTCGGGGATGCCGAGGGTGTCCGCCAGCTGCGCGGTGTGGACGGGCTCCGCGGTGTCGCGGGAAACGGGTGACATGAGAATCCTCCGACGGATGGGTCCGGCGCCTGGCCGGCGTATCGGGACCGTCGTGGCCTTCGAGGGGGATATACCCGCCGCGGGGCGGATTGACCCTTCCGGTTTCTCGTGTCGGCGGCGCTCCCGGCGGCCATCACCGCCAGGAGCCGCACGCCCCCGGTCCTCGCGGACCGCTTCAGCAGATCCGCGGGAGCTGCTCCCCGACGGGCAGGTCGACCACGCGCGTGCCCCCCAGCCGGGTGCGCGCCACGACCATGCCCGGGTGCGCCTCCACCGCCTCGCCGATCACGGTCGCCCCGCGGCCCAGCGGGTGCGCCCGCATCGCGTCGAGCACCGCCTCGGCGTGCTCGCGCGGCACGAAGGCGACGAGCTTGCCCTCGTTGGCCACGTAGAGCGGGTCCAGGCCGAGGATGGAGCAGGCGTTCGCGACGGCCGGGGGCACCGGGATCCGGGCCTCGTGGACCACGACGCCGGTGCCGGAGGCGGCCGCGATCTCGTTCAGCGAGGCGGCCAGACCGCCGCGGGTGGGATCGCGCAGGACGTGGAGGTCCGGGGTGACCGCGAGCATGCTGCGCACGAGGCCGCCCAGCGGCGCGCAGTCGCTCTGGACGTCCACCCCGAATTCCAGGCCTTCCCGGACGCTCATGATGGCCACGCCGTGCAGTCCGATGTCACCGCTGACGATCACCACGTCGCCGGGGACGACCCGCTGCGGGCGCAGGTCGACGCCGGGGGGGATGATCCCGATGCCCGCGGTGTTGACGTAGACGCCGTCCCCGTGGCCGCTCTCGACGACCTTGGTGTCCCCGGTGACGACCTCCACGCCCGCGGTGCGGGCGGCGTCGCCCATCGCCCGGGCCACCCGCGACACGACGGACATCTCGACCCCCTCCTCCAGGATGAACCCGCAGGAGAGGTAGGCGGGCTCCGCCCCGGACATGGCCAGGTCGTTCACCGTGCCGTTGACGGCGAGGTCGCCGATGCAGCCGCCGGGGAAGAACAGCGGGCGCACGACGTACGAGTCCGTGGAGAACGCCAGCCGGACCCCGCCCACGGAGAGCGCGGCCGAGTCCCCGAGCTGCGCCAGCGCGGCGCCACCGAACGCCGGGAGGAAGAGGTGCTCGACGAGCTCGGCGGAGAGGGCGCCCCCGCCGCCGTGGCCCATCACCACCCGGGGGTGGTCGCGCAGCGGAGCCGGGCAGGTCCAGCCGGTGATGTCCAGCGGTGCGGTCTCAGGCAACGGGGCTCGCCTCCAGCGGGGTGGTCGGGGTGGCCGGCGCGTTCTGGAGGTCGAGGCGCCGGTAGAGGTAGTACGCCGCGCACGCGCCCTCACTGGAGACCATCGTGGCGCCGAGCGGGGTGCGCGGAGTGCACAGGGTGCCGAAGGCCTCGCACTCGTGCGGCTTGATGAGCCCCTGGAGCACCTCGCCGCTGCGGCACTCGGCCGGCTCCCGCGTGTCGATCCCGGTCACGGAGAAGCGGTGCTCGGCGTCGAACTCCCGGTACCGCTCGGACAGCCGCCAGCCGCTGTCCGGGATCACCCCGATACCGCGCCAGGCCCGGTCGGTGACCTCGAAGACGTCCGCCAGCATGGCGAGGGCCGCCGAGTTGCCCTCGGGGCGCACCGCCCGCGCGTACGCGTTGTCCACCGTGTGCTCGCCGCGTTCCAGCTGCCGCACGGTCCGCCGTACCCCTTCGAGGATGTCCAGCGGCTCGAAGCCCGTCACGACGATCGGCACCCGGTACCGCTCCGCGAGCTCCGGGTACTCGCCCATGCCCATGACGCTGCACACGTGCCCGGCGGCGAGGAAGCCCTGCACCCGGCAGCTGGGTGAGCGCATGATGGCCTCGATCGCCGGGGGCACGCGCACGTGCGACACCAGCAGGCTGAAGTTGGCGATGCCCAGCCGCTTCGCCTGATGGACCGTCATGGCGTTCGGCGGGGCGGTGGTCTCGAAGCCGATCCCGAAGAACACCACCTCCCGGTCCGGGTTCTGCCGGGCGATCGTCAGGGCGTCGAGCGGAGAATAGACCACCCGCACGTCACCGCCCTCGCTGCGCACCCGGAACAGGTCACGGCCGGTCCCCGGCACCCGGAGCATGTCCCCGAAGGAGCAGAAGATCACGCCCGGCCGGGAGGCGATCTCCAGCGCCTTGTCGATCACCTCCAGCGGTGTGACGCACACCGGACAGCCCGGACCGTGGATCAACTCCACTTGGTCGGGGAGGAGTTGGTCAATGCCGTGCCGGATGATGGTGTGGGTCTGACCGCCGCACACCTCCATGAGGGCCCAGGGCCTGGTCACGGTGGCATGGATCTCGTCCAGCAGCCGGCGCGCGAGGTCCGGGTCCTGGAATTCGTCGATGTACTTCATGGCTGCACTCCCTCGCCGGCCTCTGCGGCCAGCTCCCACGGGTCGCCGAACTCCTCCTGCAGCATGCCGAGTTCGGCGAAGAGCTCAAGGGTCTGCCGGGCTGATTCCTCGTCCAGTCGCTGGAGGGCGAACCCGACGTGGACGATGGCGTACTCGCCGACCTGGAGGTCCGGCAGGTACTCCAGGCACACCTCCTTCTGCACGCCACCGAAGTCGACCGTGGCCATGCGGGTGCCGTCCCTCTCCCCGATGTCAAGCACTCTGCCGGGTACTGCCAGGCACATGGGTCTCTCCTCGCTGTGGGGGTGGGGGGTCGGTGACGTCGCGGGCAGCCGCCACTACGAGCTGGCCGAGCGCCAGCCCGCCGTCGTTCGGCGGGACGCGATGGTGGCGCAGGACGGTGAAGCCGCACTCGCGCAGCGTGCGGGCGCAGGCCGAGGACAGCAGGGTGTTGGCGAAGACCCCGCCGGTCAGGACCACCGTGTCGAGCCCGTCCTGCCGGCGCGCGAGCGCGCACAGCCTGCCGACGAGGGCGGTGACACAGGCGTGGAAGCGGGCCGCGATGAGCGACGGCTCCACCCCCGCCCGCAGATCGGCCACCACCGCCGCCAGCAGGGGCGCCGGATCCGCGGTGACCGGACCGCCGCAGGGACCGGGCGCCGGGGCGCTCAGACGGAAGGCATAAGGGCCGGGGTCGAGGCCGGGGCCGGGGCCGGGCTCGCCGCGGGCCGCCGCCCTCAGTGCGGCGCTCTCCAGCTCCATCGCCGCCTGGGCCTCGTAGCCGGCGTGGTGGCAGATGCCCGCCAGCGAGGAGACGGCGTCGAAGAGCCGTCCCATGCTGGAGGTGGGGACGCAGTTCAGGCCGCGCTCCAACTGCCGCGACAGGACGCGCAGTTCGTCCTCCGGACAGCCGGCCGTGCACGGCAGGTCCGGATCCCAGGCGATGCCCGCCGCCCGCAGGTGGGCGAGCGCCATGCGGTACGGCCGTCGCACGGCCGCGTCCCCGCCCGGCAGCGGCACGTACGCGAGATGGGCGAAGCGGGTGTATCCGGCGTAGTCGGCGAGGAGTACCTCGCCGCCCCACACCGCGCCGTCGTCGCCGTAGCCGGTGCCGTCGAAGGCGACGCCGATCACCCGCCGGCCGGGCTCCAGGCCGTGCTCGGCCATGGCGGACGCGATGTGCGCGTGATGGTGCTGTACGCGCACCAGCGGCCGGCCCCGCGCATGGCGCGACGCCCACTGGCCGGAGCGGTATCCGGGATGCCGGTCGGTGGCGAGCCGCTCGGGAGACACGCCCGTGATGGACTCCAACTGCCGCCCGGCACGCTCGAACGCGTCCTGCGTGGCGAGGTCGTCCATGTCACCGATGTGCGCCGACAGCCAGGCCCTGCGGCCCTCACCGAGACACAGCGCGTTCTTCAGATCGCCCCCGGTGGCCAGCGTCGCGCGGACCGGCAGCGGCAGCGCGACCGGCAGTGGGGCGTAACCGCGCGAGCGCCGGACCAGCAGCGCCTCGCCGTCGCAGACCCGCACCACCGAGTCGTCGCACGGCACGTGGATGGGACGGTCGTGCGTCAGCCAGCCGTCGGCGAGGCCGGCGAGCCGCTCCAGGGCCTCGGCCTCGTCCGTCACGATGGGTTCGCCGGCGAGGTTCCCACTGGTCATGACGAGCAGCCGGGGCCCCGGGGAATCGCCGGGAAGCCCGAGCAGCAGGTGGTGGACCGGGGTGTACGGGAGCATCACACCGAGATCGGGGCTGCGCGGGGCGACCTCCCGCGCCGGGCCGGGGACACCGGCGCGCCTGCGGAGCAGCACGATGGGCCGGACGTTCCCGGTGAGCAGGTCCCGCTCCTCGGGGCCGATGTGGGCCAGGCGCCGGGCCTCGGCGAGATCGCGCGCCATCACGGCGAAGGGCTTGTCACCGCGGGCCTTGCGCCGGCGCAGTTCGGCGACGGCCCCCGGGTGGGAGGCGTCGCAGGCCAGGTGGTAGCCGCCGAGCCCCTTGACCGCCAGGATCGCCCCCTCGGCCAGCATCCGGCGGGCCCCGGCGACCGGGTCGCCGTCGGTGAGCTCGTACGGATCCCCGTGGGGGGCCCCGTCCGGCCCGCGCGCGGCGGTCAGCAGGCGCAGCCGGGGGCCGCAGGCCGGGCAGGCCACCGGCTGGGCGTGGAAGCGGCGGTCGGCCGGATCGGCGTACTCGCGGGCGCAGGCGGGGCACATCGGGAAACCGGCCATGGTCGTGTGGGCGCGGTCGTAGGGCAGCCCGGTGACGATGGTGAAGCGGGGCCCGCAGTGCGTGCAGGTGATGAAGGGGTGCCGGTGGCGCCGGTCACCCGGATCGGCGAGCTCGGCGAGGCACGCGGCGCAGGTGGCCGTGTCCGGGGAGACCAGGGTCCGGGCGGGCCCGCCGCCGCGGGAGGCGACGATCGAGAACCCGCCGCGGCCGAGCACCGGGACCTCGCAGTGGTCCACGGCGTCCACCACCGCCAGCGGCGGCGCGTCCGCCGCGAGCCGGTCGCAGAACGCCGATACGGCGGCGGGCGCGCCCTCGACCTCGGTCACCACGCCCTCCGGGGTGTTGGTGACGTGTCCGGCCAGGCCGAGGCCGGTGGCGCGCGCGTACACGTACGGCCGGAAGCCGACGCCCTGGACCACGCCCCGGACCGTGACCCGGCGGCGCTGCACGGACTCCATCAGCGGGTCTGTGCCACGGCGGGGTCGGGCTGCCCGTGGTCGTGCGCATGCCCGTTGTCGTGGTCGTGCGCATGCCCGTGGCCGTGGTCGTGCGCGTGGCCCGGCCCGTGCGTGTGGCCCGGCCCGGGTGCGTCAGCGCGTGCGCGGGCCATCACCGGGGCGTGAGCCGGCGCGCCGGCCGCGACCGCCCGTGCCCGCTCCAGAAGGACGCCCAGGCCCTGGTCCGCGCGGGCCGAGGTGAGCACCACCTCCACCCCCGGATTGACCCGCTGGACGTTCGCGCGGAACGCCGCCTCGTCGAAGGCGACGGCCTGTGCGATGTCGGTCTTGGTGACCACGACCAGCTGGGCCAGCCCGAAGGCGGTCGGGTACTTCAGCGGCTTGTCCTCGCCCTCGGTCACCGAGGCGAGGACCACGCGCAGCGACTCCCCCAGGTCGTACGAGGCCGGGCAGACCAGATTGCCGACGTTCTCCACGAAGAGCAGCCGGGTCTCCTCGGGCAGCCACCCCTCCAGGTGCCGCGCCAGCATTGCGGCCTCCAGGTGGCAGAGCCCGTCGGTGAGCACCTGCTTGACGGGCGCGCCCGAACGGGACAGCCGGACCGCGTCGTTCTCGGTGGCGAGATCGGCCGTCAGGGCGGCCACGGCCACCCCCCGCTCCCGGGCGAGCAGCAGCTCCCGCTCCAGCAGGGCCGTCTTGCCGCTCCCCGGGCTGGAGAGCAGGTTGACGACCGTCGTGCCGCGGGCGGTGAGCTCGGTGCGCAGCGCCTGTGCGGCGCCGTCGTTCTTGGCGAGTACCGCCTGTTGCAGGTCGACCACTCGGCACATGGTTCAGGCCTCCTCGGAGATCGGTGCGCGGCAGGGGACAACGGCCGGGGCGTCCTCCCAGGTCACGGTGAGGATGCGCAGTTCGCGGCCGCAGAGCAGCTCCACCTCGGTGGCCCCGCCGCAGCCGGGGCAGCACAGCTCGGGTGGCATGCCCACGGCCCATTCGCCCGTGCAGGCGGCGCAGTGCGCACGGGCCCGCACGGACCGGGTGACGAGCTCGGCCCCTTCCAGGACCGTTCCGGCGCAGGCCAGCTCGAAGCAGAAGGCGAGCGCGTCGGGGACCACTCCGGCCAGCTCGCCGACTTCGAGCTCCACTCGGCTCACGGCGACCGCACCCTCCGGCGCCGCTTCTTCCACCTGGCCCACGACGGCCATGGCGATCGACATCTCGTGCATCGGACTCCGTCCTGCCGGGGCTCATTACACCGGCAGGACGGAGGCCTCGCGGCCGGGCACGCCGATGCCCGCACGCACGTACGCCATTCGGGCGTGCGGACGTGCGGGCGTGCGGGCGCTCGGGGTTCACATCCTGCGGATGCGCAGATAGCGCCTGATGTCGGGGTAGACCTGCGTGAGTACGGCGACCAGGGCCAGGGCGGCAGTGGCTCCGCCGACGACGGCTTTCTTCATGGGGTCCTCCTCAGTTCACGGTGGTTGGGGCGATGGGCGTCGGCCCCGGGCGCTTCCTCCTCCTGGACCAGGTCCAGGAGCATGCGTACGGCCCGCGGCACCGCGGCGGCCACCGGAGCGCTCAGCCCGATGCCCTCCTCGACGCAGGCCGGTTCGCACCCGAGGACCAGCGTGCGCCGGGGCGGCGTCGAGCCGGTTCCGGCGCACAGGGTGTCCAGCAGGGCGAGGACGGTGTCGGGCGACATGTCGTGACCGTCGAGGGCCGCCCCGCCCGCCCCGCCCCGCACGACCGGCGCGTCCCGCTCGTCGGCGTCGATGAGGTACAGGGTGCCGGGGGCCCCGCCGCGCGCGGTGGCGTCGACCAGGACGAGCGTGTCGTAGCCGTCGAGCACCTGGTAGGCGAGGTGGACCCCGCGCACCCCGAAGTCCACCGCCTCCACGCCCTCCGGCAACGGGTGGCCCGACAGGGCCCGCAGGGTCTCGACGCCGAAGCCGTCGTCGCCGAGGAAGACGTTGCCGATGCCCGCGATCAGGGTCCGGCCGCTCATGCCGGCTCCACGGGAGTGACCTCGTCCGGCTGGAAGTAGAGGAACCTGCCCTGCTCCCGGCGGATGTCCGCGCCCGGGTCGCCGTCCACCGTGACCGCGAGGTGCACGCCCCCGTCGACGTCGTGCAGCACGGCCTCGACCCGGGCGGTGCTGCCCTGGAGGAACAGGTCCTGCGCATCGGTCCGCCGCAGCCCCGGGCGCAGGACCACGCGGCTGCCGACGCCCACCCGGATCCCCTCGACGGTGACGTGGTCGGGGGCCGGGTCCACGGGGTCCCTCCCGGCCGGGTCCCACCAGGGGGTCTCCGGACGGAACAGCGCCTGCGGGTCCTCGGCCGGGGGCTCGCCGGTGATGTCCCGCAGGCCCCGGACGGCCCCGTGGAGCCGTTCCAGCACCTCGGGCGGCATCGAGTCGGCCAGGTCGATCACGGCGGCCGCCCGGGGATCGGTGCCGCGTGCCTCGCGCTTCTCCTCGTCGGTGAGGGCGGCGGTGCGCAGGGCCAGGATCTCGTCGATCTCGGTGGCGTCGTACATGGCCCCGGCGCTCTCGGGCGCGATCGCCGGGTGGTCCTCCAGGATGATGGGGGAGGACAGGACCACGTCCGCCCGCCCGGGCCCGCCCGCCAACACCGGCCAGGTGTGCCGGTTCTCGCAGGCCTGGACGGCCCCCTTGGCCCACTCGGGCGGGTCGGTCATCGACAGGAACGACCCGGAGCTCAGCCCCAGCAGCAGGTGCGCGGCGACCAGCGAGCGGGGCAGGGCCTCCTCGCGGGTCGCGGCTCCCTCGTCCGGGGCCCACGGGCTGGTGTTCTCCACCACCGCGGTGAGCTTCAGCACCCGGTAGGGGCCGTCGAGTTCGGTGGCGGAGAGCCGCAGCAGCCCGCAGACCCGCTCGGTACGCCGCACCAGGCGCCCGACCGTACGGCCTGTCTCGTCGAGCACCGCCTCGATCTCCACGCGGGCGGGCCGGGAGAAGGGGAAGTCCGCGCCCGCGCCCACCAGTTCGGCCGTCGTGACGGACACCGTGACGCGTTCCTCGGTCCCCTCGTCCCACGGGACCAGTACCCGGTCGGGCAGGTGCAGTTCGGTGACCTCCTCGAACGCACCGTCGCCGCAAGCCTGTTGGACCGTACGGCGCTGGGCGTGCAGGAAGCGCAGCTCCAGGTCGAGGGTCGCGGCGCCCCGGGGCTCCAGCAGGACCTCGGTCCGCTGGAAGGTGTGCTCCCCCTGTGCGGGGGCCCAGGCGGGCGGCGCGAGCACGCCGAACTGCCAGCGCATCCGGTTCTTCGCCGCGGAGGCCCGGTACGGGTAGAGGACGTACCCCTCGAAGAGGACGGCGTCGGCGACCTGCCGGGCCGACGCGAAGCGGGCGTCCACGGCCCCGGAGGCGGTGGTCGTCGCGGTCGTGGTCGTCGTGGTGCTCGTGGTCACGGCGCGGTCCTCTCGGTCACGCGGGGCGGGGCCGCCCCCAGGCGGGCCGCGGGAGGCGGCGGCCCGGGCGCGGTGGCGGAGTCCAGCAGGGCGCGTACGGTCGCCTCCCACGAGGGGAGGGCGTGGCGCGAGCGGAAGGCGAGCAGGTCGGCCATCGTGTCGGAGGGCAGGCGCAGCCAGCCGCAGCCGGGGAAGTGCTGCTCGACCATCTCCCGCCACACGGCCACCGGCATCCGGTACGCGGCCTCGCGGTCCCAGGGCACCGGTTCGACGTGGAAACCGCCCTCCCCGGTGAACGCGGTTCCGGAGAACAGCATCAGCAGCGGCACCTCACCGCCCTGGAGCGCGGCGAAGTACCGCGTCGCCGCGATGTCCATGTCGTAGGTGCAGGGCACCACCAGGTCGGTCTCGGTCTCCCCGGTGAAGCTCGGGATCATGGCCGGGACCTGGGCGAACTGCACCGGCTGGAGCGTGGACCCCCAGCGGGAGGGAGCGCTGAACAGGTCGGCCAGTCCGTCCGCCTCCGCCGGGCCGTACCGCCGCCGCGCGGGTTCGATGCGGATCTGGCAGCGCAGGGCGAGGGCGTGCACCCGTACCCCGGGCGAGGCGGTCACGCGCAGCCGGAAGACCAGGGTCGGACCGGCGGCGTACGGATCGGCCCGCACCCCGGTGCAGGCGAAGGTGAACTCCGTCATGGCCGGCCCGCTTCCACGGTGTCGGGCGTCAGGGCCCGGGCCCGGCGCTCGACCCGCTCGAAGAAGACGCGCAGCGCCTCCCGGGCCTCCGCGCCCCCGTCGAACCCCTGCCACAACAGTCGCATCCGCCCCACCAGTTCGTAGCAGATGTCGATGGGCACCAGATGGCAGGTGGTGCGGCCCGCCGCGCGGTGCAGCAGCAGCGCCTCCACGTCGGGTTCCAGCAGGGCGGCCAGCCGTCCCGCGCCGAGCACGCCCTGCCAGGTCTGCGGGTCGAGCTCGCTCTCGGTGGCCCCGGCGGGGCTCGGGTAGAGCGCGACCAGGCGGTCCAGCGCGGCGTTGCGGAACAAGAACGCCACCCCGACCGGGATCTGGAGCGCCTCCCAGGCGCCGTCGTCCAGCGGATGGCCCGGGTCGGTCAGATACCGGTCCGGTACGGCCCTGAACCGGCCGGCGGCCGCCCCCGGCCGGTCGAAGAGCAGGGCGCAGGCGGTGCAGGCGCAGACCAGGGCCCGCCGCTGCGTCTCCACCAGGTGCCGGTGGCCGTCCTCGGGCACCACCACCCCGCACAGTTCGCAGGTCTCGGGGCGGGGCGGGCGCGGGCCGGCGAACCGCCGCAGGCCGCGCGCGCCGGGAGCGGACCCGTTCACCGGACCCGCGCCGGGGCCTGCGGGCGGGTGCCGATCTGCAGCAGGGCCGGGGCCGGGGCCGCGCTCTCCACCTCCACCGAGGTCACCTCGGGTGCGAAGGAGGCCAGTGCGTCCGCCACGTTCTGCGGTACCCCGGGGGAACCGGCCTGTGAACCGCAGCCGCAGCCGCCGGAGGCCGCCACCCGCAGCCGCAGCACGCCCGAGGCCGCGTCGAAGCCGAGCAGTTCCACCGGTTCCCCTACGCCGTCCAGGGCGCGCCCGATCCGGACGCCGACGTCCTCGGGGTGCAGGTCGTGCAGGGCCAGCAGGCTCGCCACGAGCTCGTCGTCCAGGAGGGGAGCGAGGCCGCTCTCGCCGAGCAGCCCGGTGATCCGGGCGAGCCCGGCCCCGTAGAACTCCATGAGCACCCGCACCAGTTCCTCCGCGGCGGCGCAGGCCTCCCGGTCGCCCGTGGCGGCGAGCCGGTCGAGCACCTCGTCCACCCGCTGCCCCGCCTGCCGTGCGTCCACCGCGGCGCCCGCGTGCGCGGCGCTCATCCGCCCAGCCCGCTCAGGCCGGTGGGCACGTGCATGGTCTTGACCGTCTTGCCGCCGCCGACGTACATGTGCACCCCGCACGGCAGACACGGGTCGAAACTGCGCACCGCCCGCATGATGTCGATGCCCTTGAAGTTCTCCGGGGGGTTCTCCTCGAAGATCGGGGTGTTCTGCACGGCGTCCTCGTACGGTCCGGGCGTCCCGAAGGTGTCGCGGGTGCTGGCGTTCCAGGGGGTCGGCGGGTACGGGTGGTAGTTCGCGATCTTGCCGTCGCGGATCACCATGTGGTGGGACAGGACGCCGCGTACGGCCTCGGTGAAGCCGACGCCGATCGACTCGTCCGGCACCTCGAACTTCTCCCAGGTCTGGGTGCGTCCGGCGCGGACCTCCGCCAGGCCCTTCTCGGCGCAGTGCAGCGCGATCGCCGCGGCGTACGCCTGGAAGTAGGTGCGGGCGCGGTTGCGTTCCAGGGCGTTGCTCCACTTCGGGATCTGCCACTCGAAGCGCGTCTCGGGCTTGGTCATCGTCTTGGGCAGGTTGATGACGACGCTGTGCCCGGTGGCCTTGACGTAGCCGACGTCGACGAGCCCGGAGAGCGCCGTGGACCACAGGCGCGCGATGGGTCCGCCGCCGGTGTCGAGCGCGAGGTGGTCCTTGCCGTCGAACCAGCGCGGTGACATCACCCAGCTGTACTTGCCGTCGAAGTCCCGCTTCTGCGGGGCAGGGATGGTGTGCTGGTTCCACGGGTGGCGCGGGTCGACGGGGTTGCCGAGCGGGTCGTGGGTGACGAACTGCTCCTGGCCGGCCCAGTCGTCGTAGTACGAGCTGCCCAGCAGGATGCGGATGCCCAGGTTGATCTCGGTGAGGTCGTTGGTGACCAGCTTGCCGTCCACGATCACGCCCGGGGTGACGAACATCTTCCGTCCCCAGTCGGTCATGTTGGCGTACGTGAAGTCGCAGTACTCGGGGTCGTTGAGCGCGCCCCAGCAGCCCAGCAGGACGCGGCGGCGGCCCACTTCCTCGTAGCCGGGCAGGGCCTCGTAGAAGAAGTCGAAGAGGTCGTCGTGCAGCGGCACCACCTTCTTCATGAACTCCACGTACCGCATCAGGCGGCTCATGTAGTCGGTGAAGAGCTGGACCGAGGCGATGGTGCCGACGCCGCCCGGGTAGAGCGTGGAGGGGTGCACGTGGCGGCCCTCCATCAGGCAGAACATCTCCCGCGTGTAGCGGCTGACTTGGAGGGCCTCGCGGTAGAACTCGCCCTCGATGGGGTTGAGCGAGCGCATGATGTCCGCGATGGTGCGGTAGCCGTGGTCGCCGGCGTGCGGGGCCTCGGTCCGCTCGGCCAGCTCCAGGACGCCGGGGTTGGTCTCGCGGACCATCTTCTCGCAGTAGTCGACCCCGACCAGGTTCTCCTGGAAGATGTTGTGGTCGAACATGTACTCCGCCGACTCGCCGAGGTTGATGATCCACTCGGCGAGGTGGGGCGGCTTCACCCCGTAGGCCATGTTCTGCGCGTAGACGGAACACGTCGCGTGGTTGTCACCGCAGATCCCGCAGATGCGGCTGGTGATGAAGTGCGCGTCGCGGGGGTCCTTGCCGCGCATGAAGACGCTGTAGCCGCGGAAGACGGACGAGGTGCTGTAGCACTCGGCGACCCGCTTCTGCTTGAAGTCGATCTTCGTGTGGATGCCGAGACTGCCGACGATCCGGGTGATCGGATCCCACGCCATCTCCACCAGGCCGCTGCCGTCGCCGCCTGTCTTCGTCTTCGGTGCCATCGTGTCTGCCGTGACCCTTCTTCGTGTGCGGGATTCGCCAGCGGGTGTTCTTCAGCTGGTGTTCGTCAGGGGGTGAGGGGGCGCGGGGCGGTCACCAGGGCGGGCGGTAGCCCGTCGTCAGCTTCTCGCCGGAGCGGCGCCACTTGGGCTCCTGGTCCACGGAGTGCGCGGTGATCGAGCGGAGCCTGCGGACGACGGCCCCGTACGCGCCGCTCGCCTTGCTCGACACCTTGGCGCCGGGGGGTTCGTCCATGAACGGCATGAACTTGTCGGGGAAGCCCGGCATGGTGCAGGCGATGCAGATCCCGCCCACGTTCGGGCAGCCGCCGATGCCGTTCATCCAGCCGCGCTTGGGCACGTTGCACTTGACCACCGGGCCCCAACAGCCCACCTTGACCAGGCACTTGGGGGAGTCGTAGGTCTTGGCGAACTGCCCCTGCTCGTAGTAGCCCGCGCGGTCGCAGCCCTCGTGGACCGTCATGCCGAACAGCCACGTGGGCCGCAGCTTGTCGTCCAGCGGGATCATCGGGGCCGAGCCGGCCGCCTGGTAGAGCAGGTAGGTCAGGGTCTCCGAGAAGTTGTCCGGCTGGATCGGACAGCCCGGTACGCACACGATCGGGATCCCGGCGTGGGACTTCCAGTCCCACCCCAGGTAGTCGGGCAGGCCCATCGCGCCCGTCGGATTGCCCGCCATCGCGTGGATCCCGCCGTAGGTGGCGCAGGTGCCGATGGCCACCACGGCGAGCGCCTTGGGCGCCAGGCGGTCGATCCACTCGCTGGTGGTGATGGGCTGGCCGGTCTCCGGATCGTCGCCGAAGCCGCACCAGTACCCCTCCGGCTTGATCTTCTCGTTGGGGATGGAGCCCTCCACCACCAGCACGAACGGATCGATCTCGCCCCGCTCGCCCTTGAAGAACCACTCGATGAACGTGTCCGCGCCGCCCACCGGACCGCACTCGAAGTCGATGAGCGGCCAGTGCACGGCGATCTTGGGCAGCCCGGGCAGCGTCCCCGTCACGATCTCCTCGATGCTGGGCTGCATGGCCGCCGTCAGGGACACGGAGTCGCCGTCGCAGCTCAAGCCCGCATTGATCCAGAGGATGTGGATCAGGGGTTCCTCTACCGGGTCCGGCGTTGCTGCATCCATACGGACGCCTCCTTGAAAGCGGGGAGCGGGGGTCGGGGGAGCGGATGGGCCCACGGGACGGGGAGGGGAAGGCGGCCGGTGTCCGCCCGGGCCTCCTGCCGCCCACCCTTCTTGCTAACAGCCGACGGTTCCCGGTGCCCCGTCATGCGCGTCCGTTCCAGTGATGTCGGGCGCCCGCGGCGGCCGCGGCGCTCCGTGCCGCCCCGGTACGCGCTCCGTGAGGTGCGGAGGTGTCCCGGCGGGACGCTCCTTGCCCACGAAGGCCCGGCGCAGCGCGTGGTAAGGAGCGTCCGGGGCGAAGAAGATCCGCCGCATCCGGTCCAGCTCGGCCGCGCGGTAGGAGGCCAGCGGCCGCTGCGCCTCGTCCAGCTCCCGGCGCGCCTTCTTCGCGGCGATCCGCGCGGCGGTGCCCGGGTGCCCGGCGAGCTGGGCGGCGAGCGCCGTGGCCCGCTCGGCGAAGGCCGCGGGCGGACAGCCGACCGTCCGGTCCGCCAGCCCGAGCCGCAGGGCGGCGGCGGCGCTCACCGGCAGCGCCTCGGAGCTCAGCCGCTCCGCGCGGGCGGCGCCGACCCGTCGCGGCAGGGTGTACGTCCAGAACTCGGAGCCGTACAGGCCCATCAGCCGGTAGTGCGGGTTCAGCACCACGCCCGAGCGGCACCACACCTCGTCGGCCGCGAGGGCCAGCATCGCCCCGCCGGCGGCCGCGTTGCCGCCGAGGGCGGCGACCACGAGCCGGTCGGTGGTCGTCAGGACCGCCTCCACCAGGTCGTCCATGGCGTTGATGTTGGCCCAGGACTCCTCGGCGGGGTCGGCCGCGGCCTCGATGACGCCGAGGTGGATGCCGTTGGAGAAGAAGTCCCTGCCGCCGCCGAGCACGAGGACCGACGTGGGGCGGGAACAGGCCGCCCGGTAGGCGTCCAGCAGACGTCGGCAGTGCTCCGTGCTCATGGCGCCACCGGGGAAGGAGAACGACAGGTATCCCGCCCCGCCCTCTTCGTGGTAGCCGATGTCGGACCAGGTACGGGGCCCGGCGCCGTCCGGAGCGTCCGGGTCGCCCGGGCCGACCTCGGGCAGCGCGGGCAGCAGGCCCGCGAGCGCCAGCGTGGCGGGGAGCTTGGGGGCTGCCGGCTGCCCCGGAGCGCGGTGGGCCCGCAGCTCGGGGATCCATACGGCGCCGTCGGTGGTGGCGCGGCACACGGCGCCCGCCCGGGTGGCGATCAGCTCGCCCGGGCGGCCGCGCAGCCGGTCCTCGGGGTGGCCGCCGTGCAGGTACCACGTACCGCCCAGCAGCTCGTCCCGTACACCGGGCCGGGAGTCGGCGGCGCGCAGCACCCGCAGCACCCGCTCGGTGCCGTCCGTCCGCCAGTCGATCCGGCGGCCCTCCTGGCGCAGCAGGGGGCGGGCGAGCCCGTGGCCCTGAGGCATGGGTGCGTACGTACCGGAGGCGAAGCGCTCCACCGCGAGCAGTACGGCCTCCAGGGCCGCGTCGGCGACCTCCCCGCGGTACCAGGCGCTCTTGGCCACCGGCGGGTCCGGCACCGGGCAGGCGACCGTGGCCCACACGTCGCCGGCGTCCATCTCCGCGTTGGCCTGCAGCACGGTGACGCCCCACCGCCCGGCCCCCTCCTGCACGGCCAGGTCGAGCGAGGAGGGACCACGGTCCCCGACCGGACCGGGGTGGACGATCAGGCAGGTGTGGGCGGACCAGACCTCCTCGGGCAGGGCCGACTTCAGCATCGGCGCGAGCACCAGGTCCGGCCGGTGGCGGGCGACGGCGCCGGCCAGGTCCGTCTGCGGGAGGGCCAGTTCCACCGCGACGCTGTGGCCGTGATCGCGCAGCTCGGCGTGGACCCGCTGGGTGAGGCTGTTGAAGGCGCTCGCGACGAGCAGGACGTGCACGTGGTCTCCCTGCGACGGACCGGAACCGCGGGTGGGGGAGCGCCCGCCGGACCGGTGGTGCGTGACCGGGGCGTCACCGGCCGCCTGAGATGTTCCCCGGACGCCGGCGGCGGGCGCACGCGACCCGGCGGCCGTGTCACTCGAAGGCGCACGCGCGTGGGGCCGCCCGGCGGCAGGCCGTCAGGGGCGCAGGAAGGCGCGCAGCCGGGTCAGAGGCCAGGTGTTGATCACGTCGTCCTTCGTCAGCCAGCCCCGCTGGGCGGTGCCCGTCCCGTAGCGCACGTACGGCAGGTGCGTGGGGGAGTGGGCGTCGGAATCCACCGCGAAGCGCACCCCGAACCCCTTCGCGCGCAGGATGTCCTCGTCGCACAGGTCGAGCCGCTCCGGATGCGAGTTGATCTCCAGGGCCGTACCGGTCCGCGCGCAGGCCCGGAACACCTCGTCGAAGTCGGCGTCGATGCCGGGCCGGTGGCCGATCCGGCGCGTCGTGGGGTGCCCGATGACGTGCACGTACGGGTTCTCGCAGGCCCGCACCAGGCGACGGGTCTGCGCCCGCCGGTCCAGCCCGAAATGCGAATGCACCGAGGCCACGCACAGGTCGAACCCGGCCAGGAACTCGTCGGGCCAGTCCAGCTCGCCGTCGGGCCCGATGTTGAGCTCGGTGCCGTGCAGCAGCCGCATCCCGTGGTGCGTCCGGTCCAGGGCGCGCACCCGCTCCCGCTGGGCGAGCATCTTCTCGTCGGTCATCCGCTGCATGAAGAGGTTCGGGGCGTGGTCGGTGACCGCGTAGTACGCGTATCCGCGCCCGGCTGCGGCCGCCACCATCTCCTCCAGCGGCGCCAGGCCGTCGGTGAGGTCGGTGTGGGTGTGCAGGTCGCCCCGCAGGTCGCGCTCCGTCACCAGGTCCGGCAGCTCGTCGCGCAGCCCGGCGGCGATCTCCCCCCGGTCCTCGCGCAGCGGCGGCGGGATCCACGGCAGGCCGAGCCGGGCGTAGATCTCCTCCTCCGTCTCGCCCGCGCGCCGCTCGTCGCCGTCGGCGTCGAAGAGCCCGTACTCGGAGAGCTTGAGCCCGTGGCGCACCGCGAGCGCCCGAGTGCGTACGTTGTGCGCCTTCGACCCGGTGAAGTACTGCAGGCCCGCGCCCCAGGACGCGGGGGGCAGGACCCGCAGGTCCACCTGGAGGCCCTTCGTCGTACGCACGGAGGTCTTCTTCGCCCCGTGCGCCAGCACGTCCGCCGTGTACGGCAGGCCCACCAGCGCCTCCATGACCGGCCCCGGCCGCTCCGACGCCACCAGGACGTCGATGTCGCCGATGGTCTCGCGCATCCGCCGCAGGGACCCGGCGTAGGCGCACCGGACGACGCCCGGCACCGACGACAGCTCGCCGGTGATCTGCTCGGCGATCTCGGTCGCGGCGCTGATCAGGATCCGGCTGCCCGCCTTCTGCATCAGCGCGATGCCGGCGAGGAGCTTCTCCTCGCTCTTCTCCCCGAACCCCCGCAGGTCACGCAGCCGCTCCTGATGGATCGCGTCGAGCAGCTCGTCCACCGTGGCGACGCCGAGCCGCTCGTGGAGCAGCATGGCCCGCTTGGGACCGAGCCCGGGGATCCGGGTCAGCTCCCGCACCCCGGCCGGGACCGCCGCCCTGACCTCGTCGATCGCGGGGACGTGGCCGGTGTGCAGGTAGTCCAGCACCTTCTCGGCGATCGACGCGCCGACGTTCGGGATCTCCTTGAGCCCCTTCGCGTCGAGTGTCGAGACGTCCAGCGCAATGCCCCCGATGGAGCGGGCGGCCTTCTCGTAGGCACGCACCTTGAAGGCGTCCCCGCCGCTGATCGCGATCAGGTCGGCGTACTCCTGGAGCAGCGCCTCGACCTCGTCGTTGACCCGGGCCATGTCTCCAGGGTGCCTCCGGTCGCGGAAGGCCGCGACGTCCACGGCCGGCCGCTGCGGGCCGGCCGTGGACGTGCGGGATCAGCCGCGGACGGGCTGGATCAGCCGTGGACGTACGGGATCAGGCGAGGTCGAACCGGTCCAGGTTCATGACCTTGTCCCACGCCGCGACGAAGTCCTTCACGAACTTCTCCTTCGCGTCGTCGCCGGCGTAGACCTCCGCGAGCGCGCGCAGTTCGGAGTTCGACCCGAAGACGAGGTCGGCGCGGGTACCGGTCCACTTGACCTGGCCGGTGGCCGCGTCGCGCCCCTCGAAGGTGTTCTGGTCCTCGGAGGTCGCCTTCCACGTCGTGCCCAGGTCGAGCAGGTTGACGAAGAAGTCGTTGGTCAGCGTCCCGGGTGCCTGGGTGAGGACACCGTGCGAGGACCGCTGGTGAGTGGCGCCCAGCACGCGCAGGCCGCCGACCAGGACCGTCATCTGCGGGGCGCTCAGGTTCAGCAGGTTCGCCTTGTCGACCAGCAGGTACTCGGCGGGGATCCGGTTGCCCTTGCCGAGGTAGTTGCGGAACCCGTCGGCGGCCGGTTCCAGCGCGGCGAACGCCTCGACGTCGGTCTGCTCCTGCGAGGCGTCCGTACGCCCCGGGGTGAAGGGGACCTCGACGTCGAAGCCGGCGTCCTTGGCGGCCTGCTCGACGGCGGCGGCGCCGGCCAGCACGATCAGGTCGGCGAGCGAGACCCGCTTGCCGCCGCTCTGGGCGGCGTTGAAGGCCTCCTGGATCCCGGTCAGGGTCCGCAGCACGGAGGCCAGCTGGTCGGGCTCGTTGACCTCCCAGCCGCTCTGCGGCTGGAGGCGGATGCGCGCACCGTTGGCACCGCCGCGCTTGTCGCTGCTGCGGAAGGAGGAGGCCGACGCCCACGCGGTGGACACCAGCTCGGACACGGACAGGTCCGAGGCGAGGACGCGCTCCTTGAGGGAGGCGATGTCCGCGGCGTCGACGAGCTCGTGCGTCACCGGCGGCAGCGGGTCCTGCCACAGCAGCGTCTCGGACGGCACCTCCGGTCCGAGGTAGCGCACGACCGGGCCCATGTCACGGTGGGTCAGCTTGTACCAGGCGCGCGCGAAGGCGTCCGCGAACTCGGCCGGGTTCTCCAGGAAGCGCCGCGATATCCGCTCGTAGGCCGGGTCGAACCGGAGCGAGAGGTCGGTCGTGAGCATCGTCGGGGCGTGGCTCTTCGACGCGTCGTGGGCGTCGGGGACGGTGCCGGCTCCGGCGCCCTCCTTCGGCCGCCACTGGTGCGCCCCGGCGGGACTCTTGAACAGCTCCCACTCGTAACCGAAGAGGATCTCGAAGAAGGTGTTGTCCCAGGTGGTCGGCGTGTTGGTCCAGACGCCCTCCAGGCCGCTGGTGATCGCGTCACCGCCCTTGCCGGTACCGAAGGTGCTGCTCCAGCCGAAACCCTGCTGTTCGAGCGGCGCGGCCTCGGGATCGGCGCCGACGTGGTGCGCCGGGCCGGCGCCGTGCGTCTTGCCGAAGGTGTGACCGCCCGCGATGAGGGCGACGGTCTCCTCGTCGTTCATCGCCATCCGGCGAAACGTCTCACGGATGTCGCGGGCGGCGGCGATCGGGTCCGGATTGCCGTTCGGGCCCTCGGGGTTGACGTAGATGAGGCCCATCTGGACCGCGCCGAGGGGGCTCTCCAGCTCCCGGTCGCCGGTGTAGCGCTCGTCGCCGAGCCAGGTGGTCTCGGGACCCCAGTAGACGTCCTCGTCGGCCTCCCACACGTCCGGGCGGCCGCCGCCGAAGCCGAAGGTCTCGAAGCCCATCGACTCCAGGGCCACATTGCCGGCGAGGATCATGAGGTCGGCCCACGAGAGGCTCTGGCCGTACTTCTTCTTGACCGGCCACAGCAGCCGGCGGGCCTTGTCGAGGTTCCCGTTGTCCGGCCAGCTGTTGAGGGGCGCGAAGCGCTGCTGGCCGGACCCGGCGCCGCCGCGGCCGTCGCTGATCCGGTAGGTGCCCGCACTGTGCCAGGCCATGCGGACCATGAGCGGGCCGTAGTGGCCGAAGTCGGCGGGCCACCAGTCCTGTGAGGTCGTCAGCACCTGCGCGATGTCCTGCTTCACGGCCGGCAGGTCGAGGGCGTTGAAGGCCGCGGCGTAGTCGAAGTCCGCGCCGTTGGGGTCGGCCACGGCCGGGTTCTTGGCCAGGATCTTCAGGTTGAGCCGCTCCGGCCACCACTGGCGGTTTCCGCCACCCTGGGTCGGGTGCGCCGCGCGCCCGTGGACCACCGGACAGCCACCTCCGCCCTCCGTCTTGGCGTCGGTGACGATCGCTTCATGGTTCTCAGACATCGGAATCCTTCCGGACCGGGCGGGTCCTGGTTCTCAGGAACTGCTGGGCGGTGGAACAGTCGGGGCGCAGACCCCGTGGACGGCCTGGGTCTGTCGATGTGCAGCCCGGCGTGCGTCTCCTGCGGTACTGGAGCCTTCTCGTGACTTGGCTGTCGACTCAACCGATCCTACGATGGACAGAATCCAAGTCAAGAAGAACACCAAACCCGTATCTCATCGGATCCCGGATGTCATTGGCGAAAAAACGGGTTCCGCAGATCCTGAAGAGGTGAGCCGGTATGAGCGACCTGGTGGAGCGGTTGCGGGGGCGTGGCTGGCGCATGACCTCCCAGCGGCGCGTCGTCGCGGAGGTCCTCGACGGCGACCACGTGCACCTCACGGCCGACGAGGTGCACGCACGCGCGGCGCGGAGGCTGCCCGAGATCTCCCGGGCGACGGTCTACAACGCGCTGGGGGAGCTGGTCTCCCTCGGTGAGGTCGTGGAGGTCACCACGGACGGCCGCGCCAAGCGCTACGACCCCAACGCGCACCGACCGCACCAGCACCTGGTGTGCTCCGGCTGCGGCCTCATCCGCGACGTCCACCCGACCGGCGACCCGCTCCGCGCCCTCCCGGCGCAGGAGCGGTTCGGCTTCCGGGTGTCCGGGGCCGAGGTGACCTACCGCGGGCTGTGCCCGGCCTGCGCCTGACCCCGGCGCATCGGCGCGTGCGGGACCGTCGTCAAGATGCGGCGCGTGGCGTCGATCTCGTCCTGCCAGGTGCCGGAGCCGAAGGCGCTGCCGTACAGCCGCAGGCAGGTGCGCAGGTGGTCGTGGAAGGCGGCCCGCAGACGGGTGTTGTAGTGGCGGCACAGCGCGGCCGCGGGCGCGCCGCCGGCGGCGGCGTCGACCACGGCCGCGGCGAGGATCGCGGTACGCAGCGCCTGGGCGGTGCCGGTGCCGCTGAGCGGGTCGTAGCGCAGCGCGCCGGCCCCCACGACCAGCCGGCCACCCGCGTCGGCCGTCGGCGCCGAGGCGGGGGCGCGGTGCGCCCGGGGCGCCGCGGCCAGGGCCACCGCGGTACGGGGTGCGTGGCGCAGCCGGGTGGCGAGGGCGGATCCTGCGAGCAGCCGGGCGAGCAGGGCGGCCGGGTCCTGGGCCGGCCCGGGCACCATGGCCTGTACGAGGCACTCGCCCCGCCCCAGCGGCGTCAGGTGCAGCCACCCCGTCCCGGCGCAGTCCAGTCGCGCGGTGCTCTGGTCGCGGGCCCGCCGCACCGGCGCGTGGCCCGCCAACAGCTGCCGCCGTCCGGCCTGTTCGTGTGCGGCCAGGTCCCCCGGGGCAGCCGTCACCGTCCACTGCGGCGGCTCCCCGGACAGGTCGCCGGGGCCCAGCCGCTCCCGTAGGCGGGCTGCCAGTACCGCACCGTCCACCGCCCGCGCGGGCTGCGGGAACCGGCGGGGCGGGCTCCCCGCCCCCCACCGCACGTGTCGGTGGGTGAGCGGCCAGCCGTCGTCGAGCAGCCCGCCACCCCAGAGCGAGGCGACCAGCTCCAGCGTGGGCCCGGTGAGCAGCAGGGGCCGGGCGCCGGTCCCTTCCGCCGGCGGGGCCGGCGGGACCAGCCGGATCCGGTGCCCCCGGTCGGCGAGCAGCCGGGCGCAGGTGAGCTCCGCCAGCCCGGATCCGGCGATCTCGACCAGGCTCACCGGCCGCCGCCGCCTCCCCGACCGGCGCCACCCGTGCCACCGGCGGGGGTACAGGCCGGCCGTGCGGCGCCCCCGTCCAGCCGGGCGAGGACGGCCAGCAGAGCCTCCGTATCGGCCTGATGGCGGATCACCATCGCACGGACCGCCGGACCGCCGAGCGATCCCACGGCCTCGCGGGCCCGGCCCGCGGCCGCGGCGGCCACCTGCGTGAACCGACCGTCGGCGCGCTGCACGCCGGCGTCGGCGTCGGCGACCGTGCCGCCGGCCGGTCGGAACGCGGGCGGCAGGGTGAAGCGGGGGCCCACACCGCGGGCCGCGAGCGCGTGGTTGACCTCGTGCATGTTCCGCATGACCTGGCGGCTCTGCTCCATCAGGGCGCCGCCGGCCGCGTCGTGCCGCGCGAACGACTCCTGGAGCGTGCCGAGCAGCATCGCGTAGTTCTGGTCGCTGATGTCGAGCAGCTGCAGGTTCAGCTCGTCCGTGGTGTCGCTCGCCAGCGGACGCAGGTACTGCTCCTCGGTGAGACCGGCCAGATGCCCCTGGACGGCTTGGAACCGGCGCCAGTGGTCGCCGCCCTCGTCGATGATGAGCTTGACCAGATGGGCGAGCCGGTCCGCCTCCGGAAACTTCTCCGGACGTTTCACCAGGGCCTCGTGCAGGGCGACGTACATGCCGTCGATGCCGTTCGGATCGATCGGGTCGGCGCGGGAGTTGCGGCTGGGGCTCTCCACGTCGATGAACCACTGCAAGCGTGCGGGAGTGAGCGGTTCCAGCCCGAACCGGTGATCCGTCTCCCGCTCGATCTCCTGCGCGCGCGCGAGCACCGGCGCCCGCCCGAGCGTGCCCAGGGCCTCGTTGACCCAGCGCAGATGCCGCATCTCGTCCACCGCGACGGAGAACACCTCCTGCCCGGCGGCGTGGGCGCGGCGCGTGACCTCGTCGGCGCTGGCGGGCAGCAGCATCGGCGCGTTCAGCGAGTAGTGGGCGTACAGGTACTCCACGCACAGCGCGTGCTCCACCCCGGCCAGCTTGGTCAGCTCGTCGGCCACCTCCTCGGGTCCCATCACGTCGTCCTCGCCGACCCCGGCACTCCAGCCGCTGCGCACGCGCCCGCGCCCGGACACGTTCAGCTCGCCCTGTTCCCGGTCGTCGAGGACCACGGGCAGGACGTTCCAGTTCCTGATCAGATCCGGGTAGGTGAGCTCCAGCGAGGTGCGCTGCCCCTGGTCGTCGCTCGACAGATCGGCGGCCGGCGGATCGCTGCGGTCCCTGCGCAGGAAGTTGACCTCACGGACGGACCCGTCCGCGCTGCTGGTGACGTCCGGCTTGGACGCCGCCCAGTAGTAGCAGCCGCAGTCGCGGAAGTCGTACTGCCACGGCGCGCACAGGCTGCGGGTGAGCTCCCCCGGCTGGTACACGTCGGGGTCGATCACCCCTTCCTCGTCCAAGTAGCGCGCCCGGTCGGCCACGAGGACCGCGGCCTCGACCGTGCCGTCGGGGCCGCGCTGCACGAAGCCCGCGCCGGTCATCCGCAGCCCGCCCAGGTCGCGTACGGCATTCGGGACGGCAGGGGAGTCACGCTCGGGACGCGGCCCGATCAGCACGGCGATCCGGCCGGGCAGCAGATCGTGGACGCGGCGCCACACGTCCAGGCCGTCCATGCCCGCGCAGTTGACCGTGGGGGCCTGCTCCTCGCTCTGGTCCACGGTGGTGCGCCCGCACAGGGCCCGTAGGTACAGGGCCGGGCGGTCCTCGCCCAGATCGGCGGCGACCAGCCCCAGCGCTGCCGCGGGTCCCGCGTCGTCGACCCGCACGACCCGGGAACCTGCGCGACGGTGGAAGTCGAACCGCAGCGAGGGGAAGAATCCCGCCTCCAGGTTCCGCTGGTCGAACTCCAGACCGGGGTAGCAGTTGTCGACCCCGCTCTCGGGACGGCTGCCGGACGGATTGCCGCGTACGAGGTAGTCGGCCCGGGCGGTGAGGTTGCGAGGAAAGAACTTTCCGTCAGCGGACGGGAGTTCGGGCATGTGACGTCTCCTTCAGATCACTCCGGTGACGCCGGCCGGCGCGGCGGCGGGCTCCGGCGGCAGCTGGAAGAACTCGGGGGCGGCCTGCGACATTTCGACGTACGCCCGCAGGCAGAAGGCCAGCCAGCCGCGGATGTAGTCGCAGGCCGGCCGGCCCCGCCGGCTCACCTCGTGGTAGCAGCCGCCCCCGCACAGGTACCGGGCCCAGCACGAGCGGCACGGCTCGGCCCGGTCCACGTGAGACACCGTCAAATGACGTCTCCGCGCCTCGGTGTCCGGTCCCCCGCTCACGGAACCCATCGCGAAGGCCGGATCGTCGACCAACCGGTGGCAGGCGTACAGACCGCCCTCGGCCGAGGCGCTCAGATAGCCGGCGCCCGCGCCGCAGGGGTACGGGCGGTGAGTGCCCCGGTGCAGCTCGTGCAGGGCGGTCCGGAAGTTCCCGAAGGGGTAGTGCCGCCCGGCCGACAGCTCGCGCAGCGCCCGTTCACCGCACTCCACCATTTGCTCCAGGAAGCCGGTGAACATCGCGCTGGTGATCTCGTACGCCGGGTCGGGCGCGCTGACCACGGCCGCGAAGCCGACCTCGTCGAACCCCAGCCCGATGCCGTGCTCCAAGACGTCCAGCAGCCGGGCGGTCTGCGGAGTGACACTGACCCGCGCGGACAGGTGACGCGGACGTCCGTGGCGGGCGAGCACCTCCAGACCGGCCCGCAGCCGGTCGTACGCACTGGCCCCGCCCGGTGCGCGGCGCAGCGCGTCATGCCCGGCCCGGTCACCGTCCAGGCTGACGGTGACGGTGAACGGGTGGGCGGCGAACAGACGGGCGTCCTCGGGGCGGACGGTGGTCAGGTTGGTGGTGAGGGCGAACCGGACCCGGTGCCCGGTCCGGGTCCCGGCCCGGACGGCGTACGCCACGACGTCGTGCACCAGCTCCCGTGCGAGCAGCGGTTCGCCGCCCATGAAGCCGACCACCACGTCCGTTCCGGGCGCGGCCTCCGCCAGCAGCCGGTCGACCGCCGCGTGGGCCGTGTGCCGCGGCATCGCGCGGGCCGAGCCTCCGAACCTGCCCTCGTCCGCGTAGCAGTGTCCGCAACTGAGGTTGCAGGCCTGCATCACATTGAGGGAGAGCGAGGCCAGGGGCGGCGGCTCGGCGGGCGTGCCGTCGATCCGGGGCCGCGACCACAACGGCAGCCCGAGCTCCACGGCGAGGTCCTCCAACGAGCCGCCGGAGAGCGGCTGGCCGCCGAGCGGGCCGTCCGGGGCGGCCGACCAGGCTTCCACCCGGGCCGCGAGCGGCTCGGGCAGGTCGTACACCCGGCTGCCGTCGGCGACGAAGAGGTGCGCGCCGTGCGCGCTGCGAAAGACCTTGACCTCCGCGGCCGGTCCCCGGGGAGGCGGGCCGCAGGGGGCGGGTTCCCCGGGCGGATGGCCCGGCGGTGGCTGGGGCGGGTCCTGCGGCGGCCGACGGCCGATCTGCAGCAGTACGGTCATGTGTTCGGCTCCGTGTGCTCGCGCAGCGTGCGGGCCCACCCCACCAGCAGGTCGTACTGGCGGCGGGTCAGGTGCATCGGATAGCCGTCGGACCCGCGCATCGCGCTCGGCATCTGCTGGTCGTGGAACCACGTGGACCGCAAGGGGTCGGCGCCCTCTTCGTCGGATCTGGCAGGGGCGCGGACCCGTTGTTCGATCAGGGCGGGCTGTTCGCGGAGCATGTCCTCCAGCACCTCCAGGGCCACGAACCGGCGGTGGCGCCTGCGGCCGCGCTCGCTGAGCGCGAGCAACAGGCCCAGCAGCGGCTGCGGGGGAGTGAAGACCAGGGCGCGGGCGTCGGCCTGGGACAGACCCAGGAAGGCGGCGATATCCGCGTTCTCCTGCGCGGCGCGCTCGTTCTGCACGTCCACGTTGACCGCGCCCATGGCTTCCAGCACGCGCTCGAACAGGTCCCGCACCTCCAGCGCGGTCTGCTCCTCGTCGTCCAGGTAGCCGGGCCGGTGGACGTCCTCGCGCTGCACCCGGTCGGCCAGTCCGTCGGCGAGGGAGACGAAGGGTCTGCGGTCCGGTGAGAAGCGGGGCGGGCCGGCCACGATCCGCGCGGTCGCCTTCAGGCCACCGGGCAGGGTGACACTGACCGTGCCGTCGCAGACGTCGTCGACGAGACCGATGCTGCGCTCCCCGTTCTCGGCGCCGGCGAAGAGCAGGCCGGGGGCGGTGCGCGGGTCGCTCTCCTCGGGTGTGAAGTGGCACCACGTCGCGTCCGGGTTGAGGATCAGCCGCTCCGGCGGCAGTTCGTAGCCGGTGCTGGACGCCAGGCCCTGTGGGCCGTAGACGGCGCCGGTCCCGGGAGTGAACCGCAGCCGCAGCTCCGGGAGGGCCGTACTGGGCACGGGCAGCTGCACCGAGCCCAGGGGCAGGCTGCTCCCGGCCGGTACCAGCGGCTGCCGTGCGTCCTGCGGCGAGCTGCCCGCCAGTACCCGGGACCGGTGGTCGTCACCCGCCAGTTCGAGCCGCGCCTCGACGCGGTCACCGGCCTGCTGTGTGAGGTGGTGCGCCTTGAGGTTGGCGACCGAGACCTCCCACCGGACGTCCCCCAGGCTCAGCCCCGACTCCGCCAGCACCTGCTCGGTCACACACCCCGAGCCGGACCGCCCGTCGACGGTCCACTCTGCGTGCAGCTCGAAGTACGGGCACACCGGGCGCCAGCCGTCCTCGTCCTTGAACTGCACCTGCTCCGGCATCCGCTCGGTCAGCGTGCCGTCCTCGGCGAGGTCGAGGGTCAGGGCCGGCAGGACGGTGGTCTTGCCGGTACCGCGCGGTGTGAGGTCACTGGGCCCCCAGCGGTAGTTGTCGCACGGAACGGGGGAGGGGCCCAGCCGGGCGAAGGCGAGCGGTGGTTGCAGCCAGAGTCGTTCGATCACCGGCGTCTCCTTGTGATCGGTACGGGGGAGGCCCCCGCGCATCGCGGCGCGACAGCACTGAGTGACCAAAACTACAGCGCACGTGACGTACGGTCACCCTTTCGATCGGATGGGGGCGTGTCCCGCCGTCGTGCGCGCCGCAAGGATCTTGACGATCACAAACCCGGGTCCATAGGGTCGGCGCGGCCCGCCCCCGCCGCGAGGAGCACCCGGATGGCTCTACGACGCCCGCGCACCCTGCTCGCGATGGACCCCGGCCTGCGTCCCCGTCTGCTGGACGACGGCTGCGCCCGCCGACTGCGTGAAGTGGCCCGTGTCGAGCCGGAGTTGGTCGTCGACTCCTTCGCCGGGCCCCGGGTCGCCGCGGCGCTGGCCGAGACGGAGGTCCTGCTCACCTCCTGGGGAGCCCCCGTCATCGACGCCCGGGCGCTGGCGGCCGCACCCCGCCTCAAGGCCGTCGTGCACGCGGCCGGCTCCGTGAAACCGTTCGTCACCGACGCCTGCTGGGACCGCGGCATCGTCGTCTCCTCAGCCGCGCCGGTCAACGCCCTGCCGGTCGCCGAGTACACGGTGGCCATGGTGCTCCTCTCCAACAAGCGCGTGCTGCGGCTTCGGGAGGAGTACCGCAGCACGCGCGCGGTCCCGCACGACCTGCACCTGCGGTACGGTCACGCGGGCAACTACCGCAGGACCGTCGGCATCGTCGGAGCGTCCCGGATCGGCCGCCGCGTGATCGAACTCCTGCGCCCTTACGACCTCGAACCGGTCGTGTACGACCCGTACCTGAGCGAGGACCGGGCCGAGGAGCTCGGCGCCCGCGCCGTCGGGCTCGACGAGCTCTGCCGGATCTCCGACGTGGTCAGCCTGCACGCCCCGGCGCTGCCGGAAACGCGGTCGATGATCGACCGCCGGCGGCTGGCGCTGATGCGTGACGGGGCGACCCTGATCAACACCGCCCGCGGGTCCCTGGTCGACGGCGACGCGCTCACGGACGAGTTGACCGCGGGCCGCCTGCACGCGGTCATCGACGTCACCGAACCGGAGGTCCCGCCGGCCGACTCCCCGCTCTACGATCTGCCGAACGTGCTGCTCACCCCGCACATCGCGGGCTCGCTCGGCAACGAACTCCACCGGATGGCCGACTGCGCCATTGAGGAGATCGCCCGCTACGCCGCGGGTCTGCCGTTCGCGCACCCGGTACGCCGCGAGGACCTCGACCACACGGCCTGATCGCCCCCCGGGCCAACGCAGCACCGGAACCGGGCCGTCGGGGCCGGTACCACCAAACGGCGGGGGCCGGGACACCTCTTCGGGGGAAACGGGGCGCCCGGACCCTGCCTGGAGGCCCTCAGCTGCCGAAGGAAGGGGGACGGCCCTCGTCGGGGCCGTGCGGTGCTCCGGCGCCGCTGTGCAGGTACAAGGAGATGCCACGTGACGCGTGTTTGGAAGAGTGCCGGTCTTGCCCTGGTGATGGGTCTGGCGGTCATGGGTGGTGCGTCGACGGCGTCGGCGGACGCCATCGCTGAGGGTGTCGCCGTGGGCTCGCCGGGTGTCCTGTCGGGCAACGTGGTCCAGGTTCCGATCCACATCCCGATCAACGTCTGCGGGAACAGCGTCAACATCATCGGCGCGCTGAACCCGGCCGGCGGCAACGTCTGCGTCAACGCCTGACGGTCGTGAATCCCGGCTCATCCCGGTCGCGGTCACGACCGGGATGAGCCGCACGCGTCGCCCGCCGCCGTCAGGACAACGTGCGTACCTGCTGGTCGCGCAGCTCGTAGCGGGCGGCGACCACGGCCAGTTCGCCCGCCGCCACCTTCCCCGCGAGGTCGGGCTCGGCCGCCAGGCGGCCGCGGACGCTTCGTACGTGGGCGTTGATCGTGGCGTCGACCCGGGCGTCCCCGTGCCGGCTGTGATCGATGGACGGCCGTATCTGATCGGCCAGGTACTGGATGTGGGCGGGGAGCGGCTCGCCCGACTCGTCGGCGTGGACCGCCGCGGAGACCGCGCCGCACGACTGGTGGGCCAGGACGAGCACCAGGGGTATGCGCAGCTCCAGGACCCCGTACGCGATGCTCCCCAGTACCGCTTCGTCCAGCACCTCGCCCGCCGACCGGACGGTCAGCAGGTCACCCAGCCCCTGGTCGAAGACCAGCTCCGGCGGCACCCGTGAATCGACGCAGCCCAGCACCACCGCGAACGGCTGCTGGCCCTCGACGAGCCGGCGGCGCAGGTACGCGGACTCGTGCGGGTGCTCCTGGCGCTGCGTCCGCCAGCGCTGGTTGCCGGCCGCCAGACGGCGGAGCGCCTGCGCGGGTGTGGTGACGGGCTCGGCGTCCTGCGTGTCCCACGGGGTGGCGGAAGCGGGGAAGGCCGAAGCGAGGGTCAGGCTCGCGCCGGCGGCCGCCGATCCCGCCACGGCGGTGCGCAGCACGGCGCGGCGGCTTCGGGGGGCGGCGGCGGTGGTCCGTGTGTTCGAAAGCATGCGCGGACCGTAACCCGGCTCAGGCGCAGGTCAGTTGACCGCTCGAACACAATGGCGGGATCCGCTCGGGGGCGGGCTGGATGGAGGCGGGATCTTCTCAGCATGCGGGCGCGGCGGCCATGCGGGGGAGCGTTGAGGGGCGGGCGGGGCGTCGCACGGGGACGGAACACCGGCCCGCCTGCAGGCGTACGCACGCGTCGTGCGAGGCTTCTCCGGCACCCGGGAGGAGACCACACCATGCACACGCCGAGCCGGCCCGAAGACCTCGAACACCCCGAGCTGTTGTGGGCCAGGGCGATGACCATGGCCATGGTGGACGCCGCGTGCTCCACCTCCACGGAGTTCGCCCTCGACCACGACGGACTGTGGTGTCACTCCACCGGTGCGGGCGGCTGGTGGCGCCTGACCCTGCTTGACGGGGGACGCGCGGTGTTCTGCGGCCAGGACCCCGACGGCAGCCACACCCATCTCGGCGGCGAGCAGATCGACTTCCTGGCGGGCGGCCCCGACTGGCTGCCCTGGGAACTCCTGCGGGACGACGCCGCCGGCAACCTCCTCGGCTTCGTCTACTGGTGGCAGGACGGTGCATGGCACCGGATCCCGTACCCGCAGGAGCTGGCGGAGGACGGGCTCGACGGGGCCGCGCCCTGGGTCGGCTCGCAGGAGGAGTTCCTCGACCTCACCGCGTCCTCGTACGACGTTCCCTACACGCGGCAGCGGACCCTCGGCGACACCATCGCCCGGTTCGCGGCGCTGGCGCGGGAGCGTACGGCCGACGCGGACGCCGTCGCGGCCCTGCTGGCCCCGGCCGCCGCCGACGGCCCTCGCGCGCCACGGTTCGAGGTGGCATGGGACCTCGCCGCCCGCGCGGGGATCCTCGCGTAGCACCCACACGCACACCGGGAGCGAGGGGTTGCTCCCGGTGTGCGCTCGACTCGCTTACTCACGCCCCTACTTGAGCGCAGCGAAGGCCGTGGTGAAGGCCAGCGGCTGCTGGAGGACCGAACTGCACGTGGCGTCCGCGTAGGTGACCGCTCCGGCGGCGCACTGCTTGTCGCGGGTCGACGACCACATGGCCAGCCGGCCGATCCCCTTGGCCGCCGCGAACTCCACGAGCTGGGTCGCGTCGGCGACCATGAAGACCTCGCTCGCGACATCGTTCACGCCGATCATCGGCGTGACGGCCACGGCCTTCCACGCCGCCGCGTCGGAGAGCCCCAGCACGCCCTTGAGCTGAGCCTGGGTGGCCGTCGCCGCCTGGATCGCGTACAGGCCCATGTCCCCGCTGTAGGCCGGCCCGTAGTCCATCGCCATGATGTTGACGCCGTCGATCCGCACGCCGTTCTTCTTCGCGTCGGCCAGCAGCGCCACGCCCGGCTGGGTCAGGCCCTCGGGCATCACCGGCAGGGTGAACGCCACGTCCAGGCCCGGGTGGGACTTCTGCAGCCGGGCGACGGCCTGCGCGCGGCGGGCGTTGGCCGCCGTGTCGGGCAGGGCCGCTCCCTCGACGTCGAAGTCGACCTTGGTGAGCCGGTACTGGTCGACGACCTTCCCGTACGCGGCGGCCAGCTCGTCCACCGTGGCGCAGTTCAGGGCCAGTTCGTGCCCGGCGGCCCCGCCGAACGACACCCGCACGTCGCCGCCCTTGGCACGCAGCGCTCCGATCTGGGCGGCGACCTTGTCGCTCGCGAGGTCCGTGACCCCGCCCCACATCGCTGCGCAGCCGCCACCGGACGTGATGAAGGCGAGGTGGAACTCCTTCACGCCCGTGCGGGTCGCGGTGTCGACCAGGTCGTAGGCGGGGTAGAGCGAGGTGTCCACGTACGGGGCGAAACGCGCGCCGCTGCCGCCGGGTGCGGGGGTGGTGGGGGTCGCCGTGGCCGTGGGGGACGGCGAGCCGGTCCTGGTCGGCGCGGAGGACGTGGCGGGCGCGGTCGGGGCCGGACTCGCCGTGACGGTGGGACGGGCGGTGGGGCGCCCGCTGGGCTGGACGGTCGGGGCCGGATCCACCGAGCACTTGAGGCCGTTGATGCGGCACCCCGTCGGGTCGCCCGGGGCGCCGGCGCCGCTCGTGACGAAGCCGACGGTGACGGAGGCTCCGGCGGCCAGCTGCCGGTTCCAGTCGGCGGGCTTCACGGTGACGCGCTGACCGTCCACCGTGTGGGTGCCGTTCCACAGGGAGTCGATCTTCGTGCCCGCCGGCAGGTCGAACTGGAGGGTCCAGTCGGACTGGACCTGGCCGGTGTGGTTGGTGATGACGTACTGGCCGGTGTAACCGCCGCTCCACGAGCTGGACTTCGTGTAGGCGGCGCCGACGGAGGCCGCCTGCGCCGTTCCGGTGAAGGCGAACGCCGCGCCGCCGATCACCGCCGCCGCCACGATCGCGCCCGTCACCTTCGCCGTACGGCTCGTCCTTCGGCGGTGCCCGACTGTGCTGCCCATGGTGTGCCTGCCTCTGTGTTACCGGGGAGTTGGGTGGGCAGCACGCTAGCCGCACCGGAACGGACATTCGTTCGTTCTGGTGCGGCGCTCATGAGTCTTAGGTTCCGCTTAAGGAAGCGGTAAGGAGGGCCTCAGGAACCGGGCCAGGCTCACGCCGAATCGCCGGGGTGGCCGGCGTCGATGACGCAGAAGCGGTTGCCCTCGGTGTCGGACAGCACCACGAAATCGGGGTCCTCGGGATAGGAGTCCCAGTCGACGTGCCGGGCGCCCAGCGCCACCAGGCGCGCCACCTCCGCCTGCTGCTCGGCCGCGTCCGCCGCGTACAGGTCGAGGTGGACGCGCGGGCGCTCCTGTACGGGCGTGACACTGTGGCCCAGAGCCAGGCCGGGGCCACCGCCGGTGGCGGGGACCAGCACGGTCCAGCGGTCCTGCACCTCGCCGTCGCGCGGCACGTAGCCCAGCGCCCCGCTCCAGAAGGCGGCGGCCCGCCGCACGTCGGCGGCGCCCATGACGATCGTTCCCAGGGTCAGCATGATCGGATTGTGCCAACCGCCGGCCGACGGGTCTCGGGGGACCCGCTCTACGGGCGACGTCGGGGCTTGCCGCCCTTGGTGCTCTTGCCGCCCTTCGGGCCGCCGGAAGCACCGCGGGGGCTCTTGCCCGCCGTCTTCCCCGTCTTCCCCGGTGCGGGCTTGCGCTGGGCTCCGGAGCCACCGCCGGCCTCCGGGCGCTTGCTCTTGGCCTTCGCCTTCGGCGGCGTCGGGGGACGGCCCCGGGTGCTGTTCACGGTTCGGCCGCGCACGATCCCGATGAACTCCTCCACCAGATCGGTGGTCTCGTCCTGCGGCCACGACAGCGCCACCCGCGACTCGGGAGCGCCCGTGACCGGCCGATAGGTGAGGTCCTTGCGGTGGTGCAGTCGGGCGAGCGACTGCGGGACGACGAGCACGCCGATTCCGGCCGCCACCAGCTCGATCGCGTCCGCCGTCGTCGCGGGACGCTCGATCGCGGGCCGGCCCGGCAGCCGCTCCCAGTCGAGGGTGTCGTCGAGGGGGTGCAGCACGATCTCGTCGGCGAGGTCCTCGGTGGACACCTCTTCGGCCGTCGCCACCAGGTGATCCTTGGGGATCACGACCACCGTGGTCTCCGTGTAGAGCGGAATCGCGCTGAGATCCGTACGGTCGACCGGCAGCCGGACGAACCCGGCGTCGGCGCCGCCGCCGCGGAGCACGCCGAACGCCTCGGCGGGGGAGACCGCGACGAGGGTCAGAGGGACGTCGGGCAGCCGCTCGTTCCAGATCCGGACCCACTTGGTGGGTGTCACCCCGGGGACATAAGCGAGCCGGAACGAATGGGGTACTTCCGAGCCTGTCACCCCGCCAGGTTACCGGTCGTGGTCGGAGGTAGCGCACACGCTCGATACTCTTGACACCATGACGTCGCACCAGAACACCCAGACGATGAAGCCCGCGACCGCGGCGAAGAAGCTGGGCGTGTACCTCGAGGCCACCCCCGCCGAGTTCCAGGAGGGTGTCGTCTCGCGCAGTGAATTGAGTGCGCTCCAGGCCGACCCGCCCCAGTGGCTGCAGGACCTGCGCCGCAACGGCCCCCACCCCCGGCCGGTGGTCGCGTCCAAGCTGGGCGTCTCCATCGCGGGCCTCGCCCGGGGCGGGGTCACGGAGCCCCTCACCACCGAGCAGATCGAAGAACTAAAGCAGGAGGCTCCCGAGTGGCTGCAGCGGGAGCGCGCCACCCAGGCCGAGGTCCGCAAGGAAGCGGTACGGATCAAGGAGAAGAAGGCGGAGCAGGCCGAGAAGGAGCGCGACGAGCGTTCCTGACCCGCACTTCCTCTTCCCGTCAGGCCCGGCTCCCCGGAGGGGGTCGGGCCTGACGGCTTTCCCTCAGCCTGAGCCCGAGCCCGAGCCCGAGCCCGAGCCGGTGCCCGTGCCCGAACCGGCCAGCAGCAGCCGCAGCGCCCGGTCGAGCCGCGCCTGCCTGGTCCGCGCAGTCGGTGCCTGGAGCAACGGCAGCAGCAGCTGGTAGCGGCCGGTCCTGTCGAGCGCCTCGAAGGCCGCGGCGGCCTCGGGGTCGGCTTCCAGCGCCGCCGCCAGATCGGGCGGCACCTCCGCCGTCCGCTGCGACGCGTAGGCGCGCTCCCACCGCCCGTCCGCCTGCGCCCTGTGCACCTCGGCCAGCCCGGGCTCGCGCATCCGTCCGGCGGCCGTCAGCGCCGCGACCTTGTCCACGTTCACGCGCGACCACAGGCTTCCGGGCCGCCGGGGCACGTACTTCTGCAGGTAGTACCGCTCGTCGAGCGAGCGCCGTTGCCCGGAGATCCAGCCGTAGCACAGCCCGGTGTCGACCAGCTCGTCATCGGTGACGCCGGCGATGCCCGACTTCTTCTTGGCCACCTTGATCCACACGCCTTCACGGCGCGTGTGGTGCTCGGCCAGCCAGCCCTCGAACGCCGCCGCGTCCGCGAAGCCGACGATCTCCACCCCGCCCAGTTCCTCCATGGCGCTCAGGCTAGGCCGTCTCTTCCGGATCCTGTCGGGCCCGACAAGATCCGGAAGAGACGGCCTAAGGCCCTGTCGTCAACGTAGGGGCGTCCCGTCCGCTGGCGGCCCGCGGACCCGTGCGGTCCGCTGGAGGGGTGAGCATTCTCCCCGGCCGCGGCTGGTGGGCCGGGCTGCCGCCCGCGGCGGGAGCCGCCGTCATGGCCGCCGCCATCCTCTCCCTCGGCCTCCACCTGACCGGGCACGAGGTGCTGTCGCTGGCCGCCCTCGCCGTCGGCGCCGCGCTGTGGCTCGTACTGGCCGCCGGTCTCACCGCCGGGCTGCTGGGCGACCGCGGGCGCCTGCGCGCCGAGGCCGACACCCCGGCCGCGCTGACGGCCGTCGCCGCGACCACCGTCATCGGGACCCGGCTCGCCACCCTCGGCTGGCGGAGCGCCGCCGCCGCGCTGCTCGCGCTGGCCGCCGCGCTGTGGCCCGGCCTGCTGTTCACCGTCGTACGGCACTGGCGGCGGCGCATGCCGGGGGCGGCGTTCCTCGCCTGCGTGGCCACCCAGGGGCTCGCCGTGCTCGCGGCCGTCCTCGCCGGCGCCCGCGACGACTGGCTGGCCGGGGCGGCGCTGGCCGCCTTCTGCCTCGGGCTGCTGCTCTACGCGGCGGCCCTCCCGCACTTCGACCTGCGCGAGGTGGTGGGGGGCCGGGGCGACCACTGGGTGGCCGGCGGGGCGCTGTCCATCTCCGCCCTGGCCGGATCCAGGCTCACGGCGTCCCCCGTATGGACGGGCGGCGCGCACACGGCCCTGCGTACCGTCACGCTCGTGGCGCTCGCGATCTCCCTCGTCTGGTACGCGGTCCTGCTCGCCGCGGAAGCGCGCCACCCCCGGCCCCGCTACGACATCCGGCGCTGGGCCACCGTCTTCCCCCTCGGCATGACGGCCACCGCCTGCCTCTCCGTGGCGGCCCCGGCGGGCATCGCCTGGCTGCGTCCGCTGGGGGAGGTCCTGCTCTGGATCGCCGTGGGCGCCTGGCTGCTGACCTTCACCGCCCTGCTCGCCTCCCACCTCACCGGCCCAGTAGGGTCCCGCCATGGCATACACGTTCCAGGTGACCATCGACTCGAACACGCCGCACGCCCTCGCCGACTGGTGGGCCGACGCCCTCGGCTGGGAGGTGGAGCCGAGCGACGAGCAGTTCATCCGCAGCATGATCGAGGCCGGTCAGGCGAGTGAGGACGACACCACCACGCACCGCGGCACCCTCGTCTGGAAGGCGGGCGCCGGGATCCGCCACCCGCAGGGCCTCGAACGCGCGCCCCGCATCCTCTTCCAGTTCGTCCCGGAGGCGAAGAGCGTCAAGAACCGGGTGCACCTCGACGTCCGCACCGGCCCCGACGACCCGCAGACGGTGGTCGAGCGACTCGTCGCCAAGGGCGCCAAGCACCTGCACGAAGGCCGCCAGGGTCCCTTCACGTGGACGACACTCGCCGACCCCGAGGGCAACGAGCTCTGCATCACCCCCTGAGGCCCCTACCCTTCCTCCCGTGAACGTCATCCTCTTCGGCGCGACCGGCATGCTGGGCCGGGCCGTCCTGCGCGCATGCCTGCGTGACGACTCCGTCGAAAGCGTCCTGGCCGTCGGGCGCAGCCCGCTGGGCGTCAGCCACCCCAAGCTGCGCGAGTGCGTCCAGGACGACCCCTCCGACCTGGGCGCCGCGGGCCTGGACCCGGCCGCGTACGACGCCTGCTTCTTCTGCCTGGGGGTCTCCTCCGTCGCCATGAAGGAGGACGCGTACCGGCGCGTCACCCACGACCTGACGCTCGCGGTGGCCCGTCCCCTGGCCGCCGCCAACCCCGGAATGACCTTCGTCTACGTCTCGGGGGAGGGCACGGACAGCACCGGACGGGGCCGCGTCATGTGGGCCCGGGTCAAGGGCCAGACGGAGAACGATCTGATGGAACTCCCCTTCCGTGCCTACATGTTCCGGCCCGGGATCGTCCAGCCGGTGCCCGGCGTGCCCTCCAAGACCCGGCTCTACCGCGCCCTCTACGCGGTCACCGGACCACTGGTCCCGCTGCTGCGGCGTATCGCGCCGAACCTCGTCGTCACCTCCGAGGCCTTCGGCCGGGCCATGATCGCGGTCGCCACCCCCGGCACCGAGGTCCCCGGCCACATCCTGCGGCCCGCGGACATCAACCGCCTCGGCGGCGCCGGGACCAGGCGTAATTGAGTACCGGGCACCCCCTCCCGCACGTGAGAATGAGCCATCTCGAACCGGGAGGAACCCATGAGCCAGGAGACCCTGACTCTGTATGACCTGGTGCCCGCACAGGCACTGGCGGACTCGATCGACGCAGGGTACGTGACCCGCAAGTCGCACCCCGAACTGCCGCTGTCCATCTACACCTACACCCGGACGGCCCAGTACGAGCGCGTCTGGAACGAGGTCACCACGCGCTGCCGCGGACTCGTCGCCGACGACAGCACCGGCGCGATCGTCGCCCTGCCGCTGCCGAAGTTCTTCAACGTGGGCGAGCACACGTCGGGTCAGCCGTACGCTCCGGCCCTCCCCGACGAGCCGTTCGAGGTGTACGACAAGGTCGACGGCAGCCTCGCGGTCGTCTTCCACTACGCGGGCCGCTGGCGGGTCGCCTCCAAGGGCTCCTTCACCAGTGTCCAGGCGACCTGGGCGCAGCGCCGGCTCGACGGCCGGGACACCACGGGCCTGCGCCCGGGCACCACCTACCTCGCCGAGATCCTGTACCCGCAGAACCGCATCGTCGTCGACTACGGCGACCGCCGGGACCTCGTCCTCCTCGCCGCCTTCGGTGCGGACGGCACGGAGGTCCCGCTCGCCGAGGCCGCCGCGCACTGGGACGGGATCGGCTCCGTCGTCACCGTATGGCCCGCCATGCCCATCGACGAGCTGATCGCGCTCACCGAGTCCAACACCCTGCCCGGCGGCGCAGCCACGACCGGCACCCAGGCGGAGGGCTTCGTCCTGCGGTTCGCCTCCGGAGTCCGCGCGAAGGCCAAGCTGTCCGAGTACGTGCGGCTCCACAAGGTGCTGACCGGGGTCACCGAGCGGGACGTCTGGCGCGCCCACGGCATCCAGCGGTTCGCCGGGATGCCCGTGAAGCAGCTCGCGCAGGGCCTCAACTGCACGCCCGCCGACGTCGAAGCGGCGGGCGGCAAGCCGCTCGACGCGCTCCTGGAGCAGGTGCCCGACGAGTTCGACCTGTGGGTGCGCGAGGTGATCGCGCGTCTGGAGGACGAGGCCGAGCGGCACGAGCGCGCCATCGACGAGGCGTACGCGGGCCTGGCGCACCTGGCCGGCGACCGCGGGGCCTTCGCCCGCGCGGTCAGGGAGCTGGACGACCGCAGGGTGCGACCCGCGATGTTCATGCGGCTCGACGGCAAGCCGACCGCACTGACCACCTGGCGCCAGGTACGGCCGGAAACGGCCGACCCCTACGCCAGCGACGAGGAGAACGACGCGGTGCCCGCAGCCGCACACCGGCCCGCAGGCCCGCCCGCGGCCCCTTCCGCGCCGGTGCCGCCTTCGGCGCCCGTGGTCGCCCCACGGGTTCCCGCACCGGCCGCCGCCCTCACGGCGGAGCCCGGGGCGCGGGAGCCCGCGATGCCCGTCGTGCACGTCATGACGGGTCTGCCGGCCTCCGGCAAGACGACGGCGGCCCGCGCCCTCCAGGCGCGGTCCGGCGGCCGGATGCGCCGCGTCAACCTCGACGACCTGCGCAGCATGCTCGATCTGCCGGACCCGGAGCGGGGCCGCAGCTTCGCGCACGAGCAGACCGTGCTGGCGGTCCAGGACGCGGCGGTGCGCGCGGCGGTCGACGGCGGCTTCGACGTGGTCGTCGACAACACCCACCTGACCAAGAACATCCCCAAGCGCCTCAAGGCGGCGGTCGGCGGTCTCGCGACCTTCGTCGTCCACGACTTCACCGATGTCCCCCTGGAGGAGTGCCTGCGCCGGGACGCCGCCCGGGAGCGCCAGGTCGGCGAGGAGATCATCCGCGTGCTGGCCGAAAAGCACCAGAAGGCCCGCAAGGGCGGCTGGCGGCTGACGTCGGAGTGGATGAACGGCGGCTCCGCCGCGGCCGCCGTGGCGCCGGTGACGCCGTACGTCCCCGATCCGGCGCTGCCCGCCGCGGTCATGTGCGACATCGACGGCACGCTCGCGCTGACGGGTGACCGGGGGCCGTACGACTTCTCGCGCTGCGAGCTGGACCTGCTCAACGAGCCGGTCCGGCACGCGCTGGACGCCTTCCGGCGCGCCGACGGCGACACGATCGTGCTGTTGTCGGGGCGCAGCGAGGAGCACCGGCCGCAGACCGAGTCCTGGCTGGCGCGCCACGCGGTGCCGTACGACGAACTGTGGATGCGCGCGGCCGGCGACACGCGCCGCGACGACGTGGTGAAGGCGGAGCTGTTCGACGCGCACGTGCGCCACCGGTACGCCGTACGGGTCTCGCTCGACGACCGGGACCGGGTGGTCGCGATCTGGCGCCGGATGGGCCTGCCCACCTGGCAGGTCAACTACGGGGACTTCTAGTCCCCGTGGCGAGCGTGCTGATCGTCGATGCGGCGAACGTCGTCGGCTCGGTGCCGGACGGCTGGTGGCGGGACCGGCGGGGCGCCGCCGAGCGGTTGCGCGACCGGCTGGCCGAGCGGAGCGGGGCCTTCGAGGAGGAGGAGATCATCCTCGTCGTCGAAGGCGCCGCCCGGGGCGTCGAGTCCGTCCCCGGGGTACGGGTGGACGCGGCGGCCGGGAGCGGGGACGACCGCATCGTGGAGCTGGCCGCCGCCTACGCCGAGCGCGACTGCGTCGTGGTCACGGCCGACCGGGAACTGCGGACACGGGTCCGGGCGCACGGTGCGCGGTGCGTGGGGCCGCGTGCCGTACGCCCGGTGGACTGAGCCCGGTGGATGGGCGCCGGTGGGTCGGCGCCTGTGCGCCGGCCCCCGGGTCAGCGGCAGTACCGCACCTCGGAAAGGTTCTTGACGTAGCGGGCGGAGACCCAGCGCTCCTTCTCGTACGACGCCGCGCGGTCCGTCCGCCCGGAGCCGTTCGCCCCGGCGCCGTCGCGCTCGGCCAGGCGGTACCAGACGCGGTTCCCGCCGACGTTCTCGCCGTACTTCTTGCACGCGATCTCGACCCTGCTGCGCGGGTACACGTAGCCGAGGCTCTGCGAGTGCGTGGTCGGCTTGCTGCGGACCTTCAGGGGGCCCTTGGAGACGACCCTGCCGAGGGCGTACCGGTCCTCGGGGTAGGCGCCGGGCTCCGAGGCCGAGGGCTGTGCGCCGACGATGATCTCCCGCGGCGGCAGCTCCTGACCGGGACCCTCGTCAGCGCCGGCGGCGCCCGCTGCGACCAGCCCGAGAACCAGGCTTCCGGTGGCGAGAGCGAGGACGGTCCTGGTGGGGTTCAGCATGTGCCGGCTCCTCTGCGAAGACATCCGCCCGGCCGCATCGCTGGGCCCGGGGCGGCGACCAGGTGGCCGCCACGGACGAACTATGACGAGGGAGGGCTCCTCCACCCCGGTGACTCACCGCCCATTAGCCCGATATGAGCAATCTGTCCAGTCGAGGTGCGGGGGCTCGGAACGCGTCGGCCGTGCCCGCCCCCGAACGGGCACGGCCGCGCAGCGGGGCTCCGGGGGGACAGAGCCGATGCCGGACGCTGGACCGGCGCAGCAGAATCTACGGGCCCACGGCACCCGGACGCGCCCATCCACGGGTTGAGATCCGCCTACCCCTTTGGGGGGCGGCCCTATACAACCAGGGGGGTACAACAAGGGGGTTGAGGTGCACGTGGCCACACAGCGGGCGAAGCTCGCGCTGCCCAGTCGCGCCCAGGCCGTGGTGGTAGCCCACGAGTTCGGCTTCGCCGCACGCATGCCCTGATCCCCGGATGCGGCTGACGGCGTGCCGGACCACCGTGGGGGCCATGGGAAACGAAGACTACGGCGGTGGCCCCGGCGCGTATCGGACGGGCGTCCTCGTCGTGACGACCGACGTCCCCGGCTACCCGGTCGAGCAGGTCATCGGGGAGGTCTTCGGCCGCGGGGACCGAGGTGTGCGCGTACGGGACGGCCGTGGTCCTGGTCCCCGCCTCCACCTGATCTGATCCGAGAGGCCGGGCGGGCTCACGAGGCGGCCGCCCGGCGGTCGGTACGGGGCGCGGGGCCGGGCGCCGGCCGCGGTGCTGCGGTTGCGGACTCCCGCCCCGGACGCAGCCCCAGCGCCAGCCCCGCGATGACCACCGCCAGGCCCAGCCACACCGCCGGCCCCGGCACCCCGCCGCCCGTGAGGACCCCCGCGGCGGCCGCGGCCAGCGGCGCGACGCCCGTCAGCAGTCCCGCCCGGCCCGAGCCCACCTTCGCCACCGTGCGGTACCAGAGGAGGAAGGCCACGGCCGTCACCATGACGGCGAGGTACCCGGCCGCCGCCCACTGGGTGCCGTCGAGCGACCCCAGCTCGGCGGGACGCTCGAAGACGGCCGTGAGCCCCGCGAGCATCAGCGCCCCCAGCCATACCGCGTGCACGGACACCCCCCACGCGCCGTGCCGCCGCAGCACCGGCACGGCCAGGAGCGTGAACGCGGCCTCGCAGCCCAGCGCGAGCACCGCCCATCCCACGCCCGCCGCGTCCGTCCGGCCCGTCCCCTCGACCAGCACCGCCCCGGCCACCACGACCGGAGCCGCCAGCATGACCTGACGGCTGGGCCGGCGCCCCTCCAGGAACGGGCCGATCAGCCCCAGCAGGATCGGTACGGAGGCCACCGCGACCGCGATCACGGCCGGTTCGGCATGCGCGACCCCGCGGACGACGGCCACGTTGAACAGAACCAGCCCGGTCGCCGCGATCCCGGCCAGCCACAGCCACTCCCGTCCGCGCGGCCGCAGCACCGGGACCCGTGCGGCCCGGGCCAGGGCGAGCAGGAGCAGCGCCGCGGCCGCGTACCGGACGGCCTGCACGGCGAACAGGGGGGCGTCGACGAGGGACCGGGACACGGTGACGCTGCTGCCGACCAGTGCCATCCCGGCGATACCGGGCGCCAGGTCCCGCAAGGCGGTGGGGGTTGTCTTCATACCGATCAGCCTGGGACCACAATGGTCCCATGAGCAGGTCCAAAGAAGACGGCATCGAGGAGTCCAAAAGCCCGGGGGGCTCGGACTTCCTCCAGCTCGACATCGGCGCGGCCCCGGCCGGCGGCCGCACCGACTGGCTGGCCGCGCGGCTGCGCGACGCGATCACCGACGGCCGGCTTCCCGTCGGCAGCCGGCTTCCGGCCAGCCGCGTCCTCGCCGCCGAACTGCGCGTCTCCCGGGGGCTCGTCACCGAGGCCTACCAGCGGCTGGCGGAGACCGGCCAGGTCTGCGGCCGGGGCCGCGGCGGCACCGTCGTCGTCGCCGCGCCGCCCCCGACGGCCGCGCCCACGCCCGCCCCCGCGCGCGGAGGACTCGTGGACGCGCTGCGCGCCGAGCCCTGCCGGATCGACCTCTCGCCCGGGGTGCCCGACCTCACCGCCTTCCCGCGCACCGCCTGGCTGCAGGCCGAACGCCGGGTCCTCGCCGCACTCACCCCGGCGGACTTCGGCTACGGCAACCCGCAGGGCGCGCCCGCGCTGCGGGAGGCGGTCGTCGGCTGGCTGGCCCGCAACCGGGGCATCCGCGCCGACCCCGACGAGGTGGTGATCGTCGCGGGCGTGGCCCAGGCCCTGGGGCTGCTGGCGCAGGTCCTGCGCGAGGAGGGCGTCCACCGGGTGGCGGTGGAGGACCCCGGCTCGCTCGGGGCCCGGCAGCAGCTGGAGTACGGGCGGCTGGAGACCGTTCCCGTACGGGTGGACGGGGCCGGGCTGGACGTGGCCGAGCTGCGGGCGAGCGGGGCCGGCGCCGTGCTGCTCACGCCGGCGCACCAGTTCCCCACCGGGGTCGTGCTCGACGGTGAGCGCCGCCGTGACCTGCTCGGCTGGGCGGACGCCGGGGGACTGGTCATCGAGGACGACTACGACGCCGAGCACCGCTACGACCGGGCCCCCGTGCCCGCCCTGCGCGCCCTGCTGCCCGAGGGGGTCTGCTACGCCGGGAGCGTGTCCAAGCTCCTCGCCCCCGCCCTGCGGCTGGGCTGGCTGCTGGTCCCGCCGCGGCTGCGCGACCGCGTGATCACCGCCAAGCGCTACGCCGACCTCGGCAATCCGGTCCTCGCCCAGCTGGTCCTCGCCCGGCTGATGGACTCCGGAGAACTGGAGCGTCACCTGCGCTTCGTCCGCCGACGCCACCGGCGCCGCCGCGACGCCATGCTCCGGGCCGTCGCGGACCGGCTGCCGGGAGCGCGGGTGCACGGGGCGGCCGCCGGACTGCACCTGATGGTCACCTTCGACGGCGCCGGCTTCGACGACACGGCCCTGGCCTCGGCCGCCCTGGCCCTGGGGGTCAAGACCCATCCGCTGTCCTGGCACCGCCTGCGGCCGGGCCCTCCCGGCCTGATCCTCGGCTACGCGGCGGGCTCGGCCGGTGAGATCGAAGAGGGCGTCGCCGCCCTCGGCACGGCCCTGAACGGGCTGCCCGCCACCGGACGGAAAGTTTTTCGCGAACGGCGGCAACCTCCCGGGGGGTCGCGCGTCGTGCGGGGGTGAAGGGCGTGGTACCGCGCCCTCGACCCGACCGTGGAGAACCACCGTGAAGAACCTCAAGCGTGTCCCCCTGGCCGTTCGCCGCGCGGCCGTCACCGCTGCCGCCGCGGGAGCGGCCCTGGCCGTCGCCGGCCCGGCCTGGGCCGCGGGCGGCAGCCCGGCCGCGCCCTCCCCCTCGGTCAGCGTCCCCGCGAGCGCCCCCGCGTCCCCGTCGGCCAGCGCCCCGGGGGGCTCCGCGCCCTCTCCGTCCGTGAGCCTCCCCCCTCAGGCCGCCGCTCCCAGCGTGTCCCCGGCCCCGGGAACCGGCACCCAGCCGGCCGCGGCACCCTCCCCCGTCACCTCCGCGACTCCCTCCACCGCCCCCTCCACCCCCGGCGAAGCGCCCGAGCTCGCGCATACTGGCTCCTCCGCGACCACCATGGCCCTGGGAGCGGGGGCCACCGGCCTGGTCCTCGCCGGCGCCGCAGCCCTGTACACCGTGCGGCGCCGCACCAACAGCTGAGGAACCCAGTGCTCCACCTCGCACCACCCATCGGCCCCCTCACGCCCGGCTTCGGCCGGGCGTGGCGGGGCCTGCGGTCGTTGCTGCGCCGGGACCGGTCCGCCCCGCCGGGCCCCCCGCCGCTCCTCCCGCGGCCGCACGGCTCCTCGTACCGGACGCCGTACGGGTCCCCGTACGCCTACGATCCCGCCGGGCAGGGCGAGCCGCCGCCGCCCACCGTCACCGAGCTCTACCACGCGCACCGGCTGCGGATGGTCCGGCTGGCGGTGCTGCTCGTCGACGACCTCGCCACGGCCGAGGACGTGGTCCAGGACGCCTTCACCGCCCTGTACCGCCGCCACGGGGAGCACATCACCGAGGTCGACAACGCCCTCGGCTACCTGCGCACGGCGGTCGTCAACACCTCGCGCTCCGTGCTGCGCCGCAGGCGCACCGTACGGGCCTGGACCCCGCCGGCGCAGGCCGACGTACCGTCCGCGGAGGACCACGTCGTCCTGGACGAGGCGCACCGCGAGGTGCTCGTCGCGCTCGGCCGGCTGACGCCGCGCAGGCGGCAGGTCCTGGTGCTGCGGTACTGGGCCGACCTCAGCGAGGCGGAGATAGCGACCACCCTGGGGATCAGCCGGGGAGCCGTGAAGTCCAACGCGAGCCGCGCCCTGGACGCGCTGGAACGGATTCTGGAGGGACGGATATGACGCGTGACGGCGAACGCCTCGCCGGGCGCACGGCCGAGCGCCCCGTCGAGCGCCGGCTGCGGCAGGCCCTCGACGCGCGCGCGGACGGCATCGACATCCGTCAGCTGCGCCCCGCGGATCCGCCGCGGCCGCCCGTGCGGCGGCTGCCCGTGACGAGGCTCCGGCGGGTCGCGCTGCCGCTGGCGGCCCTGGCGGCGGCTGCCGCCGCCGGCGTCGGCTACCTGCTGCTCGCCCCGGCCCCGCAGACCGGGCCCGTACCGCCGGCCACTCCGCCGAGGATCACGGCTCCCGCCGCCTCTCCGGACGCCACGCCCTCAACCGCTCCACCGCGGCCCACGCCGGGCGCGGACACCCCGGGGACCCCGGAAGTGTCCTCGCCCCCCTCCAGGTCGGCGCCCCCGTCCCCGACGGCCTCGCCGAAGCCGTCGCGGCCGGTGACGCCTTCGGCGTCCGTGCCACCGTCGGCGGGTCCGCCCGGTGGGCCGGGGGGCGCCACGACCTCCTCACCGTCGGCGTCGACGCCGCACTAGGCCGTCTCTTTCGGATCTTGTCGGCCCGGCAAGATCCGGAAGAGACGGCCTAGGCACCTGGGTCCTCGCGAGGAACACCGGTCCCGGGTCGCGCGTCCGTGCCCCCCGTGCCACGTTGGTACGGGGGAAAGGGTGCATGATGCGACGCGATCCCAGGCAGCACAGGAGAGTCCACGTCATCGCGACGACCACGGTCGCCGCGCTGGTCACCCTCGCCGTCCCCGCCTGCACGGCCGCCTCCGACCAGGCCCGCGGCCCCGAATCCCCCGGCACCTCCACCTCAAACCCCGCCCGTAGCGCCGTGACGGGGACCGACCCGGCCGGGGCCGCCCCTTCGCCCACCCCCGCCCCCACGCCGTCCTATCCGCTGTCCACCGCTCCGCGCACCATCCCCGCCGTACGGGAACACGTGCCGGCGCGCGGGCCCGGCTGGAAGCCGGCCCCCGGCGCCCGGGTGGTCGTCGCGCAGGGCGACGCGGCCGCGCTGTCCGACGAGGCCCGGCTGCTCGCCGGCGAACTGGCCATCGGATACGGCGAGTCGGCCGCCCCGCGCCCCGGCGACGTCGAACTGTCCCTGGGCGCCGCGGGCTCCGGTCCGCCAGAGTCGTACACCCTCACGGTCAAGGACGGCCGGGTACGGATAGACGGCCCCGACCAGGCCGGGGTCTTCTACGGCACCCGCACGCTCAAACAGGCTGTGCGCAGCGGCGGTTCTGCCCCCGAGGGCACCGTGCGCGACGGGCCGGCCAAGCCGCAGCGGGGCCTCAACCTCGACATCGCGCGCAAGCACTTCACCCCCGACTGGATCGAGGACCGGCTGCGCGAGATGGCGGACATGAAACTGAACCAGCTCGGCCTGCACTTCTCCGACGACCAGGCCTTCCGGATCCAGTCCGACAGCCATCCGGAGATCGTCTCCACCCCGCACCTCACCAAGGCGCAGGTGCGCGCCATCACCACGCTCGCCGCCCGGCTGCACATCACCGTGGTCCCGGAGATCGACTCGCCCGGACACCTCGGAGCGGTGCTGCGCGCTCACCCCGACCTGCAACTGCGCGACGTACAGGGCCGGGCCGTGCAGGGCGCGGTGGACATATCGAACCCGGCGTCCGCCAAGCTCATCGACGAACTGCTGCGCGAGTACCTGCCGTTGTTCCCCGGCGGGGCCTGGCACCTGGGGGCCGACGAGTACCAGGCCCTGGTGGTCCGCGACCCGCAGGCCTCCTTCCCGCAGCTCGCGCGGGCGGCGCAGCAGCGGTACGGGCCCGCGGGACGCGTCCAGGACCTGGCGACCGGCTGGCTCGACGACCGCGCCGGCGTGATCCGTCCGTCGGGCAAGGCGCTCAAGGCGTGGAACGACGGTTTCTTCACCGGCGGGGTGGCGAGCGCGGCCAAGGACCTCCAGGTGGAGTACTGGACCGGCAAGGAGATCGGTGCCCGTCCGCCGCTGGAGTACCTGCGCGAGGGCCGCAAGCTCGTGAACCTCAACGACGAGTACCTGTACTACGTGCTCGGCGAGCCGAACCAGTTCACCTATCCGACGGGCCGGCGGATCTACGAGCAGTGGACGCCTCTGGTCCTGCGCGGCACCACGCCCGTCCCGGCGGCGTACGGGAAGCAGATCCTCGGCGCGCGCCTCGCCGTCTGGTGCGACCTGTCCGGCGCCCAGACCCAGGCGCAGGTGGCGCAGGGCATCCGGCTGCCGCTGGCAGCGCTGTCGCAGAAGGTGTGGGACTCCCGTCCGCCCGCGCTGCCCTGGTCCGGCTTCCAGGCCCTCGCCGGCCGGCTCTGACGGGGCCCCCTTCCTGTCCCCAGCGGTCCGCCTCCCGTAGCGGCCGCCTCCCACAGGGGCGTCCAACCACGGGAGGCAGGCGCGTCTACCAGATGGAGTTGACCCACTCCGGGTGGTCGATGAACGGGTTGCGGTTGTGCTGGTAGGTGTCGAATATGACCTGGTTGCGGCGCTGCTCGAAGGCGTCCGGCGGGTCCATCTGGTTCCACTGCTTCAGCAGGCTGATCCGGCCGAAGAGCGGCGCGGAGCCGTTGTTGACTCGGTCGTTCATCTCCAGGTCCGCGAAGCCGTCGTCGCCCTCGTAGCGGACGGCCATGTAGAGCAGCATCCGCGCCACGTCGCCCTTCACCGCGTCGCGCGGCTCGAAGGAGTCGGCGTCGGTCAGGCTGCCGGGGGCCTCGCTGACGGGGCTGCCGCCCAGGTCGAAGTCCTTGTTGCCCCGGGTGCTGTTGACGGTGACGTCCTCGGGGCGCAGGTGGTGCAGGTCGGTGCCCGGGCCGGTGGAGGTGCCGAAGTCCCCGTGGCTCTTGGCCCAGACGTGCTCGCGGTTCCAGTCGTTGGGGTCGCCGCCGTTGCTGGACTTGGACTGGGAGCGGCCGGAGTAGACCAGGATGACGTTGTTGGGGTTCGCCGGGTCCTGGTCGGTCACCTTGAGGGCGTTCCACACGCCGTCGTAGGACACCTTGGACTGGGTCTTGATGATGTTGTGGAGCGCGGTCTTGAGCTCGGCCCCGGTCTTGCCCTCGGCGGCGGCGTAGTACGAGTCCACCGTGGAGGCGGTCGTGACGGCGGTGGCAGCCGCGGCGGCCCCCGAGGCCGCCGCCGTCTGCTGGCCGGCGGAGGCGGCCGCCGGTACGGCGAACAGGGCGACGGCGGCGAGGCCGGCTGCCCAAGGAGTCAGGCGCGAGATTCTCATCAGGGTGGGGGTACCTCTCCATACGCACCGTCCCCACCTGGGGAATTGGCGGGGTGTCAGTGGAGCGAGGCTCACATTGTCATGTGCCGGACAGGTAAAATCCATGTGTCGGGGAGCACACCTCGCGGCGGAGTGATGCGAAGAGGAAGGCCGCCATCCCCTTGGGGACTCCCAGATCCGGGGGAGGGGCGCGACGCATGGAACGGGCCGACGGGTGATGCGCAACTGACGCTGTACGCAAGGTACTTGAAAGAGCGCACGCCGACGAGCCGACGCCCGCGACGGTGTGCGGGGGCCGGCTCTACGTCGTCAGCGCACGCCTCGGCTCCGGCCGGTCGGGACCGGCCGGAGCCGAGGCGGTCGTCAGCTGCCCGTGGTGACCTGTGGGGCCGGCTCGTTCTTGTAGTGCGACCCGAAGTTCTTCTTCACGGCCGCTTCCCAGGAGCCGTCCGCGACCATCTTCTTCAGGGCTTCGTTGATCTTGCCCTGGAGTTCCTTGTCGCCCTTCTTGAGGCCGATGCCGTAGTTCTCGTTGCTCAGGTTCTGGCCCAGCAGCTTGAACTTGCCCTCGTTGCCCTTGCGGGCGGCGTACCCGGCCAGGATGGCGTTGTCCGTGGTCATGGCGTCGACCAGGTTGTCCTGGAGGGCGACGATGCACTCCGAGTACCCGCCGAGCTCCAGCGTGGCCGCCTTGGGGGCGAGGTTCTTCTTGAGGTTCTCCGCCGAGGTGGACCCGGTCACCGAGCACAGCTGCTTCGAGTTGAGGTCCTCGGGCTTGTTGATGGAGCTGTCGCCGGCGCGGGTCAGCACGTCCTGGTGCGCGAGGAAGTACGGACCGGCGAAGTCGACCTTCTCCTTGCGCTTCTCGTTGATCGAGTAGCTCGCGACGACGAACTTGACCTCGTTGTACTGGAGCAGCAGCTCGCGGTCGTTGCTGAAGACCTGCTTGAACTCGATCCGGTCCGGCTTGTAGCCGAGCTCCTTGGCCACGTACGTGGCGACGTCCACGTCGAAGCCGGTGAAGGTGCCGTCGCTCTCCCGCATCCCGATGCCGGGCTGGTCGAACTTGATGCCGATGGAAAGGGTCCCCTTGTCCTCGTCGTCACCAACGCACCCGGAGGCCGTCAGGGCGAGGGCGATCACTACGGCGACCGCACCGGCCTGGGGAACCTTCATTCTGCAACTCTTTCCTGGGGGGACGCGGGCCGCGTACCGGGATCGCCGGGGCGTGTGGAACCGCGGAAACACGGGGGACGTCGAGACATGTGTACGAGGAAGCTAGGAAGAGGGTGGGCGCAGCGTCACTAGATTTGAGCAAAACTTGAGCATAACGATCTGGGTCGGCCGTAGATTCTGTGGCGGATCAAGGGTGGGGCAGAGAAAAGGGGCGGGCGTGGGGACAGGTTCGGTACGGGTGGACGGGAATGCGCTGCTACTGGGTGAAGGGGTGCAGATCCGGTTCATCCGGACACTCCGGTTGCCCGAGTCGGGTACGCACGCGCTGCCGCCGAGGCTCGGGGAGTTCCCGCTGAGGCGGGTGGAGGACTATCCGGACACCGTGCCGCCGGAGTGGCTGGCGAAGGGCGGCGTGATGCTGCCCGTGTACCTGCGCGAGGCGATGTGGCTGAGCTTCGGCGGGACCCGGGAGCCGGCCGCGCTCCAGGTCGGCGTCGGAAAGGTGTGCGCCGTCTCCGGCAAGCGCTGGACGGGCGGCCTGGGCCGCGGTCCGCAGAACTACGTGGTGCTGCCCCGGCAGCCGTGGCTGGACGGAATCAACTCGGGGGACGGCACGGTGCGCCAGTTCGTCGCCGTCCCGCTGGGGCTCGGAGCCACCGTCGAGGGTCAGGTCACCGGCGAGGAGACCACCGGCGGCGTGCAGCTCCAGGCGTTTCCGCTGGGGGCGCTGGCGCTGGCGCAGTGGCGGCGGGAGCAGCAGGCCCGACCCACGCCGCCCAGGGCCCCCGGCGGCGGCGCCGTGTACGGGGCCGCGCCCGCCCCCGGAGGCTTCGGCGGCGCGGTTCCCCCGCCGATGATGGCCGCGCCGAGTGCGCCCGCCGCGCCCTCGGGCGTCACGCGGGGCGCGGCGGGCCCCCAGTCGGCCCCGCCCGCGACCGCGGCGATGGGGCTGGGCGTCGGCGGCGCGATGCACCAGGAGGTGTACCGGGACGACCGCCCGCTGTCCGACTGGGCCGCGGAACCGGCCGCACGGGTCTTCGTCCACCTGGTGCCGCCGCCCGCGTGGCGCCGTATCACCGGGGAGGAAGCCCCGCCCTCGCCGATCGACCGGGCCGCCTACACCCGGGCCGGGCTGCCCTGGTTCGACTACTACGACGAGTCGGCGGCCGATCTCGCACCGGCCGACGCCCTGGGCCGGGTGAAACCGGTGGGGGAGTGGCTCGGCGACGACCACACTCCGTGGGTGGAGCCGGCCCCCGGGCAGGTCAAGCCGCTCGGGAACGCCCCGAGGCCGGGCAAACCCGTACAGGACGGCGACTGGTAGCCCGGGCCGGCGGCCCGCGGTATGCCCCCTTCCTCCCGTGGCGCTCCGGCGCCGGACTGGCTGGGAACGTACGGTCGTCCAGGGCGGGGCGGGGGCCGCGTGGGATCATGAACGGTCAATTGCTGGCGCGCGAAGGGGGAGTTCGGTGACTGGTGTACGAAAGGGCCTGGCGAAAGTGGAGGTCGCGCTGCGCTGGGACCCCAGTCGGGCCGGTACGCCCGCGAACGACCTCGATGTCGTCGCGGCGGTGTACGGCGCCGCGGACCCGCACGGGACCCCCCTCCAGCTGGTTCACTTCGGCAGCCGGTCACCCGACGGAACCATCACCCTGAACCGGGACAGCCACACCGGTCAGGGCTTCGGCTTCGACGAGGTGATGACCCTCGAACTGGACCGGATGGGACCGCAGTCGTGCCGCGTGGTGGTCGGCGTGGTCATCCAGCAGGCCGGCGCGGGCGTGAACGCGGGGGCGGGCGCGGACGGTACGAAGACCTTCGCCGACATCGGCGGGACGGGGTTCCGGATCCGCGAGGGCCACACGGACCTCGCCCAGGGCGACTTCGGGCCGGTGTCCACCGCCACCGCGGCCACCATCGCGGAGTTCTCCCGCGCGGGCTCCTCCGGTGCCTGGTCGTTCGACTTGCGGTTGCGGGGCTTCGACGCCGATCCCGAGGAGTTCGCCCGGACCATGGGCGGGGTCGACTGACGGCGGTCGCCCGAGGGCGCTCGCCCGAAGGCGGTCGGCCGGGTCGTCGGTGACGCCGGGCCGCACAGACCGGACGGCGGCCACTGACTTGACGCAGTGGCCGCCGCCCGGTCCGGGTGGCGCGCTGCCGCCGTCCCCACGAGGCAGCGCGGGCGGGCCGCCGTCCGGTCATCGGGACGGGACCCGCCGGTTCAGGGGGTCTGGCCGCCGGGCGGCCGGGGGGTGGGGTGGGCGGGTGCGAGGCCCAGGGCGGGGAGGATCACCGCGTCGACGAACCTGACCAGGTAGGCGGCGTCGGCGTACTGCCCCTCCAGGAGCGGCCGGATGCGGAGCACGCCCATCAGCTGGGCCGGCAGGAACTCCACGGCCGGGTGGTCCGCGGCGATCTCGCCGCGTGCCACCGCCCGCCCCACCATCACGTCGAAGGCGGCCAGCTCCGGCTCGACCAGCGCCTCGCGCAGGGCGGCCTGGAGTTCCTCGTCGCTGAGCACGGCGTGCCCCAGGGCCTGGGTCAGCCGGGTGTCCCGTCCCGAGGTGCCGGCCGCGATCCGGGCCGCCTCGCGCAGATCGCCCGCCAGGGTCCCGGTGTCCACCGCGGCGAGGGTGCCCCGGCGGTCGGCGCGCAGGGCGGCGGCGACGAGCTGGGGCTTGGTCCGCCACTGCCGGTAGAGCGTCGACTTGCCGCAGCTGGCACGCGCCGCGATGCCCTCCATGGTCAGCGCTTCGTAGCCCTGCTCGCGCAGCTGCTCCAGGACGGCGTCGTAGAACTCCTGTTCCCGCTCCGGGGTGATCTTGGAGCGGCGCGCGGGGGGCGGCGTCGACGTCATGGGTGTGCGGCTCTCCTCGGAGGCGGGGCGGTGGATTCCGCTTCAAAAGTGTACGGGAACGCAACCGTATCGGTACAGCAGCGTATCGATACGCCAATGTATCGATACACTGGCGTGTCGCTGTGCGCGTAAACAGGAAGAGAGACCGGGGGATGACCTCCCACACCACACCTGCCGGGCCGGCAGGCGGACCGAGGGCCGCGCGCCGTCGTCTCATACGTGAGCTGCTGCTCGTCGCGGGCTTCTTCACCGTCTACAAGGCGGGCCGGCTGCTCTCGACCGACCGCACGGGCGAGGCCTTCCGCAACGCCGACTGGATATGGGACGCCGAGCGCGCCCTGCACCTGCCCGGCGAGGGTGCGATACAGAGGCTGGTGCTCCACGGGGACGCCGTCGTGCAGAGCGCGAACACCTACTACGCGGGTGTCCACTTCCCCGCCACCGCGGCCTTCCTGATCTGGCTCTACCTCCGCCGCCCCGGCCACTACCTGTGGACGCGCCGCGTGCTCGCCGTGCTGACCGGAGCCGCCCTGGTCCTGCACCTCGCCTACCCGCTCGCGCCCCCGCGGATGCTCGCCGACACGGGGCTCATCGACACCGGCCAGGTCTACGGGCCCACGGTCTACCGGGCCGCACCGGACGCCGACACCCTGGCCAACCAGTTCGCCGCGATGCCCTCCCTGCACTTCGGCTGGGCGCTGATGCTCGCGATCGGAATGATCGCCGCCACCCGTTCCCGATGGCGCGCGCTGTGGCTGCTGCACCCGCTGCTGACCCTGCTCGTGATAGTCGGCACGGCCAACCACTACTGGTTCGACGCGCTCGTGGCCGCTGCCCTGCTGGGCGTGGCCCTGCTGCTGGTCCCGCGGCCGCGCACGAGCGAGCCGGACCTGGAGGCGGACTCGGACTCGGACGCGGATCCCGGGGCGCCCGCGGGTGCGGACATCGACTCGGACGCCGTACGCAGCCTTCCGCGCCAGCAGGGCGCCGACGTGGTCGTAGGGGCCCGACCATGAACGACACCGCCCTCGCCATCGGGCTGTGCCTCGCCTCGGCCGTGGCCTACGCGGCCGCCGCGGTGGCCCAGGAGCGGCTCGCCCGTGCCGCCGTCGCGCGCAGCGCCAGGGCCCTGCTGGGCTCCGGCGCGTGGTGGTGGTCGGCCGGTCTGAACGCGGCCGCGGCGCTGCTGCACGCGGCGGCCCTGCGGTACGGGCCACTCACGCTCGTCCAGCCGTTCGGCGCGCTCACCCTCGTCGCCGCCGTGCCGCTGGGGGCCCGACGGGCCGGGCGCCGCGTGGCGGCCACCGAATGGCGCGGCACCCTGGCCACCGTCGCGGGGCTCGGGCTGCTGCTCCTCCCGGCCTCCGGGCCGGCCCCCGACGACACCCTCACGCTGGCCGAGGCACTGGCCGTCTCCGGGGCGACGGCCGCCGTGATCCTGCTGCTGACGGCGGTCAAGGACCCCCGCTCCGGGCTCAGGCACGCGACGGCGTCCGGTCTGGCCTCAGCGGCCGCCTCCGCCCTGACGCAGACCGTGGCCGTGGCCGCGGGCCGCGGCGGCGCCCTGCTCAGCGTCCGCGTCGGCGCGGTGGCCCTGCTCGTCATGGTCTTCGCGGTGGGCGGGCTGTTCCTGTCGCAGCGCGCCTACCGGGGAGGCCTCGGCGCGCCGCTCGCCGTGGTGAACCTGGCCAATCCGCTCGCCGCGGCAGCCATCGGCATGGTCCTGCTCGGCGAACGCCTCCAGGGCGGTCTGACGGGGGTGCTGCTGGCGGGGGCCGGCGCCGTCGTGGCGGCGCGGGGGGTCGTGCTGCTGACCCGGACACCGGCCGCCGAGGCGGGTCCCCCGGCGCTCGCGGCGCCCGGTGCGGGTGCGGGCGCCGCCCCCGCCCCTGGTTCCGCTTCTGCCACCGAGCCCACCGTGCCGGTCGGCCGGGCGGCTTGAGGCGCTATCGGAGAATCGTTTCAGCCACGGCCACCTCCTCCCTTGGTCCTGCTGACCGAATACCGGATCCTGTTCGGTAATTCCCGGGACTGACCGTCAGTTTCCAGCCGTTGTCCGGCCCCGCCCCGCGACCGCACCCCGCGCCGCACCGGGCACCGGCCCGGACAGCCCCTCACCCGGCCGCAGGACGACGTACGAGCACGACCCGCCGGGAGCACGCGTCGCCCTCGTCGGCGGCCTGGGGCGAAAACACGCCAAGGCCGGTGCACCGTCCCTGGCACCGCCCCCGCGGGCCGCGTTTCACTGCGGGCCCATGAGACGACACAGGATCATGGGCCTGCTCGGCGCGATCGCGCTGTCCGCGGGCACCCTCGCCGCGGCGGGACCCGCCCACGGCGCGACGGCGGCCGATCCGCCGTCCGTCGAGTTCGGCACCGACTGGCACGACCCCCTCACCGCGGCCCCGCCCGTCGACCGGCCCGCCACCCGGTCCTGCCAGGTGACCCTCGCCGAGGCCCAGTTCCGCGACTTCACCCCCTACCGGGGAAGCTACGCACCGCCCGAGGCCTGCGGGACGAGCGACTGGGCCAAGGTCGTGCTCCGCCTCGACGGCAAGGTGAAGGGCCGCCAGTACGACCGCCTCGGTCACCTCTCCCTCGGCGGGGTGGAGATCCTGCGCACCTCCACCCCGCAGCCCTCGCCCGACGGCATCACCTGGTCCGTCGAGAAGGACGTCTCCCGCTACCGCGACACCCTCAGCCGTCCCCAGCCCGTCGAGATGCTCATCGGCAACGTCGTCAACGACACCTACACCGGTGTGATCGACGTCAAGGTCACCCTCACGTTCTACGCCGCCGAGGGCACCGCCCCGCCCGCCTCCGACACCCCGGACCGTGTGCTGCCCCTCACCACCCCCTCGGTCACCGTCCCGCGCAACACAGAACGCCTCCTCGCCGAGGTGTACGCCACGGGCTCGGGCGGTGGCTGCGAGGAGTACTGGTACATGACCACCCCGGACGCGGCCCCGTACTCCTGCAAGGCGGAGGGGGGTCCCTACCGCGAGGTCCGCGTCCAGGTCGACGGGCGGCTCGCAGGCATCGCGGCCCCCTTCCCGACGGTCTGGACCGGCGGCTGGTCCAATCCGTTCCTCTGGTACGTCACCCCGGGCCCCCGCGCCTTCGACGTCCAGCCGATCCGCTACGACCTCACGCCCTACGCCGCCATCCTCAACGACGGCCGTGCGCACCGGATCGAGGTGTCCGTGGCCGGGGTCCCGGCCGGGCAGAGCGGCTGGAGCACGCCCACCAACCTGCTGCTCTGGCAGGACGAGGCCCGCGAGGTCGTCACCGGGGCCCTGACCCGGCACGAGCAGAGCGACCCGGCGGGCCACTCCCGCTGGACACCGGCCGCGCCCGGCGGCGAACACCGCCTGGACACCGAGGGCGGGCACCGGCTGAGCGTCTCCGGATACCTGGACACCTCCCACGGACGGGTCGCCACCACGGTCACCCGCGCCGTCCACAACACCTCCGTGCACCGCTGGACCGACGGGGAGAACCGCGACGCGCTCACCGCGGACTGGACCGACGAGGAGAGCGTGACGCACGGGCCGACCACCACGCGCACCGACCGCACCTACACGGTGGACGGCGAGACCACGCTCGGCGCCGGTGACCGGCTGCGCACCGTCCTCTCGCTCGGCGACCGCGCGCACACGGTCACCCTGCGCGGCGGCCGCAGCGTCGACGTCACCCGGCTCGACGACCGGTACACGGGCGACGCCACCTACACCGCCAACGTCCCGCGCGACCAGCGGCACGCGGTCGCGACCACCTCGGCCCGCTACCGCTTGTACGGGTCCCGGGCACCCGGCGGGTGCTACGACCGCACGGTGGCCACGGCGCAGGGCGCCGTCACGGTGGACCGCCGCCGCTGCTGACACCGGCGGCGCCTACGATGATCCGCCATGGACACTGGTGAGGCCGGCAGACAGCTGATCGACGGGCGCTTCGAACTCGTCGCGCCCCTGGGCAGCGGCGGCATGGGTACGGTGTGGCGGGCCCGCGACATCGCCCTGCACCGCGAGGTCGCGCTCAAGGAGGTGCGCCCGCCGGACCCGGCCACCGCCGCCGCCCAGCCCGGTCTCGTCGACCAGCTGCGCGAACGGGCCGTCCGCGAGGCACGCGCCCTCGCCCGGCTCGCCCACCCCCACGTGGTGACGATCCACCACATCGTCGAACCGGCCGACGGCACCGACGGCCACCCGTGGATCGTCATGGAGCTGGTCAAGGGCGGTTCCCTGCACGAGCGTCTGGCGTCCGGTCCGCTGCCGCTCGCCGACGTGCTGCGGCTGGGCCTCGACCTCCTCTCCGCGCTGCGCGCCGCACACGCCGAGGGGGTCCTGCACCGTGACGTGAAACCCGCCAACGTGCTGCTGCGCCCCGACGGGTCGGCGGTGCTCACGGACTTCGGCATCGCGGCCCTGCACGGGTCGGACGGGCTCACCTCGACCGGGGTGCTGATCGGATCTCCGGAGTACATCGCGCCCGAACGGGTCCGCGGGGAGGAGGGCCTGGCCGCCTCCGACCTGTGGTCGCTGGGGATGCTGCTGTACGTGGCCGCCGAGGGCGTCCATCCGCTGCGCCGGGCCACGAGCCTGGCCACGGTGGTCGCCGTGCTGGACGAGCCGATCCCCGCGCCGGTGCGCTCCGGTCCGCTGGCGCCCGTACTGGAACAGCTGCTCGTCCGCGACCCGGCCGCGCGGCCGGACGGAGCCCGACTGGAACTGCTGCTCCGCGACGCGAGCACCGCTCTCGGCGCCGCCTCGGCGGGCTCCGCCGCCCCGGCCGCCCACGCCGCCCCGGCCGCGTCCGCAGTCCCGGGTCCCTACGGGCCCTACGGCCAGTACGGGCCGTACGGGCCGCCCGCCGCGCCGCCGTCGGGCCCGGGCACCACCCCCTACGTGACCACCGTCTCGCCCGTTCCCGCGACGGGCGCTCCCCGCAAGCGCCCGGCCCTGATCGGCGCGGCCCTCGCGGCGGTCCTGGCAGCCGGAGCCGTCGGGATCGTCCAGTGGCTCCCGGACGGGACCTCCGGCGACGACCACGACGCGAAGGGCGCCTCTCCCACGCGTACCACCGCCACCGCCCCGCCCGCCTCCGCAGGCGGCACACCCGCCTCCAAAGCGAGCACGCCCAAGGCGAGTGCGCCCCGGGGCGGCATGCTCACCCCGGAGAACATCCGGACGGCACTGGAGGCGTTCAAGCAGCAGACCGGCACGACCACCTTCGTGGACCTGCGGATCTACGACGGCTACGTCCTGGCCTCCATCCCCACGGCCCCCGGTGCCCAGACCGTCGACTCCTGGCAGTACCGCGACGGCACGGCCAAGCGCACGGGCCCCAAGGGCACGGTCGAGGACGGTAAGCCGCTGATCGACATGGCCACCGTCAGCTGGGACGCCCTGCCCGGCCTGCTGGAGCAGTCCAAGAAGGATCTCAACGTCCCGAACCCGACCTCGCGTTACGTCATCGTCGAGCCCTGGATGATGGACCAGGTCCCGTGCATGCGCCCCTACCTCAGCGACGAGTACGGCCGGGGCGGATACGTCCTGGCCGGCATCGACGGCAAGGTCAAGAAGGTCGTGTCCTCCTGACACCGGGTACCCGCCCGCGTGATCCCCGACCGGTTCAAAGGAGCAAGACCGTCATGCCCAGCTGGCGCACCACACTCACGGCTGCCGGGATATCCGGCGCCCGGCTGCGGGAGGACTACACGCACGCCGCCCGCCGGGTACGGCGGCGCGAGCCCGCACCGTACCTCGCGCTGCGCCTGCTCGCGGCGCCGCACCTGGTGCCCAGCCTCGCCGCCGGTCTGGCCTTCATGAACCTGGTCGACGACGTGGCGGAGTCCGGCACCCCGCGGGAACGGGCCGCCGGACTCGCCGCGCTGACTGGGCGCGTGGAGGCGGCCCTGACGTCCGGGGACAGCCCCGACCCCCTCCTGCGCGCCTACGTCCACGCGGTGCACACCCGCGGCCTGCCGACGCACTGGATAGCCCGCTTCCTCGATGGCGCGGCCACCGCCGAGGCCGCCTTCGACGGCTTCGCCACCGAGGCGGACTTCCAGGCCTACCTCGACGCCTACGCCTGGCCCGGGGTGCTGGTCTTCACCGGGCTCCAGTACCAGGGCGGCCCCGACCCCGAACAGGCCGCGGTCTGGCGGCGGTTCGTCGACGCCGCCCAGCGCGTCGACTTCCTCGCCGACCTCTGCGGGGACCTCGCGGACGGCCGGCTCTGCATTCCGCGAGCCGGTCTCGCCGCGTACGAGGTGACCCGCGCCGACCTCGAACAGGCCCGCGACACCCCGGCCGTACGGGCCCTCCTCGCCGCCGAATGCCGGCGTGCCCGTACCGCCCTCGACGCCACCCAGGGCGTCCTCGGCCTCTGCGAACCCGGGCTGCGCCCCGTGATCGCGGCGATGGCCGATCTGATGGCGCACCAGCTGACCGCCGTGGAGCGCGCGGGCGTCGGCGCCCTGAGCCGGGACGTCGGCTACGGCGTGGCGGCGCCCCTGCGCATCCTCGTGCGCGCCGCCCGCCGTGGCCCGGGGGCCGGGGCCGGGGCCCCGACCGGGACTAGCCTCGGGCTTTCACGAGGGCTGCCGTCCAGCAGGTGATCGAGAGAGCGTAAAATGCCTCTGAGCTGCAAGGATAGGACTTGCTGAGGGCCCAGTACGTGGTAGCGAAAGAGACACTTCCCAGGTGAAGTGAGGAGCCGGCCCTACCCGCCTGTCCGTGTCGAGAGCGGCTGTCGCGCGTGGTTGCCCAGGCTGCTCAGCCGACTGCGAAGCCGTGACGTGTTTCCTGGCACAGCATCCGCCTGCTCCAGCCTCAGTGGGGCAGTGGCGCAGCCCGAGAGTGACGTGCCTGCGGCGGGCACCCGGACAGGCGTGGTCATTACCAGGGGCGGGTGATGGTGTTGGTGTCGAGGGTGACCGAGCCGTTGATGGCCAGGGCCTGTCCCTGGATGGTTACGCCGGCGTTCACGGTGATGGATGTCAGGGCAAGGATCCTTCCCGCGAAGGCGGTGTCGGTGCCAAGAGTGGCTGAGCTTCCGATTTGCCAGATCACGTTCCTGGCCGTGGCGCCGTTGATGAGGAGCACGCGGCTGGCCGTTGCCGTGGTCAACGTGGATCCGATCTGGAAAACCCATTCGGCGTTGCGGTCGCCCTGGGCGTCCAGGGTGAGCGTGCCGGTGAGAGCGAGGGACGTGGGGGCGTTGTAGACGCCGGGAGTCAGCGTCAGGCCGCCGAGGTCTCCGGAAAGGCCGGCGTCCGGGAGCTGGGCGACGGCAGTGTCGTAGGTGGCAATGACATCGGCGTGAGCCTGAAGGGCGTCAGCGTCAGCGATGTGGATGGAACCGTGAACCTGACCGGGCGGGAATCCGGTGACGGACGTTCCCGGACTCACCCCGAGATCCCCGGTGACTTCGGAGGGACCGGTGTTGGTGACCGACGCGCCGCCCAGCACCGCGAAGCGTCCCAGATAGGTGTACGCGTCCGAAGCGGTCACGGTGCCGCCGAGAGTGACCACGGAGACGTCGGCCGGGCCGAGTTCTCCCGCTGGGAGCAGGGCGTGGATCTCCGTGTCGGAGGCGATCCGCCAGGACAGGGCGGGCGTGCCACCGAAGGTGACGCCAGTGGTGTAGGAGAACGCGGTTCCGGTGAGGACGACGAGATTGCCACCGTCCACCGGCCCTTTGTCCGGGGTGATGGCAGTGACGGACGGCGAGTCGAGATAGGTGTAGACGACCCCACCGGCGGTTCCGCCCCTGGTTCGTACAGTGATCGTCACCGGACCTGCAGATGCAGCTGCAGGGACGGTGGCGGTGAGTTGACCGTCGGAGTCGACGGTGAAGGCGGCGGCCTGCGCACCCAAGAGGACCTCGTACGTGGTGTAGAGGCCGAGTCCTGTGAGGGTCGCCGTGTTGCCGCCGGCCAAGGGGCCGGCGGGGGGCGGAAGGAGGCGGAGGGAGGGTGGCGGCAGGTAGTAGAAGCTTCCGACGACGCCCGTTCCGCCAGCGGTGGTGACCGAGACCGGAAGGGCGCCGTGGCCGGAGGGGGTGACGGTGGCGGTGGTGGAGTCGCTGAGGACCGTGAAACTCGCAGCCCGGCGGGAGTCGTAGAGCACGCTGGTGGTGCCGGTGAAATGGCTGCCGGTGAGCGTCACCGCGTCGCCCCCACCCGTGGATCCCTGGTTCGGTATGACCGCCATGGGGCGCTCCTGAGTCTGTCGGCCGATCGGGCGGGCTGCGTCGTCGGCCGGTCCCCGCACCGGTGGCCGCAGTGGTTCTCCCCTTCGGAGTAGCCCACTGGCCCACGCACATGACAAGAGTTGAGGGCATATGTCACCCGAATGAGGTACGTGTTCGCAGGTGCGTATCCAGCCGACACCGCGTGCCGCGCGGCGACTGCTTCCTTGGCAGAGCGCGACGTTCCCCGGGCCCGCGGTTTCGGCACCGCAACAATCTCGGATGTTGCAGCGAATTAGCATATAAGCAGATCATCGGCAATACGCCGCCGATGTGCCCCTTTTTCACGCCGTGACGCTCACCTGAACGGCTGATTCTGCGCCGAAAGCCTTGTCGGCCTGTCACTCTGCTGGGTTGATTCTCGTGTCAGTATCAGCGGCATTCGAGTCCGCAAACAGACACGGGCAAGCCCCCTGATCAGGCGGCAACTGACGTCTGACGGGCTGTACTTCTCGACAGGCCCTGCGCACAGCGCCGACGGCTGCAGACCGTCGACCGGGCATCGGCGCAAGGCCATCGAGATGCCACTTGGCCAGTGGACACGAGAGCAGGCTCGCCCTCATCCGGGACGTAAGCGGACCGAACGCCCCGTCACTGCTCGGCAATGTACCGCATTCCGAGCGAGGAGGAACACTCATGCCTATCAGCCCGAACCAGGGATCCAGCGGCGGCGGCACACCAGTCACGATCACCGGCAGCAACCTCACCGGCACCACAGCCGTGCGCTTCGGTACGCGACTCGCCACCTCCGTCACCAACGTCTCGCCCACCCAGGTCACCGCCGTCTCCCCCTCCGGCACCGGAGCGGTCGGCGTCACCGTGACCACCCCGGGAGGGACGAGCAACCCGCTCCCGTTCTACTACGTCGGGGCGCCGTTCAAGCAGTCCCTCAGCCCGTCCTTCGGGTCGACCGCGGGCGGCGGCGTCATCACCATCAACGGCACCGGATTCTCCAGTGCCACCAGCGTCTCCTTCGGTGCCAACACCGCGGTGCCGACGGTGGTGTCCGACAGCCAGCTCACGGTCGTCGCACCGGCCGGCGCGGCCGGCTCGGTCGGCGTCAGCGTCACCACGGCCGGCGGCACCAACAACGGGCTCTCGTACACCTACGTCCCCGCCCCGACGGTGACGTCGGTCGTCCCGGCGCAGGGACCGGAGTCCGGCGGCACCGCGGTGACCCTGACCGGCACCGGCTTCACCAGCACCAACCAGGTCACCTTCGACGGCAACCCGGCACCCTTCACCGTGATCTCCGACACCTCGCTGTCGGCCGTCACGCCTCCCGGCACCGGCGGTCCCGTCGACGTCGTCGTGACCAACGACGCAGGCAGCGCCATCCTCGCGGACGCGTTCACCTACATCGCCGGCCCCGGCATCTGACCGCCCCTCAGCGGCCGGCCCCTCAGCGGCCGGCCCGTCTGGAGCGGACGCGATAGCCCATCAGGGCCCGTCCGCCCCCAGGCCCCCGACCCGGAAACCCCACCCGGGCCGGGGGCCTGACCGCCCCCCGCCCGCCAAGAAGCAGAGGCAGAGGCAGGGCATACCCGTCAGCTCTCTCCGCTGCCCTCCCGGGCCCGCCCGACACTCTACGGAGACACCGTGAAAGACAGCGCCCCCGCGGCGGGAGCGGTCCGGCCCACCGCCGTCATCGCCGCCGTACCCGTTCTCACCGCGGCCGTACCCAGCACGGGCCCTGCGGCAGGCAACAACAACGTCGTCCTGAACGGCAGCGGCTTCGTCGGAATCACCGCCGTCATGTTCGGCACCAAAGCGGCCCTCGGCTACACGGTCAACTCCCCCACGCAGATCACCGCAGTAGCCCCGTCCGGAACCGGCACCGTTGCCGTGACCGTCAAAACGCCCGGCGGAACCAGCAACTCGGTCCCCTATACCTACGCGGCACAACCCTCCCTGACCGCTGCTTCACCGAGCCAGGGACCGTCCTCGGGCGGCACCACCGTCATCCTCACCGGGACCGGCCTCACCGGGGCCACCGCAGTCACCTTCGGCAGCACACCCGCCACCAACTACACCGTCAACTCACCCACCCAGATCACCGCCGTCACCCCCGCAGGAACAAGCGCCGTACCCATCACCGTCACCACGCCCGGCGGTACGACCGGTCCCGTCTACTTCTTCTACCTCAACGCGCCCACCCTCACCACCGTCTCGCCGAGCCAGGGACCGTCTTCAGGCGGCACCACCGTCATCCTCACCGGGGCCGACCTCACCGGGACCACGGCAGTCACCTTCGGCAGCACACCCGCCACCAACTACACCGTCAACTCACCCACCCAGATCACCGCCGTCACCCCCGCAGGAGCGGGCTCCGTAGCCGTGACCGTCACCGGCCCGGGCGGCATCAGCAACTCCGTCATCTACACCTACGTAACTCCACCGGCCCTCGGCTCCCTCACCCCCACACAGGGGCCCACCGACGCCGGAGCCGGCGTCACTCTCACCGGCAGCGGTCTGACCACCACGACCGCCGTCCACTTCGGTGCCGCACCCGCAGCCTTCAACGTGCTGTCCGACACCACCGTTGCAGCGACCGCCCCAGCGGGGGCACCCGGCCCCGTCTCCGTCAACGTGACCACGATCGGCGGCACCAGCAACTCCCTCACCTACACACGTGTCGCCTCTCCCCTGATCTAGATCGGCGCTCCAGACCGCTTGGACGACACGGGTGCCGACCCTTTTCCCGGAGGCTCTTTGCCGGTTTTCGTTTCTGGTTTGGGCGCGAATGCTTCGACGCCGGGCGAGTCTGCAGACAAACAAGGGACCGTTGCGCATCACCGTCCGTGAATCTGCGAAACCGTGCTCCCCGCCCCGCCAGCCTCTGGCCCAAGCGGGTTGACTAGGCCCAAGCCTCCCAGGAGTGCGAGAACCTACGGCGTAACGTGACGCTCCCCGACCAGTCATGGCGGACCTCCGCCCGGATCGATCAAGGAGCCGAAACCGTGAGACGTTGGCAAGGCCGAAGAATGTGGAAGACCGGCACCATCCTGGCGCTGGCCGCCGTAGTGGGCCTCGCTTCACCGGCAGAGGCAGCAGCTGTCAACTCGACGACGACGGTCACAGCGTCACCCCCAGCAGCAAACGTCGGGGTACCCGTGACACTGGCCGCGACCGTCACCTGTGCGGCCGACCCCACTGGAGGTCTCGGCGTGACCTTCTTCGACGGCGGCGACATCCTGAACACCGTGCCCCTCGGCGCGGACGGACAAGCGGAGCACACGACCTCCTTCACGACCACCGGCACTCACACAATCACGGCCGCATACAACGGGAACGAAAACTGCTTCGCTTCGAGCAACACGACCGCCGTCATGGTCTCAGCGGCGCCCGCACCCGTCCCCCCCACGCCACCTGCGAACGGGTTCTGCCTACTCGCCTGCGGCGGCCTGATCAATTTCACGGTCGGTGACATCAACAACAACATCGAAGTGCACTGACTTCCCTGACGGCTCAGCGGCACTGCCCCGGCACGGTCACGCGTTCTCTCCTGCTACGCAGGACGCTACGCCGGACACCTTCCCACCTGAGCGAGCACAGCAACATGACGTCCACCCCACGGCCACCCAGGCAAGGGCCAACCTTGCGCTTTCATGAGCGTCCATGCCTTGATCAAATAAACGGAGAGTGCTTCTGACCTGCAACGATGGGACTTGTCTAGGGTCCCGTTGGCTGCACGGAAAGAAGCACTCTCCAGGTGAGTAAGCGTATCGGGTTGTACCCGCGTGTCCGCGTCGAGGGCGGCGGCCACGGGGCGGTCTCCCAGGCCGGGGCGGTGCTGCTGGTCGAGACGGTCCGCAAGGTGGGCCTGGACACCTCGATATCGGCGGCACTGGCGCCGTGGCGCAAGCCGCGGACAGTGCACGACCCGGGCAAGGTCCTGCTGGATGTCGCGCTCGCAACAGCGCTGGGTGGCGACTGCCTCGCCGACGTTGCCATGCTGCGGGCCGAGCCCGACGTGTTCGGTCCGGTGGCATCCGACCCCACGGTCTCCCGGCTCATCGACGCCCTCGCCGCAGCCGGACCGTAGGCCCTCACCGCGATCCGCACGGCCCGAGCCGAAGTACGCGCGCGGGTCTGGGAACTGGCCGGGACGAACGGCCCGGCCGCCGACGGCAGCGTGATCGTGGACATCGACGGCGTGCTCGTCCTCACACACTCCGAGAAGCAGGACGCCACCGCAACTTGGAAGAAGACCTTCGGCCATCACCCGCTCGTCGCATTCGTCGACCACGGCCAAGCCGGCTCCGGAGAGCCGGTGGCTGCCCTGCTGCGGCCCGGCAACGCCGGCTCCAACACCGCCGCCGACCACATCGAAACCGCCCAACTCGCCCTGGCCCAACTCCCCAGACACCTGCGGCGGGGACACCAGACGCTGATCCGCACCGACTCCGCCGGCGGCACCCACGCCTTCCTCGACTGGCTCTCCAGGCCAGGCCGGTGGCTGTCGTATTCCGTCGGAATGACCATCACCGACGCCATCCACCAGGCCGTTCTGAAGATCCCGAAGAAGGCGTGGACGCCGGCCTACGACGCGGGCGGCACCGCGCGGCCCGGCGCCTGGGTCGCCGAGATCACCGACATGCCCGACCTGAGCACGTGGCCGAAGGGGATGCGGCTGATCGTCAGAAAGGAACACCCGCATCCCGGCGCCCAATTGCGGTTCACCGACCTCGACGGGCTGCGGCTGACCTGCTTCGCGACCAACACCAAAGGCGGCCAGCTCGCCGACCTTGAACTGCGTCACCGCAGACGGGCACGCTGCGAGGACCGCATCCGAAGCGCCCGCGACACCGGTCTGCGGAATCTGCCCCTGCACGACACCGCGCAGAACCGGATCTGGCTGGAGATCGTCTCCCTCGCACTCGACCTCCTCGCCTGGATGCCCATGCTCGCTCTGACCGGTAAGACCCGCCGCCGCTGGGAACCCAAAAAGCTCCGCCTGCGGCTGTTCTCCGCCGCCGCTCAGTTCGTGAACACCGGCCGCCGCCACTGGCTGCGCTTCACGGCCCGATGGCCCTGGACCGACGTCATCACTCACGCGATCGACAGGCTCCGCATCCTCCCGAACCCCGGCTGACCAGCCACTTCGACCATCAGAACAACCCCCACCACCACACCGGCGAAGTGGAACCCGGCGCCGACCCGACGCGAGAGCCGGGACCCCAGCCTGCTCCAGCCCCGAAAAGACCCACCGCACAGACACAAAGTCCCGTCAGCAAGCTGACGGGGACTCATGCAAGATCGAGGCTAACGCCCGAATCCCGTCACCGGACCGCGATGCCGCGGCTCAGCGTTTGCGAACACAGCGGCTCTGCGATACCACAGTGAGTAGGCCCCCCGTAGAGGTGTGCACCGACAGCAACGATGCAGCAGAACCGTGCCGACGGTGAACCGCGGAGCATGCCACTGCTGAGCCCGAGTCGCGGGCGCCCATCGGGTAGGCGATTCCATCCCGTAATCCGGTGGGAAACCGGTGAGGACCAAGCGTGGGATCGCCTCGCCTGCCGGACGAAGGGCCGCATCCTGACACGCTCCGATGATCCGGTGAATGTGAGGAGCCATGGTCACGACCACCACGGCACCCGAACGCAACACTCTGCAGAGAGCCGCCGGAGCGCCGGCGACGCCGTTACAGGTGAACATCTCGCAGGTGCTCAGCCACGATCTGGTCACCGCGGACACGATCCCGGTCGACACCACCAGCGCATCTCCGGTGGGGGTCTTCGTCAATCCCACAGGCAGTGGCGTACTGGGCAACAACCGGACCGAGGCACTGGCCGTCGTCGCCGTCGAGGACTCGCAGACACCGCAGTTCGCGCACATCGCCGGCGACCCTTCGACGGACACCGGCTGGACGATGCGGACACCGTTCGGCGGGCTCGAAGCGGCCGAGGTCGCCGCCGGGGTCGCCTACCCGGACAGCCCGCAGGCCGCGGTCTTCGGATTTCTCTCCGACGGCGCCACGCTCCACACCAGCCGACTGCAGTCGGACGGCCTCACCTGGAGCGATCCGCAACCGGTCGGCGGTTCGTCGGTGTCCAACCTGCACACCGCCTACACGCCTGCTGGCCGTCTCGTGCTGTACGGGGCAGACCCGGACGGCAACCTGGCCACCTGCTACCAGCCCACGCCCGGCGGCACGTTCACCACGACCGTGTGCACCCTTCCCAGCGGCCTGGCCGGGGACTTCCAGCTCGTCCTGAGCGACGAGTCCAGCTGGACCCTGGTCGCCGACCTCGGTGGCGAACCCATGCTGGTGGTCGGCGTGCTGGGAGACCCCGAGGCCCGCCAGTCCTCGCTGCCGGAGTACCAGGGCACGCTGAAGCAGGTCGTGGTCGGCTTCTGGAGCGCCGCGGTCAACACCGCCGTCTTCGCCCTCGTCGACACCGACGACACCCTGAACCTGTGGGCCCAGTCCCCGTCCGTCACCGTGGTGCAGCCGCTCGCCGGACCCGCCCTGTCCACCGCCTCGGCCGTCGGGCACGTCTCCACCGACGGCACGCTGCACATCTACGTGCAGGACACCTCGCTCAACCTCTGGGTACTCCACCAGGACCCGGAGGTACCGTGGAACGACGACGGCACGCCCAACTGGTCGCCGCCCATCCCCTTGGACAGCGGGATAGCCGGCGTGGCCAGTTCGGGCAGTCCCGCCGACGCACCGAGCCTGTTCGCCATCGACGCGGCCGTCGGGTCGCTGCGGCTGCACATGCAGGATCCGCAGACCCAGATGTGGCGCAGCGGCACGGTGCTGACCTCGTCCCCGAACGCCTACGAGGTCACCCGCTACCGCACCGAGGTCACCGTCATGGACGCCAACGGCGCGCCGGTGCCGCAGTACCCGGTGACCCTCGCGGCGGCGCAGGGCAGTTCGGCGTGCGAGCTGTCCTGTGGGGGCGTCACCGTGACCGTGGGCAGTGACCCGGTGGACCTGACCACCGACGCACTGGGCAAGGTCACCCTCGCCATGCTCACCACGGCCGGACTGGCCGCCCCCAGGTTGTCGCTGGCCGCCGAGGGACTCGCCGAGGCGGCCGTCGTGCAGCCCGGCTCGGGAGTGCTGACCTATCTGTCCGGGCAGGGCACGCTCAATCCGACGAATCCCGGCGGGCCGCTCCCGCAGTTCGACGCCGACGGGGCCACGCTGGCGGCGGCGCAGGTCGACGGTGCGCAACTGGCGCCGGGCGCCACTGGCAGCACAGCCGGGGCCGCGGCGGCGGCCATCCGGAACACCGCCATGAGCGGTCTGGGCACCACGCCCTCCGGGGTGGCGGGATACCGGCTGCAGACCACAAGCCCGGGCGGCGGGGACGCGGGGCCCCGATTCACCATGCTGCACACCCCGGAGGAACTCGCCCGGGCGCTGGCCGAGGAGGGCGGCAGGCCAGGCGGTTTCTGGAACGACATCGAACGGTGGACCGGAGACGTCTGGGAGGGCATCAAGAACGGCCTGATCAAGATCGCCGACGTCGTGGTGAGCGCCATCGACCAGGTCGCCCGGTTCACCCTGCAGATAGGCGAGGAGATCGCCGCGGGCATCACCCTGGCGGTGGCCGGGCTGGAACAGGCCGCGCACTTCATATCCGGCGTGTTCGCCTGGGTGGAGGCCGAGATCGACAAGGTGGTCAAGTGGCTCCGGGCACTGTTCGACTTCGGTGCCATCTGGCGCAGCAAGCTGGCGATCGAGAGCGCCATGAGTCAGATACCGTCCCTGGTGAAGCAGTTCACGGCGCACTACCAGAGCGCCGCCGACACATGGTTCGCCGAACAGAAGGAGGCGGTCGCGCAGGCGTTCGGCGCCGCCAAGGGCGCCGCGGGCCAGACGCCGTACGGCCAACTCCCTGCCTACCAGCAGCCGCCCCCGAGCACCACCACCGTCGTCGCGGGCGGAGCCACACCGGCCGACTTCTCCCAGAACGTCCATCACAACTGGCTCCAGGACAAAGTCGGGGCCCAGGCCCCTGATGACCCCGGCGTGGCCGCCTATCAGCCCGCGCAGGGCCCGTGGCAAGCCTTCGCAACGCAACTGTCGGACGCTCAGGGTGACTTCACCGGCGCGATGGCGGACCTCGCTGGCGCGCTGGAGACCCTGATCGAGCATCCGGAGCAGTTCGCCGGCCAAGGGATCGGCGACCTGCTGGCCGCGGTCGAGGGACTCGCCTTCACCGGGCTGGACCTCGCCGACGCGACGGCGGACGCCTTCGCCGGCCTCTGCGACGCCGCGATGGACGGGCTGAGCGATTTGCTCTCCCAGGAGCTGCGCTGGGGCCCGCTCAACACGCTGTGGCAGTGGATGGCCAAGGCCGCCGGGTACCCCGAGGACGGGCAGCTGACCGTCGGGGCGCTGACCGCGCTGCTCGCGGCGTTCCCCACGACCGTGCTGTACAAGCTGATCGAGGGCGTGGACACCGAACCCTTCCCGAGCGGCACCTTCTCCCCGGACGGCATCCTCGCCGGCACCGTGCCCCAGAGCTACCAGATCGCCGGGGGAATCCTCCAGGCCCTCTTCTTCCTCCCGTCCCTGGAGGCCGATCTGCTGGGACCCGACACCCCCTGGTGGCTCGGCCTGATCAGGATGACCTGGGCCGGCGCGATCTGGGCACTGTTCAACGGGCTGCCGTTCACCCAGATGTTGGAAGGCGGGGCGATCGCACTCGTCGCGCTGGTCCTCGTCATGCGGGCGGTGCCCATGGCCACGATCCAGCTGCTCCAGAAAGAGGTCGGGCCCAACGCCAGGGACATCGGTGCGGTCGTGATGACCCTGGTCGGCCTCGGGCGGCTGTGCGTCGGCGCGTACCAGATCCTCGAGGACGACCTCGACAGCGAGCAGATCGCCATCGTGGACCTCCTGCCGTTGCCCGGCATCTTCTCGTTCCTGAATTTCAGCGCCATTCGCAACAGTGCGATCGGACCGTACTGCGTGACCGCGAAATGCCTCATCGACTACGTGGGATACGTGGGCGGCGGATCACTAGAGATCCTGGAAGCGACGGGACCATGACTCAGACGGCGAAGCGGAAAGCTGCACGGCCGCGGCAACCCGGCCCGCGGGGCGACGGCGGGCAACCCGATCTGCTGGGCTGGGACGCGGTGTGCGCCATGAACGCGGTGCAGATCTCGGCCGTGTTCCGTCAGCAGTACCTCGCGGAGGGGCCGACGAGCCCCGTACGCCCGATCCGGGTGGCGTTCCCCGACGGCGACGACCTCATGGTCGTCGACACCGTCCTTGGGCCGCCGGACTTCTCCTTCTCCGACGACGGCGACGAGCCGCAGTGCGAGTTGTCGATGTTCCTGGTGACGGGCAGGGTCCTGCGCGTCGACCCCGCCGCAGGAGTGGTGCGCAACGTCCTGCCGCTCGAACCGAGATCCTCGTGGCTGAACGGCCCCGTCACGCTCACCGGCATGCAGGGCACCGTCGACGACTCACTCGGCCGAGTGGGGATCGACCTCGGCGCGGCCGCCTTCCAGCCCGTCATCGGTGGGATCGATCCCGAATCCGAAGTGCTCACCGAGATGAGTTCCGCCCTGCAGACCTACTTCAGGACCCAGAGCACCAGCTACCCCCTCGGCGAGATCCAGAAGGGCCCGGACGGGCTGTCCGGCTGCCTGGCACCGTCCGAGTTCGACTTCGTCGTCCAGCAGAACCCCGACCTGCCCGGCGACGGCGCCGTCCTGCTGCTCATCAGGACCACTGGCAGCGGCGGAACCGTCGGCCCCCTGTCCCCCTACCCCCTTCCCGAGGGCGACACCGCTGCGCTACTGGTGTCAGGAGACCTCCTGTTCACCTCGTTGATCGCCCCCACCCTCACCCAGGAATTCAAGAACATCGGCACGACGTTCACCGCCGAGCAGCAGAGCGACGGCAGCTACCGGATCAACGGCTCGGGAGGCACCCTGGACCTGGGCGGCTTCCCGAATCCCTGGCCCGGCCAGCCCGACATCCCCTACACCTCGAACGACAGCGCCGACTACGACGACGTCACCCTCCAGCCGGCAACCTTCACCCTGGTCAGCGACGGCACCGATCTCGTGTCGACCTTCACCTGCTCGTTCGAGCAGTACTTCTCCATGGCCCTGAACCCCCCGGCCCCGCCGAACGGGGACCCGGCCGAAGAGGTCGGCAAGATCGTGCCCGGATTCTCGGTCAACCACTGCGACCTCGACGGGACGGTCACGACGTCATACACCGCGAATGCCGACCCCACCACCGGCATCGTGAGCTTCGTCGGGCAGACCAAGTGCACGCTGGCGCCGGACAACACGGGAAGCGGGTGGAGCAGCTTCTGGAGCGGCACCACGGACTTCCTGCCCGACGACATCCAGAGTTCCCTGGGGTCGGCCCTGCAGTCCGTCCTCCAGCAGGTGACCCTGCCCGACGTCGGCACCTTCGCCCTGCAGAACCTTCTCTTCCCCTCCGAGCAGGTCCTGCAGCTCACGGCCGTGGCCGTCCCCGGTGACCTGACCCTGACCGGCCAGGTGGAGTCCGTCCTCACCGTCAGCCCGCCCACCGTCACCCTCACCCCGACCGGGCAGCAGCAGTTCGGCGCCACCGTCGCCGGATCGACCACCGCGGTCGACTGGGAGGTCCAGCCACCGCTCGGCGCGCTCGACCCGACCGGCTTGTACCAGGCACCCGACAGCGTGCAGCAGCCCGGCGTGGTGATCGTAACCGCGATCGACCAGGCGGACGGCTCTCGGGTGGGGCGCGCCATGGTGCTGCTGGCCCCGGCGCCGCCCTCATCAGACCGGATCGTCACGCCGACGGCGCTGACCCTCACCGCCGGACAGGGCTACGACTTCGTGGTCGTGGACTCCGACGGCAATCCGGTGGATGGCGCGGTCTGCACGCTCTCCCCGTCGGGCGTGGGCACCCTGGAGCAGGGCTGGGGCACCGGCCAGTGGATCTACACCGCGCCGGATTCCGTGACGCAGTCCCAGACGGTGACCATCAGCCCCGGCCCGTCCGGCGTGGCGGCGACCGTGCAGCTCGCCACCACGACGACCGTCACGGTCACGGCGTCAAGCACGACGGTGAGCGCCGGCGGCACCGTGACCCTCACCGCGGCCTCCGACGATCTCGACCGCTTCTCCTGGTGCGTCTACCCCACCGGCATGGGCACGGTCGCCTTCACCGAAGGCACCACCACGGCCGTCTACACCGCACCGGCGACCGTCCAGGACGACCAGTCGGTCACCCTCCTGGCCTGGGGATCGGACAACGCGGTCGGCTGCGGTTGGTGCAGACTGACCCTAACCTCCAGCTGAGTCCGGCGCCGGCTGCAAAGCGTTCAGCCGCCCAGGGCTGCTGGCTGCGACGGGCTAGCCTCGCGCTTTCACGAAAGCGGGCTGTCCGGCAGGGTGATCGGCTAAGCAGAAAGTGCCTCTGACCTGCGAGAATGAGGACTGTCTAGGCCCTTCTTCTCGCGCCCGTCGGAGGCACCTTCCAGGTGAGTAAGCGTATCGGGTCGTACCCGCGTGTGCGGGTGTCGGTGGCGGCAGCGGGGTGGTCTCCCAGGCCGGCGGGGTCGTGCTGGTGGAAACAGCGCGCCGCACGGGCCTGGCCGCCGGGCTGTCGGCGGCGCTCGCGCCGTGGCGCAAGCCCAGCGCGGTGCACGACCCGGGCAAGATCCTGCTGACCTCGCGCTCGCCGTGGCGCTGGGCGGTGACTGCCTGGCGGACATCGGCCTGCTGCGATCGGAGCCCGGCGTGTTCGGACCGGTGGCCTCGGATCCGACGGTCTCCCGACTGGTCGACGCTCTTGCCGCAGCCGACCCCCGCGCACTGGCGGCGATCCGGCGGGCACGGGCCGAAGTCCGCGAGCGGGTCTGGCGGTTGGCCGGCCAGGACGCACCGGACGCGGACGGCCACGTGGTCGTGGACATCGACGGCGTCCTGGTCCTGGCCCACTGCGAGAAGCAGGGCGCCGCCGCGACCTGGAAGAGGACGTTCGGCCACCATCCGCTGTTCGCGTTCGTCGACCACGGCCGTGAAGGGTCCGGAGAGCCGGTCGCCGGCCTGCTGCGACCGGGAAGCGCGGGCAGCAACACCGCCGCCGACCACATCGCCGCCGCCCGGCTGGCGCTGGCCCATCTGCCGAAGAAGCACCGGCGCGGTCGGCGGACCCTCATCCGCACCGACTCCGGCGGCGGCACCCATGATTTCCTCAACTGGCTGACAGCGCACGGCCGGTGGCTGTCCTATTCGATCGGGATGACCATCACGGAGGCAATCCACCAGGCCGTGCTGCTGGTGCCGGCCTCGGCTTGGACGCCCGCCGTCGAACCGGACGGCCAGGTCCGCGACGGCGCCTGGGTCGCCGAGCTCGGCGGCGACGTCCTCAAGGGCTGGCCGAGAGGCACGCGGCTGATCGTGCGCAAAGAACGCCCGCACCCCGAGCGCAGTTGCGCTTCACCGACGTCGACGGGATGCGGCTGACCTGCTTCGCCACCAGCACCACCACCGTCCCGATCGCCGCCCTGGAGCTGCGGCACCGCCAGCGCGCCCGCGCCGAGGACCGCATCCGCGCCGCCCGCGACACCGGCCTGCGCAACCTCCCCCTGCACGACGCCTCCCAGAACCAGGTCTGGCTGGAGATCGTCCAGCTCGCCCTCGACCTGCTCGCCTGGATGCCCATGCTCGCCCTGGACGGGCCCGCCCGCCGCTGGGAGCCCAAACGCCTGCGGATGCGGCTGTTCTCCGCCGCCGCCCAACTGGTGACCACCGGCCGCCGCCGCTGGCTCCGCCTGGCCCGCCACTGGCCCTGGACCGGGACGATCACCACCGCGTTCGAGCGCCTCCAAGCACTGCCGAACCTCGGCTGACCAGCAACAACGCCCTGTCCCGACGAGCCATCCTGCATCCGGAGCAGTGGAACCCGGTGCCACCCGACGCGACAGCCGGGCCGCAGGCATACCCGCCACCGGTCGGAAAAGCCGAAACGGCCCGCCGGATGAACCAACGGACCGTCACGAAAGATCGAGGCTAGTAAGGCCCGTTGACGTTGTCGATGGAGCCGTAACGGGCCGCCGCGTAGTTGCACGCGGCGGTGATGTTCGCGACCGGGTCGTACGAGTCCAGCGAAGTGCCGGGCACGTGATAGGTCTTGAACGTCGGGTCGATGACCTGGAGCAGACCCTTCGAAGGGATGCCGTTGCGGGCGTTGATGTCCCAGTTGTTGATCGCGAGGGGATTGCCCGAGGACTCCCGCATCACATTGCGGTGAATTCCGTTGTAGCTTCCGGGAATTCCGTGCTTGGCCATCACGGCGAGGGACTCGCGGATCCAGCCGTCGAGATTGTTCGCGTACAGGGTGGGACGGGCCGCGGACCGGCTCGCGCGGGCGGTCTCGGGCTGGGTGCCCAGCTTCAGTTTGATGCCGGGCCGGATGATCGACGGGTTGTCGCCGATGACGCTTCGGTTCGCCGCGTAGAGCTTCTTCCAGCCGCCGCTCACGGAATGCTCCGCGGCGATCTCGGAAAGGGTGTCGCCGGCGACCACGGAATAGGTCGCTGCAGCGGCGGTGCCGGCTGCGGGGGCTGCGGTCTGAGCCGTGGGAACGGTGGTCGTCTGGACCGCCCCGGCGGTGGTCGCGCTGATCAGGGGGAGGGTGAGGGCCGCGCCACCAGTACCGGCCAGGGCCAGCTTGCGGGTGATCGGGTGGTGCTTGGGCCGACGGTGCTTACCCTTTGCGGGCATGGCGGAATTCCTCACGTGGGGGGACGGGAGAGCCCGGGTGGCGGCCGGATTCGGCTACGTGTCACCAGGAACGAGGTGACCGTAGGCGAGGCCGCCGGGCGGGAACAAGACCCGAATTCCACCGGTAGATCGTCTTCCCCCGATAAGCCCGGGAAATGACCTTGAGGACGTGTCCGCGCAATAGCCGATTCCCTTTCCGTGAAAAGGGAATCGGCTCTGCGAAGGAAATGATGTTGGCGTATCCGGAGTGACTCACATCACGAATCCGCGGCCCCGCGGCCAATACGGGCAAGTCCGCTCTCCGTAGGGCTCATTCGGGCGACTCGCCTGTAGGCGGCAAATCGCCCATCAGGGACGGTTTCCGGCGTGCGGGCCTCAGATCGGCAGCTCCGCCAGGCGCTCCAGGGTCGCCGCCACCGCCTTCGCCGAGGCCGGCAGCAGGGGAAGCCGTACGCCGGGGCTCGGGATGCGCCCCTGCGCGTGCAGCACCCCCTTGACGACCGCCGGATTCGGCTCGGCGAAGGCCGCCGCCGACATCCGGGCCAGCGCGTGACCCAGGGGCCGGGCCCGCGCCACGTCGCCCGCCCGCCAGGCCACGACGAGCTCCGCGAACCGGGCCGTCGCCAGGTGCGCCGACGCCAGGATCCCGCCCGTCGCGCCCAGCGCCAGGAGCGCGGACGCGTACGCGTCGTCGCCCGCCAGCACCTCGAAACCGTCCGGTAGATCGCCCAGGAGCGCGACCGTGTCCTCGCCGATGCCGCCGCCCGCGTACTTCATCCCGGCCACCCCCGGGAGCGCCCCGAGCGCCCGCAGGGCGGCCGCGTCCAGCGGCTGTCCGGTGCGGTACGGAATGTGATACACGATCAGCGGTACCGGGCTCACCTCGGCCAGCCGCTCGAAATGCGCCAACACGCCCGCGGCCGAAGGCCGTACGAACGAGGGAACGGTCACCAGCGCCGCCCGCGCCTGCGGCCACCGGGTCAGCCGGGCCAGCGAGGCCTCCGCGGCCCGGGTGCCGTTCGCCCCCGCGCCGACGGTCAGCAGCGCACCCCGTTCCCCGCAGACCCGGGCGCACACGTCGGTGACGAGGTCGCGCTCCGCCTCGTCGAGGCCTGCCGCCTCGCCGGTGGTGCCGAGGGCGACGATCCCGGTGGCGCCCGCGTCGAGCACCTCGTGGGCGAGCGCCTCCAGGGCCTCGGCGGCGATGTCCCCGGTGGGGGTGAAGGGGGTGACGAGCGGTACGTGGATCCCGCCGAGCGGGAGGAATTCTGCGATGTCCTGTGCCCTGTGCTGTGCGATGTCCTGTGCCATGCCACGAGCCTCACCCGTCCCGAGGATCAAATCCAGTTCGCGTTTCTTACGCGACCCGTAAGCTGAGCCGATGCTCGATGTACGGCGCCTGCGCCTGCTGCGCGAACTCGCCCGCCGCGGAACCATCGCCGCCGTGGCCGAGGCGCTCGCCTTCAGCCCTTCGGCGGTCTCCCAGCAACTCGGCGTCCTGGAACGGGAAGCCGGCCTGCCCCTGCTGGAGCGCACCGGCCGCGGGGTGCGGCTGACCCCGGCCGGGCAGCACCTGGTCGGGCACGCGGAGGCGGTCCTGGAGCGGCTGGAACAGGCGGAAGCGGACCTCGCCGAGGCCCGCGGCGGCCTGGCGGGAGCCCTGCGGATCGGCGCCTTCCCCACCGCCACACGGGCCATAGTCCCGGCCGCCCTGGTCGCCCTCGCCCGGCGGCACCCGGGGCTGGAGCCGATGGTCTCGGAGACCGACCCGGCCGCGGTGGCGCACGCCCTGCGGGCCGGCGACCTGGACGTGGCCCTGGTGCACGCGTACGACTTCGTTCCCGCCGCCCAGGAGCCGGGACTCGTCACCGAGCCGCTGTACGGCGAGGCGATGTACCTGGCCGCGCCCGCCGGGCAAGCGCCGGAGCCGTCGCCGGGACCCGATTCGTCCCCAGGACCCGAGCCGTCCCCGGGATCCGAGCCGTCCCCGGGATCCGAGCCGTCCCCGGGATCCGAGCCGTCCCCGGAGCCCGACCAAGGCGCGGTCCTGCGGACCCACGCGGATGCGCCGTGGATCACCGCCACCTCGGGCACCCTCTGCCACGCCATGACGGTACGGGCCTGCCAGGCCGCCGGTTTCACGCCCCGGATCCGCCACCAGGTGGACGAGTTCGCCACCGTGCTCGCGCTGGTCGCGGCGGGCCAGGGCGTGGCCGTCGTACCGCAGCTCGGCGTCCACGGCGCCGCCGGTCCGGCCGTGCACCTCACCCGGCTCCTCATGCAGCGCCGCACCAACCTCGCCTTCCGCAGCGGGGCCGGCGCGCACCCGGCCGTGGCCGCCTTCGGCGCGGCCCTCCGGGACGCCGTACCACCGGAGCTGGCCGGGGGCGCGGCCCGGGACCGGCCGGGGGAGCTCGCGCGCCGGGCGTGACACAACTCCCCTGCCGGGCGCCGTCCGTGTACGTTCGGAGATCCAGGCCGAATCGAGCAGAGCGGGGTACGACGTGACGCATCGCGTACGAGGGGTCATCGCCCGGAGCAAGGGCGCACCGGTGGAGACGACGACGATCCTCGTGCCCGACCCGGGACCCGGCGAGGCGCTCGTCAGGGTCCAGGCCTGCGGGGTCTGCCACACCGACCTGCACTACCGCGAGGGCGGCATCAACGACGCGTTCCCCTTCCTGCTCGGCCACGAGGCCGCCGGGATCGTCGAATCGGTCGGCCCGGACGTCACGTCGGTGACCCCCGGCGACTTCGTGGTCCTCAACTGGCGTGCGGTCTGCGGCACGTGCCGGGCCTGCAAGCGCGGACGGCCCTGGTACTGCTTCGCCACGCACAACGCCATCCAGTCCATGACCCTGGAGGACGGCACCCCGCTCTCCCCGGCGCTCGGGATCGGAGCCTTCGCCGAGAAGACCCTGGTCGCCGCCGGCCAGTGCACCAAGGTGGACCCGGCCGCCGCCCCCGCCGCGGCCGGACTGCTCGGATGCGGAGTGATGGCGGGCCTGGGCGCGGCCCTGAACACCGGCGACGTCGGGCGGGGCGACAGCGTCGCCGTCATCGGCTGCGGGGGAGTGGGCAACGCGGCCGTGGCCGGGGCCAGGCTGGCGGGCGCCTCGAAGATCATCGCGGTGGACCTGGACGACCGGAAGCTGGAGTGGGCCCGGGGCCTGGGCGCCACCCACACCGTCAACGGCCGCACCCAGGACGTGGTCAAGGCCATCCAGGACCTGACCGGAGGCAACGGCGCCGACGTGGTCATCGAGGCCGTCGGTCGCCCCGAGACCTACCTTCAGGCCTTCTACGCCCGCGACCTCGCGGGCACCGTGGTCCTGGTCGGCGTGCCGACGCCCGAGATGAAGCTCGAACTCCCGCTCCTGGACGTCTTCGGACGCGGCGGCGCCCTGAAGTCCTCCTGGTACGGGGACTGTCTGCCCGAGCGTGACTTCCCGCTGCTCATCGACCTCTACCTGCAGGGCCGGCTCGACCTGGACGCCTTCGTCTCCGAGACCATCCCGCTCGACGGGGTCGAGGAGGCCTTCGCCCGGATGGAACGCGGCGAGGTGCTCCGCTCGGTCGTCGAGTTCTGACAGGAAGGCAAAGGCGCCCCCTAGTGACAGCGCCTAGACTCGGGCGGACCACCACACCCGCGCCCCGCCGTCACCCGGCCGGGGCGCGGGCCTGTCCGTACCTCGTACCCCAGGGGGCCGCCCGTGACCACCGCCCGCAGCTACCGCCAGCCCGGCACGGTCCTCACCGACCACCGGTTCTCCGTCGCCCTGGACCACGCGCGGCCGGACGGGGAGCGGATCGAGCTGTACGGCCGCGAGGTCGTCGCCTCGGACAAGGATCCGGAGAAGCTGCCGTGGCTGCTGTACCTGGAGGGCGGTCCGGGCAACGGCGCCCGCCGGTTCATCGGCAGGCAGGCCTGGCTGGAGCGGGCCCTCACCGAGTACCGGGTCCTGCTGCTCGACCAGCGCGGCACCGGTCGCTCCACTCCGCTGAACCGGCAGACCCTGCCCCTGCTCGGCACCCCCCGGCAACAGGCCGAACACCTGGCCCACTTCCGCGCCGACTCCATCGTGCGCGACGCCGAGGCCATCCGCCCCGGCCTGACCGGCGGCGCCCCCTGGACCGTGCTCGGCCAGAGCTTCGGCGGGTTCTGCACCACCACCTACCTGTCCACGGCGCCCGAGGGCCTCAGCGCCGCGCTGATCACCGGTGGCCTTCCGTCCCTGACCGCCACCGCCGACGAGGTGTACGAGGCCGCGTACCCCCGCATCGAGCGCAAGAACCGGGCCCACTACGCCCGTTACCCGATGGACGTCGAGCGCGCCCGCGACATCGCCGCCCACCTCATGGAGCAGCCGGCCGAACTCCCCGGCGGACACCGCCTGACCGTCGAGGCCTTCCAGTCCCTCGGCATCCTCCTCGGCGTGGGAGACGGCAGCCACCAGCTGCACTACCTGCTGGAGGACGCCTTCGTCCCGACCGCCGCCGGCCCGGCCCTGTCCGACGCCTTCCTGGAGGGCGTCCGCTCGCTGCTCTCCTTCGCCGGGCACCCCCTGTACGCGCTGATCCACGAGTCGATCTACGCCCAGGACCCGGCCACGCCCACCGCGTGGGCCGCCGAGCGGGTCCGCGCCGGCCACCCGGGCTTCGACGCCGCCAAGTCCCTCGCGGGCGACGAACCGCTGCTCTTCACCGGCGAGACCATCCACCCCTGGCACTTCACCACCGACCCCAGCCTCGCCCCGCTCCGCGAGACCGCCGAGCACCTCGCCGCCCGTACCGGCTGGCAGCCGCTCTACGACCCGGCGCGCCTGGCGGCCAACGAGGTGCCGGTGGCCGCCGCCGTCTACCACGACGACATGTACGTGGACACGGCGGACTCGCTGCGCACGGCCCGGGCCGTCCGCGGCCTGCGGACCTGGGTGACCGACGAGTTCGAGCACGACGGCGTCCGCGCGGGCGGCACCCGGGTCCTGGACCGGCTGCTCTCCCTCGTGCGCGACGAAGCGTAGGCGTCCGCGCTGGTCACGGCCGTGCCGGGGCTCCGGATAAACGTTTCTGCGGAAGTCGATCACGCGGTTAGGGTCGGTCCGTACCCCGACGACACCGACCGATGTGTGGAGCGTGCATGCTGAGAACGATTTCGAGGGCCGTCTCACTGGCCCTGGCCGGCGGACTGGCCGGCGGGCTGGCCGTGACCGGCGTGGTGGCAGGGGCGGCGCCGGCCGCCGCCGCGCCCGCCGTCAGCGCCGCGGGGGCGGGGGAGACCTCCGTCGGCGCGCAGGCCTGGACGCGCGTGTCCAAGCAGAGCCCGAACCGCTCCTTCTGGAACGCCGCCGGCGACCTGCGCGTCGGCGACGAGGGCGGCGCCCAGGGGCTCTCCCGCTCCTACCTCCGGCTGGACACCACCGCGCTCAAGGGCGCCACGGTCGACCGGGCGACCTTCCGGATCACCAACACGGGGGCGGCGTCCTGCACGGCCCGGCCGGTCGAGCTGTGGAGCGTCGGCGCCGTCTCGGACCGGACCACCTGGAAGAGCCAGCCCGCCAAGGGCGTCCGGCTGGCCTCCGTGACGGCGGCCAAGGGGCCCGAGGGCTGCGCCGCGGGCGCGCTGGAGTTCGACGCGACCGCGCTGGTCAAGGACGCGGCGGCCAGGAAACTGGGGTCCGTCAGCGTGGGCCTGTTCGCCGCGGACGAGTCCGATGCCTCGGCCTGGAAGCGCTTCGCCCCGGCGAGCGCGACGCTGGAGACCACCGTGAGCCGCCCCGTGCCGCCGGTGATCAGCTCGGTCGAGTTCCCCGACGCCTCGAACGGCGTTCCCGAGAACACCGGCAAGGCCCGTACCCCGGGCACCTTCACCTTCGGCACCGGCGGCGCCACCAACCTGGAGAAGATCGTCTACTGGTCGGACTTCGACGCCCGTCAGGTCACCGTGGCTCCCGGCGCCTCGGCCGTGATCACGCCCTACGGCTCCGGTCCCCACACGATCTTCGCCTACAGCGTCGACACCGCCGGATACCGTTCCGACCAGGCGACTTACCGCTTCTGGGCGCTCGGTAACGGAGGGGTCCGCGACGCCGCCGGGGACCTCAACGGCGACGGCGTGCGGGACCTGTGGACCCTGGACCCGAACGGCAGGCTCCGCTTCTCGGCCGGCCGGGCGGACGGCACCTTCGGCGCACCCGTCGACGGCGGAGCGTCCTTCGCCCCGGGAACCCGGATCACCGCGAGCGGGGACTGGGGCGAGGACGGCTACAACGACCTGCTGGTGCTCGAATACAACGACGTGCTCAAGGCCAAGCAGCTCAAGGTCCTCCCCAGCAACGGGCTCGGCAGCGTCCGTCCGCAGGACGCCATGATACTGAGCGTCTTCTGCCCGGTCGCGGACCCGGACGCCGGCTGCGTCAAGGACGACCCGGCGTGGACGGGCGACGACCACTGGTTCGACGCCGAGGACATCACCGACGCCGGTGACTTCAACGGCGACGGCGAGCCCGACCTGCTGGTGAAGCAGGGCACGAAGCTCTGGGCGTACCCCGGCAGCCGCTCCGGCTACCTGGACATCACCGCCAGCCCGGTCCTCGTCGGCGACGGCGGCTGGGACACGGTCTCGGTGCTCGTGCCGGGTGACACGGACGGCGACGGCACCACCGACCTGTGGGTGCGCGACGACGCCTCGGGCGACCTGTTCTCCGTGAAGGGGGCCAAGGACGCCGCCGGGAACCTCGACCCCAGGAGCTGGGGCACGACGCAGCGCGTGAAGATCGGCTCGGGCTTCGGCCGGACGGCCTACCCGACGCTGGTCTCGGCGGGCGACTTCGAGCGCGACGGCCTGGCCGACCTGGCCGCCGTCGGCGCCGACGGCAAGGCCGTCTGGTTCCGGTCGACCGCCACCGGGGTCGACGCGACTCCCCGGCCCGTCGGCTGATCCTGGGCCAACTCACGGGACCGGCGCCCCCGCCCGGGGGCGCCGGTCCCGCCGCCGCGTCCCGTCGCGGCTCCACCGGGCTCCAGTCCAGCGGGTCCTCGTCTGTGACTGATTCCCCAACGTGAGGGCGTCGGGAACGTGGTGGAGCCCGGGAAAGTGATCCCGGCGCTCGTGGCTGCGGCGGGTGGGATCCTGAACGGATGCACGAGACATCCGCTGTTCTGGCGACCGCCCGGTGGCCGCTGACCACGGCTGGGGAGACTGATTGGCTGCGGGACCTGGCCGACGATGACGGGCTCACCGGCTTCATGCCGCCGGCACTGCCCGACGCCGTCTGGGTGCTCCACTCCATGTACGAACACGAACTCGGTCCCACCGACATGTCCTACGTCGCGTATCAACGAGCCGTGCTGAATGGCGGCGGGCCCGAGATCATCCCGGGCCTCGACCCCGCGGACGTGTTCGAGGGGACGCCGGGCGAGCCCCGCGGCCCCCGTTGGCGCCGGCTGCGCTGGGCGGAGCTCTCGCGGCGGACCGGTGATCCAGTGGCGCCCGAGGGTCAGCTGCCCTGCTACCGCTCGTTCCCCTCGCTCCGGGAGCCGGGGGGCTGGCCTGTCGGCATCGACGCGCCGTCCGAGGGCAGGCTGGACCGGACCGACTGGAACCGCCTGGTCGACATCCTCACCGAGCACAGCCCGCAGGGTGCTGAGACCCGCTGCCTGGCCTACTACAACCCGCTGTTGCAGAGGGCTGAGGACTTCGACGACCTGCACGTCCGGGCCGGCACGCTCGCGGATGCCAAGGCGCTGTACGACCACCCGGAGGAGGACGGTTGGACCCCGTCCAACCTCTGGGCCCAGGACCGGTCCTGGGTCCTCTGCACGGATTACGACCTCTGGGCCACCAAGGTGGCGGGCCCTGCCCCGCTCGTCGAGGCCCTCCTGAACGACACGGAAATCGAGGCCCTCCGACTGCCCTGAGCCCCGGCGGCTCGATCGCCGGGCGGCCGGGCCGCGAGCTGCGCACCGGACGAGCACGCCACCGCGGGCGGGCTCGGCCTTGCACCGAGCCCGCCGCTCCGACTCCACCCGTTCCTGATCGCTCGCTGTGACGCTCACCCGGTTCGGCGTACGTCGTTGCCCGCGAACGTCAGGAACACCGGAGCCGGACCTGCGCCTAGCGCTGCCGTGTCAGTACCCCCGGTCGGTACGGCAGGAGGCCGTAGTCCATGCCGTCGGTGCTGGGGTCGCGCCCCTGGTAGAGGAACTGCAGGTTGCAGGGGTCAATGGTCTTGGTCTGGTCGGGGTTGGTGCGAACCAGATCGCCGTGGCTGATGTCGTTGGTCCAGGTCGCACCGCTGTTGGCCTTGCCGGCGAAGGGGTTGCTCAGGGTGTCGGCCTGCGGTGTCCAGGTGCCGCCGAGGCTGGTGGCCGTGAACGAGCGGAAGTAGCGACCGCTCCCTGTGTAATTCTGGGCCTCGACGATCATGAGGTACTGGTTCTGACCCTGGACCTTGTAGACCTCAACCGCCTCGAACAGGTTGAGCGGCGTGTCACTCATGATCTTCGTGGACGACGAACCGAAGCTGCCCGGGAAGTTGCCGATGGGCATGCTGGACCGGTAGATGCCGCCTTCGTCGTCGGCGAAGAACATGTACATGTTCGTGTCGTCGCCGATGAGGGTCACGTCGAGGGGGCCACCCTTCGGGAGGGTGCCCGTGAACAGCTCGTGCTGCGCGGACCAGCCGTTGGGGTTGGTGGGGTCGCTCGAGGTGCGGTAGGAGAAGGTGGAGGGCCAACCCCCGTTGTAGGCGAGCACCCAGAGGTTCTTCGGGGCGAAGTAGAACAGCGTCGGCGCGAAGCCGTCGAAGGGCATCGTGTTCTGGGTGGCGGTGGCCATGTCGGACCAGTTCGTGAAGGGGCTGAAGCTCATCAGTCCCCAGCGCCCGTCGTTACCGGCGAGGGTGTTGTGCGACGTGGCGTAGACGATGTGCTTGCCGTTGTAGACGACGCTGGTGAAGTCCTTGAGCGAGGCCCACCCCGACTTCGGCTGCGCCAGCGGGCCGGTCGATGTCCAGCGGTACGTCGACGGGAGAGCGCACGTGCCGTTGCCCACGTCGGCGACGGGGACGAGTTGCCACTGCTGGTTGCCGCCACCCCAGTCGGCGTACTGGACGATCTTGCCGCCGTCGGCGGTGGAGGCGCCCTGGACCTCAAGGGCCTTGCTGCTGTGGCGGTTCAGGAGGCGGACGTAGCCGTCGGCGGAGTCGGCGAGGCGGAACTGCTGGTTGGTCGCGTTGAGGTCGCTCCACTGGACGACGTCGGCGCCGTCGGCCGAGGACCAGCCGTAGTCGTCCAGGACCTTGCCAGAGTTACGGTTCTGCAGCCGGTAGTAGCCGCTGCCGGAGTCCAGGAAGCGCCACTGCTGGGCTTCGTTGTTGGACCGGGTCCACTGGACGACGGGCGAACCGTCGGCGGTGGCGAAGTTGTAGTCGTCCAGCGCCTTGCCGCTGTTGCGGTTCACCAGCACGTACCACTTGCCGGAGTCGACCGAGGCCGCTGAGGCCGCCGACGGGTTCACCATGGCCAGGAAGCCGGCCACGAAGACCATCGAGAGCAGGGCGGCCACCCGTGGCCGCCATCCTGGCCGTTTTGCGGTTCGTTGAGCTGTACCGAGAGCGTTCATCTGCACCCTCCTGGGGGCGACTTGGGCAGGGGTCGGTCCTTCTCGGTGCGTGCGGACCGGGCACGGCGCGTCCGAGGCGGCGGCAAGACGTGACCCCTGCGGGGCGGGGGCACCGGATCTCCGGCGCATTGTTAGCGCTAACAACTTGAAAGTCGAACATCCGGCGTGCTGCAGGGAGAAGACCATGGGGCGTGAGGGGTCGTCAAGTGCCATGTCGCAACCCGTTCCGCTACTGAGGCATCATCAGAAACTCGTCGTGTGAGCGTCGTTGACGCGATTGATGTGAGCGCTCACACTCTTCGACGCGGGCCGCGGTGGCGAGCCGGACGGGCCGGGCGAGGCCCCGGATCGGCTTGTCGATGAACGGTCGTGGCCGCGGCCGCGCTCCAGGCATCGGCAGCGGGCCGTTGGGGAAGCTGAAAGGTGCTCTCGCGGCGTGGTGCGGTGCCGGACACCGCAGGCCGGGCGGGACTCTGACGACAGGGCCTAGGGTTTGACGCATGACCGAACAACGTGATCAGCAGCCTCCGCTGCCTGCGATGCCCACCGACTGGAAGCGCGCCCTCGCGGTCGTGGCCCACCCCGACGACCTGGAGTACGGGGCCGCCGCCGCCATCGCGGACTGGACGGACGGTGGCCGCGAGGTCGTGTACCTCCTCGCCACGCGGGGCGAGGCCGGCATCGACACCATCGCACCCGCCGACTGCGCCCCCCTGCGCGAGGCGGAGCAGCGCGCGAGCGCGGCCGTCGTCGGCGTGTCCCGGGTGGAGTTCCTCGACCACCGCGACGGCGTCGTCGAGTACGGGCTGGACCTGCGCCGGGACATCGCCGCGGCGATCCGCCGCCACCGCCCCGAACTGGTCATCACGATGAACCACCGCGACACGTGGGGCGGAGCGGAGGGCGGCGGCTTCTGGAACACCCCCGACCACAAGGCCGTCGGCCGCGCCACGCTGGACGCGGCCGGCGACGCGGGCAACCGGTGGATCTTCCCCGAGCTCCTCTCCGAGCAGGGTCTGGAACCGTGGAACGGGGTGCGCTGGGTCGCGGTCACCGGTACGACCACCCCGACGCACGCGGCCGACGCCGGCCCGGGCATGGAGCGGGCGGTGAAGTCCCTCATGGAGCACAAGGCGTACATCGAGGTGCTGACGGACCAGGACCCCGAACAGTACGTGCGCGGCTTCCTCACCGGGCACGCCGAGCACGCGGCGGCCCGTTTCGGCGGCCGCCCGGCGGTGCTGTTCGAGGTCTTCCCCCGTTGAGCCGCCACCCCTAGTCTGACGGTTCGTCAGATTGCGGCAGGGGGTGCGGAGCACGGTGATCGACACCATCTCCACGGAGATCGCGGAGGGTGAGGAGCGGATCCGTCTGGAGGTCGCGGACGGCATCGCGGTCCTCACCCTCTGCCGCCCCGACCAGCTCAACGGCTGGAGCTGGGAGTCCACCCGCCAGCTGGGGCTGCTCGCGGACCGCATCCGCTTCGACCCCTCCGTGCGGGTGGTGCTGCTGCGGGCCGAGGGCCGGGCCTTCTGCGCGGGCATCGACGTGACCGCCCCCGGCGGCTCCATCGCGGGCCGGTCCGCCGCCGAGCGCACCCGCAACTACTACGAGGGCATCCGCTGGGTCCACGAGCGGTTCGCGGTCCTCGCCGGGCTCGCGCAGCCGGTGGTGGCCGCGGTCCAGGGCTACTGCCTGGGCTTCGGCTTCGAGCTGGCGCTGATGGCCGATGTCCGCGTGGCGGCGCAGGACGCCGTCTTCGCCCTGCCTGAGGCGCAGTTGGGCGTGGCGGTGGACGCGGGCGGCGACCTGCGGATAGCGCGGGAGGCGGGCGCGGGCTGGGCCAAGTACCTGGCCCTGACGGGCCGCCGTATCGACGCGGCGACGGCGCAGCGCCTGAATCTCGTCCAACTGGTCTTTCCCGTAGAGGAGTTGGAGGCCGCCGCCCGCTCACTGGCCGGGGAGATCGCCGCGAACGCCCCGCTCGCCGTCCAGGGCATCAAGCGGGCGGTCGACTCCTACGCCGACGCCGCCCTCCCCGCGGCCCTGGACCGCGTCGCGATGACCGCCGCCCTCACCCTCACCTCGGAGGACGTCCGCGAGGGCTACGGGGCCAAGGCGGCCCGCCGGCCCCCGCACTTCACCGGAGGATGAGGGTCACGGAACCGCAGGATGGCGGTCACGCGCCGAACCGGCCCCGCCCCAGCTGCTCCCGGACCGTGACGGTCAGCGGGGCGACCACGGACCGGCGCTGCCAGTTCGCCCCGTCGACCACCAGCGTGTGCCCGGTGACGAACCGGGCGTAGGGCGAGGCCAGGAAGGTGGCGGCCCAGCCCACTTCCCGCGGCGCGCCCACCCGCAGGGCGGGCTGCCGGTCGTCCGTGGCGGCGGGTGCGGCGTGCTCCAGGCCGCCCCGGACGTCCTCGGTCATGTCGGCGTGCGGGAACAGCCCGGGGACGAGCCCGTTGATCTGGATGCCGTACGGGCCCCACTCGACGGCGAGCGTCTCCACCAGGTTCTTCGTGCCCGCCTTGGCGGCGGCGCTGTGGGCGAAGCCCGGCCCGCCCGTCCAGGCGTACGAGGCGCCGATGTTCACGATGGACCCGGGGGTGTCCGCGGCGAGGTGGCGGCGGCCGAACTCTCGGGTCACGAACCAGGTGCCCGTCAGGGTGATGTCCACGACCGCCCGCCAGGCGTTCGGCGACAGGTCCTCGGCCGGGCAGGGGAAATTGGCGGCCGCGTTGTTGACCAGCACGTCCGGCAGCCCGAGCACGGCCTCGGCCGCGTCGAAGAGCTCCGCGACCCCCTCGGGGTCCCGGATGTCGCAGACCGCGTACGTGACACGGCCCGCTCCGGGCACGGCCGCCAGCTCCCCGCACGCCGCCTTCAGCTGCTCGGGCCGCCGGCTCGCGATCACCACATCGGCGCCGAGCCGCGCGAACTCGGTGGCGATGGCCTTGCCCAGCCCGGTGCCGCCGCCGGTCACGAGGACCACCTGCCCGGCGTAGGTGCCGGGAGGCAGGGCGGCGGCGCCGAGGGGCGGCGGCGCGGGCAGGCCGCGCAGGGGGGTCTCCATGCGCCCATCGATAGCGTGCGGGCGCTCAGATCACCATGCCGCGGCGGGAATCACTTCTGGGGCGCGTACGCCTGCTTGCTCGCGCAGTTCCAGATCACGGCGGTGCTCGCCTGGGTGTTCCGGTCGACGAGGGCGCCGCCGACGCGGTCGTCGTCCGTGGCGGCGAAGGCGCGGCTGAGGGTGTGGCCCGTGGAGCCCGCGGGGTGCGGCAGCGCGAGCGGAGCCCCCTTGCCGGGCCAGTAGACGGCCTGGAAGTAGCTGGGCCAGCTCTCCTCGAAGGTGGTCGCGGTACCGACGGCCACGTTCGTGGTCGCGCTGCTGCCCGACAGCTCCAGGTCGCGGTGGGCGCCCAGCCGGCCCGGATCGGTGGGCAGGGCGTCGTACGGCTTCTGCCAGACGGCCGGGGTCCGCTTCGGGTCGTTGCGGTAGTGGTAGTGCTCCAGGCCGACCACCCGGCCGCGGTCGTCGATGTCCCTGCCGACGGTGCTGAAGGAGTAGTGGTAGCCGTTCCACACCTGGAGGCTGTACGGCGGGTAGCCGCCGCCCGCGGGCCACACGACCGGGAAGGTCTTGGTGACCTCGATGTCGTTCTCGGCGTCGAAGTAGGAACCGGTGGCCGTTCCGACGATGTCCCCGCGCTTGTTGATGCCGGTCAGCGAGACGATCCTGGTGCCGGGGATCGCGTCGGCGGGAACGGGCAGTTCGCGCACGGCCTCACCGTTCACCCACTCCTTGGCGACGCCGTCGTCCACGGCGACGACCCGGCCCGACGCGTTGACGTCCACGTCCACCTCGTAGTGCCCGGCGGCGGGCGCCGTGAGCGCCTCGGAGGTCGCGGAACCCATCTGGTGGGTGAAGGCGACCGCCGCGCGGTCCGCGGTGCGCGTGGCGCTGCCCACCATCAGGCCGTTGGCGCTGACGGCCTTGACGCTGCCCTCGTCGAAGCCGGCGGGCAGCGGGACGGCGTGGACCGTGTGCTCGGGGCCGGTCCAGTAGGCGGGCAGGCTTCCGCTCCCGCCCACCGCGAGTCCGCCCGCGCCGAAGCCCGCCACCGAGCCCCCGCTCGTCCCGGGCAGTGCGGGCAGCAGGTCGACGGACGGGGCGCACGGGGTCGTGCCCGCCGCGGCGGCGGCCGGTCCGGCGGCCGTGATCAGCCCCGCGAGGAGGAGGGCGGCTGCGGCGGCGGACGTGGTGCGTCTCATGCGGCTGGTGTTCATCGGGCGGTTCCCCCTGGTCGAGCAGGTCATGTGCCGTACGGCAGCTGCTCGTTGATGCTATCTCCGCCGGTCCGGAAAGATCACGTGGTTGTCCGCGCGCGTCCCTAGGCCGTCTCTTCCGGATCTTGCCGGGGCCCGCGTCGCCCGGCACCGCACCTCGCCGCGTTGTCGGGGCGCCCGAGTACGTCCAGTACACGGGCGCCCCTCCGCCTTGCGATGCACGGCACCGGACGACGCGGGCTCAACCGACAAGATCCGAAAGAGACGACCTGTTCCCAGATGGGCAAGCGACCGCTTAGTATGCCCGCGGAGCGTGATTCCTCGACGGCGGCTGGAGGCCCCGGATGCAGGCATGGCGAGTACATACCCCCGGCGAGCCCCGCGAGGCCATGCGCCTCGAAGAGGTTCCAGAACCCGTCCCCGGCGAAGGCGAGGTGAGGCTGAAGGTACTCGCCGCCAACGTCAACTTCCCCGACGCGCTGCTCGCCCGCGGGCAGTACCAGATCCGGCCGCCGCTGCCCTTCACCCCGGGCGTCGAGATCTGCGGCGAAACCGAGGACGGCCGCCGCGTCATCGCCAACCCGAGCCTGCCGCACGGCGGTTTCGCCGAATACGTCACCGCTCCCGCGCACGCCCTGCTCCCCGCCCCGGACGCCCTCGACGACGCACAGGCGGCAGCCCTCCACATCGGCTACCAGACCGGCTGGTTCGGACTGCACCGCCGCGCCCGGCTCCAGAGCGGCGAGACCCTCCTCGTACACGCCGCCGCCGGCGGGGTCGGCAGTGCCGCCGTCCAGCTCGGCAAGGCCGCCGGCGCGACCGTCATCGGCGTCGTCGGGGGCAAGGCCAAGGCCCGCACCGCCGAGGAACTCGGCTGCGACCTCGTGATCGACCGCACGGCGGAGGACCTCGTCGCCCGCGTCAAGGAGTTCACCGGCGGGCGCGGCGCCGACGTCGTCTACGACCCGGTCGGCGGAGACGCCTACACCGCCTCCGCCAAGTGCGTGGCCTTCGAGGGCCGGATCGTCGTCGTCGGCTTCGCGAGCGGCACCATCCCGGCCCCCGCCCTCAACCACGCGCTCGTGAAGAACTACGCCGTCCTCGGACTGCACTGGGGGCTGTACGCGGCCAAGGAGCCGGCCGCCATCCTCGGCTGCCACGCCGAACTGACCCGGCTCGCCGCCGAGGGCGTCATCACACCACTGGTCAGCGAACGCGTGCCGCTCGCCGGGGCGGCCGACGCCGTCCAGCGCGTCGCCGACGGGACCACCACCGGCCGGCTGGTCGTCGTACCGGCCATGGACGGAGAGCGCCGATGACCGCCACGACCGGCCACACCGCCACCCCCGAGACGCTGCGCGCCCGCGTGCGGGAACTGCTCGCCGCGCACCCGCCTGCACACGCCACCCGCAGCGATTTCCTCCGCGCCCGCTTCGACGCCGGACTCGCCTGGGTCCACTACCCCGAAGGACTCGGCGGACTCGGCGCGCCCCGCTCCCTCCAGGCCGTCGTCGACGCCGAACTGGAAGCCGCCGGAGCCCCCGACAACGACCCCCGCCGGATCGGCATCGGCCTCGGCATGGCCGCGCCCACGATCCTGGCGTACGGCACCGAGGAGCAGAAGCGGCGCTTCCTGCGTCCCCTGTGGACCGGCGAGGAGGTGTGGTGCCAGCTCTTCAGCGAGCCCGGCGCCGGCTCCGACCTCGCCGCGCTCGCCACCCGCGCCGTCCTCGACGAGGCCACCGGCACCTGGGTGGTCGACGGCCAGAAGGTGTGGACCTCCAGCGCCCACAACGCCCGCTGGGCGATTCTCATCGCCCGCACCGACCCGGCGCTCCCCAAGCACCAGGGCATCACCTACTTCCTCTGCGACATGCACGCCCCCGGCGTCGAGGTCAGGCCCCTGCGCCAGATCACCGGAGAGGCCGAGTTCAACGAGGTCTTCCTCACCGGCGTCCGCATCCCCGACACCCACCGCCTCGGCGCCGTCGGCGAAGGCTGGGCGGTCGCCCGCACCACCCTGATGAACGAACGGGTCTCCATCGGCGGCATGCGCATCCCCCGCGAGGGCGGCATGATCGCGCCGGTCGCCGCTGCCTGGCGCGAACGCCCCGCACTGCGCACGCACGCCCTGCACCAGAGGCTGCTGGAGCTGTGGGTCGAGGCCGAGGTCGCCCGCCTCACCGGTGAACGGCTGCGCCAGCAGCTCGTCGCCGGGCAGCCCGGCCCCGAAGGATCGGGCATGAAGCTCACCTTCGCCCGGCTCAACCAGGAGATCAGCGGCCTGGAGGTGGAACTCCTCGGCGAGGAGGGCCTCCTGTACGAGGAGTGGACCATGCGCCGCCCCGAACTGGTCGACTTCACCGGCCGCGACGCCGGCTACCGCTATCTGCGCGCCAAGGGCAACAGCATCGAGGGCGGCACCAGCGAAATCCTCCTCAACATCGTCGCCGAGCGGGTCCTCGGCCTGCCTTCCGAGCCGCGCGACGACAAGGACCTCGCATGGAAGGACCTCTCCCGATGACGGCATCCACGGCGCCGGCCGACCTGCTCTACTCCGAAACCGAGGAGGAGCTCCGCTGCGCCGTGCGCGCGCTCCTCGCCGACCGCTGCGGCCCCAAGAGCGTCCTCGACCGGATCGAGACGGACCAGCCGCACGACCCCGCCCTGTGGCACACCCTCGCCGTCGAGATCGGCGCAGCCGGACTCCTCGTACCCGAGAAGCTCGGCGGCCAGGGCGCGAGCCACCGGGAGGCGGCCGTGGTCCTGGAGGAGCTGGGCCGGGCCGTGGCGCCCGTGCCGTACCTGACGAGCTCCATCCTCGCGACGGAGATCCTGCTGGGCTGCGACACGGCCGAAGCCGCCCCGCTGCTGGGGGAACTGGCCCGCGGCCGCACCGTGTGCACACCGGCCCTGCCGCTGACCCTCGCCCCCGGCGCCCCCTTCCCGGCGCCCGTACGGGACGGTGGCGGCGGGATCCTGAGCGGCACGGTCACCTCCGTCGCGGACGCGGTGGCCGCCGACGTCCTGCTGGTGCTCGCCGACACCGGGCTGTACGCCGTCCCGGCCGCCTCGGCCGAGCTGACCGTGACGGTCGCCCTGGACCTGACCCGCCCGCTCGCCACCGTCACCCTGCGGGAGGCCGCCGGCACCCGTCTCGCCGACCCCGCCACGGCCCGGGCGGCCGTCGCGGGAGCGCTGCTCTCCGGGGCCGGGCTCCTCGCCTCCGAGCAGCTCGGGGTCGCCGAGTGGTGCCTGACCGAGACCGTCGCGTACGTCCGCGGCCGCCACCAGTTCAACCGGCCCGTCGGTTCCTTCCAGGCCCTCAAGCACCGCCTCGCCCGCCTCTGGCTCGACGTGGCCTCCGCGCGCGCGGCGGCCCGGGCCGCGGCCGACGCCCTGGCCACCGGGGCCCCCGACGCCCCCCTGACGGTCGCGGTGGCCCAGGCCTACTGCTCGGGCGTCGCCGTCCGGGCGGCCGAGGAGTGCGTACAGCTGCACGGCGGCATCGGCATGACCTGGGAACACCCGGCCCACCTCTACCTCAAGCGGGCCAAGGCCGACTCCCTCGCCCTGGGCACCGCCGGCCACCACCGCGGCCTGGTGGCGGACTTCGCGGAACTCCCGGCGCCGTAGGCCCCGGCCGGCCGGCCCCGACCCCGTCCTCTCCCCGGCGCACGGGGAGGGGGGCGGGCACGGCTCCCCCCCCCCGAGCGTTCCGCGCCCCACCTCCCGCACCCCTCCGGCCGATCCTTATGCTCGGCCGCATGACGGCCACGATCCCCCCGCTCGACGCCACCGGACTGCGCGCCCACCGCGACGAACTCGCCGCCCTGCTGCTCGCCGTGGTCGAGGAGGGCTCCTCGCTCGGCTTCCTCGCCGGTCTCGACCACGAAGGCGCCGCCGCCTGGTGGGATTCCCTGCTGCCCGCGGTCGAGGAGGGCTCCCTCGCGCTGTGGGTGTCCCGCACCGGCGGCGCGCACGACCGCATCGACGGCACCGTCAGCTGGTACCGGGAGTCCAAGCCCAACGGCCGCCACCGGGCCGAGCTGCGCAAGCTCATGGTCCATCCGGCGGCCCGCGGCCGCGGCACCGCCCGCGCCCTGCTCGCCGAGGCCGAGGCGGGCGCGGCGCGCGCCGGCGTGGTGCTGCTGTTCCTCGACACCGAGACCGGCAGCGGCGCCGAGAACGTCTACCTCCGGGCCGGCTGGACCGAGGTCGGCACCATCCCCGACTACGCCACCGACCCGCAGGGCCGCCTGCACCCCACCACCCTCTTCTACAAGCACCCCAAGGGGTGACCTCGCACGCCGCGCGGCGTTAGACCCGTAGCCGCCGGCCACCGAGCGAGGGAGACCGTATGTCGTCCGCAGCATCCGCCGCCGCACCACTGACGCGCCGTGCGCTTCTCCGCGCGGCCTTCACCGCGGCCGTGCTCGCGGGCACGGCCGCGGCCCTCGCCCCGGTGCTGCGGGCCCGGGGGCCGCGGCAGACCCTCACGCCGGCCCCGCTGGCCGAGGAGGAGACGTACCGCGGCCGGCACATCGCCGTCGACGACGTCGGAGTGCGCATCGACGGCCGGCCCCTGCACGTCATGCGCCGGGCCGACGGCAGCTATCTGAGCGGGATCAACCACTTCCAGTCCTTTCCGACGCGCCTGGAACTGGCCCGTGCGGCGGTCGACGAACTGGGCACGGCGCAGCTGGCGTTCGCGGCCCCGCACCACCGCTGACACACCCACGGGAACGGGAGGAGCCCCGCGTTGTACACCCGGCAGAACCAGAAGAACCTCACCAGCGCCCAGAAGAAGCGGTTCACGGCCGCCGTACTGGAGCTCAAGCGCAGCGGCGCCTACGACGCACTGGTGCGCACCCACGACAAGTACTTCGTGCCCGACCGCGACCGCAAGCTGCGCGTCGGGCACATGTCCCCGTCCTTCTTCCCCTGGCACCGGCGCTATCTGCTGGAGTTCGAGAGGCAGTTGCAGGAGATCGACCCGGGTGTGTCCGTGCCGTACTGGGACTGGACCACCGACAACAGCCCGGTCTCCTCCCTGTGGGCCGACGACTTCCTGGGAGGCACCGGCCGGGCGAGCGACCGCAAGGTGATGACGGGGCCGTTCGCCTACGACAAGGGGAACTGGACGGTGACCGTGGGCATCACGGAGTCCGCCTTCCTCACCCGCAACCTCGGCCGTCCGCAGAACCCGATCACCCTGCCCACCCGGGCCGAACTCCAGGGAGCCATCGACGACCCCACCTACGACGTCTCGCCCTGGGACTCCACGGCCACCGCAGGCGGCTTCCGCAACAAGCTGGAGGGCTGGGCCGCGCCCAAGAGCGAGCGCTGGCGCAACCACAACAAGGTCCACCAGTGGATCGGCGGCCACATGACGGGCGGCACGGCGCCCAACGACCCGGCGTTCTGGCTGCACCACGCCTTCGTCGACCTGATCTGGGACCGCTGGCAGCTCAAGCACCCGGGATCCGGCTACCTGCCGGCCGCCCCCCTCGCCCGGGGTGACCTCCAGCGCGGCCGGGTGATCTCCCTCGACGAACCGATGCCCCCCTGGAACGTCACCCCGCGGGAGATGCTCAGCCATCAGGGCCTCTACCGCTACGAATGAAGCTCCGCACGACGCCGCGAAGCCACCGAAGCCACGCAGCACGGGGAAAGGGCCCCCGCCGACCGGCGGGGGCCCTTCCGTGGATCACGCGATCAGCAGATCAGGAGATCAGCGGGTCAGCGGATCAGTGGCCGTAGCCCTCACCCTCACCCTCGGTGTGGTGCGCGCCGTCGCCCGAGGCGTTGACGCAGGTGTTGCCGAACGCGGGGTTCAGGAGGGCGATCACGTTCACAGTGTTGCCGCAGACGTTGATCGGGACGTGCACCGGGACCTGGACCAGGTTGCCCGACAGGACACCGGGGGAGCCGACCGCCGCACCGTGCGCTCCGGCATCGGCGACGGCCAGACCCGCACCGGCGACCACGGCGCTACCGGTGACAGCGGTGATGGCGAATGCCTTCGCGATACGCGACATCAAGATCTCCTCATGGGATATGGGGCGCCACAGAATCTGCGGCATTTGACATGGCGTACAACGCCGGGGCGGCCGAGGGGTCACGGGCGCTGGGCCTACCTGGTGACGGAAAACCGCACGGAGGCGAAGGAGGGCCGCACCTGGGTGACCTCGCCGGGCCGCAGGACCCCGACCGCCCGGCCCGAGCAGCCCGGCTCCTGGTAGAGGGTCGCCGTGGTACGGGTCCCGTTCGTGACCGTCCGGCCCCCGCCGCCCTCCGCGCTGACGCAGCCCCTCGGGGCGGTGAGCCCCTTGACCTGGTCGTTCTGGCCGACGTACTGGAAGTCAGGCCCCTCGGCGGCCTGGGCCGAGCCGCCGAGGAGCGCGGTGGCCGCCAGCAGCAGGGCGGGCCCGGTGTGGTGGAGACGCAGCATTCGCATGCCCGGTCCAACCGCGCCGGGCCCCGGCCCGGTCACGCCTTGTCACCCGCGGGACGGCTGTGCGACCGTGCGGGCAACGGTATGCGGGAGGAAGAGATGAGCGCGGACGTCGAGGACATCGGCGCCGGCAGCGGCGGCCGACCACGGGTCCGGACCACGGCCGGCGTCGTCGAGGGCCGGACCGGGTCCGACGGGACCGCCGTCTTCCGCGGCATCCCGTACGCCGCCCCGCCCGTCGGCGCCCTGCGGTTCGCGGAGCCCGCGCCTCCGCCACCCTGGGACGGCGTACGGCAGGCCACCGCGTTCGGTCCCACCGCGCCCAAGGTGCCCTACGCCGCGCCGTTCGCGGCCCTGCTGGCCGACCCGGAGATCCCTGGGGACGACTGCCTCAGCGTGAACGTGTGGACCCCCGATCCGGCGCCCGGGGCCCGGCTGCCCGTCATGGTGTGGATCCACGGCGGGGCGCTCACCCGCGGCTCCTCGGCCGTCCCCGTCTACGACGGCTCCGCCTTCGCCCGCGACGGGGTCGTGCTCGTCTCCCTCAACTACCGTCTCGGCGTGCTGGGCTACGGCCTGTTCCCCGACGCGCCCGCCAACCGCGGCCTGCTCGACCAGATCGCCGCCCTGCAATGGGTCCGCGACAACATCGAGGCCTTCGGCGGAGACCCCGCCCGCGTCACCGTCTTCGGGGAATCGGCCGGGGCCATCAGCATCGGCTCCCTGCTGGCCGCCCCGCGCGCGGCCGGGCTCTTCGCCCGGGCCGTCCTGCAGAGCGGAGCCCCCGAGGTCCTGCCACGCGAGAAGGTCCGCACCATGGTCCGGCGGATGGCCTCCCTCCTCAAGGTGGAGGCCACCGCCGAGGCCTTCACGGCCGTCGGCCTGCCCCACCTGCTCGCCGCCCAGGCGGCCGTCCTGCGCCGATCGGGCGCGCTCCTCGGTGGCCCCGCCTTCGGCCTGGTCAGCGACCCGGCCACGGTCCCCGGCGACCCACTCGACGCCCTGGCGGGTGCCGGGGTCAGCGGCGACGTGCCGCTGCTGCTCGGGTGGACCAGCGAGGAGTACCGGCTCTGGCTCGCCCCCACCGGCGCGATGCGCCTGCTCGACCGGCTGGGGCCGCTCGCCGTGACGCTGGTCCGCCTGCGCGCGGACAAGGACCGGGCCGCCGTACGGACCTTGCGCGCCGCCCTGCCCGGGGCGGGCGGGGCCGAGCTCGCCGGACACCTGCTGACCGACCGGCTGCTGCGCGATCCGCTGCGCCGGCTCGCGGGGGCCCGGCGCCCGGCGCCGAGCTTCCTGTACGAGTTCGGGTGGCCCTCCGGCGTACCGGGGCTCGGCGCCTGCCACGCCTTGGAGCTGGGCTTCGTGTTCGACACCCTCGACGTGCCGGAGACCTCCTGGCTGGCGGGGCCGGACGCCCCGCAGGCGCTGGCCGACGAGATGCACGCGGCGTGGGTGCGGTTCGCGGTGACGGGCGAGCCGGGCTGGGCGGCCTGGAACGGCGAAGGCCCGCCGAAGAGGTTCGGCGGGCCGTCGACCGGGCGGACACAAGCGGCGTGGGCTACTCGACCGGCCCTTCCATGACCTTGCTGATGAACTGGATCGGGCCCTCGCCCATGTTCGGGACGTAGGTCTTGGCGTTGTGCTGGCCGCCCTTGATGATCCTCAGGTCGGTGTGGACCGGCCCCTTGTTGCCGAAGGTGGCGATGAACTTCTGCACGTCCGGCAGGGTCTTCTTGTTGTTCTCGCTGTCGCCGACCTGGAAGGCGAGATAGACGTCCGGACCCTTGCGGTCGATGAGCTGCTTCGCCAGCAGCTCCGGGTTGTTCTCGGCCTTCTCCTTGTCGTAGCCCTTCCACAGGGAGGAGTCCGGGACGATGTCCGGGCCGGAGGCGATCACGGCCTTGAACTTGTCCGGGTGCTTCAGCACGGCCTTCAGGCCGGCGAACCCACCGGTGGAGGAGCCCATGAAGGCCCAGCCGTCACGGGACTTGACGGTGCGGAAGTTGGCCTTCATCAGGTCCGGGACGTCCTCGGTCAGCCAGGTGCCCATCTTGGGCTGGCCGGGGATGTCGGAGCCGTCCCAGTAGACGCCCTTGTCGTCCGGCGCCGGGTTGAGCACCGGCATGGCCAGGATGAAGGGCTTGCTCTTCCCCTCGGCGTACCACTTGCTGATGCTCGACTGGAGACCGAGGTCGGTGCCCATCCAGTAGTTGCTCGGGAAACCGGCGCCGCCCGGGAGGGCGATCATGACCGGGAAGCCGCTCTTGGCGAACTTCGGGTCGTTGTACTCCTTGGGCGCCCAGACCCAGACCTTGCCCTTGAAGCCGGACTTCTTGCCGTCCAGCGTGGTGACCGCCACGTGTGTGCCGTCGGGCAGGGTCATCGAGTTCTTGAACTCGGCGGCCGGACCGGTCGGCATGAGCATCTTGGAGCTCGCCGGCTGCTGGGTCGCGGCGCCGCCGGCCTTTCCGGCCCCACCCGCGGGCGGCTGCCCGAAGGACACCGCGGCGCCCTTGTCGGTGAAGGGGGGTATCTCGTAGTGGTTCATGACCAGAGCGGCTATGCCCGCGAGCGCGAGGACGCCGGCACCCGCGATCAGCCAGCGCCGGCCGCGGGACCTGCGGGGAGCGGGCTCGTACTGCTCCAGGTGGTCCTGTGGGCCGTACTGGTCCTGGTGGCCGTACTGCTCCTGCTGCCCGTGCCGGTCCTGCTGACCGTACGGAGGCTGCTGCTGTCCGTACGTCTGCTGCTGTCCGTACGGCTGGCCGTACTGGTCGCCGTGCGGCGGCTGCGGGCGCTGCCCTTCCGGCCGGTACGGCTGGTACTGCTGCCCGTCGGGTGCGTACGACATGTGCGGTGGCTCTCCGGCTGGTGCTGCCCCAGAGGGGCGGGGTGATCTGGCGGCGGGGTGGTCTGGCTGCTGGTCCTTCCGTTCGAAGGATGAACGAAAGCACGTCAGGGTTCCGCATTTTTCCTTCTCTTGGGATTTTTTGGGGGATGCCATTGCCTGGCGCCGTCCCGGGCCGACGCGTACCCCGAATCCCGCGCCGCACATCCCTGGCCCCCGCACATGCCGCTGGGTAGGGTGCCCCCGCGCCGCCCCCGGACCCCCCACCCCCGCCCGGAGTCACTCCATGACCTTCCAGCGCCGGCTCCTGATCTTCGTCACCGCCGTGGTCCTGCTCGCCGTGGTGGGGGTGCTCGCCGTGCTGCGGGCCTCCTCGCGGGCCGACGAGAAGGACCGGGCCCGGGAGGGCGGTCCGGGGATCGTCGCGGGCCCGGTCGTGCTGGCCCCGGGCGAGGGTGCGCGGCGGATCGTGTTCCGGAACATGGCCTGGGGCCCGCACCGCGACGAGCTCGCCACCGTCCGGGCCGACGCCCCGGAGGGGACCCGTACCGCGTCGGGGGTGAGCTGCCTGCGCTTCCACGCGGCCGCCGGCACCGGGATCTGCCTGCGGGCCGACAAGGGCGCGGTCCCGGGCGCGGTCCAGGGCGGCTACCGGGCCGTCGTCCTCGACGCCCGGCTGAAGGAGGTGTCGGCGCACACCCTGGCCGGCCTGCCCACCCGCGCCCGGATCTCGCCCGGCGGACACCTCGCCGCATGGACCGTCTTCGTCGGCGGGGACTCGTACGCGGGGGCGGACTTCTCGACGCGGACCTCGGTGCTCGACCTGCGCACCGGCAGGCTCGACGCCTCGTTGGAGGACTTCACCGTCCTCAAGGACGGCCACCCGTACCGCAGCGCCGACGTGAACTTCTGGGGCGTGACCTTCGCCGCCGACGAGCGCACCTTCTACGCGACCATGGCCACCGGCGGCCGGACCCACCTGGTCCGCGGGGACCTGGCCGCGCGCAGCGTGACCACACTCCACGAGAACGTCGAGTGCCCGTCGCTGTCGCCCGACGGGACCCGGCTGGTGTTCAAGAAGCGCGTGCCGGGCCTGCCGGCCGAGGCGCCGTGGCGGCTGTACGCCATGGACCTGGCCTCGGGAGCACAGACCCCGCTCGGCGAGGAGCGCAGCGTCGACGACCAGGTGATGTGGACGGACGACCGGACCGTCGTCTATTCCCTGCCCGGCGACTTCGGCGCCGATTTGTACGCAGTGGCGGCCGACGGGAGCGGGAGTCCCCGCCGGCTCATGGCATCGGCCCTCGCCCCGGCCTTCCTCGGCTGAGACCGGGCAGGGCGGGACGAGGGCCGTCGGCGCAGGACCGTTACGCCGGAACGAGCGTCTTGCGGCGCCGTTTGCGCTGTGCGCCCGGCGACAGCCTCAGCTCGATGACCGACCGTACGGCCGGCCACTCCTCGTCGAGGACCGAGTAGAAGGCGGTACTGCGGACCGCCCCGTCCAGCCCCCGCGAATGGGCCCGGCGGACCCCTTCGCAGGTGAAGCCGAGACGTTCCATGGCCGCTCGCGACCGGCCGTTACGGGCATCCGCGCGCAGCGAGATGCGCCGGACGCCCCAGGTCTCGAAGGCATGGCGCAGCATGAGCAGCTTCGCCTCGGTGTTGATGCCGGTGCCCTGGGCGCCCGGGGACAGCCAGGTATTGCCGATCTCGGCGGCATCGGGGATCGCCGTCGCCGGATCGCCGAACGGGACGCCGGGCACTGCGGGCCACACGAGCGGCCCCTGCCAGTAGTCGAGTTCCAGGAACCGGGTCGAACCGACGACCCGGCCGTCGGTGGCTCTGACCACCGCGAACGGGAGCGATCGACCCGCCGCCTGATCGGCGAGGGCACGGTCGATGTACTCGTGGGACGCCTGCACCCCATGGGGTACGGGGGTGAAGGCGTAAGTCGTACGATCCTCGGCACCGGCCACGGCCAGGGCCTCGGTGTGGTGGGGTGCGAGGGGCTCGAGCCGCACGGTGCGGCCCGCGAGGTGTACGGGTACGGGCACGGAGCCTTCGGTCCTTCTGGGCGGTGGGGTGGTTGCACAGTCTGCGTCCCTGACCTCGCCCCTCGTGCAAAACACGAGTGAAAGGCAACCGGCTGTCAGGTGAACGCGAGTGGCTCAATGTAGCTCCTTAAAGTGCTCTCATGAACCCCCAATCTGGCAATGGCGCGGCACTGATTTTCGACGACTTGGGTCCCCGCGACGGAGCGGCCGTAATCCTGATCCACGGACATCCCTTCAACCGCACGATGTGGGCCCCCCAGACGGCCGCGCTGACGGCCGCCGGTTACCGCGTCATCACGCCTGACCTGCGAGGATACGGAGAAAGTCCGGTGCTGCCGGGCAAGGCCCTGCTCGCCGATCTCGCGGACGACCTCGCCGCTCTCCTCGCCCGCCTGGGCATCGAACGGGCGATCGTCGGTGGAGTGTCCATGGGCGGCCAGATCGCCATGGAGGTGCGACTGCGCCACCCGGGTCTGGTAAGGGCGCTCGTACTGTCCGACACCTCCCCTGTCCCGGAGACCGAGGACGGTGCCAAGCTCCGCCGCGAGACCGCCGAACGGCTGATCGCCGAGGGCATGGGGCCCTACGCCGACGAGGTCATCGACAAGATGCTGGCGCCCTACAACGTGGCCGCCATGCCCGGAGCCGCCGCACGGGTGAGCGCCATGATGCGCGCGACCGACCCGCAGGGCGCCGCCGCCGCACTGCGCGGCCGCGCCGAGCGCCCCGACTACCGGCCGGTGCTCGCCGCGGCCACCGAGCCCTGCCTGGTGCTGGTCGGCGCGGACGACGTCTACACCCCGGTCGCGCAGGCCCATGCCCTGCACGCGCTGATGCCCGATTCCGTGCTGGCCGTCATCGAGGGAGCCGGTCACCTGCCGGGGGTGGAGCAGCCGGAGGCCTTCAACCGGGCGCTGCTCGGCTTCCTCGCCGGGATCTGAGCGGACGAGCGGGTCGGCGGGCGCCGCCGTAGAGTCGGACGATGTTCCTGCCGAGGAGGTCAGTGATGCTGCGCGGGCTTGCGACGATCAACTTCTGGGCCGACGACCTGGAGGCCGCGAAGGCCTGGTACACCGAGCTGCTCGGCATCGCGCCCTACTTCGAGCGGCCGGGCTACGCGGAGTTCCGCATCGGTGACTACCAGCACGAGCTGGGCATCGTCGACCGCCGCCACGCCCCGCCGGGCGCGGCCGGGGGACCGGGGGGCGCGGTGGCGTACTGGGCCGTGGACGATCTTCTGGCGGTCCGGCAGCGGCTGCTGGACCTGGGCGCCGAGGAGTACCAGCCGGTGACCCCGCACGGGGACGGCGGCTTCGTCACTGCGGCGGTCACCGACCCCTTCGGCAATGTGCTCGGCATCATGCGCAACCCGCACTACCTGGAGGTCCTCGAAGGGGCGACCCCCGACCCCGCCTGACCGGACCCTGCCGGGACCGGACCCCTGCCCGGACCGCAGGCAGGGGCCTGAGATCATCCTCGGCATGGACGACGTACTGCGGCGCCTGGCCGCCGTGGGGCCCTTCTTCGCCGTGCCGTACGGCAAGGAGCCGCCCGGGCCCGGCTTCCGGCCGCTGGCCGCCCTGTACGGGGACGGGCTCGGGCCGTACGTCGCCGAGGTGGGGCGGCGGATCGGCAGCGGGCCCGGCAGGGTGGCCGCCTCGACCGCGCACCTCGGCATCGCCTCGCGGCTGTGGTCGCTCGGGCTGGGCTGCGCGGCGCTGGCGGGGCGGGTGCCCGACCTGTCGCCCGACCGGGTGTGGTGGCGGCTGCCGCAAGCGGGGTCGCTGGAACTGTGGCTGCCCGAGCAAGAGCCCGAGGGGCTGCCGGCCGACCGGCTCGGGCCGACCGTGCTGGGGAACCTGGCCGTGCTCGACGCGGGCCTGCGGGAGCGGTTCGGGGTCTCGCCGAAGGTCCTGCGGGGCAATGCCGCGTCCGGGCTCGTCGGGGCGCTGCGCATGCTGATCGACAGGGTTCCGGGCGACGCGGCCGTCGCCCTCGCGGGCGCGCTGCTGGCCGAGGGCGGAGCCCTGGCGGGCACGGGGACCTTCCTCCACGAGCCGGGACTCGGAGTGGCCTTCGTGCGGCGCAGCTGCTGCCTCTACTACCAGGTGCCCGGCGGCGGGCTCTGCGGGGACTGCGTGCTGCGGACCAGGTGAGACGGCGAAGGGCCGGCGGGGAGCGCGTGCTCCCCGCCGGCCCGGTGTTCCGACGCGCGGATCCGCTGACTAGAAGGTCAGGTTCCAGGAGTCGATCTTGCCGGTGTCGCCGCCGGCGTTGTCGTTCACGCGCAGCTTCCAGGTGCCGTTCGCGACCTCGGCCGAGGCGTTGACGGTGTAGACCTGGCTGATGTTGTCGGCGCTGCCGCCCGAGCGGTTGTGCACGGTGTAGACGGTGCCGTCCGGGGCGATCAGGTCGACCTTGAGGTCACCGATGTAGGTGTGCACGATGTTCACGCCCACCTTGAGGGTGGCCGGGGCGTTGCCGGTCACCCCGCTGACGGTGATCGGGCTCTCCACGGTGGTGTTGTCACCGATGGCGAAGTCCCCGGGGTTCTCGAAGTACTTGCCGGGCGGCGGGGTGGAGCCCACCGCCTTGAGCGCGTCGACCTGGCCCTCGCCGAAGAACCCGTTCTTCGCCGTGGTGCCCTTGCAGCGGGTGTCCGACGGGCAGGCGACGTCGTTGGCCTGGACGGCCAGCTTGTCGCGCAGCTGCGCCGGGGTGATGCCCGGGTTGGTGCTGGCGAGCAGCGCCGCCACACCGGTGACGTGCGGAGAGGCCATGGACGTGCCGCTCATGCTGCCGTACTTGCCGCCCGGCAGGGTGCTGTAGATGCCGGTGGCGTCGCCGCCCGGAGCCGTCACGTCGATGACGTTCAGGCCGTAGTTGGAGTACGAGGCCTTCGCGGTGGTGCCCATCGCCGAAACCGTCACCACGCCCGGGAGTTCGGTCGGGATGTCGAGGCAGGCGTTGGTGATGGTGCGGGTGACCGGCGTCGAGTCGTTCGGGCTCTCGGTGTCGGTCGTCTTGTTGGCCAGGTCGAGGTTGGAGTTGCCGGCCGCCGCGACCTGCAGCGAGCCCTTGCTCTCCGCGTACTCCTGGGCGCGCTTGACGCCCTCGATGATGGCGGCCTGGTCGGCGTTGTCCGGGCAGTTGAACTGCCACGGGTCCGTGTAGTAGCTGTTGTTGGTGACCTTGAAGCCGTGGTCACCGGCCCACATGAAACCGCAGACGGTGTTCTCGGCGAAGAACAGCGAGGAGGTGGGCTCGGCGATGCGCACCGAGGAGATCTTCACGCTCGGGGCCACGCCGATGACGCCCTTGCCGTTCTTGGCGGCCGCGACCGTACCGGCCACGTGCGTGCCGTGGGTGCCGACGTCGCGCCAGGCGCCCGTGCGGGTGTCCGGCTTGCCGTACGCGCAGGACGCGGAGTCCGCCGCGTTGAAGTTCGGGGCCAGGTCCTGGTGCTGGTCGTCCACACCGGTGTCCAGGATGCCGACCTTGACGGTGCTGGAGCCGGTGGTGACGGCCCAGGCCTGGTCGGCCTTGATCTGCGTCATGTCGGCGCGGACCGGCTCGCCCGTGGGCGTCGTGGCCTGCGCCGGGTTGGCGGGCAGCGCCGGGTTGTAGGCGTCCGCCGGCACGTCCGAGGTGCGGGTGGCGCCGACCTGCTGGACCCCGCTCACACCGCGCATGGTGGTGGCGAAGGAGCCGGACGCGGAGTGCGCGACGATCACGCCGATCGCGTCGTAGGACTGGAAGACCGTGCCGCCGTTGGCGGTGATGGCGTTACGGACCGCCGTGGTGTCACCGGGAGTGGTGATCACGAGGTAGGCGCGGGTGCCGGCAACCCAGGTCGCACTCTGGGAAGTCGGGGCCGCGGCCCGGGGCGCCGCCGCCGCGGGGGCGGAGGCGGGGGAGCCGGAAGGCGAGACCGGGGCGGTGCCGGCGAGTGCGGCGGGCGCCCCGAAGGCCAGTGCTGCGCCGAGCGTGGCGGCCAGCACGAGGGTACGTCGAGGTCGGCTGGATATGTGGGGTATCAATGCGTCCTCCGAAGACCCGGTGGTGCGCGTGGTGCGCGCCGGGTCGTACGAAACAAGTGGTGGACGCAAGATGTCATGCACACGGCCTGGTAGGGAAGTACCTTTTGCCACACGGGGGTTCGTTAATCGGTGGCCGAATGCCGACTATGGGTGACAAGTACGGAGAATGTGGCGGCCGGCCGGGCTGGGTACCGTGGGGGCGAACCCTGCCCGGCCGGCCCGTACGGGCGGACCTCCTAGACCGGCACGCCGTCCTTGGTGTGGTGCGCCGGGGCGGGCGCGGCGTCCGCAGTCGCGTCCGCTCCGGTCGGCTCCGCCCCGCCCGGCTCCGCTCCGGTCGGCTCGGACCCGTGCGCGTCGTCGACCAGCGTGCTCTCGTCGAAGGGCAGCCGCCCCGCGAGGACTTCGGCGGCCCGCCCGTGGTCGAACTCCTTGGTCCACGTCCCGATGAGCACCGTCGCGACCGCATTGCCGGCGAAGTTCGTCAGCGCCCGGGCCTCGCTCATGAACCGGTCGATGCCCACGATCAGGCCGACCCCGTCCACGAGTTCGGGGCGGTGCGACTGCAGTCCGCCGGCGAGGGTGGCCAGTCCCGCGCCGGTCACCCCGGCCGCGCCCTTCGAGGCGATGACCATGAACAGCAGCAGCGAGATCTGCTCACCCAGGGCGAGCGGCTTGCCCATCGCCTCGGCGATGAACAGGGAGGACATCGTCAGATAGATCGCGGTCCCGTCGAGGTTGAAGGAGTACCCGGTCGGCACCGTGATCCCGGTGACCGGCCGCGATACGCCGAGGTGCTCCATCTTCGCGATCAGCCGCGGCAGCGCCGACTCCGAGGAGGAGGTCGAGAGGATCAGCAGGAACTCCCGGCCCAGGTAGCGCAGCAGGGCGAAGACGCTGACCCCCGTACACACCCGCAGCAGCGTGCCCAGGATCACGAAGACGAAGATCAGACAGGTCGTGTAGAAGCCGATCATGATGACGGCGAGGGACTTCAGCGCGTCGATGCCGGTGGCGCCGACCACCGCCGCGATCGCCCCGAAGGCGCCCACCGGGGCCACCCACATGATCATCGCGAGGATCCGGAACACCAGCTTCTGTACGTGTCCGATGCCCCGCAGCAGCGGCTCGCCCGCCGTGCCCATCGCCTGCAGGGCGAAGCCGCAGAGCAGCGCCACCAGCAGCGTCTGGAGCACCTCGCCGCCGGTGAAGGCGGACACCAGGGTGGTCGGGATGATGCCGAGCAGGAACTCCGGAGTGCTCTCGGTCCCGCCCGCCTTGGCCTGCGCCTCGCCGGCGTGGCGCACCGCCTCGGTCAGGTGCAGCCCGCTGCCCGGCTCCAGCAGGTTCCCGACCAGCAGGCCGATGGCCAGCGCCACCGTGGACATGACCATGAAGTAGCCGAGGGCGAGGCCGCCCACGGCGCCCACCTTGGCGGCCTTGCGTACGGATCCGATGCCCAGCACGATCGTGCAGAAGATCACGGGCGAGATCATCATCTTGATGAGGTTGACGAACCCGGTGCCCAGCGGTTTGAGCTCCACGGCCACGCCGGGCGCGGCGAAGCCGACGGCGATGCCGAGCAGCACCGCGCCGATCACCGCGATGTAGAGGTAGTGCGTTCTGTCGCGTCTGGCGGCCACGATGCCTCCCGGTGGTGAATGCGTTCGGGGAGACCATCGCCCAGGGCTGTGACCCCGGTCACCCTTGCGTTCATTGAGTTCACGGCCCGGTGCACACTGAGCGCCATGTTCCGCTTTCCCCGGCCCCCGCGCAGCCTCGCCGGCCAGCTCTTCGCCATGCAGGTGCTGCTGGTCGCCGTGGTCGTCGCCGGGTGCGCCGTCTTCGCGTACGCCACCGCCCGCTCCCAGGCCGAGGACGCCGCCCGGCGCCAGGCCGGAGCCGTGGCCCGCGCGGTCGCCGACTCACCGTCCGTGCGCGAGGCCGTACGGGGAGCGGCCGGCGGGAGCGACCCCTCGGCCCTGCTCCAGCCCTACGCCCAGAAGGTGCGCGAGGACTCCGGGGTGGACTTCGTGACGATCATGGCGCCCGACGGGCGGCGCTGGACCCACCCCGACCCGCGCCGGATCGGCGAGCCCTTCATGGGCAACACGGCCCCCGCCCTGCGCGGCGAGACCTTCAGCGAGACCTACACCGGAACCCTCGGACCCTCCATCCGGGTCGTCACCCCGCTGGAGGACGACGGCCGGATCGTCGGCCTCGTCAGCGCCGGGATCACCGTCCGGGCCATCAGCGACCGGCTCGGCGCGCAGCTCGCCTCCCTCGCCTGGGTGGCGGGCGGCGCCGTGGCCCTCGGCGCGGTGGCCACGTACGTCGTCAACGCCCGGCTGCGCCGCCACACTCATGGCATGAACGCGGCCGAGCTCAGCCGGATGTACGACTACCACCAGGCGGCCCTGCACGGGGTCCGGGAGGGGCTGCTCATGCTCGACGGGCAGCGCAGGATCACCCTGATCAACGATGCCGGGCGCGAACTGCTCGGCCTGCCGGCCGGGGAGATCACCGGCAGCACGGTCCCCGACCTGGGGCTGCCCGCCCCCCTCACCGGGGCCCTGCTCGCCGACCGGCCCCGGGTGGACGAGGTGCACCTGACCGCGGAGCGGGTGCTGGTCGTCAACAGCTCGCCCGTCGCGGGCGGAGGCCGCAGGGGCACCGTGGTCACCTTGCGGGACCACACGGAACTCCAGGCGCTGACCGGCGAGCTGGATCACGAGCGCGGTTTCACCCAGGCCCTGCGCTCCCAAGCCCACGAGGCGGCCAACCGGCTGCACACCGTGGTCTCCCTCATCGAGCTCGGCCGCGCGGACGAGGCGGTGGACTTCGCCACGGCCGAACTGGAACTGGCCCAGGCCCTCACCGACGAGGTGGTCACCGCGGTCGGCGAGCCGGTGCTGGCGGCGCTGCTGCTGGGCAAGGCCGCCCAGGCGCACGAGCGCGGCGTGGAGCTGGTCGTCACGGCCGACAGCCGCAGTCTGGCCGACGGGGGCGCCGGGCTGCCCCCGGCCCGCGATCTGATCACCGTCCTGGGCAACCTCATCGACAACGCGGTCGACGCCGTCACCGCCGTACCGGGCGCGCGGATCGCGGTGACCCTGCGGCCCGAGGGGCAGGAGCTGCTGCTGCGGGTCGCGGACAACGGGCCCGGACTCCCCGAGGGAGTGGACGTGTTCCGCCGGGGCTGGTCCGGCAAGGGGGAGGGCCGCGGCCTGGGCCTCGCCCTGGTCCGGCAGGTGGCGCAGCGCTACGGCGGCGCGGCCGTCGCCGCGCCGGGCCCGGGCGGCGGGGCGGAGTTCACCGTACGCCTGCCGCTCGCGACCCCGCCGGGCGCCCAGGGCGATCCCGCGGCCGATGCGCCCGTCGCGGGGGGCCCGGCATGAGCGGGGGCGACGTACGGGTCCTGGTGGTCGAGGACGATCCGGTCGCCGCCGCCGCGCACGCGCTCTACGTCGGCCGGGTGCCCGGCTTCACCGCCGTCGGCGCCGTCCACTCGCTCGCCGAGGCCACCCGGGTCCTGGAGCGGACCCGGGTCGACCTGCTGCTGCTCGACCTCGGCCTGCCCGACGGGCACGGCCTGCGCTTCGCGCGCGGGCTGCGCGCCGCGGGTCACCCCGTCGACGTGATCGTGGTGACCTCCGCGCGGGACCTGGCCGTGGTCCGCGAGAGCGTCTCCCTCGGCGTGGTCCAGTACGTCCTGAAGCCCTTCGCCTTTCCGACCTTGCGCGAACGGCTCCTGCGCTACGCGGAGTTCCGCGCGACGGCGGGAGAGGCGGCCGGCCAGGACGACGTGGACCGGGCGATGGCCGCGCTGCGCGCCCCCCGCCCGGCCGAACTCCCCAAGGGACTGAGCGCGCCGACCCTGGACCGGGTCGCCGCCCTGCTGCGGGCGGCGCCCGAGGGGCTGACCGCGGCGGGGGCGGCCGAGGCGGCCGGCATCTCCCGGATCACGGCCCGCCGCTACCTGGAGCACCTGGTGGACACGGGCCGGGCGGACCGCACCCCCCGCTACGGCCAGGTGGGCCGCCCCGAACTGCACTACCGCTGGCTGGCGGCGGCCGGCTCGGTGTCGAAGGTGTAGAACTTCCGGTGGTCCAGCAGGTCCGCCGGGGTCACGTCGTTCCACGGCCGCATGGTGTCGTTCAGGTCCACGACGTTCGGGGTGCCCGCGGCCGGCAGGTACGTGGACCGCGGGTGCCTGCGCTGCCACTCGGCCCACAGCTTGTCGACGAAGGCGTGGTGCATCCAGAACACGGGGTCGTTGGGGGAGACCCCGGAGGCCATCTGACCGCCCACCCACACGTGGACCCGGTTGTGCAGGTTGGCGCCGCGCCAGCCCTCCAGGTGGTTGCGGAAGCCGTTGGCGGAGCTGTTCCAGGGCGCCGTGTCATAGACCGGCATGTCCAGGACGGAGTCCACTTCGGCCTTGGTCGGCAGCTGGGCGACGCCGGTACCGAGCGCGCGCCTGAGGTACGCGCGCCCGTCCACCCGTACGCCTACGTTCCACTTTCCCGCGGCGTACGCGAACGGGCCGTCGAGGACCTGCCCGTCGCGGGCGCGTCCGGTGCCGCCGAGGAAATCGGGGGCCCAGAGGGAGGAGCGGGCGGTGCGGTCCGTAGTCCAGTCCCAGTAGGGGATCGAGACGCTCGCGTCCACTTTCTGCAGCGCCGCCTCGAATTCCAGCAGGAAGCGCCGGTGCCAGGGCAGGAAGGAAGGGGAGCGGTGGCCCACGCGGTCGCCCGCGTCGGTGTCGGCCATGATGAAGCCGTTGTGGGTGGTGATGAAGCGGTCGTAGGTGCCGGTGCGCTTGAGCTCCAGGAGGGCCGCGGTGAAGGCCCGCTTTTCCTCGGGAGTCAGAGCGGCCTGGTTCTTGCGGACGGTCACGCCGCACCCCCGAAGGGGACCAGGGCCGCGCCCTGGAGGTCGCGGACCGCGGCGCGGGCCAGCAGAACGGGGTCGGGGTACGTCTCGTAGTGGTTGACCACGCTGATCCAGCTGCCGTCCGCGTTGCGCATCACGTGCAGTTCGCGGTCGTCTATGCGGACGGTGGGCAGGCCGGGCGCGTGGTGGCCGCCGTGATGGCCGCCCGGGCCCGGGGTGATCTGTATGCGGCGTCCCTGGTAGACCTCGTCGACGGTGTCCGCGGGCGGGGACGTGGGCGTGGACCCGGAGGGGACCGCGGCGGCGCTGGTGGAAACGCCGTTCACGGCGGTGCTGAGGCCGAGGACGGTTAACGCACCGGCAGTCGTGCCCAACGCCTGACGGCGAGTGATCTTCTTCATGGGCTGAAGAGGTATCAGGGCGGGGGAGAGGGGCGACCGCTATCCGGACATCGGCGGATAAGTTGCCGGTAGAACAAGTTGGATGATCTTCCCGTCCGGACCGGCTCCTGAGGTCAGAACGGGAAGATCTGCGGTGCTGAGTCTACTGGGCGGTAATTCCTCCGGTCCATCGGGGGTCCTATGGGTGGGGTCACATCGCAGGGTCGGCCGGAAGGCGCGGTGGGGCGGCGGTGTCGGTCTCGTGACGGTCCAGCGGTTATGACACATATAGTCCCGATATGGCACTTCATGAGACGAAGGACGCACGCGCCGCGGATGCCGAGACGGACGTGTTCGCGTCCGCGCTGAGCGGCCAGATCCTCCCCAAGTACCGGATGCCCGAGGACCACTCACCCACCGAGGTCGTCTACGAGCTGCTCCACAACGAACTCCTCCTCGACGGCAACGCCGCCCAGAACCTCGCCACCTTCTGCACCACCTGGTCGGACGACGGCGTGCACCGCCTGATGAACGAATGCCTCGACAAGAACATGATCGACAAGGACGAGTACCCGCAGACCGCCGAGATCGAGGCCCGCTGCGTCAACATCCTGGCCGACCTGTGGAACGCCCCCGCCGAAGCCGCCGCCACCGGCTGCTCCACCACCGGCTCCAGTGAGGCCGCCATGCTCGGCGGCCTCGCCCTCAAGTGGCGCTGGCGCGAGCGCCGCCGCGCCGCGGGCCTGCCGGCCGACCGCCCCAACCTGGTCTGCGGCCCGGTCCAGGTCTGCTGGGAGAAGTTCGCCCGCTACTTCGACGTCGAGCTGCGCCAAGTCCCCCTGGAGCCCGGCGAAACCGGGCTGCGGCCCCATCAGCTCGCCGCGTACGTCGACGAGAACACCATCGGCGTCGTCGCCATCCTCGGCGTCACCTACACCTGCGACTACGAGCCCGTCGCCGAGATCGCCGCCGCGCTCGACCGGATCCAGGCCGAGCACGGCTGGGACGTCCCGCTCCACGTGGACGCGGCGAGCGGCGGATTCGTCGCGCCCTTCCTGCACCCCGACGTCGTGTGGGACTTCCGGCTGCCGCGCGTCGCCTCCGTCAACACCTCCGGCCACAAGTACGGGCTCGCGCCCCTCGGGGTCGGCTGGATCGTCTGGCGCAGCGCCGACCTGCTGCCCGCGGACCTCGTCTTCACGGTGGACTACCTGGGCGGCGACATGCCGACCTTCGCCCTCAACTTCTCCCGCCCCGGCGGAGAGGTCATCGCCCAGTACTACCTCTTCCTGCGCCTGGGCCGGGGCGGCTACCGGCGGGTCCAGCAGGCCTGCGCCGACACCGCCCAGTACCTGGCCCGCGAGATCGAACGGATCGGCCCCTTCACGCTCCTCTACGACGGCCAAGGGGCCCTGCCCGCCGTCTCCTACACGCTCACCGACCCGGCCGCCGCCGGCTTCAGCCTGTACGACCTCTCCGACCGGCTGCGCTTGCGCGGCTGGCAGGTGCCCTCGTACCGGCTGCCCGCCGACCGGGACGACACGGTCGTCCAGCGCGTCCTGGTCCGGCACGGCGTGACCCGCGACCAGATGGCCCTGCTCGCCGCCGACCTGCGCCGGGCCGTGGAGCACCTGCGGACCACGCCCCCGCCCGTACCGGCCGAGGCACCCCGGTCCGGCTTCCATCACTAGGCCGTCTCTTTCGAATCCTGTCGGCCCGGCAAGATCCGGACGGCCTCAGGGTGCCTCGTGGACGGGGATGGGTCACGGCCCGGCGCCTTCGGTCAGCGGGCGCCGAAGTTCTGCGTCCACCAGGGGCCGCCCGAGCCCGTGTGGATGCCCACGCCGATGTCCTTGAAGGAGCAGTTGAGGATGTTCGCGCGATGGCCCGGGCTCTTCATCCATGAGTCCATGACCGCCTTGGCGGTCTGCTGCCCCATCGCGATGTTCTCCCCGTACGTCGACCAGCGGTACCCGGCGGCGGTCGTCCGCTGACCGGGGTCCGCGCCGTCGGGGTTGGTGTGCGAGAAGAAGTCCCGGGCCGCCATGTCGTCGGAATGCCCCTGAGCGGCCGCACGCAACTGCGGGTCTTCCTTGAGCGGGCCGCAGCCCGCGGCCGCCCGCTCGGTGTTGACCAGGGCCACGACCTGGCCGGCGACTCCCTGCGGGGCCGGCGCCGGCGGGGGAGTGGAGGCCCGCGGGGTCGGGGAGGCGCTGGCCTTCGACGGGCTCGGGCTGGGGCTGGCCGAGGCGGACGGCGACGGTGACGCCGACGGGGAGGGCGAGGCGGACGCCGAGGGGGAGGCCGACTCCGAGGGGAGCGCGGCCGTGGACTCGGTCGCCGAGAGCGCGGCCAGCGGGGCGGCGGACGCGGCCCCTTCCTCCTTCGTGTCACCCGAGCCGGGCAGGGCGCCCAGGTACACCAGCCCGCCGCTCGCGACACAGGCGGCGAGCACCGCGCCGCCGACCACCCGGCGGCGGCCGCGCCGGCGCTTGCGCAGGGCGCCCCGGCCACCACCCACCTGCCCGACCGGGGTGAGCTGGGTCGCCGCGTCGGCGAAGTCGCCCTCCGAGCCGGCGGCGACGGCCGCGCCCGCGGGGGTGAAACCGACCGCCACGGCGGACCGTACGCCGGCCAGCAGCGCCGCCGAGACCGGTACCAGGGCCAGACCGGCCAGCAGTCCCTCCGCCGGAACCAGTCCGCTCCACAGACCGGAGCACCGTATGCATTCGCGCGCGTGCCGGGCTATTCGCTTGCGCCACAGCGCGGACGGCTGCCCGTCCCAGCCCGCCAGTACGCCCCGCAGCTCCTCGCAGCCCGGCTGGGTGTCCAGGGCGCGCTCCACCACCCGTGCCGACTCCAGCTGCGCCTTCATCCGCTGCACCCGCACCGCCGTGTGCTGGGGAGACAGCTCCAGTGCGGTCGCCACCTCGGCCCGGGTCAGCTCCCCGGCGCATTCCAGCCACCACAGCGACAGCAACGCCCGGTCCTCCGGCTCCAGCCAGCGGGTCGCGCGGGCCGTCTCGCGCCGCTGTCCCGCGAGCTGGAGCCGTACGACGGTCAGGTCGACGAAGTCGGCGCCCGGGTCGGCGACGTCCCCGGCCGCCTCCAGCGTGCTCTCGCCGAAACCGCTCTGGCGGGCCTGCCAGTGCGCCCGTACCCGGTTCATCGCGATGGCCACCAGCCACGACCGGAAGCTCTCGTCCGTCCGCAGGCTCCCCAGCCCGTCGAGCGCCCGCAGCATCGTGTCCTGCACCACGTCGTCCACGTCGCAGGAGCCGCCCAGGGCGCGCCCGACGATGTTGTAGACGAGCGGGAGATGGGTGCTGACCAGCTCGTCCTGCGCGCGGGGGTCGCCCGCGCGGGCCGCTGCCACCAGCGCTGCCGTGTGCTGAGTGCTCATGTGATGTTCCCTGTCCGTATCGGCGGTCGATGATGCCCGATACCTGGGAGACCGTCGACGGGTGCCCCGATAACACTTATCAGGAAATAGTTTTCGCAGGACTTTTTCGCAAGCTGACTCCGCCGACCGGGCGGACGTCCATGTAGGTGATGGTCTCCGTTGTGTGCCAGGGCGAGATGGACCGTCTGGCCGGTGGTCTGCCGGAGTTCGCCGAGGACCTGGCCGATGCTCGCCGGTTCCCCGGCGGTGACCAGCGCGCAGAGCCCGCGCAGCCGCGGGCCGCGGCCGCCTCGTCCGTCGATACCAGGGCTGGCAGCTGTGTTGACACGCGAACTCCCGGCCTGTGTAGGGTCTAGACCACATCGTTCCGCATGGCGATACCCGTTCCACTACGTGGAACCACGGGAGGGTTCTTTGTCCTGCCACCCGTACGACGTGATGGCCGCCCAGCGCCTCCTGCCCGTGCTCCGTCACCCCGACGCCGACGAGGCCGTCCGCCATACCACCGCCCTGCTCGCCGCGGGCTGCCGGGCGGTGGAACTGACCACCTCCACGCCGGGCTGGGCCGACGCCCTCGCCCGTACGCTCCCGCTGCGCGACGCGCACGGCCGCCGCGCGGTCGTCGGCGTCGGCACGGTCACCACCAGCGCGCAGGCCGAGACCGCCCTGGACGCGGGCGCCGCGTTCCTGATCTCCCCGTATCCCGCCCCCGAGGTCCGCGAGGTCGCCGAGCGCCGCGAAGCCGTCTTCATCGAGGGCGGCTTCACCCCCGGCGAGATCGCCTCCGCCGTACGGGCGGCCGGCGGAGCCAAGGTCTTCCCGGCCCACGTGGGCGGTCCCGGCTTCATCCGCTCCCTCAGGGCCGTCCTGCCCGAGGCGGTGCTCATCCCGACCGGCGGGATCCGGCCCGCCGAGGTCCCCGGGTGGCTCGCCGCCGGTGCGACCGCCGTCGGCATAGGGAGTGGACTGCCCGGTCAGCCCGGGGAGTTGGCCGCCTTGTTCGCCGCACTGGCGGAACCGGTGGGGCCGCTCGGACCGGCCGGACGGGCTGGACTGTGCTGCGACGGCTGCTGCGCGAGGTCCCCGCGGTGACCGCCTACGACGTCCTCGTGCTCGGCGAGGTCCTCGTCGAGATCCACGCGGACGCCGCCCTGAGCGCGGCCGCCGCCGGCACCCCGGCCCGTATCTCGTACTCCGGGGACGCCCTCAACGCGGCGGCCGCCGCGGCCGCGGCCGGGGCGCGGACCGCCCTGCTCACCGTCGTGGGTGACGACGAGCTGAGCGTTCCGCTGCTGCGGCGGGCCGCCGAGCTCGGCGTGGACGTCTCCCACGTCCGCCGGGCCCCGCACCCCAACGGCGCCTACCTGCTCTGCGCCGACACCGACGGCGAGCGCGAGTTCGTCTACTGGCGCGCCCGCAGCGCCGGTTCCACCCTCGCGCCCCGGCACATCGAGTCCTGGCGCCCGCTGCTGACCCGGTGCCGGGCCCTGATCACCAGCGGCGTCACCGGCGCCCTGTCGCCGAGCAGCCGCGATGCCGTACTGGCCGCCGCGCACCTCGTGCACGGGGCGGGCGGGTACCTCACGTACGACCCCAACTTCCGCCCCCGGCTGACCGGCCGACCCGAGGCCCGGGACCTGCTGGCGCGCATCGCCCCGCTGACCGGGCTGCTCAAGACCTCCTGCCCGGCCGACGCCCGGGCCCTGGTGGACACCGACGACCCGCGCACCGCCGCGGCCCGCCTGCGCGCCCTGGGCGCCCGTACGGTCGTGGTCACCGCGGGCGCCGGCCGGCTCCTGCTCGACGACGGCTCGCGGCAGGCCTTCCACCCCGTCCCCGTGAACCCGGCGCCGGTCGACGCGACCGGCGCGGGCGACTGCCTCACCGGTACCGCCACCGCCCGCCTCGCCCTCGGCGACACCCTCGCGGACGCCGTCGCCTACGGGACGGCCGCCGCCTGCCTCTCGATCTCGGGGCGCGGCGGCACCGGCCACGTCCCCGACTTCACGCAGACGGCCGCCCTGGCCGCCCGGACCACGCTCGCAGGGCGCTCAGGGGAGCGGCCTCCCGGGGCCTGCGGAAGTCGGCTCCCCGCCGGATTCCCGTCGCCGCCCGACGCTTAGGGTGAGGCGGTGGATGTGGATCAACTCATCGGTTGATCAGGGAATCGGGGGGAGACCGATGAACAGCGCGACCGAGGTGTTCCAGCCTCTGCTGGCGGAGGACCCGCCGACCGTGGCCGGATATCGCCTCGCGGCTCGGCTCGGCGCCGGTGGCATGGGCCGGGTCTACCTGTCGCACACCCGGGGCGGCCGCCCTGTGGCGATCAAGGTCGTGCGCCCGGAGCTGGCCGAGGACCCGGCGTTCCGACGGCGGTTCCGCCGGGAGGTGGAGGCGGCCCGCCGGGTCAAGGGGGCGTACACCGCCGAGCTGATCGACGCCGAGGCGGACGGCACCCCGCCGTGGCTGGCCACCCTGTACGTGCCCGGCCCCTCGCTGTCCGAGGCCGTCGCCCGCCGGGGACCGCTGCCGGTTGCCGCCGTGCTGTGGCTGATGGCGGGGGTGGCCGAGGCGCTCCAGGCCATCCACGGCGCGGGCATCGTGCACCGGGACCTGAAGCCGTCGAACGTGCTCCTGGCCGCGGACGGTCCGCGGGTCATCGACTTCGGGATCTCGCTCGCGTCCGGCGTCACCGCGGCCACCGGGACGGGCAACGCCATCGGGACGCCGCAGTACATGGCGCCCGAACAGGCGTCGTCGGGCGAGGTCACGGCGGCCACCGACGTCTTCACGCTGGGCCAGACGGCGGCGTTCGCGGCGACGGGCGAGGCGCTGTACGGAGGCGGCCCCCAGCTGAGCGTCATGTTCCGGATCGTGCACTCCCAGCCCGACCTGTCCCGCCTCCCGGACCAGCTGCGTCCCGTGATCGCCCGGTGCCTGGCCGCCGATCCGAAGGACCGGGCCACCCCGGCGGAGATCGTGGCGTGGTGCCGGCAGCGGCTCGGGGCGGACGCCGACGCGGGCGGCGGCCCGGCCGTCTGGCGCGAGTTGATGGGGCCGGAGGTGGAGGTCCCGGCTCCGGTTCCGGATCCCACCTCGGTGCACACGACGCCGCTGCTCCGGCGGTGGCGGCCCGCACCGACCCCGGCCGCACCGGGGGAACGGCGGGCCCGCAGGCGGCGCGCCGCGCTGATCACCGCTGCGGCGGTGGCGACGTCGGCCCTGGTACTGACCGGTTTGACCTGGGCCTACATGGACGACATGGGCAGGCTGCTGCGCGCCCGGAACGGGTCCCCGGCGGCGCACAAGACTCCCTCGGGATCGGCGTCGGGACCGGCCGCGGGGACGGCATCGGGTTCGGCGGCGTCAGCTACCGGCGGCGGGACGGCCGGAGCCGCCGGAGCGGCGTCGGGCCCGCCCGAGGAGTCGAAGCCGCCCGCGCCCGTCCCGTACGCCGGGGTGCGCCTGGACGCCCAGAACTCGGTCGGCGTCAAGGAACAGGCTCAGCGCCAGGACCGCTCGGGGGACATCCGGCTGAACTGCGAGAGGACCGGCTGCGATCTGGAGAGCGACTCCAGCGTGATCACCATGCTGTTCCCCGATCAGCACGGCTCCCTGGAGGTGTGCCGGGCCGCCCTCACGGACGTCGACACGCGCGAGTTCGGGCTGGCCGGGGCGACGAACGGCAGCGCGTTCTGCATCAAGCACCCGTCGGGCGACATCGCGCTGTTCGTGATCCAGAACAAGTCGCTGGTGCAGTTGAAGAACTGGCCCCAGTGGGTGACCGCGGACATGACGGTCTGGCGCGCGTCCTGACGGCCGCGGTCCGCCCTCAGGGCAGGCTCCACTGGCCCACGTCGTCCGCGAAGCCGCCGTTCAGGGCGAACTGGACCGCGGCCGGGCCGGCGTCCTTCGGCAGCCGGAAGGTCACGAAGCCTTCCGCCGCGCCGCCCGGCCGGAGCGTGAGGGTGTCGGGGAAGTGCGGCCCGGCGGTCGTGGGGAGGTTGAGCCCGGTGAACCGCTGCCCGGTGGCGTCGAGCAGATGCGCGGAGGCCGCGGGGGAGTCCTCGTAGTCGGCCGTCCCGGTGTTCTCCAGGTGGAACCGCACGGCGACGAGCCGGTCGGAACCGTCGGGCTCGGGGGTGGAGGAGCGCGCGGGGGCAGCCGGGTCGACCACCTGCGTGAGCGTGACGTCGAGGCGCTGTCCGGGCCCGTCGCCCGTGAGGGAGACCGTCTCCCCGGATCCGCCGGGGGCCGCGGCCAGCAGCGCGGGGACCAGGAGGGCGGGGGCCAGCAGCGCGACCGCCGCGAAGGCGCTCCGCGAGCGGCCCGGTGCTCGGCTGCGGCGCATGGCGGACCTCCCGATCCACGGCTACCCTGCCCACGATCCTCCGTGACCCCGGCTCCCGCCACCCGCGCATCCGCGGACTCCCTTGCCGCCGCCCGCACCGTCTCGGCGTTCTGGCAGACTGGGGCGCGTTACCCAGGCGGTGCAGGACAGGAAACCGGTGCGATTCCGGTGCGGTCCCGCCACTGTGACCGGACGTCCCCCCGCGGGAGATCCGGGAGTCAGACACTGACGCACCGCCTCTGCTCGTTCTTCACGTCGACCAGGGGACGCGGATCCCCCGGAGAGGCTTTCGCCATGTCGCGCACCCGCGCCCTTTGCCGCGCCTTCGTTCCCGTCGTACTCCTCATACCCCTGGCCGCGTGCGGCAGTTCCCCGGACGTGCGGGAGCACGGGGCCGCCGCGGAGTCCGCCGCCGCGCCCGGTTTCCCGTACACCCTCACCAACTGCGGCGTGAGCAGCACTTATCAGGCCCCGCCCCAGCGCGCCGTCACCATGAACCAGCACTCCACCGAGCTGCTGCTCGCCCTCGGGCTGGGCGAGCGGATCGTCGGCTCCGCCTATCTCGACGACGCCGTGCTGCCGCTCTACCGGCCCGCCTACGACAAGATCAAGGTGCTGGCCAGGGAATACCCCTCCAAGGAGGTCCTGTTCGGCGCCGACCCCGACTTCGTGTACGGCGGATACGCCAGCGCCTTCGACAAGGCGCAGGGCCGCGACCGCGAGGCGCTCGCGAAGGCGGGCATCAACTCCCGGCTGAACGTGGAGTACTGCTCCGCGGGGCGGGTCGGCTTCGACCAGCTCAAGACCGAGATCACCGAGGTCGCCCGCACCTTCGGCGTGCCCGAGCGCGGTGCCCGGCTCGTCGAGGACGGGCAGCGCCGCATCGACGCCGTGACCGCCCGGGTCAAGGACGCGCCCCGGCCGTCCGTCTTCGTCTACGACTCGGGCGAGACCTCCGCCTCCACCTCGGGGGGCAACGGCATCGGCAATGAGATCGTCTCCCTCGCGGGCGGCACGAACGTCTTCGCGGACCTCGACGACACCTTCGGTGACGTGTCGTGGGAGAAGGTCATCGAGCGGGCACCCGAGGTCGTCCTCATCTACGACTACGGCGGCACCACCGTCGAAGCCAAGAAGCAGCGCCTGTTGAACGACCCGGCCCTCGCCGGGGTTCCCGCCGTCAAGAACCGGCGGTTCGTCGTCCTGCCGCTCTCCTCCGCCGTCCTGGGCGTGCGCGTCGCCGACGCCGTCGAGTCCCTGGGCCGCCAGCTCCACCCCGATGCCCCGTGAGGCTCCGTACCGCCACGGTCCTCCTCGTACTCGTCTGCGCGCTCGCCGCGTCCGCCGTCGCGGGTCTGGCGCTGGGGCCCGTACGGATCGCCCCGGGCCGGGTGTGCGACATCGTCCTCGGCGCTCTGTCCGGCGAGCGGCGCACCGGAGCCTTCGCCTCCATCGTGTGGGACGTCCGGATGCCGCGCGTGCTCCTGGGGGCCGTGGTCGGGGCGGGGCTCGCGGTGTCGGGCACCGTGCTGCAGGCGCTCGTACGCAACCAGCTCGCGGACCCCTTCCTGCTCGGCGCCTCCTCCGGCGCCTCGGCGGGAGCCGTCCTCGTGATCGTCTTCGGCGCCGGAGCAGGAGCCGGGGCGGGGGCTGCGTCCGCCGGATTCGCCGGCGGGGTGGGCGTGCCGCTCGCCGCCTTCGCCGGTTCGATGGGCGCGCTCGTCGCCGTCTACGCGATGGCCCGCCGAGGCGCGACCTTCACCACCGGCCGGCTGATCCTGGCCGGAGTCGCCGTCCAGTACGTCCTGTCCGCCCTCACCAGCCTCGTCCTGGTGCTCGCCGCGCACCCCGACCAGATCCGCTCCGTCCTCTTCTGGACCCTCGGCGGCCTCGGAGGGGCCCGCTGGGACGAACTGGCGCTGCCCGCCACGGCCCTGCTCGTCGGCACCGTACTGCTCGTCGCCCTCGCCCGGCCGCTCGACCTGCTCCTCGCCGGGGAGGAGGGCGCGCACACCCTGGGCCTGGACACCGGACGGTTCCGCGCCGCCGTCTTCGTGCTCACTTCCCTGGTCATCGGCGTGCTCGTCGCCTACAGCGGCGCGATCGGGTTCGTCGGGCTGATGGTCCCGCACGCCGCGCGGATGGTCGTCGGCGCCGGACACCGGGCGCTCCTGCCGGTGGCCGCGCTGGTCGGGGCCGTGTTCCTGCTCCTGGCCGACCTGCTCGCCCGTACGGCCGCCGCCCCCGAGGAGATTCCGGTCGGCGTGGTCACCGCGCTCGTCGGCGGGCCGTTCTTCCTGTGGATGCTGCGCCGCTCCAGCCGGACCGAGGGGGTCACCGGATGACCGGGACATCAGCGAGACCGGTGGAACTCGCCGTGCGGGCCGTGCGGTACGAGATCGACGGGCACACCCTGCTGCACGGCGTCGACCTCACCGCCCGGCCCGGCGAGACGGTGGGCGTGGTCGGCCCCAACGGCAGCGGCAAGACCACCCTGCTGCGCTGCGTCTACGGCATCCTGCGGCCCACCGCCGGCCGGATCCTGCTGGACGGCGCCGACGCGGCCGCGCTCACGGTCAAGGAGCGGGCGCGGCGCGTGGCGGTCGTACCGCAGGACGCCGGCGGCACCTTCGGGCTGACCGTCCGCGAGGTCGTCGCCATGGGGCGCAGCCCGCACAAACGGTTCTGGATGCAGGACGGCCCCGACGACGTACGCCGCGTCGCCGCGGCACTGGAGACCGTGGGCGCGGCCCCCTTCGCCGCCCGCCGCTTCGACGAGCTCTCCGGCGGCGAGCGCCAACGCGCCCTGGTGGCCCGCGCCCTCGTCCAGGACCCCGGCCTGCTCGCCCTGGACGAACCGACCAACCACCTGGACATCCGCTACCAGCTGGAGCTCCTGGGCCTGGTCCGCGCCCTGCCCGCCACCAGCCTGCTCGTCCTGCACGACCTCAACCTCGCCGCCGCCTTCTGCGACAGGCTGTACGTCCTGACGGGCGGCCGGGTCGCCGCCTCGGGACCGCCCCGGGAGGTCCTCACGGAGGACCTGCTGGCCGAGGTGTACGGGGTGCGCACCCGCATCGGGGTCCACCCGGACACGGGCGCGCCGAACATCGTCTACGGGTAGCGGCACGGGCGGGTGATCAGCTCCACCCCGGGGCCTCACGAACTCCCGTACACGGCGCGGACGTTGTCCTGCGCCGGGTGGGTCCGGCCCGCCGGTCCCGCCGCGAACACCCGCAGCAGGTTCTCCGTCACCCGCGTGGTCAGGGCCCCGGCCCGTGCGTCCATCCCGTGGTGGGCGCCGCCGGCGCCGTCGCCGGTGGCGTCCAGGGCCTCCACCCACCGCATCGTGCCGGTCGCGAACACCCCAGCCCCGCTCGGCGCCGTGTAGTACGCCGTGTCCTGGTGGCTGGGACGGCCCTCGCACACCACGGGGGAGTGGGCCAGGATCTCGATCGGCCGGGGTGTCGGAAAACCGGTGTCGACCTTGTCGTACTCCACCCCGACCAGGTGCGCGAAGCGGTCGCCGGCCCGCGCGCCGGTGCCTTCGAACAGCCAGTGGCCCGGGTGGGTCACCACGTAGGGGGCGTCCACCGGATAGCCGTCGTAGATCACGCCGAGCAGCGAGCTCTCCGGGTCCGCACCGGGCGCCGATCGGAAGTCCACGGTCGCCGGATGGCCCCGCTTGAACCCCGGATCCTGCGCGTAGGAGGACTTGTAGCAGACCAGCGTGCGGTCCGGCCCCAGGTCGGAGGGCTCCAGCCGGATCCGCCGGTAGCAGCAGTTCGCGCCGAGGATCGCGAGGTTGGTCCCGGCGTCGCGCGCGGCCGTGACGTGGGCCCGCTGCTCCGGCGACCAGTACTCGTCGTGGCCGAGCGAGAGCACGGCCGCCGCCCCCTCCAGCAGCCGCTTCTCCCGGGCCACGTCGGTGGTGGTCGCGTAGGCCAGGGGTATGCCGAGCCGCTCGGCGAGGGCGAGCAGCGGGGCCTCGTACGTCAGGAACAGGCCCGCGCCGTCGTCGTACTCGTAGGGCCGGTCGAAGCTCACGGACAGGGAGCGCGAGGCGTAGCCGCCGCTGGGGCCGTCGTAGCTGCCGTAGCCTCCCCACCGGTTGTAGGCCTGCCAGGTGGCCACCGCGTTGACCACGACGGTACGTCCGGCCGTGGCGGCCGACCGGACGGTGACGGGCACGAAGCGCTGGCCCTCGCCGCCCTGCGCGTCGAGCCGCAGCAGGTAGCAGCCCTCCGGCCAGTCCTTGGTCTCGACCGTGGTGGTACGGGTCCACCGCGTGCGCACCGTCCGGGTGGCGGGGTCCACCGTGTGCTCCGGCTGGCGGGCCCCGGGCAGCGCCTCGGAACGCCACACCAGCCGGGCCCGGGCGCCGCCGTACCAGCCCATCCGGTAGGCGGAGACGGTGAACCGCGGGGCGGTGGTCGACACGTGCAGCCCGAAGGACTCGCCCGGAAGGACGCTGACCTTGTCCGCGAAGCCCTCGATGGCGCGCGCCGGACCGGCCTTGGTCACCGGCCAGTCGCCATGGCCGGGGCGCGCGTTCTCGGCCGTGACGTCGAAGCCGTGGCCGGCCGCCGCCGAGGGCTCGCCGCCGGGCTTCGCGGACCCGTCGGCCCGCTCCCCGCCCTTCCCGCCCTGCCCGTCCGCGCCGCCGTCCCCGCCCGCGCAGCCGGCCACGGCTCCGATTCCGGCAGCCGTGGCCGCCCCCGTCGCGAGGGCGAGGAAGCGCCGCCTGGCCGCGCCCGTGCCCGGGCCCTCGTCGCCCCCGGCCGCCCCGGCCATGTGCTCCTGATCCATGCAGGGCACGCTATGTCACGCTTGGGCCATGACTGTCACCGCCCTGGCATGATGATGGGGACTGTGGGAGCCGCCCGTGAGATACGCCTTCTCCACGCTCGGCCTGCCGGGCGCGCCGCTCGACCGCGCCGCCGCCCTCGCGGCGTCCCACGGGTTCGAGGGCATCGAGCTGCGGGCCCACCCCGAGGAACCCCTGCACCCCGGCAGCCCGGCCGGCGCACGCGCCGCCGCACTGCGGACCCTCACCGCCGCGGGCGTCGCCGTCCTCGCGGTCGCGGGCTACGCGAGGGTGGCGGCTCCCGGCGCCGACGAACCGGTCCTCGCCGAACTGCGCGCGCTGGTCCGGCTCGCCGCCGATCTCCAGGCCCCCTGCGTACGGGTCTTCCCGGGCGGCGGGGACCTGCCGCAGGAGGCCGCCGACGGCAATGCCGTGCGCCGGCTGCTGGCCGCCGCACCCTTCGCCGAGCGCCACGGCGTGCGGATCCTGCTGGAGACCCACGACTCCCACCGCACGGCGGCCGCGACCGCCCGGGTGCTCGACGCGGTCGCGCATCCGTCCGTCGGCGCGCTGTGGGACGTGCTGCACACCTGGCTGGGCGGTGAGCCCCCCGCCGCTTCCCGACGCGCCCTGGCCGCGCACCTGGGCTACGTACAGGTCAAGGACGTGCGGTCCGCGCACGACCTCACCCCTGTCCAGCTCGGCGCCGGAGCGCTGCCCCTGGCCGAGGCGGTGGCCACGGCGGCGCCCGACGGCTGGCTCTGCTGGGAGTACGAGAAGCGCTGGTACCCGGACGCCGCCGAACTGCCGGGGCAACTCGCCGCAGGCCGGGCGTACTTGGAGAGCCTGCCGGCTCGACCGGCGATGACCGGTCATTGACGGCGCGGACGGCACGTTCATATATTCGGCGGCGTCCCGCACACCACGGCAGCTCGACGTCTCCCGGGAGTCCGCGCATGCTCACGCAGGACCAGGACGGATTCCGGCGGGCAGGACGCCCCCACCGCATCGTCTCCGGGGCCCTGCACTACTTCCGGGTCCACCCCGACCTCTGGGAGGACCGGCTGCGGCGCCTGCGCGCCCTCGGCGCGAACACCGTGGACACCTACGTCCCCTGGAACTTCCACGAGACCTCCCCCGGCAAGGCCGACTTCACCGGCTGGCGCGACCTCCGCCGCTTCCTGCGCACCGCCCAGCACCTCGGCCTCGACGCCATCGTGCGCCCCGGCCCCTACATCTGCGCCGAATGGGACTTCGGCGGCCTGCCCGCCCGCCTCCTCGCCGTCGACGGGCTCCACCTGCGGTGCTCCGACCCGCGCTTCGAGGCCGAGGTGGACGGCTGGTACGACCTGGTCGTCCCCGAACTGCTGCCGCTGCTCGCGAGCCGGGGCGGGCCCGTGGTCGCCGTGCAGATCGAGAACGAGTACGGCTCGTACGGCAACGACACCCGCTACCGCGCCCACTTGGAGCGGGCCCTCGTCGAACGGGGCGTGGACTGCCTGCTGTTCACCGCCGACGGTCCCGAGGACGCCATGCTCCAGGGCGGCAGGGTCCCCGGCCGGCTCGCCACCGCCACCTTCGGTGCCCGGCCCGCCGAACGCCTCGCCGCCCTGCGCCGCTACGAGCGGACCGGCCCCCTCACCGCGATGGAGTTCTGGATCGGCTGGTTCGACCACTGGGGCGAGGAGCACCACGTCCGCGTCGCGCAGGACACGGCCGAGGCGCTCGACGAACTCCTCGCCACCGGCGCCTCCGTCAACCTCTACATGGCCCACGGCGGCACCAACTTCGGCTTCTGGGCCGGCGCCAACCACACCGGCTCCCACCCGGGGGACCCCGGCTACCAGCCCACCGTCACCAGCTACGACTACGACGCGCCCATCGGCGAGGCCGGTGAACTCACCCCTAAGTTCCACGCGTTGCGCGAGGTCATCGGCCGGTACGTGCCCCTGCCCGACGGGCCGCTCCCCGAGCCGCCGCCCCGGATCACCCCCGCCCTCGCCACTCCCGCGGGCACCAGCGCGCTGCTGGACGCCCTCGACCTGCTCGGCGGCCCGCCCCTGCTGCGCGCGGCCCCGGAGTCCATGGAGCGGCTCGGACAGAGCCACGGCCTGATCCACTACCGCACCACCATCACCGGCCCGCGGCCGGCCGTGCCCGTCAGGATCGACGGCCTCGGCGACCGCGCGTACCTCTTCGCCGACGGAGAGCCGCTCGGCGCCTTGGACCGCAACGCCCCCGACACGGGGATCGACCTGGCGGTCGGCGGGACGGGCGTGGTCCTCGACGTACTCGTCCGGGCTCAGGGACGGGTCAACTACGGACCGCTCCTCGACGACCGCAAGGGCATCTGGCGCGGCGTACGCCACGGCCACCAGCATCTGTTCGAGTGGGAGATCCGGCCGCTGCCGCTCACGGACCTGAGCGGGCTCGACTGGTCCGGGGCCGGCGAGGACACCGGGCCCGCCCCAGCCCCGCCGACCGGAAAGCCCGCCTTCCACCGCTTCACCCACGCGCCCGGGCAGGGCCCGGCCGACGCCTTCCTCGACGTCTCGGGCTGGGGGACCGGCCTGATCTGGCTGAACGGCTTCCTCCTCGGCCACTACGACACCCCGCGCGGCCCCCAGCGCACCCTCTACGCCCCCGGACCCCTGTGGCAGGACGGCGAGAACGAGATCATCGTCCTCGAACTGGAGCACCCCGGCACCGAACTCCCACTGCGCGACCGGCCCGACCTCGGCCGCACCGCGGTCGTGAACCCGGACTGAGGCCCGGCTGGGAGCACCTCCGCCGAGCAGGTGCCGTTCCCGGCCGCGCGCGTCCGGGGCGCAGCGCCGCTGCTCAGGCCCACGCGTCCTCGTCGTTCCAGTCGGGGGCCGTCGCCGTACCGGTGAGCCAGTCCCGGCGCAGGATCGCGTATCCGACCGCGTCGTGCACCGCTCCGCCGGCCGCCGGCCATCCGTCCCGGTAGTGCGCCTCTTTGACGTACCCGCACCGCCGAAAGGTGCGGCGCATCGCCACGTTGTCCTGGCGTGTGGTGCCCTCGATACGCCGGATCAGAGGGAACTCGGTGAACAGGTACCCCGTCAGCCAGTTCAGGGCCCGGGAGCCGACGCCCAGACCCCGGTACGGGGAACCGATCCGCAGGTCGAACACCGGTGTGTCGTCACCCAGGTCCATCAGGCGGATCAGTCCCAGCGCGTCGTCACCCCTGGTGATCCAGAACGCCCTGTTCCCCTCGCCGCAGTAGCGGCCGTCCGCAACCCACCGCCGCGCCTGATCCGGTTCGACGACGGCCGCGCCGTGGAACGGCCAACTGTCTCCGGTCAGGAAGTCGACGAGGTCATCGGCCTCGGAGGGGACGAAACGCCGGTAGGTGATCTCCACGCCCGCACTCTAGGGACTAAGGAGGACGCCCCCCATCGATTTACGACACGATGTCCTTACGGGAGAACCCCCTGAACGCCAGGGCGAACAGGACCAGCGCGTATGACACCGACACCACCACCCCCTTGACCATCCCGCCCCACTCCAGCTGCGGCTGCAACGCGTCCGCCCACGCGAACTGCCAGTGCGCCGGCAGGAACTCCCGCCAGGAGCCGAGCGCCGTCACCGCGTCCAGCACGTTGCCGACGATCGTCAGCCCGACCGCCCCTCCCACCGCCCCCAGCGGCGCGTCCGTCCGCGTGGACAGCCAGAAGGCGAGGCCCGCCGTCACCAGCTGCGACACGAAGACGAAGGCCACCGCCAGCGCCAGGCGCGGCACGATGTCCGCGGTCGCCAGCACCCCGCCCGTCGGAAGCTTCAGCGGCCCCCATCCGTACGCGGCCGTGCCCACCGCCAGCGCCACCACCGGCAGCAGCACCATCGCCGCCAGACTGAAGCCCAGCGCCACCACCAGCTTGCTCCACAGCAGCCGCGCCCGCGGCACCGGCGAGGCCAGCAGGTAGCGCAGCGAGGACCAGCTGGCCTCCGACGCCACCGTGTCCCCGCAGAACAGCGCCACCGGCACCACCAGCAGGAAGCCGGCCGAAACGAACAGGCAGGTCACGGCGAAGTTCGCGCCCGAGGCCGTGGCCGAGTCGACGAGGGTGATCCGGCCGTTCCCGCCGCTGCGGCTGCCCGGACCGCCCCCCACGGCGAACGCGAACACCAGGACGAAGGGCAGCGCGGCCAGCACCCCGCCCATCACCAGCGTCCGCCGCCGGCGCCACTGCCGCAGGGCCTCCACCCGCAGGGGAAGCGTACGGCCGGCCCGGTAGCCCGGAGCCACCTCTTGCACCGCGGTCATGCCGGACCTCCGATCAGGGCGAGGAACGCGTCCTCCAGCCGCCGGTGCGGCCCCACTCCGGTCACCGGCACCTCCAGCCGTACGAGTTCGGCGATCAGCCACGCGGCCGTCGCCCCTTCCAGCCGTACGAGCAGCCCGTCATCGGTGGCCGCCACCGAGGCCACTCCCTCCAGCGCCGTCACCTTCTCCAGGCCCGCCCCGTCCACCGGCTCCGCCAGCGTCACCAGCAGGGTGTCCCCGCCACCGGTGATCTCGGCGACCTCACCCGCCGCCACCCGCTGCCCGCGGTCCATCACCACCAGGTGCGTACAGGACTGTTCCACCTCCGACAGCAGGTGGCTGGAGACGATGACCGTCCGCCCGCCCGCCGCGTAGCGGATCATCACGTCCCGCATCTCCCGGATCTGCGGCGGGTCCAGACCGTTCGTCGGCTCGTCGAGGATCAGCAGGTCCGGCATCCCGAGCATCGCCTGCGCGATCGCGAGCCGCTGGCGCATGCCCTGCGAGTACGTGCGCACCGCCCGCTCCAGCGCGTCGCCGAGCCCGGCGATCTCCAGGGCCTCGGCCATGTGCGAGTCCTCGGCCGGGCGGCCGGTGGCCTGCCAGTACAGCTCCAGGTTCGCCCGGCCCGTCAGGTGCGGCAGGAAGCCCGCGCCCTCCACGAAGGCCCCGACCCGCGACAGCACCGGCGCTCCGGCGCGCACCGCGTGCCCGAACACCCTGATCTCCCCGGCGTCCGGCGAGATCAGGCCCATCAGCATCCGCAGGGTGGTGGTCTTGCCGGCTCCGTTGGGCCCGAGCAGCCCGAGCACCTGCCCCTTCTCCACCCGGAACGACAAGTCCCGCACGGCGTAGCGGTCCTGCGCCTTCGCGTACCGCTTCGTCAGCCCCGTGATCTCCAGCGGTACGTCCGACAGCGCGGCCTGCGGCTGCGGTACGCCGGCCCGCGCGCCCCCGGTCCCCGCGCCGCCCCGCCCGGTCCGCCGGACGCCGAGCAGCGCCGCGGCCAGCGCCACCGCGCCCAGCGGCAGCCACCAGGTCCAGGCGGGCAGGCCCGCCGCGGCGGTCCGTACCCCGGCCGCGACGGGCACGGCCAGGGGACCCTCCACCGCGACGGTGTAGGTGGCCGGTGCGGCCGGGGTCGCGTAGCCGAGATCGGTGGCGGCGACCACCAGCCGCAGCCAGTGCCCGGCCGGGGCGGAGTGGTCGATCGCGGGCAGCCTCAGCTCCACGCGCACACCCTGCTGCGCGTTCTCCACCCGCACCGGGGCCACGAGCTGGTTGGGCAGCACCTGCTGCTGCCCGTCGGGCCCCACGTCGTACACCTTGCCGAACAGCACGGCCGAACCGTCCGCAGCCGTCGACCTCACGTTCAGGGTGACGGTCGGGGTCCCGGTGATCCGTAGGTCCTCGGCCAGCGGCGCCGACTGGAAGCCGGCGTTCTGCCCGGGGAAGTCCAGCGAGAGGCCCGCTCCGAACGCGGCGAGCTGCCCGCCGACGCCGGGCAGCGAGGACAGCGCGGGCGGCGCGCCGCCCGCCGGATTGGCGAAGCTCTGCTCCCCTCCCGCGAGGGCGAACTCCCGCGGCCCCGCCGTGAGCCCGGGGTACTCATCGCCGCTCGCGCCGCGCAGCTTCACCTCGCCGTCCGTGGAGTCGATGCCGCCGGAGCGCGAGACCCGGAACGCCGGGCCGGTGTCCGCGCCGCCGTCGCCCTTGAGGTGGCGGTCGAACCAGGCCGTCACCCGGGCCTCGACCCGGTCCGCCTCGCGCATGCCGCCGTCGTGGCCGCCGGCCGCCCAGTCCACGGACACGGGCGCGCCGTTGGCCGCGATGGCCCTGGCCATCGCATCGGCCTGGTCCAGCGGGAAGAGCGAGTCGCCTTGGCCCTGCACGATGAGGGCCGGGACCTTGATCTTGCCGCCGATGGCCGAAGGACTGCGCTGTTCCAGCAGCGCGACGGCCTCGGGGTCGGGCTTCCCGGCCACCGCGACGCGTTCGTACATCGCGCAGAGCTCGGGCTCGAACCGCCCGCAGCCGGGGGCGGCGGGCGGCTCCTGCCGGGGGGCCGGCCGGGCCTGCTGCCCCATTCCGCCGGAGGAGCCGGTGGTGAAGAAGATGCCGGACCACAGCTTCTTGAACACGCCGTTCGGGAAGAGGGAGTCCGCGAGGTTCCAGTAGGTGATCTGCGGGGCGATCGCGTCCACGCGCCGGTCGTGGCCGGCGGCGAGCAGCGCGGCCGCCCCACCGTAGGAGGCCCCGGTCACGCCGACGCGCGGATCGCCGGCCGCGTCGAGCTGCACCTCGGGGCGGGTCGCCAGCCAGTCGATGAGCCGGGAGACGTCCTTGATCTCGTGTTCGGGGTCGTTCAGGCCGATCCGGCCGCCGGAGGCGCCGAAACCGCGCGCCGACCACGTCAGGACGGCGTATCCGTCGCGGGCCAGCTCCTCGGCCTGCTCGCGGACGTCGGTCTTGCTGCCGCCGAAGCCGTGCCCGAGGAGCACAGCGGGTCGTTTCTTCCCGTCGCCGGTGACGCCGCCGGTGAAGTACGAGGTGTCGATGCCGACGTCGGGCATGTCGATCACGCGGTCCTCGCGGTGCACGGGCCGTGCATCGCCGCCGACGGCCGCGGCCGTCCACGTACCGGCTCCCGCGACGACGGCGAGCGCGGCGGCGCCCGCGAGGAGGCGGTCTCGGCGGCGCCGGGGCATTCGGATCTTCATACGGGGAACCCTAGACGCCCGGAGGGGCATGTCCCGCCCTTCTGCAGGCGTACACCGCCGTCCGTGTGTACCGCGGTCGCGGTACGAGCGCCGACCTGCGCCGCGCGCGGGTCGGCGGGAGGATGGCCCCATGCTGCTGGCCGAGGTCGTGCGCGTGTCCCGCGAGATCGCCGGTACTTCCGCCCGGTCCCGCAAGACCGCCCTGCTCGCGGAGCTCTTCGCCGCCGCGCCCCCCGAGGAGGCCGGCCTGGTCGTCTCCTACCTCGCCGGACGCCTCCCGCAGGGCCGCCCGGGCGTCGGCTGGCGCGCCCTCGGCCAGGAGACCGAACCGGCCCGGGAACCCACCCTGACCGTCCGCGCGGTCGACGCGGCCGTGACCGAGCTCGCCGCCGTGGCCGGCCCCGGCTCCGCGGCCCGGCGGCGCCGCGTCCTCGACGCCCTGCTGGGCGCGGCCACCGAGCCCGAGCAGGCGTTCCTGCGCCGCCTGCTGTCCGGCGAGGTGCGCCAGGGCGCGCTCGACGCGGTGGCCCTGGAGGGCGTGGCCGCCGCGGCCGGAGTCCCGGCCGCGCAGCTGCGCCGGGCGGTGATGCTGGACGGCTCGCTGCTGCGGGTCGCGGCGGCGGTGCTCGCCGAAGGGGCGGCGGCGCTGGGCTCCGTCGCCCTGCGCGTCGGGCAGCCCGTGCAGCCGATGCTGGCGGCCACCGCCTCCTCCGTCGCCGAGGCCCTCGCCACCGTCGGGCCGTGCGCGGTGGAGGAGAAGCTCGACGGGATCCGGGTACAGGTCCACCGCGACGGCGACGGCGTACGGGTCTTCACGCGCTCCCTGGACGAGATCACCCAGCGGCTGCCGGAAGTGACGGAACTGGCCCGGTCGCTGCCGGGGGAGCGGTTCATCCTCGACGGCGAGGTCATCGGCCGGACGGCGGACGGCCGCCCCGTCCCCTTCCAGGAGATCGCGAGCCGCGTCGGCTCCCGGCTGGACGTCGAGACCGCCCGGCGGACGCTGCCGGTCGTCCCCTACTTCTTCGACATCCTGGCCTCGGGCGACGCGGTCCTCCTCGACCGCCCGGTCCGCGAGCGGTACGAGGCCCTCGCCGCGCTCGTGCCCGAGAGCGCCCGGGTCCGCCGCCTCGCGGTGGAGGACCCGCAGGCGCAGGCGGCCCTCGCCGAGGAGTTCTGGGCCGAGACCCTGCGCCGCGGCCACGAGGGAGTCATGGTGAAGGGGCTCGACTCGCCCTACGCCGCCGGACGGCGCGGCAAACACTGGCTGAAGGTCAAGCCGGTGCACACCTTGGACCTGGTGGTCCTCGCCGCCGAATGGGGCCACGGGCGGCGCACCGGACTGCTGTCGAACCTGCACCTCGGGGCGCGGGCCGCGGACGGTACGTACGCCATGCTCGGCAAGACCTTCAAGGGACTCACCGACGAGATGCTGCGCTGGCAGACGGGGGCGCTGCGCGCGCTCGCCACCTCGGACGACGGCTTCACCGTACGCGTGCGGCCCGAACTGGTGGTGGAGATCGCCTACGACGGCCTCCAGCGCTCCCCGCGCTACCCGGCCGGGGTGGCCCTGCGCTTCGCACGCGTGCTCAGGCACCGCCCGGACAAGAGCGCGGAGGAGGCCGACACCGTCGAGACGGTCCTCGGGGGCGGAAACGAGGGCTAGCTTGATCTTTAACCCTTGCGGCGTGGGCGAGGAGTCGTGGACTTCTTCGCTTTCGGTTTCGCGGTGTCTTGTTTGCGGACTGTGTGCACGT